>NZ_JAJAEO010000112.1 GCF_020447225.1 Methylophaga pinxianii | reverse complement strand
AAAAAAAAATTTAACCGTCTAGTGGAGTAGGTATGCAGGGATACGATTATTATTCCGTTGATGAGTTTAGAGAGGCACTATTATCCGATGAAGATAATTTGCTATTCAAACTCATTGCCATAGCAAAAAACTTAATTAATAAGTATGGGCTTAGAATGGAAGCTGATGACCTATTCCAAGAGGCAATCTGCAGAATTCTGGCAGACTGCAGACACATACCAAAAGAGTTACCTCTTGCCGTCTCTGTAGGCCAGATCATGAAAGGCATAGCTTATGACACATTTGAACGAAAAGATGAAGAAATACTCAGAAACTATGAGCCTATCGAGATGCATGAAAACAACGTAACTACGGCCGAAAGCTCATATGATGGAAAATTCGACAGCGCGTGGGACCAACTCATATCTTTATTTTCCGATGATGAAGATGCTTTTTCCTTTCTACGAGCAACATCTGATGGGTTGAAAAAGTCAGAAATAATAGAGCAAATTTTTTCAGGGAATTTGAATCGTTATGACACGACTCGAAGACGAATTGTTCGTTGCAATATTAATAAACTCCAGAGGGAGGATCAGTAATGAATATTAATAAGGAAATGATATTACTACTTGATGATTTAATGATTGAAAACATAGCAAAAATGACACAGAACGAGCTTTGTCAGGAGTTAGGTCTGTCGGTGGATGAATTAGATTCCGAAGCTTTGCTACTTCAAAAAAAATTAAACGATATTTCAACTGAGTTTAATAAAGCGAAGCTCAAAGAAGCTAGGTTCAATCTAGAGCACGTCAGAAAAACACAATCGTCAAAGAATATTTCTCAAACATTAACGAAAGCAGGTAAAGATGCTAAAGGCATCTTGATTGATATGTTCACACAAAACAAGCTCCCAGCTGGATTAACTCTGGCTTTTAGGGATGGAAAAGAAATTACTAACGATGAGGCAGAACAAATCTTGGCTGATCTCATCAATATCGGAGTAGTTGAGGGTGACGATCGAAAAGGTTAAAGAATATGTTGAGTCCTTATATATAGGTGAGTTAGCAATTTCATCCCCATTTGAAATAGATATTGAAGCCATCGCTTTCTATAAAAATGCATTGGTAGTTGAACGCCCTCTCACCGGTTGTGAAGCGATGATTATTGGTGCAGGTAATAACGCAATTATCACTGTTAAAGCAGACAGTAACAATGAACGCAAACGATTTTCTATAGGTCATGAGCTAGGCCATTGGATAAAAGATCGAGGCACAATTGGTAACCTATGTTCTCAGTCTGATATGGATGAAACTAAAAGTCATCAACAGGGCCGTGAAACAATTGCGAATGCTTTTGCTTCAGAACTGTTAATACCATCATACTTACTCACAAAATACATCAATGACAGTCCTCTAAATCTTGATTTACTTAGTGGTGTAAAAGAGGCCTTTCAGATAAGCTTCATGGCCTCATTACGACGTGTTATCGGAAGCCAACAACACTTGGGGTTTTTCGCTATTTATCGGTCTGACGGTTCCAGAAGGTTGTTTCATGCAAATAAAAAAATCCCATACTCTTTTCTGCCTCCCGATACCGTTCCTAATGGCTCTAAAATCTTCGATCTAATATTCAACGGGCATGATAAAGGAGCTGGTTTCATAAATGGAAGTGTTTGGTGTAAAGATGATTGGGCAGATGAATCAGAAGTATTTGAGCATTCATTTCATTATCACAATGATGATTTCATATCTATTGTATGGTGGAAAGATGAAGAGCCAGTATGGCGGTGCCTAGACTCCAAAAATTAGAACTCGAAATTGTTGGAGACAGACAGAAGCTGAGTTTTATTCACTATAATGCTTTGAATCTATATTCCTATATCTGTTTCCGAAATATGCTGACCATCATACTATTTAGATAGGGTTGCAAGTACGCTTCGGAAGCTATCCAAACCTGCCTCCAGATTTTCAATAATTTCTTCTGCTAAATCATCTGGCTCGGGCAGGTTGTCAAGATCAGTGAGGCTTTTATCTTTTAACCAAAATAAATCTAAACTGGTTTTGTCTCTTGTGGTCAGTTCTTCATATGAGTATTTACGCCAGCGACCGTCAGGATTTGTTTCTGCATCCCATGTCGCTTTACGTTGATGACGATTTTGTGGGTTATAGCATTTGATAAATTCAACCAAGTCTTCATAACGTAACGGTTTTTTCTTCAGCGTGTGATGAATATTGGTTCGATAATCGTAGTACCAAACTTCTTTGGTCCATGGATTAGGACTGGCTTCTCGGTTATCGAAAAACAGCACGTTTGCTTTCACACCATGCGCATAAAAAATGCCTGTCGGTAAACGCAGGATAGTATGCAGATCGGTATTTTCAAGCAGCTTACGGCGAATCGTCTCGCCTGCACCGCCCTCAAATAAGACATTATCCGGCAATACAACTGCTGCTTTGCCGGTTGTTTTGAGCATGCTACGAATATGTTGGACGAAATTAATCTGTTTATTCGAGGTGGTAGCCCAGAAGTCTTGCCGGTTATACGTTAGGTCATCTGTCTCTTGCTCACCTTCGGCATTAGTGAAGTTCATCGAACTCTTCTTGCCAAAAGGTGGATTTGCCAGTACGTAATCGTATGAGTATTGCGAGGCTGCCACCAGCGCATCATTGGGAGACACTAAACTTTCGCCATCAATTTCACCGATGTTATGCAAAAACATATTCATCAGGCACATACGTCGTGTGTTGGCGACAATCTCATTACCGTAAAAGGTATTGTGCTTTAAGAAGCTTTTTTGTGACTTATCGAGCTGATAATGATTTGTGTCAGTAAGGAAATCGTAAGCAGCAAGGAAAAAGCCGCCAGTGCCACACGCTGGGTCGGCTATCGTTTTGCCGGGCTCAGGACGAACACACTCAACCATCGCCCGAATCAATGCCCGCGGCGTAAAGTATTGGCCGGCACCTGACTTGGTGTCTTCCGCATTACGCTCAAGCAAGCCTTCGTATATGTCGCCCTTAACATCAGCGCCCATAGTTGCCCATTGCGTGCTATCGACCATGTCAATCAGACGATAAAGCTTGGCCGGGTCTTGAATCTTGTTTTGTGCCTTGGTGAATATTTGCCCAAGCATGCCTTTTTGCGTACCCAAAGCACGCAGCAACTCGACATAAAGCACTTCAAGCTCAGCGCCCTTTTTACTCTTTAGGGTTGACCAGTTGTACCGCTCTGGAATCCCAACATTTCGATTGTAGGGAGGCTTGCTGTACTCATCAGCCATTTTCAAAAAGATGAGGTAAGTCAGTTGCTCGAGATAATCACCATAGCCCACCCCATCATCACGCAGGGTGGTACAGAAACTCCATACTTTGGAAACGATTGGTGCAGTTGTCATACGAAGGTTTATGCCCAGATTAGTGAGGAAATTTCAAAAAGTAATTTTTGTCTTTTTTCAAGCGCTACGGAATCAAAATTATCTACATAATCGAGGTCTAATTTAAATTCTCTTTTTAGGTTTTCTAGGTCGAGCTTTGATTTATATGCATCAATCCTCAGCGTCTCATTCCAGTACAAAGTATTGGCATAGGTTTTAAGTTTGTCGGAGTAGCTTTCGTTATTGCTGGAAATGTTGTCCTTACCCTTAAGAAGCAGGATACCGCCCAGTCGATTTCTTTCCATTTCAAAGCGCTCTTCATCATTATCAAATAAGGCTAAATTTTCATGGTTATGTGCCAATATATGTTCAATATGGAAGCCAGTTTTAGCACCGGTTCTCGAAACCAGATCTGAAATTGAATGCTTCATATTGAGTTTCATATGTTTTGCAAGAAATTCGTCTACACGAGCGAAGAAGTATCTTTTGAAGCGTGTATTTAAACCAACACCCGTTTGTTTGAAAAAAGCATATCTAAATGGCTGTTCAACACTATCAGTGAGTCGTCTTCTCGCTAATTCTGAAGTTAACTCAACATCAAATGCTGACCGCATCTCAGAAATATCTTTGTCACGAATTGCTGAAGAAATACGGTAGAGCATTTCTTGAAAGGCATTACTATCGTATGCCCCTTGCAGCTGTAGTAGGGCAAATATTCGGTCTAGCTCTTCGGGTACTTTTGATAACTTCTCAGCTTCTTGCTCATCATTGAAGGAACACGATGACAAAATAAGCATTAATGCGCCATCTAAATCATTCACCCTGTTGTAGGTAAACGCTGTTGTCTCATCGTATGAATAAGCATGCCGAGCTTTCCTGTAAAGCGCCGCATAATAATCAAATTGATTATCTAGAAATTGAATAACACCAGCTTGGTTGTGCGCGATGCCAAGCAGCTGATCAAACTCATTAGTGAAAATTATTCGATGGTAGTCCCCATCAAATCGCTGGCCTTCGTTCCTAGTGTCTGCAAAACGTGCTTTTAGAAAAAATCTGAAAAAACGGTCTGCTTCGTCTTCATCATAGGAGTTGATAGCACGTATATGCCCTTCCCATATTTTGTTGTAATCCTTTGTATTTAATACTGATTTATCGATCTGACCAAGGAGCTTACCCTTTAGTATTTCATATGGTTTGAGCTTGACACCACGGTCGTTTATAACCTCAAAAACCATCGGAACGTCCGTTTGCTCAACGGACAAATTTATTAGAACAAGCCTTCTTAAGAAGTAAAATACAAAGGTTTCCAACTTATGCTGACTATCTAGTTCTTTATCGAGCCACTTACTGATAGTTTGGAAATTTTTCAACATGTTTACAGATGTAATTCCGGCCTCAGAATTGACTCTGTTAAAGCTACCGTCATATATGGCTTGCTGTGTTTCGCGATGCGCTTCATGGTTCATCCAGAATCGATTTTCGAAACCTGATTGCCCAGATATTTTGCCATCGAGCCACTTTGCTGCTTTTGAATCAAACTCTTGAGCCAAGTGCATAAGCTTGATAAGTATCAGTGATAGCGTAGTCAAGCGCTGCTGACCATCAACGATAAATACCTTACCGTCTACTTTATTGGTTACGTACGTATTTAAGTAATACCACGAATATTTAGCATCAACGACCTCTCCACTGGGTGGCAATGATGAAAATTCAGCATAATGCTCATTGAACTTATAAAAAATATCATCCAACAGTCTCAAAACTGGCTCATCATTCCAGCGGTATTCACGCTGATAGAAATCGATGTGATAAAGCGTATTTGAAAAAACTGCATCTATATTTTGTTTGTCAGGAGAAATGTCCATTTTGTCCCTTTCGAATTATGGATTTTTTAATTTTAGATAGTAAGACCGATGCAGACTCATCATTTATGTCTTGAGGTATGAGTTGACCAGAAAATGCTTTTTTCAAAATAGATTGTGTAATAGCCCCATTTTAAAACGGACACTCAATTATTAAGCGATAGGCTTAGACCTATCTTTAAGGAGTGTCTATGGAACGTATTGAAATTTTTACTG
>NZ_JAJAEO010000144.1 GCF_020447225.1 Methylophaga pinxianii | reverse complement strand
CTATAACGTTGGTTAGCATAGTTACCTGCAGGCATAACCCAGTTATTCGCATTTTTTTGCATATCGATGAGTTCATCAGCAGCGACCAGACCTGGTGCGGCTAAACCCATCATTGCAATTGATAATGTTTTCAGCTTCATAAAGTTGTCCTCTATTTACTTTTTAGTATTTACGTCACGACTTGTTCGAATTGAACCTCATGCGTATGACGAACCTTAATCCGACTTCCCGAGTTCGTCAAGAACTTTACTCAAGTTTTTTGTGAGCATTTCCATCCACTTTTCGGGAATAATTTCCCGAAGCCATAAGGCATTGAAAATAAAGGTTATTATTTTTCAGCTAAAAATCAGGCATGATCTTTGATCCAAGTTATACAACGTTTGATTGCGGCTAATGCGCGCTCGCGTCCGTATAATTCCAAGGTGACATCAAGAGAGGGGGAGATCGTATTTCCGGTAATCGCCACGCGAATGGGTTGGGCAACCTTCCCCATACCAACCTCATGTTTTTCTGCACAATTTTTGATAACCATGTGGATTGGCTCTGCCAGCCAATCGGTAAGTTCACTTAGTTCAACCAATACAGCTTCTAATAATGGCAAACTGGTTTGATTCAGGTTTTTTTGTGCAGCCTTCTCATCATAAGCTTCGACATCACGATAGAAGTACACACTGGATTCGGCCATTTCTTTTAAAGTCTTGGCCCGTTCGCGTAGTAACACCACGACATCAACCAGAGCAGGTCCATCCGCCGGATCAATACCTAATTCTCCCATATGCCAGCTTAAATGCTGGGCAACATGCTCCGGCGCACTGGTTTTAATATAATGCTGATTCAGCCAGATTAATTTATCGGTATTAAAGCTTGAGGCGGCTTTATTGACGTCCTGGATATCGAATAACTGGGTCATCTCTGCTAAAGAAAAAATTTCCTGATCGCCATGGGACCAGCCTAATCTGACCAGATAATTCAATAAGGCTTCAGGAAGATATCCCGCATCCCGATAACTCATGACACTTACCGCACCATGCCGCTTTGAAAGCCGAGCCCCATCATCGCCCAAAATCATGGGAACATGAGCAAAAACAGGCGGTTTCGCCCCCAAAGCTTTAAAGATATTGATCTGCCTGGGTGAGTTATTCAGGTGATCGTCACCGCGAATCACATGAGTCATTTGCATGTCCAGATCATCTACTACAACGGTCAGGTTGTAGGTTGGGGTGCCATCCGGTCGGGCAATAATCAAATCATCCAGTTCACTATTTTCAAACACCACATTGCCACGAATCGCGTCTTCTACAACCACTTGACCCACGGTAGGGTTTTTAAAGCGAATAACCGGTTCTACCCCTTCACGTGGCGTAGTGATGTGACGACAGCGACCGTCATATCTCGGTTTTTGCTTATTAGCCCGCTGCTCTTCCCGCATCGCTTCAAGCTCATCTTTACTGCAATAACAATAATAAGCATCACCCTGATCCATCAATTGCTGAATGATTTCTTTATAACGATCAAAACGCTGGGTTTGATAAAAAGGACCTTCATCATAATCCAGGCCCATCCATGTCATGCCTTCTAAAATGGCATTCACTGATTCTGCCGAGGAGCGCTCCAAATCGGTATCCTCAATTCGTAATACAAACCGACCGCCATGTTTTCTGGCATACAACCAAGAAAATAATGCGGTACGGGCGCCGCCGACATGGAGATATCCGGTTGGGCTGGGTGCAAAACGTGTGCGAATTGTCATATTAAAAGGTTCTCTGCTTGCTCTATAGATGTGTTGCGTTAAAGTGCGTTATTGTAACAGTTCAACAGCTTCGGTTTAGTAGGACATCGTGATGCATTTATTGATTTCATTTATAACGCTTGTGGTTTCGTCTTTCGCTTTTGCCAGCAATGTTCAAACTGAAGGTTATTCCGTGCAACGCGTAGCGGATGGGATTTATTACCATCAAGGTAGCCACGAAGAAGCGACTCCCGAAAACCTGGGCGCCATCGCAAATGTAGGATTCATCATTGGTGAGGATTGCGTTGCGGTAATTGATAGTGGAGGCAGTTTTCGTGAAGGCAAATTGCTGCATCAGGCAATTCGTCAGCAGACCAGTCTGCCGATTTGTTATGTCATTAACACGCATGTACATCCAGACCATATTCTAGGCAATGCAGCTTTTAAAGCCGACCATCCTAAATTTGTCGGGCATGAAAAATTACCCGCTGCACTGGCCAGTCGTCAGCAACATTTCGCCAAACAATTTTCACAGATTTTAGGGGACGCCTATCAAGGCGTTGAGTTTATAGATGCGGATACATTGATTAGCATCGATTCACCCCAGACAATTGATCTGGGTAGTCGCGAACTACTCCTGACAGCCTATACCACAGCACATACCGATCATGATTTAACCGTTTATGATGTCAACACCAGTACTTTATGGACCGGTGACTTACTGTTTGTTGAGAGAATACCAGCCTTGGATGGCAGCATTAATGGCTGGATTAATGCGATCGATACTCTGGCAAACCTCGATACAGAAGTGGTCATTCCAGGCCATGGTCCTGCTTTTAAAAGCGAAGACTCTACTGGCTGGAAAAATCTATTACGATATTTGAGTACCGTACGAGAAGAGATAAGATTAATTATTAATGATATGGGGACCATTGAGGAAGCGACGGCCTCAGTGGCTACACAAGAAGCTGAAAAATGGAAACTTTTTGAAGATTATCATCGTCGTAATATCACCGCTGCCTTCGTAGAATTGGAGTGGGAATAATAATGATTGGGAGAGAGAATATGATGGGACGTAATGCCATCTTTATGGGGATGCTGACAGTACTTATGAGCTTCAGTTTTACGCTTCAGGCTGCCACTGCCGATGAAGAACTGTGGTCCGGGCTTAAACAAACCTACTTCGGTGACCGTGAAATTCATGAAAATGCTGATGATGTTTTGGTTCTTGAAGCACCAACAAGAGCTGAAGATGCGGCGATTGTTCCCATCAGGGTGAAATCAGTTCAACCGCAAACTGCTGACCGATATATCAAAAATCTTCATATCATTATCGATAAAAATCCCATGCCCTATTCAGCCAACTTCCACTTATCTCCCAGCCTGGGCGAAGTGGATATAGCTACTCGCGTTCGGATTGATCAATATACCGATATGCGGGCTATTGCCGAGATGAACGATGGGTCGTTATATATGGTTTCGCGTTTTGTTAAGGCTTCTGGCGGCTGCAGTGCTCCGGCAGGAAAAGATATGGAAGCCGCAATGGCTCGTCTTGGCAAAATGCAGATCCGGATGCGTGATGCCGATATTGGTGAGATGACTCAAGCTCAGGTAGTTGTCAGCCACCCAAATAACAGCGGTTTACAGTTTGATCAACAAACCCGAGGGTATATCCCTCCTCATTATGTGAAAGAGATCGTTATTGATTTTGCTGATGAAAACCTTATCACCTTAGAAGCAGGTATTTCAATCAGTGAGGATCCCAGTATCCGATTTAACTTTACTCCCAAAAAACACGGCATTTTGAAAGCGATGGTGAGTGACAGCAAAGAAATGACTTACTCCATGGATAAACAAATATAAAATCTTGCTAAAGGGTTGTTGAAAGCCACAAAAAAAGGCCGTATTAACGGCCTTTTTTGTGTGTAATTAAATTCGATTTTTTACTGAATTCTGCATTCTTTATAGGCTGTAGCTGAGACTTCTTCATACTTATCCATACCACTGCTTAACCCTTTATCATCGCGAAACTGCGCGCCGCGGTCAGCAGGAAGATTGCGGTACATATACGCTGTGCTGATATCTTCAAACTCAGTCTGGGTAAATGCTTCATCTAATTTATCTACAACGCACGAGCATTTATTAATGCCTTCATAGACGTTTAATTTGTTATTTGCCTGCATACAATCAGTTACATATTGTACTTTGGTGACTGTTGAAAAATCGACGTGATCATCAGCAATGGCTGCTGCTGATAACATCGCCATGCTGGCAAAAAGAACTGTCAGACTGGTTTTCTTCATTCTCTACTCCTAAATTTTATTTTATGGTGCTGATGTGACTGACACTTAAAAAGATAAGTTCCTACACAAAAGCAGGATATTGCCACTTTAGCAGATTGCCAATCAATCTTTTTGGTGCCTCTGAAATACAGTTTAATTTCCTCACTTAAACAACATAGGGTAAAATCCAGAGCTTATTTATCCCACATCAAGCCATGCTAAATGCCGGAGAACATGATGAAAAAACTACTGTTACACCTCGATACTGATACTGTCGCAAGCACTTTTGATCAAGCAGTTGCTTACGACTCTGGTGTCGATAACATCATCGCGCACGGCGGTGCGACTCGTGACAATGTGACTTCTCATGTGCATGGCATGATTTTTACCCGGGGCGGAAAAAATCTCAAAAACAGCGCAATCTTCATTGGTGGGTCAAATGTGGCGGCTAGCGAGTTGGTAGGAGAAGCTGTTAAAAAAGCCTTTTTTGGCCCGGTACGTGTTTCCGTGATGCTGGATCCGAATGGTTCAAATACCACCGCTGCAGCTATTGCGCGGAAAGTCATGACTGACTATGACATTGCTGGAAAAAATGTGGTCATCTTGGGCGCTGGTCCGGTGGGTCAACGTACCGCGCTATATTTATTAAAAGAAGGTGCGTCAAAAGTTGTTTTAACCTGCCGCAGTATGGCTCGCAGCAAAGCCACTGTAGAACATATGAAAAAAGCTTACGGGGTTGAGGTTATACCAGGTGAAACCCGTAGTGATGAAGCGGTTACCGAATTACTAAAAGACGCTCACGTTGCGATTGCAGCTGGTCCAGCAGGGGTCTGCATTGTTCCTGAAGCTACCTGGACTACGAGTAAAACCCTTGAAGTGATTGCTGACGTGAATGCTGTTCCGCCATTAGGCGTTGAAGGTATGGAAGTGATGGATAACGGAACGGAAAAACAGGGGGTACGTTTTTATGGTGCCATTGCCATTGGTAACTTTAAAATGAAAGTGCACCGTGGTGCAGTTGCTTCTTTATTTGATAACAATGACTTATTTTTAGACGAAACTACTATCTACGATATCGCCTGCAAAATTGATAACGCCTAGTGACCGCAATGCAACAACCGGTTTCACCTGTTCGACATCAAACCATTTGTGTACAGGCCCCGGCAAGACTTCACCTTGGGTTCCTGGATCTTAATGGCGGCTTAGGCCGCCATTTTGGCAGTATTGGTCTAGCCGTAGATAGTCACTTCACCAGACTCAGTCTCTCCCAAGCCACAGAGTGTCTCCAATCTGATATCCCTGTTTCAGATTCGACTCACAATAAGATCACCAAACTTATCAATCAGTTTTATCTCAGCTTAGGTAAGCATATTCCATCTGAATTACGACAATCCTTTGTCAATATTCACAGCTTGATTCCTGAGCATGCCGGATTAGGTTCAGGTACTCAGCTTGCACTGGTCATTGGTCGACTGCTATCAACCTATCATCAGCTTGAAATCCCCACATCTAACATTGCCCAAGCTCTGGATCGGGGTAAACGTTCTGGAATAGGTATCAGTACTTTCGATGCTGGAGGCTTCGTGGTTGACGCGGGCTTAGGGGCTGAATCACTCACACCTGTTCGATTATTCCAGCAAGCTTTTCCATCTCAATGGCGGCTGGTGATGTTAATGGATAAAACCCACCAAGGAATCCATGGACAAACTGAAGTTCAAGCATTTCAAAACCTGCCACAATTTCCAGCCCGACACAGTGAACGCATTTGTCACTTAACCTTAATGCAACTATTACCCGCTCTCATTGAGCAGAATATCGATTTGTTTGGGACTGCTGTCAGTGAAATCCAGTCATTGATCGGTCAACACTTTGCACCTGCTCAAGGCGGTCAATACACCAGTCAAGCGATTGCATCATTATTGGAATATGCAAAATCACTGGGATTTACCGGAATGGCACAAAGTTCATGGGGCCCCACCGCATGTATATTTACCGATAGTCAATCGCAAGCGGATCGTCTGATGGGTGACCTTCAGCAAATAATTAATGCTGACATTGCGCTGGGAAATATTGAATTATTATCTGCTGCTGGTGTGAATGCTGGTGCCAGCATTACAATCGACAGTGAAACTATACATTTTGATAACACAGTGAGGAATTAACATGTCCAAGCGTTCCATCATCCATATGCTCAACCCAATGAAACAAAACAGTCCGTTTGATATCAATATGGCGCTTGATGCCGGCTACGATATTTTAATGCCTTACAATAACGTTGAGTTGAAAGAAGTGGCTGGTTTGACCCAAGATGCTATCTTTTCACGTGGCCCAGCGGGCGTAAAAAAAACCGGTATGTTTATTGGGGGCAGAGATATTGGTCTGGCCATGGATATGCTCGAAGCGGCAAAATCAGCTATGGTGCCACCGTTTGAAATTTCGGTGTTTGCTGATCCCAGTGGCGCATTTACGACAGCAGCAGCACTGGTTGCCTGCGTCGAACGTGAATTGAAGAAACACTTCAATGAAAACTATAAAGACTGCAAAGCCGTTGTGTTTGGCGGTACAGGGCCTGTCGGCCTGGCAACGGCAGTTATTGCGGCTTTACAAGGTGCAGAAACCACCATTGTCGATCACTTCTCATTAGATACCGCTCTTCAATTTTCAGACGAAGCCCGTAAACGTTATGGAGTTAATTTGCGGGCAACTACCGCAGCATCTGATGCCGACAAAGCCCGTTTATTAAGTGATGCTGACGCGGTTTTCTGTACCGCAAAAGCCGGGATTCAAGTATTGAATGCTTCTGTTCTGCAGGATGCCAAACACCTGAAAGTCGCTGGCGACGTGAATGCTGTGGCTCCTTTGGGTATCGAAGGTGTTGAAATGATGGACAATGGTGAACCATTGAAATTTGCACCACAATGTCCAAAAGCAGTCGGTATCGGCGCATTAGCAGTAGGCAATGTGAAATATAAACTGCAACAAGCCCTGCTTAGAGAGACCCTGGAAAGTGATAAACCCGTTTATCTGGATTTCCGTAACGCCTTTGAAGGTGCACGCAAACTGGTTTAAACCCCATTCAATAGGAGCCGGACTTGTTTGAACGTCCCTCCCTCCTGCTAATCATCGCTCAAAGTGGGCGTATGCTGGCGCAATCAGCAGCACGAGAAGGTTATCGTGTTCGTGTTGCTGATTGTTTTGGTGATGTCGATACACTTGATGTCGCCGACAGGTTTATAAAACTCCCTCCAATGGATAAAACGAGCCATTCCGAATGGCTAAACGTGATCATTTCACTAAGCCAAGATCAACCGTGTAGCTTGATTTGTGGAACCGGAATCGAGCAGTTTTATCCTGCACTGATGAGCTTGCCGTCACACATACATTTCGCTGGCAGTTCATTGACCAGTATTCAACAAGTCTGTGAGCCCATAAACTGGATAGCCTTACTCGAAAGGCTCTCCCTACCCTTTCCACCTACCAGACTTCATCTCCCTTCTTCATTTAAAGAGAAATGGCTCGCTAAAAAACGGGCGTCCTGGGGCGGCCACCATATTGTCAATGCTCGTGCGGTTACCGAAACAACAGATCTCTATTACCAGCAATATATCGCTGGACGGTGTGCTTCAGTGTTATTTTTAGCTCACAATCGCAATGCTCATGTATTACTTATCAATCAACAATTTAATGTGGATGCAGAACTTGATAAGTTCGGTTTACAGGCGATTGCCAGCGGCATGGTGCTGAGTGATGAGCAACAAAATAATATTTATCTTGCCCTGCAAAAGCTTACCCAACATCTCGATTTGGCAGGGCTAATGTCACTGGATTTTTTGATTACCCCTTCTGGCGATATTTTTCTGCTTGAGCTTAATCCTCGTCCCACCGCTTCCTGTCAGTTACTCCCTTCGAGTTTTCCTATTATTGGTTGGCAACTGATGTGTTCGACGGGGGGTATGCCTCAACTCAACACAGAACTTCCTTTTGAAAAACAACTCTTATGGTTTTGTTTTGCCCCGAAGAAAATTACTATTCCGGCAAATTTTGACTGGCCAGAGTATTGTTACGATATCCCCGCGACAGGCAGCATTATCAATAGAGGTGAAATAATTTGTAGCTTATTGCTTGAGCAGAAAAATGACCCGATTGTCGATGGTCATCTGATTGCAAATAAATTGATTGAAAATTTATCTATCCCTGCTTGAAAACTAATCACCGCTTACCCATATTAAAGACAACTTAAATCTAAGGAATCTCGAATGAAACGAATCATGTTGTATCTCGCCACCAATATTGCGGTGTTAGCTGTATTAAGTGTGACGATGCGATTACTGGGCATTGATAGTCTGCTTGATGAACAGGGTTCTGGCTTAGATATGACTTCATTGTTGATTTTTGCTGCGGTGATTGGCTTCAGTGGTTCATTCATTTCATTAGCAATTTCAAAATGGACGGCGAAACGTCTGACAGGCGCCGAAGTAATTACCTCGCCCAAAAACTCAACCGAAAGGTGGCTGTTGGATACTGTCGCTCGTCAAGCACAACAAGCCGGTATTGGTATGCCTGAAGTAGCGATTTATCAATCTCCGCAACCAAATGCATTTGCTACAGGCATGAATCGCAATAACGCAATGGTCGCGGTAAGCAGTGGTTTAATGCAGTCGATGACACAAGATGAAGTTGAGGCTGTCCTGGCTCATGAAGTCAGTCATGTTGCAAACGGTGATATGGTGACTATGGCGTTGATTCAAGGCGTAGTGAATACGTTTGTTATTGTGCTATCACGTGTGATTGGTCATCTGGTAGACCGAACTGTATTTAAAACGGAGCGTGGCCATGGACCAGCATTTTGGATTACCTCCATCATCGCAGAACTGGTACTTGGTATTCTCGCCAGCATTATCGTCATGTGGTTCAGCCGGCAACGTGAGTTCCGCGCCGATGCCGGAGCGGCGCGTTTAGTGGGTTCTGGAAAAATGGTTGCGGCTTTACAACGTCTGGCCGGTACCTCCGATCAACCTTTACCGGATCAATTGCATGCGATGGGGATTTCTGGGGGTCGTGGCGGGATAAGTGCTTTGTTTATGACACATCCGCCCATTGAAAAACGTATAGAAGCATTACGCACAGGTCGTATTTAAACCGACTAAAAAGGCCGACTCATGGGTCGGCCTTTAATTCGTCTCCACCATCCGCTGCTTTAGAGATCTTCTTCTTCGAAATTGTAATCAGGCTTGTCGGATGGTTTATGGATATAAAATCCCTGGGCATAATCCACCCCTAATCGCCATAACAGTGCCATGCTGACTGCGTCCGAAACAAACTCGGCAATAGTGCGTTTTTCTGCCTGTTTTGCCATTTCGACAATAGCTTTAATCGCAGCCTGATTTTCCGTGTCATGCGCCATATTTTCAACAAAATTGCCGTTAATCTTCAGATAGTCCACATCCAGAACGTTCAGGCTTTGTGAAAAATCAATGCCGGAGCCAAAGTGTTCCAAACCGAATTCACAGCCAATGGATTTCAACTTGGCAATTGTGTTTTTTGTATCTTCCAGATTATCCAAAGCAGCTGTTTCACTAATTTCAAAAATTAAAGCCTGCCCGGTTAAATTATGTGCTGATAAAGTGGCTGACAACCAGTCAACATAGTCTTTTTCGCGTAGTGTCTGTTCTGACAGTTTGATGAAAAATCGTGTTTTAGGATGCGTCTTTCGATGTTCGGAAAGCTTTTTAAGGGACGTGCGGAGCACCCATTTATCCACTTCCGTCATCATCTGTAATTTAACGGCATAATGAATAAACTCTTCCGCACGCAACGTTTTATCGCTGTCTTGCAGACGTATCAAAATGTCATACAGCTCCTGCTGGGGACCATGCAAACCGACAATAGGTTGAAAGTGAATGCTGAATAAATCATTCTTCAAGGCATTTTGCAAAACTGACTGCCAGGAAGAAAGATCATCTCCATCCGATTGAACCATTTTTTCTTGGAATCGGGCGGTTTGATTGCCACCTGCATGTTGCGCCTGAGTACAGGCTTTATCGGCATTTTCCAATGCGGTTTGTGCCGAGGCCACACTTTCACTGATGCGCGCAATGCCAATGCTACAGTGCAAATCAATAATCTTGCCATTGGCATGAGAAACAAACTCATCAACCGTCTTTAGAAAAGCGTTGGCTCTCTCGTTCACAAGTGATTCATTATCACTTGGTATCACAATGGTGAAAATCTGATCACCATAGCGGCCAATTTTTTCCCCTTCCTGAGCTGTTTGAAGTAATAGATCGGCGACACTCTTAATCACCATATCGCTGGTCGTCAGCCCAACCTGTTCTTTTATTTGTTGAAAGTCATCCAACACAATATAAAGTAAAGCCGAGTCGCTTTGATTTTCAGCTGCCTGGTTAACCGCTTGCTGTAACTCATCAACAAAACGGGTACGATTGTATAAACCGGTCAACAAATCAAAATCTCGTAATCGTTTTAATTGTTCACTATCTTCAACTATCGCCCCGTTGAGGTCACGAACAACTACCTGGGTACAATCTTCGCCCTCTACCTGAGCATGACTGAATTCAATATCCGCATCAAAAGCGTAACCGCCATTTTTTAAACACTGTGTACTTACTGTCGCCGGTTTGGCATCGGCTTGCTCGGTAAACTGGCGAAAAACCATTTTAAATTTGGCATGATCATCAGGATCAATTAAATCCAGAATCGGCAAACCATCAATATCTTCTTGTTCCTGATAACCGAACAGATTGAGATAAGCACGATTTACATAAATGTGCATACCTTCATGCATATAAGCGACGGCATCGCGTGAACTTTCCAAAAGTGCGCGCGAGCGTTTTTCACTTTCACGAAGCGCACGTTCATTGCGGCGTGCTAAACGTCGCATAAATAAATTATCCAATTCGCGCTCGGTGACAAATTGCAGACGCTCAATGTCACCTTTTAAAATGACATCTTGTACACCGGATCGAAATAAATCTTTCTCAGCAGTTTTATCTTCGGTGATAACAATACACGGTAAATCTTTTCCCAAGCGTTTGATCAGATTGACTATCTCGATAGGAGCCAGTGAAGGCAGATGATCGCGACAAATGATCAGATCCCAGCTCTGCTTACTTAAGCACTGCTCTAATGCCTCAAAATCATCTTCACGCCCGGCTCTGACAGCATGGCCGGCACTCCGCAGAATATTAATGACAGCATCCGTTTCTGTCAGCGAGTCATCAACAATCAATAACCGTAAAATGCCCTCAGCTCTCGCCACGCTGTTCACCTTTTGTAAATTGCATCGGTGTCTTCCCTTCCAGTTGGGTCATGGTTAGTGTCATCCAGTCATATGCTTGCTGGTTAACGGCAGTTGCCGACAAATCCTGAGTATCTATCTTAGCCCCTATTACCATTTTGATCACACCCGGTCGTTTCAGAAAACCTCTTTTTGCCCAAAAACTTCCAGCATTATGAGCTACTGGTACGATTGGAACGCCAGCATCTACGGCTAACCGCGCACCACCTATACCAAATCGTCCCATGGTTCCTGGTGGTAAACGGGTGCCTTCCGGGAAAACCACGACCATGGCGCCTGATTGTAATCGTTCCTTACCCTGCTCAATCACCTGATGCAAGGCTTGGCGACCAGCATTACGGTCAATGGCAATGGGACGTAATGAAGCCAGTCCCCAGCCAAAAAAAGGTATCCACAATAATTCGCGCTTCAATACCCATACCTGTGGCGGAAAAACGGCTTGTAGCGCCAGGGTTTCCCAAGCAGATTGATGTTTGCATAGCACTACGCAGGGCTCATTTGGAATATTTTCACGGCCTTCAACTTCCAGCCTTAACCCGCAAATGATTTTTAATAGCCATATATTCATTACCGCCCAACGACTGACTACCCAGTAGCGTTGTTTAAATGGCAATGGCCAGATTAGCACGCCAACGACTGAAAACAGAATGGCTGTAATGGCGTAAATAATCAGGAAAATAAACGAACGGAAAGTTTGCATCAAATCGCAGCATCCAATAACGCATCGGCAACAGCAGCCAGATTGTCATAGACCGCTACACCTTTGGGCACGCCCTTCTTTAAGGTCTTTTCCCCTTTACCGGTGCGAACCAATATGGGTTTAGCCCCAGCGGATTGTGCCGCCTGGATATCTCTTAATGAATCCCCTACCGCTGGAACATGATCCAGATTGACCCTTAACCGATGCGCTAATTCTTTAAATGCAGCATCTTTAGGTTTACGGCAATCACAGTTATCATCCGGTCCATGGGGACAGAAAAAAATGGCTTCAATGCGGCCACCAACCTGCGCCAGCATACGCCGCATTTTACTGTGAATGCGATTGAGGGTTTCAACATCCAGAAAGCCTCTGGCAATGCCGGATTGATTGGTGATGATCACCACCCGATAGCCGGCATAATTCAATCTCGCAATGGCTTCCAGACTACCCTCGATGGGCTCCCATTCCGCCGGCGATTTAATAAAATCATCCGAATCATGGTTTATCACACCATCACGATCGAGAATTATCAGCGACATATAGGCATCCTAATTTTGTAATCGGGAAATATCCGCCACACCCAGAAACAAAGCCCGAGTCTGATTTAACAATGCCAAACGATTATGGCGAATGGCTTCATCTTCTGCCATAACCATGACTTCGTCAAAAAAGGCATCTATGCTGTCACGCATATCGGCCAGTCGACGCAATACCGCGGTGTAATCTGCCTGTTGCATTAACGGCGCGATATCAGCTGAAACATGTTGTAACGTTTCTGCCAGTTTTTGCTCTGCTGTTTCCTCCAATAGTGCCGGATTTAACTGGTGTTGTGCTTCATAAGCGCCATTTTTGCGCAGAATATTATCAATGCGTTTATTACCTGCCGCCAACGCTTCAGCTTGTTCCATCTCACGGAAGGATGACACCGCCTGCATCCGTTTCATAAAATCCAGAGGACGAGTAGGTTGCAACGCCAATACAGCCTCAAACACATCACCATGATGACCTGCATCAGCTGCATAACCGCGCAAACGATCAAACAGATATTGCATAACCGGAGTCACGATCTCCGTTTCTGTGAGCTGTTTATCGTAACTTTGCACCGATTGTTGTAACAGTTCGGCCAGATCTAAATCCAGATTATTCTCGATGATAATCCTCAGTACGCCCAGGGCTGCCCGGCGTAAGGCGAATGGATCTTTGGCGCCTGATGGCGGTTGTCCAATTCCAAACAGACCACACAAGGTATCCAGTTTTTCAGCCAGACTGAGTGCCTGCCCGGTTTTACCCTGTGGCAAAGCATCACCGGCAAAACGTGGCAAATATTGCTCATTCATCGCTGTAGCCAGCTCTTCCTGCTCGCCATCCAGACGGGCATAGAAACTCCCCATAATGCCCTGCAGTTCAGGGAATTCACCGACCATTTCAGTGACCAGATCACATTTCGCCAGCATGGCAGCACGTTCTGCCAATGCCTTATCGCCCCCAATTTGGCTCGCGATAAAACCGGCGAGCTTGGCAACGCGTTGAGATTTGTCATAGACCGTGCCCAACTGATTCTGGAACACGATGGTTTTCAGTTGTTCCTGACGATCAGCTAGTGGTCGTTTTCTATCGGTATCCCAGAAAAATGCCGCATCACTTAACCGTGGCAGAATCACCCGTTCATTACCGGCAATAACCTGTGCCGGGTCGCGGCTTTCGATATTACAAACCGTGATAAAGAATGGCAGCAGTTTGCCCGTCGCATCTTCTACCGGGAAATATTTCTGATGTCCCTGCATTGAAGAGATAAGGGCTTGAGAAGGCAGCTCCAGAAACCGTTTTTCAAACTCACCAGAGAGAGCAACTGGCCATTCCACCAGCCCCGTCACTTCATCAAGTAATTCAGTATCAATAATAGCCTGTCCGCCCAACTGGCTAGCCAATTCATTGACCTGACCACGAATCGCTTCACGGCGTTCATCAAAGTCGACCATCACATGACCTTCGCTCAACAGTTGTGGAGCGTAAGTTTGAGGACTGCTGATACGGATCGCATGGGGATGATGAAACCGATGACCATAACTGAGTTGATTGGACTGCACGCCCAGCAGACTGGCTGGAATAAGGTCTTCACCTAACATCAGAATCAGCCAATGCACGGGTCTGACAAATTCTTCGGCTAAACTGCCCCAGCGCATACGCTTGGGGATAGGTAATGCTGCCAGCGCCTGTTTGACAATTTCCGGCAGCAAATCACTGGCTGCCTGACCCGCTTGTTGTTCACGATAAACTAACCAGGCGCCTTTATCGGTTTCCAGCGTTTCCAATGCATCAACATCTACTCCACAGGAACGGGCAAACCCTTGTAAAGCTTTTGTCGGGTTGCCTTCTTCATCAAAGCCGGCAGTCACCGCCGGGCCACGCTTTTCGACATTACGATCCGCCTGGTGTGTCTGTAGGCCGGTAATCACCACCGCCAAACGACGTGGGCTGGCGTAAGCTTTGGACGCGGTATAGTTCAGCTCTGCCTCTGCTAATCGGCTTTCAATGCCTTTCAGTAAAGCATCACTTAACGTCGATAAAGCTTTGGGTGGTAACTCTTCGGTACCCAGTTCCAACAGGAAATCACGTACATCACTCATGACTGCACCTCATCCTGTTTGGTTAACATCGGGAAGCCCAGGGATTCACGTCTGTCGTAATAGGCCTGCGCAACCGCTCTGGCCAACGTTCTGACCCGCAGAATAAATCGTTGTCTCTCGGTGACCGAAATCGCTTTACGTGCATCCAACAGATTAAAGGTATGTGACGCTTTTAAAACCATTTCATAAGCAGGTAATGGCAAGCCCGCAGCTATCATTCTTTCGCTCTCTTTTTCACAGGTATCGAACTGCTGAAACAGATGTTCGGTATTGGCATGTTCAAAATTGTAGGTCGACATTTCGACTTCGTTCTGGTGAAACACATCGCCGTATGTCACTTTACCTAATGGACCATCGGCCCAAACCAAATCATAAACACTGGAAACACCTTGCAGATACATGGCGATTCGTTCCAAACCGTAGGTGATTTCACCGCTGACCGGTTTGCATTCCAGACCACCTACCTGCTGGAAGTAGGTGAACTGTGTCACCTCCATACCATTGAGCCAGACTTCCCAGCCCAGTCCCCAGGCGCCCAGTGTGGGTGATTCCCAGTTATCTTCAACAAAACGAATATCGTGGACGGTGGTATCGATCCCCAGCATTCTTAGCGAGCCAAGATACAGTTCCTGAATATTTAATGGTGACGGTTTAATCAGAACCTGAAACTGATAGTAATGCTGCAGTCGGTTTGGGTTATCGCCGTAACGGCCATCGGTCGGACGACGCGAGGGCTGCACATATGCCGCACTCCAGGGCTCCGGGCCAATCGCTCGCAGGAAGGTTGCCGGGTGAAAAGTCCCCGCTCCGACTTCCATATCGTAAGGTTGCAATAACACACAGCCTTGCTCAGCCCAGTATTGTTGCAGGCGTAGAATCAGTTCCTGAAAAGTTTTTGGCGTGGCCGCCACAGTTGCCGCAGAATCACTCATTGAGAAAATTGTCTTCGCATAACTAAAAATGCACTGATTATAGCGAATAACACGCTGGCTTGTAGAGACAACTCGGCAATCAATTCAACAGTTGACCGGGTTGGCTCATGCGACTGTCACTGTGAAGAAACAGATACGGTACAATGCAGCCACGTTTTTATCATTAAAGAGCAGAATTATGTCGCGACTTATCGGCATCGTGATGGATCCGATTTCAGCCATCAATATCAAAAAAGACAGTAGTTTTGCGATGCTGTTGGCCGCCCAGGCAAAAGGTTGGACCATTATGTATATGGAACAGCAGGATGTGTATCTGAATCAGGGTAATGTCATGGCCAGTATGCGTGAAGTACGGGTCACTGAAGATGCACAAAATTGGTATCAGTTAGATGAGCCCGTCACCCGTAGACTTAGCGATCTCGAAGCGATTTTAATGCGTAAAGATCCCCCGTTTGATATGGAATATATCTACAGTACCTACTTACTGGAACAAGCCCAGTCTGAAGGCGTCCTGGTCGTTAATCATCCACAGAGCTTGCGTGATGCCAACGAAAAACTGTTCACGGCCTGGTTTCCACAATGTTGCCCGCCGACACTGGTCACTCGAAAAAAAGAACTGATGCGCGAGTTTCAGCAGCAACATGGTGACATTATTATCAAACCCTTGGATGGCATGGGCGGTGCCTCCATATTCAAAGTCAGCCAGGGCGATCCGAATTTTTCAGTGATCGTCGAAACCCTCACTGATCAAGGCAAAAAATCAGTGATGGTGCAGCAATATTTACCCGCTATTAAAGATGGCGATAAACGGATTTTACTGATTAACGGCGAACCGGTGCCCTACGCATTAGCTCGCATTCCTGCAGAAGGTGAGACGCGAGGCAACCTGGCAGCGGGAGGTCGAGGAGAAGGGCGGCCATTAACCGAAAGAGACCGCTGGATCTGTCAGCAAGTTGGGCCAAAACTACGTGAAAAAGGTCTGTTATTTGTGGGTCTGGATGTGATTGGCGATTACCTGACCGAAATCAATGTCACCAGTCCGACATGTATACGTGAACTGGATCGACAATTTAATCTGGATATTGCCGGTGAGTTGATGAATTGTATTGAGGCACATTTATGAAGACTGTTTTATACAGCCTTTTATTGGTAGTAGGTTTAAGTTTATTAACTGCGTGTGGTGACCAGGACAGGGCGTTGCAAGCCAAGTTTTATGCCTTTGGTACAGAAATTGACGTCAGTCTGTATGGTGTTGATGAGGCAGCCGCAGCGAAAACCATTGATGCGCTGGAACAATCTTTTTCAGATGTTAACGACTTGTGGCATGCTTGGCAGCCCAGTGTCTTAACCAAAATTAATGATGCTATTGAAGCAGAGCAACCGATTGCAGTAGATGAGAATGTGGCCGACGTAATTTTACTGGCGCAGAAACTGGCGAGAGACAGTGGACATTTATTTAATCCGGCAGCGGGTAATTTATTTGCGTTATGGGGTTATGAGCAGGATGACTGGTTTGAATCCCGTCCACCTCCTCCACAGACAGATATCGATGCCTGGCTGGCGGCCAGTCCGACCATGGATGATATCGTTATCGAAAATGGTCAATTAACCAGTAACAATCCTGAAGTTCGATTGGGGTTTGGCGGTTTTGCTAAAGGTTACGCCGTTGATAACGCCATTGCGATTCTGCAGCAACAAGGCATTCAAAATGCGGTGGTCAATATCGGTGGCGATTTACGTGCTATTGGATCGCATGGCGAACGTCCATGGATCATTGGTATTCGTCACCCCAGACATGACAAGGTATTAGCATCAGTTGCGGTGAGTGGCGATGAAAGTATTTTCAGCTCTGGAGATTATGAACGGTTTTTTACCTATGAAGGAAAACGGTATCCACACATTCTGGACCCACGCACCGGTTATCCAGCAGATCAGGCGATGTCTTCCACAGTAATACATGAAAATGCTTCAAAGGCTGATGCTGCCGCTACCGCGATTTTTGTTGCTGGAAGCGACTGGCCCAGGGTCGCAGCAGAAATGGGGCTCGATATGGTGATGTTGGTAACGGAGGATGGTCAGGTTGAAATGAGTCCGGCCATGCAGAAACGAGTCAGGTTAACCGGCCATGATGCGGAACCGGTGATTCGCGAAATTCCACACGAGTGAGCGAATGATTTCGACCAGTAGCGCCACCGACCGGATGATTCTGACCCTTATCGGGTCGGTGATATTACATGCGATCGTGGTATTTGCTGTCAGTTTCAATGTGACTTCGCCACCAACCAACGCTCCGGTGAATCAACTTGATATTACTCTGGTTAAGCAGCAAACCGAGCAAGCACCGGAAGAAGCCAGTTATCTGGCTCAAGTAAATAATGAAGGTGGCGGTGAAACGGAGGAAAAATCACCTGAACCCACGCTGGATTTGCCCGTCCCTATCGCTAATGAGACGCCAGCCTCCAGCGATCCTGCCCCGCCTGCTGTGGCAGAACTCGATCCTATTCCACTGGAACCACTCCCGCCGTCTCCCGTCGTGCAACAAGCTCCGCCAGCTGACCCCACACCGCCGGTAGAAGTACCAATTGAAGACCCAGTGCCTGAACCACCAGCACCTGAGCCTGTTGTTGAGGCCAAACCAAAAACTGAAACCGCCAGCAAAAAAATCACGACCACTGACGCCGAACGTAAAGTTGAGACGTCTGAAAGAGCGACTGATACCCCCAACGAAACAGTTGAAGAAACGGAAGTGGCTCCTCCAAAGGTCTCCGGAGCCGAATTGATTGCCCGTGCAAGAACTGAAATTGGCTCACTGCAGAGTACATTGGCAAATAACAGCAAAGCATTAAGTGAAACGCCTAAAAAACGACGGATTTCAGCGTCCACTAAAGAATATGCTGCAGCCGCATATATGCGTTCCTGGGAGATGAAAGTGGAGCGAATTGGTAATATGAATTATCCCCAGGAAGCGAAAGATAAAGGCATTAACGGCAGTCTGATGTTATCAGTGGATATCAACCCTGATGGCAGTGTGCCACCTGATGGCATTGTTGTATCGCGCTCATCCGGTCATAAGGTTCTGGATGATGCGGCAGTCCGTATTGTCCGTTTAGGCGCGCCTTATGCGGAGATTCCAGAAAATGTGCTAAATGGCAGCGATATGTTGACGATTATTCGCACCTGGAAATTTGAAAGTGCCCGGGGAATGTCAGCGCGTTAAGGATTCAATCGATCTTTTGTTGCTGATATAACTGATAGCCGATCTCTGCTTTACTGCGATTGTTATAGCTCAGTTGCAATGCCGACTTCAGTCTTTCCGCAACAGCCTGTAACACGTCAAGTGAGCCATGACGTAATTCCAGCTCAACTTCATGAATGAGCGCATGATTATTCCCTGAAACGGCCTCGCCAAAATCATATGCCAGCTCAATCTGCGTATCTTGTGAAGCTTCCAGTAGATAAATATCCCGGTCAAACTCGGTATAAAACAGGCGTTGTAACTGTTTCCAGCTCCCGCTGTCATCAACCATAGGGGCCAGGGGAGTCTGCCGCAGCAATGGCAAATCAAACTCACTATTCATAATGGGATGTTCCCATTCTTCACGCTGATGTAATCCATTCTGCACCTTGCCACTGGTTTTAACTGTCTGCAGCCATTGATCGTCAATCTGCCGCATCCGTAAAGCAATGCCCTGCTGCTTCAGCTTCATTTGTGGTGTATCGAAATACTCTGTTCGCAGATGCAGCTGCTTTTGCTCGCAGGTCATTGCCGCCAGCCAATCCAACTCGCTCAGATTCAGTTTGGACTCACCATCAACGGCAAGTTTCATTTCCTGTTCAAGACTCATTTCAGTAATGGCTTCAAATAGTGTCCGGTATGAGAATTTGCGTGCTCCGCAATTTGTTCCGGCGTCCCTACGGCGATCACTTTACCACCGCCAGCACCACCTTCAGGTCCCATATCAATCACCCAGTCAGCAGTTTTGACCACGTCCAGATTGTGCTCAATCACGACGATGGTATTACCCCGATCACGCAAATGATGCAGTACTTTGAGCAGCTGCTCGATATCGTAAAAGTGCAAACCGGTAGTTGGTTCATCGAGAATATACAATGTTTTACCGGTATCGCGTTTTGATAATTCTTTGGCCAGTTTAACCCGTTGGGCTTCACCACCAGAAAGCGTTGTGGCGTTTTGTCCCAGCTTGATATACGTCAAACCGACATCAATCAGCGTTTGCAGTTTCTTCGCTACCACCGGAATATTTTCGAAAAACACGTTGGCATCTTCGATAGTCATATCCAGCACTTCGGTAATCGTTTTACCTTTATACCGAATATCCAGTGTTTCCCGATTATAGCGCTGTCCTTTACACACATCACACGGCACATATATATCTGGAAGGAAATGCATTTCAACCTTGATCAGACCATCACCCTGACAGGCTTCACAACGTCCGCCTTTCACATTAAAGCTAAAGCGTCCTGGTCCATAGCCTCGGGCGCGTGCTTCCTGAGTACCGGCAAACAGCTCTCGTATCGGGGTAAAAAGACCAGTATAAGTTGCCGGGTTAGAGCGTGGAGTCCGGCCAATAGGACTTTGATTGATCGCTACCACTTTATCCAGTTGCTCCAGGCCCAGAACATCCGTATGCGGTGCAGGCTCTTCGGAAGCACCGTTCAGTGTTTTTGAAGTCAGCTTGAGTAAGGTTTCATTAATCAGTGTGGATTTTCCAGATCCGGAAACACCGGTCACACAGGTCATTAAACCAATTGGAATATCCACATCCACATTTTTCAGGTTATTGCCGCAGGCACCGCGTAAACCAATCGATTTGCCGACATGAGCGGCTTCGCGTTTAGCGGGGATCTCAATTTTTCGCCGTCCTGACAAATATTGGCCAGTCAGTGAATGCTCACTGTTCATAATATCCTGCGGTGTGCCGCGAGCGACGATTTCGCCCCCGTGCACACCGGCACCCGGTCCAATATCCAACACATAATCGGCACTGCGGATTGCATCTTCATCATGCTCAACTACGATCACGGTATTGCCCAGATCACGTAGTCGAGTCAGCGTCGCCAGCAACCGATCATTATCACGTTGATGCAGACCGATTGAAGGTTCATCCAGGATATACATCACACCGACCAGACCAGCACCAATCTGACTGGCCAGACGAATCCGTTGTGCTTCACCGCCTGACAGAGTATCAGCGCTACGAGCCAGTGATAAATAATCCAGGCCGACATTGACCAGAAAACTCAAACGGGCACTGATTTCACTGACGATCTTGCTGGCGATTTCGCCTCGTTTACCGGGCAATTCCAACTGCTGGAAAAACCGGGTGGCTTCACCAATTGGCATTGCCGCTATTTCAGGTAAATTGGTTTCATTGATAAAGACATTACGTGAGGCTTCCCGCAAACGGGTGCCATGACAATCCGGACAGGCTCTGATCGAATGGAATTTTGCCAGTTCATCACGCACACTGCCTGATTCAGTCTCATGATAACGACGTTGCAGATTGGGAATAATGCCCTCAAAAGCATGTTTACGACTGACCCGCTTACCTCGGTCGCTGATGTAGCCAAAATCAATTTCTGTACGGCCACTTCCATAGAGAATCACTTGACGGACATTTTCGGGTAACGAATCAAATGCGGCATCAATATCAAATTTAAAATGGTCAGCCAGCGACAAAATCATTTGATAATAATAGGCATTACGGCGATCCCATCCCCGGATTGCTCCGGCAGCCAAGCTGAGTTCAGGGTGTGCCACAACACGCGAAGGGTCGACAAATTGCTTAATCCCCAGACCATCACAGGTCGGGCAAGCTCCGGCCGGGTTGTTGAATGAAAACATGCGCGGTTCGAGTTCGGCTATTGAATAACCACATTCCGAACAGGCAAAACGGGCGGAAAATAAAGTCTGATCGGCGTCATCATCCATCGACACAACCTTGGCTACGCCATCAGCCAGTTTCAGCGCCGTTTCAAATGATTCAGCGAGCCGTTGCTGAATATCTTCGCGGACCTTAAAGCGGTCCACCACGGCTTCTATCGTATGTTTCTTGCGTAATTCAAGTTCCGGCGGATCATCCAGTTCGACCACTTCACCGTTGACGCGGGCGCGGACAAAACCTTGGGCACGCAGGGCTTCAAACACTGAAAGATGCTCACCTTTTCTATCCTGGATAACTGGTGCCAACAACATTAAACGCTTACCTTCTGGCATTGCCAATACCGTATCAACCATTTGGCTGACCGTTTGTGCTGCCAAGGGCAAGTTATGGGTTGGGCATCGCGGTTCACCAGCACGGGCTAACAGTAATCTTAAATAATCATAGATTTCGGTGATGGTACCGACAGTGGAACGTGGATTATGCGATGTGGATTTTTGCTCAATCGAAATCGCCGGTGAAAGCCCTTCAATATGATCGACATCCGGTTTTTCCATCATCGATAAGAACTGTCTCGCATAAGCGGAGAGCGATTCCACATACCGCCGCTGCCCTTCGGCATACAAGGTGTCAAAAGCCAGTGACGATTTGCCTGATCCAGACAACCCGGTAATCACAATCAGCGCATCTCTGGGCAGGTCCAGATCGATGTTTTTCAGGTTGTGTGTACGGGCGCCGCGAATACTGATACTTTTCATGCCTGTTCCGTAGTAAAATCGAACGGATCAATATACTCTGTCAACCTATCATGACGCAAAAGCAAGCCATATCTGACGCACTCAGTGCGCTGGAGAAACGTACTATTTCCGGTTTATCACTCATCTTCGCTCTGCGAATGCTTGGGTTGTTTATGATTTTGCCGGTATTTTCGCTCTCCGCCAAACAATATTCTCACAGTACGCCATTATTAATCGGGCTCGCGATTGGTGCCTATGGTTTAACCCAGGCATTATTACAAATTCCCTTTGGCATGCTCTCTGACCGGATTGGTCGCAAGAAAGTCATCTATATTGGTTTGCTTCTGTTTGCTCTGGGTAGCCTGTTAGCCGCTATGGCAGACTCTATCTATACGGTTATTTTAGGCCGGCTATTACAAGGCAGTGGCGCCATCGCCGCCGTGGTAATGGCATTAACAGCAGATCTGACCCGTGATCAACATCGTACTAAAGCGATGGCCGCCATCGGTATCAGTATTGGGTTATCTTTTTCGGTGGCCTTGGCCAGTGGCGCGGCTTTAGAAAGCTGGATTGGACTGGATGGCATCTTCTGGGCCACTGCATTAATGGCTATTTTTGGCATGTTGGTATTACATTGGTGGGTACCCACTCCTTATAAACACAAACAACATCAGGATATGAAACCTGCCCGTGCGCAAATTGGTGAGGTATTGGCGAATACTTCCATTATGCGGCTGGTCATCAGTATTCTGCTTCTGCATTTATTACTTACCTTGAGTTTTTTTGCCCTGCCGATCGCATTGCAGGATTTTGCCGGCGTAGCCAAAGCAGATTTAGCCTTAACCTATTTGCCAGTGCTCATTCTGGCATTTATCGGCATGGTGCCATTTATTCTAATCGCTGAAAAACAGCGCAAAATGAAACTGGTGTTTATTGGCGCAATTGCCGTGCTTGCTATTGCTCAGATCGGTTGGGCGCTATTGCCCGGCTCGTTAGCGATGCTGATGATTTGTTTGTGGTTGTTTTTTACTGCGTTTAATATTCTTGAAGCCAGTCTGCCGTCGATGATGTCAAAACTGAGCCCTATTAAAAACAAGGGCACAGCGATGGGGATCTATTCCAGCGCACAATTTATCGGTGCTTTTCTGGGTGGTATTCTGGGTGGCGTAATATATAGTTTGGGTGATATCAGCTGGATCTTCTGGTCTGCAGGACTGATCAGTGCTGGATGGTTGATTATGATGTTGCCGATGCAAGCCCCAAAACATTACAGTAGTCGCATTGTTTCATTAAACGAAGTCACCGCCGAGACCGCTGATGAATTTGTAGAGCGACTGAATGCGATTAAGGGCGTAGTTGAAATTGTCATTGTGCTTGAAGAACGGATTGCGTACGTGAAGTTTCTCGCTGATGATATCGATTTACATGAACTCGAAGCATGTCTGGTTTATGCGTAGTAAAATAAACACAAATTTGAATTAGTAAAGGAATTCACCATGTCAGTAAACAAAGTTATTCTGGTTGGCAGACTCGGGGTTGATCCTGAAAGCCGGGCTTTTCCAAATGGTGGCTCGATCTGTAATTTGCGTATTGCGACATCAGAAAGCTGGCGTGATAAACAAACCGGTGAGCGCCAGGAACGCACCGAATGGCATCGTGTTGTGTTACGTAACAAACTAGGTGAAATCGCTCAGCAGTATCTGCGTAAAGGTTCACAAGTTTACATTGAAGGGCGTATTCAAACTCGTAAATGGCAAAATCAGCAAGGTCAGGATCAATACACTACTGAAATCGTAGGCAATGAAATGACCATGCTCGACAGTAAAGGTGCTGGTGGCGGCAGTAATGATAATCAAGACTATGGCCAAGGCCGTCCTTCCCAACCAGCCGGAAAAAGCAACTATAATAATCCACAACCCGCCTCAGCCTCAGCTGGTCCGGATTATGGTTCAGGTGGCGAAGCCGATTATTACGATGATGATATTCCGTTCTAAACCACATTAAAAACTTACAAAAAAAGCCCCTGAAATAGGGGCTTTTTTTT
>NZ_JAJAEO010000073.1 GCF_020447225.1 Methylophaga pinxianii | reverse complement strand
TTGAACTCAGTACTGTACTTTCTTCTCTTCGACATAAACACTCCTTTTGCCCATTATCAGGCTTCTTTGAAGTGTCCGCAAAATCGGGGTAGAACCCGTTCTAGGGTTTCGGTTGGTTCGTCCTTTGTTGATCCTAGAACCAAAGCCGTGTTGGGAATCCAAAAAATTGACATAGATAGGTTTGCAATTGCTCAAATAACACTGCCTAATGAAAAGCCGATATCAGTTACAGAGGCTAAACCGGGACAAAATTGGCCTTTTCAAATAGCCGGAAAGAAATACACTCTTCTTTTAGAGTCTTTAGATTGGACGGCCCAGAGATTTACTGCCAAAGTTTATGAAACCCCCAATCAGTAAAAATAAAAAATTGGTGAAATTAAAAATAATTCAGCAATAGATAACAGTCAGGACAAAGTCACGCAAAATGGCCAGTAGAATGTACAAACGAAGAACAATTCTGGCGTCAGGAATCATGGTGTCAGCCAACTTGATCACTTGCGCTCATAGGGAGTCAGAGATAAATGAAATGTAGTTCACATCTACCCATTAGAAAATCAAATTTGTAACCCCTTTTGATTATAAAAGAGTAACTCAAACGAGCATTACAGAAAATTTATATGGCTAAAAATAAGATTAGTTTAAAAACCCTTAAATATAGGTTTGAATAAGACAAATATGAAAGACTTAGACCAGCTTTTATTTGGAAAAGCAATTGCAAAAGCATTAGAGTCAATTAGTTCGCAAAAAATAGGAATTAATAGTGCTCTGGGTCTAGCTAATCTCAACCAGACATCTGCATTTGAAAAAGCAATAGAATCGATTAATTCTCAACAAACAGGAATTAATAGTGCTCTGGCTTTAGCTAATCTCACCCAAACATCTATATCTGATAATGGTATAGAATCAATTAATTCTCAACAAACAGGAATCAATAGTGCTCTGGCTTTAGCTAATCTCACCCAAACATCTATATCTGATAAAGCTATAGAATCAATTAATTCGCAAAAAACAGGAAT
>NZ_JAJAEO010000016.1 GCF_020447225.1 Methylophaga pinxianii | reverse complement strand
TAAAGAACGGGGTCACCGAAACATACTCGCCATAGGCCATTGATTGCTGCACCAGCCACTTTACAGCCTGATCAGACGCTGCCAGCAGGCCCGATATGGACAATAGGGCATACGGCGAGAGCTTTTTGCCAATAATGAGCATTATTTAACCCTTCAACGCCAAAATGCGTCTGGCACCGTTAAGTACAATGCCCCCCGCGATGGTGCCGATAATCAGATCCGGATAATTGGAACCGGTCCACGCGACCAGG
>NZ_JAJAEO010000181.1 GCF_020447225.1 Methylophaga pinxianii | reverse complement strand
GAACCGTCAAAATGGCAGTCGCACGATTGTGCATTACCGGGATTGTCCGGAAGTGGACTTAGCAACCTTTCAGCAAATCGATTTATCCTCATTTGACTGGCTGCACTTTGAAGGGCGCAACGTCCCAGAATTAGAAAAAATACTGCAACATTGTCGGCAAAATAATCAAAATGTGCCTATCTCCCTTGAAATTGAAAAACCTCGAGAAGGGATTGAACATTTATTCGAATTCGCCGACTGGTTACTTTTTTCCAAGCATTACGCTCAGGCCAAAGGATTTAGCTCAGCAGAAGAGATGCTGACCATCCTTCCCGCAAACTATCAAGCGACGCTCACCTGGGGTGCAGAAGGCGCTTATGGCTGGCACAATGGTGAAATAATTTATTCAGCCGCTCCACAACTCGATCGGGTAGTAGATAGTCTGGGCGCTGGTGATACCTTTAATGCCGGCATGATTCATCGTCTGGTAGCAAACCGTTCGCTTAATGAAAGTCTGCAGTTTGCCAGCCAGCTCGCCGCCAGAAAATGCCAACAATATGGTTTTGAAAATCTCGTTTAATTATGATGAAAAAATTTGTTTGCCATACCAAAGACCTGAAAGACCATCAAAGCTATGGTTTTCAAATTCCCTTAGCAGAAGGTGAGCTGGATATTGTGGTGCTTCGTCAAGGCAAGCAAATTCGTACCTATCTGAATCACTGTCCGCATTTAGGCATTCCACTGAACTGGCAACCGGACAAATTTCTATCGCTGGAAGAGACGCATATTCAATGCTCAACTCATGGTGCGTTGTTTACTCTGGAAGAGGGTTACTGTATTTCTGGCCCCTGTCGTGGACAAAGTCTGACAGCCCTGAACACAGAAACAGATGAAAAAGGCGATCTTTACCTGGTATCAGAGCAATAAAATGCGTATAGCTTCGCGTAATTGACCCAGCAGATCCTGTTTACCTTTTAGATGTAGCTGTCTACAGACGTTGGATATGGGCTGTTGCTGCAGTACAAACATCAGACAAATACCTTGCAGTAATATAGATAACGATAAAAATCGCTGCTGCGCAACGCAATTCAAAACAAACTTTCTAAGTGCAATCTGACAGGCATCGTAGTGCCGCTTTTGAAAAGCAAAAGCGGTGATTTCCTCTTCATCAATCGCGCTTAACGCTAGTTCGGACTCAGGTAACAGCTGTGTTAATAACGGAATCAGGCTTGCTTCAAGCTGAGATAACTGACTATGTAATAAATCCGGCCATTGTTGCATCAGGCGTTGCTGGGTTTGTTCTATGAGCTGCCGCCCAGCAGGACTGATTGGTTTACCGAGAATCACCGCATGACGTCCACTGATATGATCACTATGAGCGCCGACTCGCATCAATCGAAAATCATTGTTTTGCCAGAAGCGCACCAGTGCTTCACTGGCCGCAAAGCTGCAACCTAATATATCGGTATTTTTCGGTAAATAACTATTCAAAGCATTTACTAAATACTGTCCTATGCCACGATTCTGCAGGGCAGGATGTACAGCAATCCGCACGATTCTCTGATAATGATATTCACCGGCAATACTCATGCCTGAATGAGCTAATAAGGTCTGCGGTAACAAATGACCATTTAGCCGACGTTCACCTGCAAATACTGCAGCAGCCAATCGAGGATTAATCGGGCCTTCGGCGACTAACCACGCACTGGCAACCAGTTGCTGCTGATTAAATACCCCAAGTAACCACATATCATCACGATCCAGCAGCATTTGCAGATCAGATGGCCGGGTACGGTAATGCGCCGTCACCATCAGGCCAAAGCATTGTCGTAATAGCGCTTTGTCCTGTAATAATTCTGCTGCAGTAAGCTTTTTAACCTGAAGCTTTTCTATACCCAGATCCACAATCAATTGTTCTGCGACCGGTTCGGCATCCAGCAAACAGAGCTCAAAACTGAACTGTTCCAATATATCACCTAAATTCCAGCGAACCGGTTGCATTAATTCAATTTGTCGCCAATCTGGTGTTTGCTGATCAAGGACTTGCTGGAACTGCAATTTAAATCCACGGCCACTGCCCTCGTAACCATGCAGTGTCGTCGCAAAAATAATACGTGAATAGCGCTGTAGCATCAGTTTGAGCATCGGCAAGGTCAGAGCTGCGGCTTCATCGACCAGCAATACATCGGCTTCCAGCTCATTCTCCAGCAGGGCATCCGGTGCAACAAACTGAATCTCGCTGCCATCGCTGAATAACTGCCCATGTCCAAGCTGAGCATTTTTTAATTCGCTGGCAGCGTGTTTAAACAAGGTTTCGACACTGGCATAGCTGGGTGCTGTGACTAAAATCTTTTGCTTTCCCTGACGAATCAGCTCCGCTGCCGCAACTCCCAGCAAGGCTGTTTTGCCACGACCTCTGTCAGAAGTAATTAATAAGGGTCGGCGCCGATGACCAAAGGCTGTTTTATGGATAAGACTTAATGCATTTTGTTGATCTGGGGTTAGTTGAAATGCTTTATCCGGGTTATGTTCCGGACGAAAGTCACCTGGCAGTATTCTGCCTGGCAGCCATTGATGAAACTCTGCAAAGTCAGCTTGATAACGCTCAATAATCTGCTCAAACCGTTGATACCAGTTGGAAGTATGGCTTTTTTCAGGTAGCAGCATAAGCAACAAACCACCCGCGCGGATAGTGCCAATAACGGCGGCAAAGCTATCAGCATTGAATTCCTGAGTCGCATCAAACACCACTACATCGAATTCTTGTCCGAGGAATTGACGTGCCTGTTGTTGAGTTTTTTTATCCGCTGATGCCTGTGAAGCATCGGTGAGCCAAATATGAGAGTCAGGCTGCCAGAATGCCAGCAAGGCTTCCGCAGTTTGATGAACAAGCTCAACTTCTTCTTTAATCAGCAAACATCGCCTGGGCGGCTTATTTAACTTCATCGACGCTGGACAGAATTAATAATGCGGTGGTGGCGGTTCATTCGCCTGCTGGATTAATTGATCTGCCTGCATGGCTTCCACCTGACCAAGCAGTTTTTCCATCCGCCGTTCCAGTCGATCTATCTGCTGTTGCTGATCGGTGACCACCTGATTCAGTTGTTCAATCACACCATCCTGAAACGCCATGCGCGTTTGAATATCTACGATATCTTCATGCATCGCTAAACCTCCCCTTTCTTATAATTAATGGGTTAAACACTGTTTTAAGAACGGGCTTTTTGGGTCATTCATTCATCAATCATCGCCATCATAGGATAATGCCGGCGCCAACCAACGTTCGGCATAGTCTAGTGACCAGTTTTTACGTTTTGCATAATCCTTGACCTGATCTTCACTGATTTTACCTAATCCAAAATAGCGGGATTCCGGATGGGCAAAATAGAAGCCGCTGACCGCAGCCGTTGGCAACATGGCAAAACTTTCTGTCAGGGTCATGCCGATACGTTTTTCAACATCCAACAACTCCCATAACAGGCCTTTTTCAGTATGATCAGGGCAAGCAGGGTAACCTGGAGCTGGACGGATCCCCTGGTATTTCTCATCAATCAGATCTTCATTTTCCAGCTGTTCGTCTTTTTTATAGCCCCAGAATTCCTTGCGTACCCGTTCATGCATACGCTCGGCTAAGGCTTCTGCCAGCCGGTCGGCCAGCGCTTTGACCATAATGCTGTGATAGTCATCATGATCGGCCTCAAAACGTTCAATATGCTCATCAATGCCAATTCCGGCGGTAACTGCAAAGGCGCCGATATAGTCCTCGACGCCACTTTCTTTCGGAGCCAGAAAGTCAGCTAATGCAGCATTAGGTCGGCCAGGCGGTTTCTCGGCTTGTTGACGCAATGAATGCAATTTCATTAATACCTGCTGACGACTGTCATCGGTATAAATTTCGATATCATCATCACCCACACTGTTGGCCGGGAATAAACCGATTACTGCGCGTGCTTTAAGCCATTTTTCATCAACAATCTGTTTAAGCATTTTTTTCGCATCTTCAAACAAATGCGTCGCATGTTCACCGACAATTTCATCGGTCAAAATACGGGGATATCTGCCGGCTAATTCCCATGACTGGAAAAATGGTGTCCAGTCGATACGATCCACCAGTTCCTGCAATGGATAGTCATCAAACACCTGAATTCCGATCTGGGCCGGTTTTACCGGTTGATAAGCCGGCCAATCGATTTTGGTTTTATTGGCGCGCGCCTGTTTCAAGGTCAGTAATCGGCGGGTGGATTTACGGCCTTTATGCTGATCGCGTTTGCTTTGATAATCGGTTTTGATTTTGTCAACAAAGTCATCGCGGGTGATTTTACTGACCAGATTCTGTGCCACACCGACCGCACGCGATGCATCTTTTACATAAATCACCGGGCCGTGATAATTCGGATCAATCTTGACCGCGGTATGAATCAGTGACGTGGTGGCCCCACCAATCATTAAGGGGATTTCAAAACCCAGGCGTTCCATTTCCTTGGCCATATGCGCCATTTCTTCCAGTGAAGGTGTAATCAAACCCGACAGACCGATAATATCGACATTTTCCTTGCGTGCCGTTTCCAGAATGGTTGCGGCAGGTACCATTACACCTAGATCAATGATCTCGAAGTTATTACACTGCAACACCACACCGACAATATTCTTGCCGATATCGTGGACATCGCCTTTCACCGTCGCCATCAGAATCTTACCGTTACTGCTACTGACGGTGCTGTCGTCTTTTTCCAGTTCGATAAACGGCATCAGATAGGCAACGGCTTTTTTCATTACCCTGGCGGACTTGACCACTTGCGGCAAAAACATTTTGCCTTCACCAAATAGATCACCGACCACATTCATGCCGTCCATTAATGGCCCTTCAATGACCTCCAATGGCTTGGCATATTCCTGACGCGCCAGCTCGGTATCTTCTTCAACAAAATCAGCAATACCTTTAACTAACGCATATTCCAGCCGTTTAACCACCGGCAGGCTGCGCCACTGCATATCTTCTTTTTTCTCAACGCTGCCATCACCTTTGTATTTATCGGCAATTTCCAGCAAGCGATCAGTAGCATCATTACGGCGGTTTAAGATGACATCTTCGACGCGCTCACGTAATTCTTCCGGTAAATCGTCATAAATCGCCAGCTGCCCGGCATTGACAATACCCATATCCATTCCGGCTTTGATAGTGTGATAGAGAAACACCGCATGGATTGCTTCACGTACCGGGTTATTGCCACGGAACGAAAACGACACGTTGGAAACACCACCACTGACCATGGCATGGGGCAGACTTTGCTTGATATCACGAGTGGCTTCAATAAAATCCACCGCATAATTGTTATGTTCATCAATGCCGGTCGCCACAGCAAAAATATTCGGATCAAAAATGATATCTTCGGCAGGAAAATGCACTTTTTCCGTGAGGATCTCGTAACTGCGGGTACAGATTTCCCGTTTACGCTCGCGAGTATCGGCCTGGCCATCTTCATCAAACGCCATAACAATAACGGCTGCGCCATAACGACGGACCAGTTTGGCCTGTTCAATAAACTTGGCTTCGCCTTCTTTTAAGCTGATGGAGTTCACAATGCCTTTGCCCTGAATACATTTCAGACCGGCTTCAATGATTTCCCATTTGGAAGAGTCAATCATAATGGGAACGCGACTGATATCAGGTTCTGCTGCGACCAGATTGAGGAAAGTCACCATCGCATCCTGCGAGTCGAGCATGCCTTCATCCATATTGATATCGATGATTTGCGCACCATTTTCAACTTGCTGGCGAGCAACTTCCAGAGCGGTGTCGTAATCTCCTTCCTTGATCAGTTTGGCAAACCTAAGAGAACCGGTCACATTGGTACGTTCACCTATATTTACAAACAGGCTTTCCGGTGTGATAGTCAATGGTTCCAGACCACTGAGACGACAATAATGTTTATTTTCAACCCGCTGGCGAGGTTTGATCCCTTCGACTGCCTCAGCAATCGCTTTGATATGTGCTGGCGTCGTGCCACAACAACCACCGATAATATTCAGAAAACCGGCTTCAGCCCATTCTCTGATGTGAATCGCCATCGCTTCAGGTGATTCATCATATTCACCAAACTCATTTGGCAGTCCGGCATTGGGATGGGCACTGACATAACTGGTGGAGATAGTGGACAGCTCTTCAACATACTGACGTAATTGCTCGGCACCCAATGCACAATTCAAACCGATGGATAACGGCTGCACATGTGATAATGAGTTCCAGAAAGCTTCAGCAGTCTGGCCGGAGAGCGTACGGCCACTGGCATCAGTAATGGTGCCGGATATCATCACCGGTAAATGTACATCGTGCTCTTCAAAATATTGTTCGATAGCAAATAACGCGGCTTTGGCATTTAACGTATCAAACACGGTTTCTACTAACAGCAGATCACTGCCGCCATCCACCAGCCCGCGAATTGCTTCCCGATAGGCTTCTACCAGCTGGTCAAAACTCACATTACGAAAACCGGGATTATTTACATCCGGTGAAATACTGGCAGTACGATTGGTAGGGCCTAATACGCCGGTGACAAAACGTGGTTTGTCGGGATTGCTGGCCGTAAATTCATCGGCCACTTCACGGGCAAGTTGTGCCGAGACTTTGTTTAACTCATACACCAGATCTTCCATCTGGTAATCCGCCATGGCGATTGATGTGCCGTTAAAGGTATTAGTTTCAACAATATCAGCACCGGCCTCAAAATACGCCCGATGAATATCGCGGATGATCTGCGGCTGAGTCAATGACAATAAATCGTTATTACCTTTAACATCACAAGGATGATTGGCAAAGCGTTCTCCGCGAAAATCCGCTTCGCTCAATTTATAACTTTGCAGCATAGTCCCCATGCCACCATCAAGGATCAGGATCTTTTGTTCAAGCAGACTGCGGATTTGATGAGAAGCTGTGGTCAAAACGATTTTCCTGTCAGAGAGTTATAAGGTCTGTTTTGTCGTATAGAGCCTCCAATACTGAAGGCACATTTTTTATCATAAGGGAGATAATGCGATGTCACTGTGCTATCAATTTCACTTACAACGCATTTGAGCTTAAAAATACCAGCCCCTGTTAGATAAAACGTCTGATTATAACAGATCATGTTGATGCTTCTGCCATGTTCAACTTCTATTAAGTAAGAGAAACTGATGCCAAATATTTTCGGCCTGGTAACTTTACTTGATCCATTATTTTATGACATTTAGTAATAAACAAGGCACTATAAAATTAAATTATCAAACTGCCCCCCAGCACCACGGGTATTGAAGGTATTTTCAACCAGATTATCTGAAGTAAGCTGATGAATTTATTATGAATGACAGAGTAAATTCTTTTCGATAAACAACCATTCCCAATGGAGTATTTATAAATGAATTTTCGGTATTAATAGCTGTCCAGATTAAACCTTGCTTAATAAAAGGATGATCTATGTCTGATAGCAACTCCCTGCCTCTATCTATACCACGTGACACATCCTTTGACAGTACTCTAGCTTTAAAACGAGAAGGTTATGACTTCATCCGCAACCGTTGTCAGCAGATGAATAGCGATCTGTTTGAAACGCGCTTACTGATGAAACCCACTATATGCATACTGGGTCATGAAGCCGCAAAAATGTTTTATGACGAAAATAAATTCCAGCGCGGTGGAGCAGCCCCTACCCGACTCAAAAAGACGCTGTTTGGTCAACAGGGGGTACAAGGCCTGGACGGGGAAGAGCATCGGCATCGTAAAGCCATGTTTATGAACTTAATGACCAAAGACTCATTGGATGAACTGGTGCAAATTACACATTCGTACTGGCGAGCCGCGATTAACGACTGGCATTTAAGTGATTCACCGGTAATGTTAAAAGAGGCTGTGGCAGAGTTATTGACCCAGTCAATCTGCCATTGGGCAGGTGTGCCCTTAGATGATGATAAGGTTAAGCAGCGTAGTCATCAGTTTATTCATATGATTGAAGGGGCCAGCAAAGTCGGTTTTCGTCATTGGCAAGGCCGCCATGCTCGGCGTTTAACGGAAAGATGGTGTCGAAATTTAATTCATCAAACCCGAACCAATCAAATAACTGCCGAACCGGAAAAAGCGCTTTATAAAATTGCCATGCACCAACAGCTGGACACATCGCTGCTATCTGAACAGGTCGCCGCGGTAGAGTTACTCAATGTGCTGCGTCCAACTGTGGCCATTACCTATTATGTAGTGTTAACGGCTCTGGCCTTACATCAGTTTCCCCATGAAACCGAACGATTAGATAGTCATATGGCACGACATCGTTTTGTGCAGGAAGTCAGACGATTTTATCCTTTTTTTCCAGCAGCTGTGGCTGAGGTAAAGCAAACATTTGAATGGCAAGGTTATACTTTCCCACAGGGCCGCCGGGTGATGCTCGACCTGTATGGAACAAATCATGATCATCGGTTATGGCAAAATCCTGAGCAGTTCTGGCCTGATCGTTTTCTGTCTAACAACAGCGATGAGTTCAGTTTGATCCCTCAGGGAGGAGGCGATTATTGGCAGCATCATCGTTGTGCTGGAGAATGGCTGACACTGGCAATGATGGAACTCGCATTAAAAGTACTCACTCAGGAAATCCAGTATGAAGTGAATAGTCAGAATCTGTTTGTGCCCCATAACAAAATGCCAACCCTGCCAGAGAGTGGTTTTAAGTTATATAAAGTCAGGCAGGTTTCAACAGTCAGTTAAGCCGCATCACTGGGGAGGAATGTTTCACATTCATCCCCAGAATCATTTTAAGCGTGAGACAACTGATATATCCAGCGTGAGATGGTTTCCAGCTGTCTGCTGTCTTCTTCAAGTGCCTGGTTAAATTCTTCCGCCAAATCTAACAATCCCAACGTGGTGAATAATCCATGCAAGGTATGCCACTCAGCGTTATCGTTTGTCGCGAAGATCAGGACGGACTCCAGACATGATAAAACACTGCTACTTTTTTGGGTGAATACTTTTGGAATCTGCAAGCTTGAAAGCAGACTGGAATCAGCATCAGGAAGCCATTCGTCTGGATCAAACCCTAAAGTTTCGATGGCTGTCTTGAGTAACCGACTGTGCTCTACTTCTTCATCACGAAATTGTCGCAGTTGATCAACGGAAACCGTTGTTTTCTTGCCATTACGACTGGCTAAACATTTAAAGATCAATGCTTCATAAAGTCTGACACTGGCACGTTCAAACGCCAGCCGTTGACCCAATTTGTGCAGCAGCAACTCGGTATTATGCTGATGCACTTTTTTAATATTGCCCACTTTCCCATCGGGAAGCGATTTGCTTAAGGCTTTCATCGCCGTTTCATCAATCGTAAATTCGGGATGAAGCATAATTTTTGCTTTACTGTTTGAGGCAGAATGAGTAATCAATTCATCCGCCTTGGCGGATTTAGCAAATTGGTGAGTACGGTTTTCAACCGTATGAGTATCTAGTTTTCTAGCATGTGGCATGGCAGTGTCCTTTTATCTGATTAACCTTGATAGAAGTTTCATTTATGACGCCAGTCTGTATGGAACAAAAATTCACTGCGTCAGCTGTTTTACCTGAAGTTTTAAAGCTTTCTTTATCATCCTTCATCTACATTACGGTGATGTTGAATCCGGATAGGCATCCTCCGGATATGTGGTATCAGGGTATGAAGGTGTTGTGGTCGATGGTCCCAGACTCCCCGGCGAGTCAGGATCTGTTGATCGGGGTGTTTGTGGAATATTACGTGTTGGTGGTGGCGGTGGTTCAGGTGTCATCACCGAACGTGAAGGCGGATTCGCCGGCAAAGGCTGTGTAGCGGGTGGATTGACTATGGTAGCTGAATCGTTTTGTTTAATCTGGCTATCAATCCGATTATCTATGGGCTGACCAACCTGATTATGTTGTTGCTGATTAATCGTAGAACGATGATCTTGTGGCTGGTTTAAATCCTCGGCCAAAGCCGGTGTTGTTGCAAATACCGCCGAGACAATTGCAGAAAGAAATAATTTATTAAACATTTCTTTTTCCTTATTTAAAATAGTTATCAAAAAGACAACTTGTTATAAATCTTTGTTTCAAATCTTCCTTGAAAACCACCTGTTTTTTTTCATTCAATTTGTTCGATTGCTGACTCAATCCAGACACGGTGATGGCGAACATCACCTAATGCCTGTTTCAATTTAAGCTGGATATAGCCTGGGAAAATTTCGTCATTGGCATTTTCGTACAATCTATTGGTCAGGCTTTCGTTGAGTAACATCGCCTGCAAAATGGCTTTATCTCCACCGATACCCGCCAGTACAACTGGCCCTTTCGTCAAAAACTGTTTGTAATCGCCACCGTCAGGTGGTGTACCGCCCTCCTCGATAATGGCATCACATAATTCCATCAAATGACGTTCATGCTCACCGAGAAATTCCGTGATTTTTGCTCGATAATCCAGATCTTCCAGCCGTTCAATCGCTGCTTCATAGGTTTCAATGGCATTAAACTCCAAGGCCACCAAATCTCTCAGTTTGCTAATTACATCAGCAGAGTTCATGACATCATTCTCATTAATAATTTGCATCATATGCTCATCACTTTTCTCAAGTGTTAGTTTCATTTGGTTATCTCATTACTTTATAAACAGCTATTCACTTTAATTCAGGCCGCCATTTTTCGACATTCGTTGGCACAGGCCTCACAGGCGGTTGCACATTGCTGACAGTGATCGTGGTCATGTTGGGCACATTCTCGTGCACACGCTTCACAAATATCCGCACACAATTGGCAAATTGCTTTGGAAAACTCACTGTCACGAACCATGGCACTGACTGCCAAACGACACATAGCTGCACAATCGATATCCAGCCGAATACAGTTCGCCATAGCGGCGACATTATCTTCCTGCAGACAGGCGACCGAACAGGTATCACAGGCATCAGCACAATCCTTACAGGCTTCTATACATTCTTTATATTTCTCATTTAACATGACCATCACCTTACGCTAAGCTGTATGTCTTTTTTCAGTTACGCCTTTGAGCATTTCTCCCACCAGCTCGGGATTGAGGTATTGTGCCAAATCACCAATACTGACAATTCCCAGTAATTGTTTTTCATGATTGACCACCGGCATTCGGCGAACCTGCTCATCACTCATATGCCTGGCAACCTCATCGACATGCTGAGTATCTTCGCAACATAAAACTTCGGAATTTAAAATATCGCCTACTTTAGTTGCCTGCATATCCATGCCTTGACTTACTGCTTTAATAACAATATCTCTATCGGTTAACGTGCCTTGCAAATTCCTGCCCTGCCCCACGAGCAGGAACCCAATTCTGTCGCGCTCCATTCTGGCGGCAGCTTCTTTCAAACTGGTTGAAGCACTGACCATTTCAATTTCTGCATTCATGATTTTTCTGATATTCATAATTTTCTCCTGAAAACAGATTTTCCTATGGTGATAACGATATATGACAATTAATGCCGTAGATCGTCGCGTGCATTGATCTCAATTGAACAGTTACATCGCAAACTCTGTGCCAGAGAGTGATTGAAGATGGGAAGCTGCGCTTTTGCTGATATTGGCAAAACACTTTCGGGTTTTAACCTTTCATTACTGTATATCTGCACATATAAAAAATTCCTGGCCTCGGTAATTTTTACTTGGAATAAAGATATTTCATAGCATCAATACTTCGGGATTGATGAGCGTAACAACCGTTTTAGAGCCATCAATTCCAAGGAATAGCTTTTGCATTATTGGTTAATCACCCGATCGCACTGCGCGTATTTACTGTTTAGTCACCGTCGAGGAGTTCAAAATGACACATTCATCAGCGAACAGATTTACCGATCCCAGAAGTCGTTATCCCCGCCCCGAGCTCGACATCCAGCCCCAAAAACTACCTGGGGAGGAAAGCAAAATGAAACCAATGCCAGATCATGGGGAAAAGACTTATCAGGGATATAACCGATTGAACGGAAAAGTTGCTTTGATTACTGGCGCCGACAGTGGCATCGGAATGGCGGTTGCTCTGGCTTATGCCCGGGAGGGAGCCAATATCGTGTTTACTTATTTGAGTGAAGAAGACGATGCACACGAAACTGAACGCCTGGTTCGTGAAGCGGGAAAAGAAGTCATTTCAATTAAAATGGATCAATCCAATAATCGCAAAGCTTGTGATCGAGCAGTTGAGGTGTGTATTGAAGAGTTTGGGCGGCTGGATATTCTGGTCAATAATGCGGCATTTCAGCAAACCTATAACTCGATACAGGATATCCCGGACGACGAAATCAGCTATGCGTTTCAAACCAATATTGAGGCTTTTTTTCATTTTTCCCGGGCAGCGTTAAACTACATTCCGCCGGGTGGGTCGATTATCAACACCACCTCCATTCAAGCATTTGAACCGAGTAGCAACCTGGCCCCCTACGCTGCAACTAAGGCGGCAATCGCCAACTTTACCTTGTCACTAGCCTCAGAAGCGATTAACCAGGGTGTCAGAGTAAACGGCGTTGCACCTGGCCCGGTCTGGACACCACTCATTCCCACCACAATGCCCGATGAAAAGGTCAAAAACTTTGGTGCCAATACTTTATTTGGACGCCCTGCACAGCCTGCTGAGCTGGCTCCCGTCTATGTCTTTCTGGCTTCAGCAGACGCCAGTTATATTACTGGTGAAATATACGGTGTGACTGGTGGTCGCATACAAATGTAACAACCAGACCATGCCGGAGGTGAGTGAAGCTTATTGCGGCTCCGGCATGGCCAGTTTTCCACTCTCTTCAATATGAATAAATGGCATTAGGCTGCCTACGTCGAGTTTAGCCTTAAACGTGTAATCGAGGCTTTTTGCCTGGCTGTTTAATAACCGGTTGAGCAGTCGTGCACTACCCAGTAAATCCGGACTTGCTTCAATAGTAAAGTCTGCCATCCCATATCCCGGCACACGCGGTAAATCCGGTGTGGCACCGCTTAAAACACGATTATTATCGACTTCGACCGAATAACTCATCCCTTTTAAAGGTAAGGCATTGCGATTGGGATTTATCACCTGCAAACCAATGAGAAATCGTGGAGCAATGCCTGCGGTTTCAGGTGCCAGTGAGAATGAAGTGATATTAACTTGTGGTGTTTCGTAATTGGGCGACCAACCGGCACACCCGGATAAAGAAACGATGGTGATTAGACAGAAGAGTAAAAAGCGCATGTTATTCCAGCCAATTTTTTACATTCAGTCTAAACCAAATGGTGGAAATAGTTTCAAGCAAAATGCGACAGAACCTGAGAGCTGGTGAGTTCGCTGCCTCATAGATCTGTCGCAATCTATTTACTGATGGAAATGGATTGGCTTATTGACCACGTTTTTGAACAGGTTCCACTTCATCCATTTCATGAGCGGGATGCATAGAATTACCCGCTTCTTCCGCATTTAAACGGTTTTGCTGATAATTCTCTTTTGAGTCTTTATTGATACGTTCAGCAGACTCGCCCATCTCATGGGCAGGATGATTACCATCTGATTTATCTGCCGCCTTCTCTTTCTGCCACTGATAGTCTGCTTGTTGATCTATTTCAGCGGCTTTGGGTGAAACCGATTCATCCATTTCATGGGCTGGGTGTTTACTCGTATCCTCCTGAGCCGCAAAGGCAGGGCCAGAAAGCAATAAGGATGTCAGGGCTACGCTGTAAAAACATTGTTTTAACATAGTGGCCTCCTTGATAATCATTAGAAAAACAGTTTTTAACGAACTCGCTATCAACTGTTTTTCTACCATAACGAATTTGAATTACTTCTTCAAATCAGTCAGAAACCCATAAAAACCTTTTAAATCAAAATGTTAACCATACAAGCCGGTCAAACTCAGTATTATCACCAAACAGAATGTGAAAGAATTCCTTTAGGTTTATTGTCTCGTCAGCAGTACCGAAGGCATATGCCTTAAGCCGCTTCTGACTGTACAGAAAGAAAACGGTTGACCCCATTGATAATGGCTTTAATCGCTGCCCGGCTAATATTTTTATCTTGTCCCACACCAAAAACCGGTTGTGCATTTCCCACTTTCATTTCAACGTAACTCACTGCCAAGGCATCCGAACCACTACCAACACCATGCTCATGATAATCAACGATAGCAATCGGTTGATTAATGTGTTCGGCCAAAGCTGTCGCCACAGCATCTATTGGTCCCGTTCCTTTTGCCTTAAGAGTAAATGAGGTGTTGCCATGTTCCAATTGCAATTCAGCCATCGCAGAGTCCTGAGATTCATCCACTACGCTGCTGCTTTCGAAGCGATATGGTGTATTCACACTGAGATAGGCTTTATCAAATAACTGCACAATGTCGGCCGCATTGACTTCCTTTCCACTGCTGTCACTTTGCTGCTGAATAAGTTTACTGAACTCAATCTGTAACCGCCGCGGCAATTCAAACCCCGCATGCTGTTGTAACAGAAAACTCACCCCGCCTTTACCAGATTGGCTGTTAACACGAACAACGGCGTCATAACTGCGATTCAAATCGGCAGGATCGATCGGCAAATATGGCACTTCCCATACACCCTGAGGATCCTGTTTGGCCAATCCTTTTTTGATTGCGTCCTGATGTGAACCCGAAAATGCGGTAAATACTAATTCACCAGCATAAGGATGTCTTGGGTGTACCGGTAACTGAGTACATTCTTCAGCCAATTGACGGATCTGGTCTATCTGACTGAAGTCCAGACCGGGATCGATCCCCTGAGAATATAAATTCAGTGCCAGTGTCACTAAATCCACATTGCCGGTACGTTCACCATTACCAAACAAACAGCCTTCAACTCGATCAGCACCAGCCATCACCGCCAATTCTGCTGCAGCTACGGCAGTGCCGCGATCGTTGTGCGGATGCACACTCAAAATAATGCTGTCCCGATGATTTAAATGGCGATGCATCCATTCAATCTGGTCAGCATAGGTATTAGGTGTCGACATCTCGACCGTTGCCGGTAAATTAAAAATCATTTTGCGTTGTGGCGTAGGCTTCCAGATAGCGGATACGGCATCGCACACCTCTTTGGCAAACTCCACTTCGGTACTGGAAAAGACTTCTGGCGAGTATTGATAAACCCATTCGGTTTCCGGATGCTTTTCAGTCAATTCTTTAACCCAGCGCGTGCCGCGTTCTGCGATTTCTTTCACACCGGCTTTATCGGTGTTATAGACGATTTTGCGGAATGTCGGCGCAATCGGATTGTACATATGCAGAATGGCCCGGCGCGCCCCTTTCAATGAGTCGACTGTGCGTGCGATCAGATCCTGGCGGGCCTGGGTTAACACTTCAATCGTCACGTCTTCAGGGATAACATCTTCTTCGATTAACCGACGTACCAGATTAAAATCGGTCTCCGAAGCTGAAGGAAATCCTACCTCTATTTCCTTGAACCCCATTTCCATCAACGCCTTGAAATAACGCATTTTGGTATCGACCGACATCGGATCAATCAAAGCCTGATTGCCGTCACGCAAATCGGTACTCATCCAGATTGGCGGCTTTTCAATCACCTGATTTGGCCATTGGCGATCCGGCAACTTGATAGGCTCAAAGCGGCGGTATTTTTGAGCGGGATGGGCAATCATGATCTGGCTCCTAAACTCTTTAAAGATATATAAAGTTGCCTGATCATCACTCTATTTAATGATATGTCCGCTAAATTTATCCAGCTAGGATTGGAGGGTTACCAATCTTTTTTCAGTCACCGCCACCCACTTTTGATGAGTTTGGGATAACTGCGTTGAATAAAGCTTTTGACTCACAACTCAGCGTTTCAGGCATGTGAAATAGTATAGAGGCTCAGCAGTAGAATTAAATTGCTAAAGTTGCATTAAATCGCCACAAATACAAATATAATTGCTGATAAAGTTAAATTTTAAGCATAAAATGCTTTTAATATAACTTTTCGGAGTCAATCATGACTGAAAAACTGGATCGCTATGATCAAATGATTCTCGATATTCTGCAAAAACAGGGGCGTATCTCTAATCAGGAACTGGCCGAAGCCATTAACCTCTCTCCATCTCCGACTTTGCGCAGGGTCAAACAAATGGAAGAAATCGGTCTAATAGATGGCTATGTCGCCCTATTAAATGCACGTAAACTGGGATTAACTCTGATGGCATTTATCGGCATCAGCATGGATAAACATACGCCGGAACGCTTCAGTGGCCTGGAAGAGAAGCTTGCCGGTTATCCAGAAGTATTGGAATGTCATTTAATCACCGGACAGACGGCTGACTATTTATTGAAAGTCATCGTTAAAGATATGGATGCCTATCAACAGTTTTTGTTGCAGAAACTCACCCGCATTGAGGGTGTGACGGGAGTGCATACCTCGTTTGTAATGAAGTCACCGATAAAATCGACGGCTTTACCATTAACCTAAGAGGACAAATTTCAAAAATATAACGTTAGGATTCCGGAAAATCTTTATTGACCCGCCACAGACCATCCGCAAAATAACCTTGCGAATCTTGCCAGTTGTTCAAGACAGTAAAGCCGGTCTGATCGGCCAGTTGCTGCATATCGGATAATAAGTATTTATGCGAAAGCTCCAAATGGATTGCTTCGTAGGGTTTAAATTCAAAAGTTTTTTCCAGTGCGCCGATATGGACTTCCTGATGTTCCAGAGAAATCAGATAACTTTCCATCGCTCCGTGGCGCGGGTTATACATACCATGATGGGAAAACCTGCTGACGTCAAAGTCTCCAGCCAATTCGTTATTAATGCGGGTTAACACATTCAAATTAAAGTCGCGGGTGACCCCTCTTTTATCGTTATAGGCTTTGGTAAGCACTTCAATATCTTTTTTCAGATCGAAGCCTATCAGGAAAAGATCGTTATGGTTTAAGCATTTCCAGATACTGTGTAAAAAACGTTTGGCACTGGGAAAATCAAAATTTCCAATATTAGACCCCAACAGTAATACTAACTTCCGGCTATCAGAGGTATTTTCCAGATGGCGAATACTGGCAAAGTAATCACCAACAATGCCATGAGTTGTCAGAGAAGGATGAGATTGATTCAATGACTCAACCAGATTTGCTATTGCAGTCTCGCAGATATCGATGGGGATATAGGAAAACTGCTTTGTTGTCTCCAATAACTGCGTTAGTAACACTTTGGTTTTTCGACCATCCCCCGCCCCCAGCTCAACAATTTCAAAAGGTTCATCCTCTAAGAATTCCGCCAGCTCACCACCAACTCTGTTAAGGATCTCAAATTCACAACGGGTAGGATAATATTCCTCCAGCTCTGTTATCTGTTCAAAGAGCCGGCTGCCTTTGGCATCATAAAAATATTTACTGGGCAGATATTTGGCAGGGGCAGAAAACCCCATCAAAACATCAAACGCAAACTGTTCGTTCAGCGCATCTTCTGTTTGGTGACGTAAAGAATCTAAAACCAGATAAGTCATTACAAATCCTTCGCCAGACGAATGCCAGTAAATGCCCAACGATCAGACGGACGATAGAAATTCCGATAACTTGCGCGCATATGATGCTTTGGTGTGGCCACGCAACCGCCTTTCAAGACATATTGGTTGGCCATAAACTTGCCGTTATATTCGCCCAATGCTGTATTAGTGGTTCTAAAACCGGGATATGGTGAATAGGCACTGTTAGTCCACTGCCATAATAAACCGGTATCAAATTCATCACAGGCTCGACGTGGAGAGGGATAAACCGCTTCAGAGGGATCCCAGAAAGCCGTTTCTTTTTCAAAAAGCGCTTTATCCTTTGAACAATAAGCCTCTATTTCAAACTCGGTAGGCAATCGAGCATCCATCCAGCGGGCAAAAGCATCGGCTTCATAAAAACTGATATGACTAACCGGTAAATTCGGATTTAACGGTTCCAAGCCTCGCAGCTGATACTCTTCCCAATGATGATTTTGTTTACGCCAATAAAGCGGATGACCCATTTGATTTTTCTGCACCCAATCCCAGCCATCACTTAACCAAAGCTCTGGCCGTCGATAACCGCCATCGGTCATAAAATCCATGTACTCACCATTATTTATTAATCTATCCGCAAGTTGAAAACCGCTTATCCAGCGTCTGTGGCGAGGCCGTTCATTGTCATAGGAGAATGCATTTAAATTCGCACCAAACAACGAAATATTTTCTGTCGATTCCAGCCATCCCAGCGCTCTGGCAGGAAGCAGATTTTTATCTAAATCAGCTACCGATTCGTATGCTGCTGGCCAGGGTTGATGGCCTAGGATAAATTTGATATCCATCAACAACAGTTCCTGATGCTGTTGCTCATGCTGAATTCCTGTGGCGATAACTTCTATCTGTTTTTTTGAAAGTGAGTTCGATTCAAACAAATCGACAATAGCCCCGGTAATCTGCTGGCGATAAAGCATGATTTCCTTAACCGTAGGCCGTGACAGTTGACCACGCTCGGATTGCAGCCAATGCTCACCCTGACTTTTATAGTACGAATTAAATAAGTAATGATATTTAGGAGACTGGCTTGTTTGAGCCAGATTGAGAGGTTCGAGTACAAAACAATCAAAAAACCACGACGTGTGCGCCAGGTGCCATTTAGGCGGGCTAACATAAGCGGCGGGTTGCACCACCAAATCTTCAATTTCCAGATGAGCACATATTTGTTCTGTTTGTCGGCGGACTTCTGTAAATGCTTCGAGTAAAGAGGTTTTTTGTTCTGTGTTTTTTTGCCCCAAGTTGGTTGGGTCTAAGGATCTATTATTACTTGTCATTGATTCAACTCCATTCTTGGGGTTTATCAACTACCTGACCTGTTCGAAGTCGCGATAAGCTGGTTAACTTTTTAGCCAAGAGCTCATTAACAAATGTCTGCGGCTTGCAGCGGCGTGAAAGTGAGATTATTAAGAAGTATTAACGAGGTCGTTTTACCGACCCCGTTAATGTTTGGTTGCTAAATCTAAAGCAAAATAGCCAATAAAATAATGATGGGAATTGGCACACCTAAGAACCATAAAAGAATGGATCGCATGTTTTTCTCCTTAAAAAATGATAGATATCAGCTGTAAATTACTGAACGATGGAGTCACGCTGACGACCACCAACTGTCGCCATGAAACTGGCGATATAGGCCCCAATCAGTAGCGCTATAAATATCCATAAAGAAGCAAAGGTTGCACCTTCCAATGCGGTGTCAGCGGCTTCACGAGCTGTCTGTTCAGCATCTGTAGCGGCCTGCTGTGCACTTTCAATCACCTCATTCACACGCTGTTCGGCTCCAGCCTGATCGAGTTCGGTGTAGTTCGCTACTAATCCCACTACATATTGTTTGTCGTTTTCATTTAGCTCACCGTCACGGAGTGCCTGTACTAAAATATTGGACAGTTCGTCACGTACATTACCATCTGCCCGTTGCGCAATTTCGGCACCCGGTTCTGTACGTAAAAGAGCATCGGTAAAATAATCCGATGATTCGGAGACCGCTTCGCTAAGAGTCGGAACGGCAGAGGTTGCCCCCTGGGCTACCGAAGCTCCCGCTTTGGCAGTCCCACTGATGACCGCTCCCACACTTGAAAGTATTAACAGCGCGACCAATAGCGTAGCGACGGCCCAACTGATCAAACCATGTGCAGTGTCACGAAAATAGACTTCATCAATATTAATGTCGGTCCATCGAGTTCTTAACCGCCCGGCGATATAGCCCCCCAAACCGGCGGCAACCAATTGTGTTACCGTCAGCCAGATAATCGTCGACCATCCTATGGTTTCCATACTGACGCCTTCATTCTGCCAGGGCGATATCACTGAAAAACCTAATCCAAAACCGAGGATTAACATGAGTAATGTCATGGCTGCTGCACTGACAGCTCCAGCGAAGATGGCTGCCCATGACACGCTGCTGTTGTTTGCTGAGAGAGTTTCCATATTGCGTTCCTTATAATTTGCTTTCAAATCCGGATTTGCTTTGTATAAGTAGATTGACTTTGGCATGACTGCTAAAAAAGTATCTTTTGCATGAGCCCGATTATTTACTCAGGCCAAATGAATAAAACAGAATGTCAACAGATGCACTCAGTCATAATAAATATGCCAAAGGCACCGTAGTGCCTGTATTGACGACACCACGGGTTTAAGGTAGCAAGGTAATATGTACGCAGATATTACATAGGTTAAAGTTCACTGAAATATTCAACCCGATAGCCTGTCATTCAAATAAGGATTGAGATAATTCAATCAATAACCCGTCATCAACAGGTGTCCGGTCAGGGCCAGGCAAAAACCCAGCACAGCACCTAATGGGGGAGCCCAATGTTTTTCCAATCTGGATTGCGGTGCTATATCCTGAAAAATGAGATATAAAATGCCTCCAGACGCAAACAACATAATGGCACCTAGCAAACTTTGATTTTCTGATAAAAACCAATACCCCAACAATCCTGCCACCGGCCCAAGCAAAACAATTGCTGTCATTTTGGAAATGACATGACCGTGTTGGTTATGTTGTTTAAGCTCTCGGTATGCATTGAACCCTTCTGGTAAATTTTGCATTCCAATCAACAGTGCCAGTAAAGGCCCCGTCTCTGGATTTAATGCGATCAAACCGCCCAGTGCAATTGCCTCCGGCACATAATCCAGAATCATGCCCATCAGTTGGGGTGACTCATTTTTATGCACTCCCAGCAGTCGCTCGATATAGAAAAAAACCAGACCACCCGATACCAGGACGGGAATACTCCAGAGAGATTGATTCATGTTTTCTATGCCTTTGGGAACCAGCACTATGGTCACCGCACCCAATAATATTCCACCCCCAAAAGCAATAATGAAATGTCTTAATTCCTTTTCTAACCACTGTGAGTGGACCCGTTCAAAACTGGCGACAAAACCGCCAATCGGTATACAAATACCTGCCGCGCCAGTCAGTAGAACAATCTTCAATACAGCGTCAATATCCATTTAATTCCTGTTGCGTTATGAGTTAAATTCATTTGGCTGGAATGAATGGTGAATTTTTCAGCACTTTTCCTTCACCCTACGGTCAACATCTTACATAATCTCAAACGCAAATTTGGAGAGTGACCATGTTCCCCATCCAACAACTCACCTTTAATGTTTTTTCTCTGACGGGTTCTATTGCAATACTTCTGTGCATGTTAACCAGTGGTCATGTCATGGCCAATGAAAATTTACAAAAACATCTTCTGCCGGCAGAACAAAGAATCTCTCTCGATTTCACCGAATGGCAGGTGAGTTGGAAAAACAGCCGACCTCGCGATCCGTATGTGAGTCCTAATGGTGATGTCTGGTTTGTAGGTCAGATTGGTGATTATGTTGCAAGGCTGGATCCCCTGTCGGGAGAAATGCAGCGTTATGAGATTCCTCAGGCCGGCCCGCATACTGTGATTGTCGATGGGCAAGGTTATCCTTGGTATGCCGGTAATAAAGATCAACATATTGGCCGCTTGGATCCTGAAACTGGTCAGGTAACCCGTTTTGACATGCCTGAGGGGGTCAATGATCCCCACACTATGGCATGGTCATCCGACGGTAATATCTGGTTTACCGTGCAACGATCAGGTAAGGCCGGTTTTATTGGGAAATTACGGGTGGAAACAGGAGATGTCGAACTTATTGAAGTCCCTGGGACGCATATGCGCCCTTATGGACTTGTAGTGGATAGCCAAGATCGCCCTTGGGTAGCCTTTATGGGAAGTAACGCGATTGGCAAAGTTAATCCCGACTCAATGCAATTAGAGATTATCGCCACACCCCATGAAGAGAGTATTATTCGACGAATTGGTCTGACGTCGGATGATAGAGTCTGGTGGGTGGACGCAGGCATGGGCTACGTCGGTGTTTATAACCCCCAAGATAAATCGATGCGACAATGGCAAACACCTGGCGGAGAAGCCGCAGGTTTATATGCCATGGCTGTCGATAATCAGGATAGAATCTGGTATGTCGAAACCGGTCTGCAACCGAATCGTTTTATCGGTTTTGACAGTCAAACAGAACATTTTATTTCGATAAACGAGGTTCCTTCAGGAGGCCAGACCGTAAGAAATATGGTGTTTGATGAAGCGAGTAATGCGTTGTGGTTTGGTACAGATGCAAATACGATTGGTCGAGCTGTGGTTCCGGACTAGGCCGACGGTAAACTGATGAGGACTCTACCGTCTTTTCGACATAACAGAGAGTGATATCCCTTTAAACTGTTTGTCGTCAAAATAGGTTGGCGATGATAAGCCAGACAGTAAGCCCAGTCAGGATAAATGAAAATAATGCCAAAAGCCCATCTCGGGCGATCAAGGCCAAACCAAAAGCCACCAGTGCGAGTCCACCCGCATTGGCACTGAAGGGAATAACCTCCATAAACGGCAACATTAAGGCAATTAAAATACAGACCACCGCGATAAGATATTTCGCTATTCCATTCACAAATAACGGCAAACGGGGGCGTATCAATTTATCGATATAGTGTGCCGGCTTTCGCAACCATTCAACCGCTTTAATCAGCTTGTCAGCAGGAACCGCACGTTGTAATAACCAATTTGGCAGCCAGAAATGTTCCTGACCAATTAACAGCTGAATGGCCACCAAAAAGATGAACATACCCATGATACTTGGCACGCCGGGTATATCCCCAATAACCGGAGCCAAGATGATCAGTCCGGCCAGCAATAACAACGGTCCAAAAGAACGACGGCCTATCATATCCATAATGCTGTCTATCGAGACTTTTTCGTGAGTGTTTTGTGCAGCAGCTTCACCGATGCAATCGAACAATTCTTCAAGATCGGTGACAGGTTGCTCCTTACTCATAAATATTCACTTTTCTCTGCAAATAACCGCTTGGGCACCCACCATAAAAACATCATCATGCCGATCAATTCGACAAGCGATTGAAATACAATCACCACCACAGTCATTTCATAACCCGTTGGTAATGCCAATGCCAGGGGCAGCATCACAAAAGAATTGCGGGTGCCAAAACTGAAAACCAATACTCTACCTTGTCGATATGACAGTTGTAATAACCTCGATAAACATTTGGCCAGCCAGCCAACAATCACCAAAAATAAAACAAATATCAGCAATAAAACGGGTAGTAATGAGAGTGAATCAAGTACTACAGGCACTTGTGACAGCGCAATAATAAACATGACGGTTGCCAACAGAATCACCGGAAACCAGCCCAGCTGATTGATGAACGTTTTAACCAGACGCTGTTGTTCAGCTATTTTCTGCGTTAGCCACGCTAAAATTAATGGTGTAATGATTAATCCGACAAAGGCCCAGACCATCTTGTCTTGTGCCGAATTGAAGCTGAATTCATCGCCCAAGAATAACCACAGATAGAGCGGCAATAATACGATTTGCATTAGCAAACTTACGGGAGCAAAGAGTATGGCCTGCCGGGTATCTCCCCCAGCAAGCTGAGTAAAGCTAATAAACCAGTCGGTACAAGGCACCAAAAGCACTAATAATATGCCTAGACGTACCGCAGGATCATTTGGCGCAATAAATAATAGTCCTGCCACAACAACAGGAATAAGCACAAAATTCCCAGCCACAGCGGCCAAAAAAAATCGTGGCTGGCAAAGACCTTCGCGCAGATGGGTCAACGGTACCTGACTAAATGTGGAATATAACAGCAAACCCAGTAATGGCCAGACAGCAATGTCCAGATAGCTTCCTGCCGTGGGATACTTCATTCCTAACAGCAATCCCAGTGATATGGCCAGCAGATAAACAAATAGTTGATTTTTTTCCAGACTGAGACGTATCAAAACGATGTTTTCCCTAACCGTCTGTTAAGAAATCGCATTTTCTTCGTTTTCTTCATCCGTGCTTTTTCCTTTGCCGGAGAAATCTTCGGTAAAGACTTCCGAGAGGATCAGTTGCTCAATATAACTGCGCTGAGATGATCGCACCGGAAAACGCACCACTAAATGAATCTCAGCCGCTGTGGGTATTTGGATAGTCACTCGCGGATCGACAGAACTCGCGTCGAGACCTCGTTCATCACTGAGTTTCTGCATGTAAATTCGCGCATTTTCCAGATAGGGTTTGCAATGTTTTGAAGCAGCCGCCAATAGCGCTTGTTGTGCAGCCTGCCATTTATCCGTACGTTTAAAGGGCACAGTGAATACATGCAGCACATACTGACGGGTGTAGCTCTCATTAATCACCGGTTCAGACACAAATAATGCGTTGGGAATGACGGTCATCCGCCCTGTACGCTGATGTGTCAACTTGCCGGGACCGACTTCCAGAATCGTAGTCGCAAGCAAGGTTTGATCGATAACGTCACCACGAAAGTCTTTAATTTGAATACGATCCCCAATATCAAACGAGCCAGCGCCGGTTTTCAATAATGACCCTGTGACACACAAAATCAATTCTTTCGTAGCAACCACAAAAGCCACGGCTATCGCCACCACCGAAAGTGCCAGGGTTCTGAGCTCTTCGCCCCAGATTAAAATCAGGCCAAGAAGGAAGATCAGAATAATACCATTACGGCTTTGTACCAGCCATTTTCGGCGTAACTCTGAGGAATCAATCGATCGACGAATAAACCGTGAAACCAGCGAATTTAATAACAGTACCACCATGAACAGTATAAAAGTGCTACCAAATAAACTGATAATCGGTAAAAAAAACGCAAAGGTTTCGGGGGAAACCCCAACTTTTTCAAGCATTTAAAGCCCTATAAATAAACCATAATTATTGAATTCTATCCCAGTGGCTCACTATGCTACAGCATGAAAATAGACAATGGGTCGTGATTATTCTGAAAGAGAGATTGCCAGTGGGCATGGTTCGGCCTTCCTTTTCTTTGCAGAACAAATCAAATAACGACGCCGCAATTTGGTAAAAAAAGCGGTTTTAAACAATAATTTTTATCAGTTTCAATGACCTATTTGATATGGCTGACCAAAACCTGTGAAACACCCTTTGCAGATGCCGATTCTTCGATCATAATCAAACACAGGCACGTCAATACAACAAGAGGATCTACTCCGAATGATTAAACGACCCGACGCGACAAAACGTCTGTTTGTGCTTGATACCAATGTGCTGATGCACGATCCCACTGCTCTCTTCCGCTTTGATGAACACGATATTTTCCTGCCGATGGTGGTATTGGAAGAACTCGATAAAGGCAAAAAAGGTTTATCCGAAGTCTCTCGTAATGTGCGGCAGGTCAGTCGTTTTCTCGATGACTTGCTGGAACAGGCAGAAGATAATGACGCTATCAACTCTGGCATTCCACTACCGAGTGTGACCAATAGCGATGTACCTCAGGCAAGTGGTCGTTTATTTTTCCAAACCCGGCAAATGGCGGGTGAGTTACCCAAAGAGTTACCAGGACATCAGGCTGATAATGCCATACTGGCTGTTGCCATTAATCTGCAACAAGCGCAGGTGGATACCAATGTAATTCTGGTTTCCAAAGACATTAATCTGCGTATTAAAGCCACGGTTCTAGGCATCTGTGCTGAAGATTATTACAACGATAAAGTGCTGGACGATGTCGACTTGTTATATCGCGGATCCAGTGAACTCAAAGCCGATTTCTGGGAAGACTTGAACCGGCTCGAATCCTGGACGGAAGATGGACGTACGTTCTATCAGGTTGAAGGCGACGTTGTTAAAGACTGGTATCCCAACCAGTTGATCTATTCACCTGGCGAAGAACGGGCGATTGAAGCAGTGGTTCGTAACAGTAATGAGACGACTGCGGATATTGAGTTAATTCATGATTATCGTCGTGAAAATCATAGTGTTTGGGGCATCACTGCACGTAATCGGGAACAGAATTTTGCACTGAATCTGTTAATGGATTCCAATATCGATTTTGTCACCCTGCTTGGTCAGGCCGGTACCGGTAAAACCCTGCTGACACTGGCAGCGGCATTAACGCAGTGTATTGAACATAAACGTTATGGTGAGATCATCATGACACGTGTCACGGTTCCAGTCGGTGAAGACATCGGTTTTCTGCCAGGCACTGAAGAAGAAAAAATGACACCATGGATGGGCGCACTGATGGATAACCTGGAAGTGCTCAATAAAACAGATGGTGGAGATTGGGGCCGTCAGGCAACAAATGATCTGTTGCAACGCTGGATTAAAATTCGCTCTTTGAATTTTATGCGAGGTCGTACCTTCCTGAACCGTTTCATTATTATAGATGAGGCCCAAAACCTTACTTCCAAACAAATGAAAACCCTGATTACCCGTGCAGGTCCAGGCACCAAAATTGTCTGTCTGGGAAATATTTCACAGATTGATACGCCCTACTTGAGTGAGACCACATCAGGCCTGACCTATGTCGTGGATCATTTTAAAAACTGGCCTCATAGTGGTCACATCACTTTATTGAGAGGTGAACGCTCACGTCTGGCTGACTTTGCCTCAGAAAACTTGTAATCTGTTGCGACTAACTGTAATTGAACGGCGCAAATACCATGTTTGTGCCGTTCTCACTTTTTTATTTTTTTAGCTCTAAACAGCATTGATTCATCAAGTGGATCATGGGCAGACAGGAAGGCATACAATGAACGATACCACCCTAACCGGCTCTGACCGCCGGGCTTTTTTTCGTATTAACGATCGTCTGGTTATGTCTTTCGTCCCCCTTACCGGGGTTGAAGCTGAACAAATCGGTAATGCGATTATCGATGCCACGCCTGAAGCAGGCCAGCTAACTCAACAAATGTCGTCAATTCAGAAAAGCTTTAATCATCTGGTTGATCAAATTGGCCACAGTGACAGAGATATCGCCAGGGCATTACGGATGCTGGATGAAAAAGTCAATTTGCTGGCACAGAATGTTCAGTTATTACACACCCCGCTTAATCCCGAATCGGCAATTGAAGTTAACCTTAGTGCCGGAGGATTGGCATTCATGACAGATATTGCATTTGCTGCTCGTTCCCCGATGGAGATCAGAATGCAATTGCTACCTGGTGGTTTACATATCCGGGCAATTGCCAAAGTGATTGCCTGCGATCAGTTAATAGAGAGTATTCAAGGTAAAAGTTTCTATTTACGTATGGCGTTTACTCATATGAGTGACATAGACCGCAACATTCTGGTTAAACACACCCTGAACCGCCAGGCAGAAGAACTGCGTAACAGTAAACAGATTTAATCGCACCGAGGGTCTAACAAACTTACGTTGTTCTTCTGATTTTATGGCACACCATCAGCATAATCATGAAGGACTTACTATGTCAGCTAATTACCCGATTTTTTATAGCTTCCGGCGCTGCCCTTATGCCATGCGTGCCAGGCTGGCGCTTGTCATGGCCGAGCGTGAAGTCGAACTACGCGAGGTTGTGTTAAAAGACAAACCGGCTGAATTACTGAAAATATCCCCCAAGGGCACGGTTCCGGTGTTGTTTGATACTGACCAGAATGTCATTGAAGAAAGTTTGGATATCATGCTTTGGGCAGCTGAACACCATGCCATTTGGCAATCGCTGGATGAACAACAACGTAAAGAAGCGTTTATCCTGATTGAAGAGAATGATGTCAGTTTCAAGCAAGCGCTGGATCGTTATAAATATGCTGATCGTTATCCTGAGCATAGCGAACAGTATTATCGCCAGCAAGGAGAGCAATTCTTATCCAAACTGGAATATCGTCTCAATCAGCAGATTGGTTTAATGAGCGATACCCTGACCTTAGTGGACTTTGCCATATTACCTTTTGTCAGACAGTTTGCTTTGGTCAATTGGGACTGGTTCAGCAACGCGGATTACCCAAGGCTGCAAAACTGGTTAAATGGTTTTCTTCAGTCAGATCTATTCACCCAAATCATGCATAAATATCCCCAGTGGCATTCAGGCGATGAAATCATCCTTTTTCCGGCTGCACCGAATCAGTAGACAACGTTAAATTCAGATAGGCACTGGCGTCTTCGCCATCTTTCAGCTTGGGTACAACTCCCAGACAGGGCGAGTCTATACGTTGTGTCAGACTGCGAATAATAGCGGTTGACTGATCATCCTGTAAAAAATCATTGGCAACCCAGCCAGCCAGCATCAAGCCTGAATTCGCAATCGCCTGAACAGTCAATAAAGCATGATTAATACACCCCAGCTTTATTGCGACCACCAGCACCACGGGTAACTGTAATGTTTTTGCCAGATCAGCCAGGGTTTCTTTCTCATTCAGTGGCACCAGCCAGCCACCTGCGCCTTCCACTACGACGGCATCCGCTTGTGATTTTATCGCGGCAAAATGAGCATGAATTACGTCAATATTAATGGTTTTTTTGGCCTGCTCAGCCGCCAGATGTGGCGCAATCGCCGGTTCAAATGCGTAAGGATTAATCTGTGAATAAGGTAATTTAATATCGGCCTGTTGGCTGAGCGCCAGCGCATCTTCGTTCTGCCATTGCCGCTCCAGCCATTCACAACCACTGGCGACCGGCTTCATTGCTGCAACCTTCAAACCTTGCTGCTGTAGTACTTTGATTAATCCTACACTGATCCGAGTCTTGCCTACTTCGGTATCAGTACCGGTGACAAAGAGCGATTTTTCCATCAGCGGTTGCGCCTCAATTGATCGAGGTTGATGGGCACACACTCCTCATCCATTCTTTGTCTAGAATACTCGCCAGCCCAGGCATGACCATAAATCACTTCATATGTCGCTGGTAGTTGCCCATTTACCCGAAATTGCTCACTGGCTGCCTTCACTTGGTTCAATGTGCGTTTGCCAGTCAAACCACGTCGCCGCCCCTGGTTGACGTTACGGGCTCCTAATTGTTGTAAATCACGCATCATGCTAATCAGTTCTGAATACCACAGTGTATGGCGGTCGCTATCCAAAACCGGATCGCTCAAACCTGCAGCAAACATCGCTTCTGCCACATCATGCATATCCAGAAAAACATTAATATGTGCAAAACTATCTACTGCCGCCCAGCTTTGCCGAAGTTCTTGCAGGGTATCAGGCCCCAGCGTGCTGAACATCAGTAATCCACCAGGACGCAGTATGCGTTGTATTTCCTGAAATGCCGGTCTCAAATCACACCATTGCAATGCCAAATTGGCATAGACCAAATCCACACTATTATCCGCCAAGGGTAATTGTTCAGCATCGCCAGTTATAAACAGGGGAGATTTCTGCCCGGGCAACCAGCGGCGCACTCCCTGATCTTGGCGATAACGTTGTCTTGCATGTTTGAGCATAGCTGGCGCAATATCCACAGCGACTTGTTGGGCACCGGGATAACGCTGCTGCAATAAACTCAGATTGCGTCCGGTCCCCGTACCCAGATCAAGGATCTGTTGCGGTTTGATTTTGACCAACTCCAGACGATCCAGCATTTCATCAGCAGTATCACGTTGCAGTATCGCCACATCATCGTAGCTGTTAGCTGCATTGCCAAAGCTTCGTGCGACACGCTTTTTTTCCGGGCCTGATGCTTGTTCAGTCATTCAGAAATCCGCAAATATGGTTGGCACAAAGTTGAGGCTGCGAGATAAAAGGTGCATGGCCTGCACCCGCAATTCTATCAATAACAACTTGGGGCTTTAACGTTGGCAGACTTTCAGCCAATGAAATGGGAACCAGCTGATCCCGCTCTCCCATAATGCACTGTACCGGTTGCTCCAATTGACTTAAAGCCGAGCGTAAATCCAGTGTTTCCAATAAGTTCAGACCGGCTTGTAACGCTTCTGGGTGTGCGACCTGATCGGCGGTTTGTTCAGCCAGCAACTGGATGGTTTCGCGACTGCCTTCAGCACCTCGTGCCTGTAACATCACGAACCGTTTCAGCGTTTCCCGTTGACTGGTGCTGAGCTGACCAGCAAAAACGGTAAACACCGCTTCATCCATCGCATCAGGCCAGTCCTCCGCTGTTACAAATTTTGGATTGGCGGCTATCAGAATCAGTTTGCTTACTCGCCCTGGATAGCGCGAAGCGAATGCCAGAGCTAACTGCCCTCCCAATGACCAGCCCATCCAATGCGCCGTGGCTGGAACACGTTGTTCCAGTTGTTGGAGAAGATTGTCGATTTGCAGTGCATCAGAATGCCAGGCAGATTTACCGTGTCCTGGTAGGTCGACCAGATGTAATGTGAATTGTTCAGCCAGTATCTCGGCTAAGGGTTGCCAGACCCCACTGTGCATACTCCAGCCATGTAAAATGACCAGGTCCGGTCCTTGTCCCATTTGTCTAATGAACATAACTGCGCTCCAGTGCATGGAGTAACTGATCAATATGAACAGCCTCGTGAGACGCTGACAAAGTGATGCGTAACCTGGCAGTGTTCTTTGGCACTGTCGGTGGTCGAATAATACCCACTAAAATGCCATGCTTTTCCAGATCCTGTCCCAATTTGAGTGCCTTTTTATCATCGCCGATTAACAGCGGTTGAATCGCTGTTTGTGAGGGCATTAATGGCAATCCCAGTTGGGCCGCCCCATCGCGCAGCTGTTTGATACGTTGCTGTAACGTTTCACGTCGCCAGTTTTCTGCTTTGACCAGCTTTAAACTCGCTAATGTCGCGGCGGCAATGGCCGGAGGTTGAGCTGTGGTATAAATAAAGCTGCGTGCCTGCTGGATCAGTGTTTCAATCACCATATCATCAGCTGCGACAAAAGCGCCTGCCGTGCCAAAGGCTTTACCAAAGGTGCCGACGAGTATTGGCTTTTGTCGGGATAACGCATAATGCTCGATAACACCGCCGCCGTGTTGACCTAAAACACCAAGACCATGGGCATCATCAATCAACACGCCAGCTTTGTGCTGTTCAGCCAAGTCCATGATTTCTGGTAATGGCGCAATATCTCCGTCCATACTGAATACACCATCACTGACAATCAATTTATTTCGGGAACCCGCGGCGGTGTGCATCCTTTGATGCAACAAACTCATATCAGCATGAGGATAACGTATTTGTTGTGCATCACTAAGACGTCCGCCATCCAGTAATGAGGCATGATTCAATTTGTCTTGTATCACCACATCCGTTTTGCTCAATAACCCATCAATTACACCGATATTCGCCATATAGCCAGTCGAAAACAGGAGAACTCGCTGTTGACCGGTAAACTCTGCCAGAGCTTCTTCAAGCTGGTGATGATATCTGCTGTGCCCGGTCAGTAAATGTGCTGCTCCACTACCGACGCCTTCACGTTCCAAGGCATCAATAAAGGCTTTCTTTATGAGTGGATGGGCTGCCAAACCAAGATAGTCATTGCTACTGAATGACAGCATTTTTTGACCGTCCAGCACAACTTCCACACCCTGCTCTCCATCACGCAACCGTGAACGACGGTATAAACCCGCAGCTTTTCGTTCATTTAGTGCATGTTGAAGTTGGGATTGCCAGGGAAGTTGTGACACGAAAGCGCCTCGATAAATCAGCTACGTGAAAGAAGTGAAAAGACGATTGCCTTTAACTGAAATGCTCTGTGCAGGCTGGCTGCACAGAGCATCCGGTTTTTTATAAAAAGTTTTAGGCGGCAGAACAGTGTTTGTCTTCCTGTTGTGGCTGCCCCACCTGTAAAGGTGTGATACCCAGGCGATTGAATAAGCGCTGATCATGATCAGTATCCGGATTATCAGTGGTCAGCAGTTTTTCACCATAGAAAATCGAATTGGCACCGGCCAGGAAGCTCATCGCCTGCAATTCATCAGTCATGTTTTCCCGACCAGCAGAGAGTCTGACAAACGATTGCGGCATCATAATGCGCGCGACTGCGATGGTGCGAACAAATTCAAACGGATCCAGATTATTGATACCATCAAGCGGCGTACCTTCAACTTTCACCAATAAGTTGATGGGAACACTTTCCGGATGACTTGGCAGATTCGCCAGGCTGATTAACAAACCAGCGCGATCTTTACGGCTCTCGCCCATCCCGACAATACCACCACTACACACATGAATACCGGCTTCACGAACGTGACTTAAGGTATCGAGACGATCCTGATAAGTACGCGTTGAAATGATTTCACCATAAAATTCCGGTGAGGTATCGAGGTTATGATTGTAATAATCCAGACCAGCGTCTTTCAGACGTTTGGCCTGATGATTTTCCAGCATACCCAATGTGACACAGGTTTCCAGTCCCATATCTTTCACGCCTTCAATCATCGCCACAACCCGATCGACATCGCGGTCTTTCAGGTTACGCCATGCGGCCCCCATACAAAAACGGCTGGCACCGGTTGATTTGGCCTGAGCAGCAGACTCAAGCACTTTATCCAGCGGCATTAATGGTTCCGCTTTTACTGCGGATTCATGATGTGCACTTTGTGGGCAGTAACCACAATCCTCGGCACAACCACCCGTTTTGATACTCAGCAAGGTACTGATTTGTACAGCATTGGCATCAAAATTCTGCCGGTGAATGGTTTGAGCTTTGTACATCAGATCCGCAAATGGCAAATCAAACAAGGCTTCAATTTCCGCCTGCTGCCAGTCATGGCGAAGCGGTGCGGTCTTTTCTGCTATATTTTCAGTCATGGGCTTCTTCATCAGATTTAATGGATTAATAACATGATGGCCAGAAACTTTGGTGCCGTATTGACGCATCGTTTGGCAGAATTATACAGCAAACTCTTGCCGATTCCCTGCTTCCTCTGTGGGGAGTTTAGTTTTCAGGATGCACTTTGCAAAGCCTGTACCGAGGAATTGCCATGGCTGGGAGCGCATTGCCGGCAATGTGCCATGCCGTTAAATGTCAGTGGCATTTGCGGCCAATGTCTGCAACATCCCCCTCCTCAGCAAGCCAGTTTGGCGTTATTCCGTTATGAAACCCCGATTAATCACTGCATAGCCGCCTTCAAATTTCACCAACAGTTGGTATTTACACATTTGTTTGCCAAATTACTGGTAGATAAGATTGAGCAGCGACAGCAACCACTGCCGGAAGTCATTATCCCTATTCCTTTACATTCCAGCCGTTTGCGTCAACGGGGTTACAATCAGTCCGCTCAATTAGCCGATAACCTGGCGAAACGTCTGGGAGTGACAGCCGATAAATATAGTTTGATCCGGCAGCGCAACACCAGTCCGCAGGCAGGACTCAGTCGTAAGCAACGTAAACGTAATTTAAAACAGGCGTTTGCCGTCATCAAACCCTTGCCATACAAACGTGTAGCATTGATTGATGATGTGTATACCACAGGCCATACGGTCGCCGAAGCAAGTCGGTGTTTACAGCAAAATGGTGTGGAAGAGGTAGAAGTGTGGACAATTGCCCGCGCAATACGCCATTATTAGGCAATGTTGGTCTATCAAAGGCAGTAATGTAAAGATCAACTTACCCTAGGCTCCATAACACTTATTTCAGGGCTCAAGGCTGTTGCATGCCTCAAAAAGACGTGACGACGCTCCAAGATCGATTGGATGATCTGATTCGTATTGCCAAAAGCAATGAGCGAAAACAGCTCAACTTTCAGCAATACGAATTAAGCTTACTAAATAGCAGCGGCCTGGAGCCGTTACTGAAACTTATTCTTGAAGAACACAAACAACGGTTTCAGCTGACAGCCGTGACACTGATGTTGCATGACCCTGAATATGAATTTCAACGTTTGCTGGAATCATTACCGGACACACGGCACTGGCAGAATGATCTCTTGTTTACCGAATCTGTGCAGCGTCTTGAACAGTTTTTCAGTTTGCGACGCATTCCTCGTCTGGTCAGCTTTTCGCCGCATCAACATCAACAACTTTTTCCTGATTATCCTGAATTAGGTTCGGTTGCTTTATTGCCATTGATAAGACAAAATCAACTGATTGGCAGCCTGAATCTAGGTAGCCGCAACCCCAACAGATTTCAATCCAATATCGGTACACAATTTCTTCAGCATCTAGCTGCTGTTGTCTCTGCCTGTATCGAAAATGCCCGTTTGCATGAAGAAGTCAAACTGGTAGGGCTGCGTGATCCTCTGACAGGAGTGAATAATCGCCGATTTTTTGATCAACGCATAACCGAAGAATTCAGTCGCTCCAACCGGAATAAAACTGCCCTGTCCTGTTTATTTATTGATTTGGATTACTTCAAACGCATCAATGACGGACATGGTCACCAAACCGGCGATCAGGTACTCAAGCATGTTGCGCAACTCCTTAACGACAGCTTACGCCAAGGTGATGTGCTGGCCCGGTATGGTGGCGAGGAGTTTGTCGTTTTATTGGCTGATGCCAGTCGTATGATTGCCGCAGACATTGCCGAACGGATGCGAAAAACTGTGGCAGAAACACATTTCATGGCCTCTTCCGGTAAAACGTTACGTGTCACCTTATCGGTCGGCGTGTCGACTTTCCAACCCGGCAGTAATATGACAATAAAACGCTTATTACAGTCGGCTGATCAAGCGGTGTATGCTGCAAAATTATCGGGCCGCAACCAGGTAAAGGTCAGTGCTGAAATGTGAGAGCGGCTTGTATGCGGGGCTGTAGTCCGTACAATCAATTTTAAACCACAGTAAAGAGGATACGGTGAATCAACTTAAAGCGTTTTCGGATGCGTTCATTCATGCATTGAAAAATCTGTTGCCCATCGTTGTTGTGGTCGTTATTTTTCAAACCTTTGTAATGCAAAGCCTGCCGAAAGATACTCTGTCGATCAGTATTGGTCTGTTTGTTGTTGCTATCGGTGTAGCTTTATTTCTGCGCGGTCTGGAACTGAGTATTTTTCCGGTAGGCAAAAGCCTTTCCAATCAATTTACCAAACGTGGTTCATTGTGGATTCTGCTGTCTTTCGGTTTTGCCTTGGGATTTTCTGCGGTGATTGCCGAACCGGCTTTAATCGCTGTAGCCGAACAGGCTCAGGAGATCAGCCAAGGTCGTATTGATGCACTGATTCTCCGTTTTCTGGTGGCGACTTCTGTGGGCTTTGTCGTTGCGCTGGGAGTATTTCGAATTCTCTTTGGTTACCCACTGCATTGGTTCATGATTATTGGCTACCTGGTTGTAGTTCTCATCACTTTTTTTACGCCAGCGGAAATTGTCGGTCTGGCTTACGATTCAGGCGGTGTGACCACAAATATTGTCACGGTGCCATTGATCGCTGCATTAGGTATTGGACTAGCCTCTTCCATTCGTGGACGTAATCCACTGATCGATGGGTTTGGCATCGTAGCTATGGCGGTGATGGTGCCAATGATAACAGTGCAGTTGTATGGAATCGTCGTGTTTCGCAATACGGAAGCTACACCGTCAACCGATTTCAGTATTGATACCGCTCAGCAAGAAGCGATTTCCGGCCCGATGACGATGTTAATGGATTTGCTGGGCATGGTGGGCGATGTATTGCCTATCATTATCACTATTCTCTTTTTCCAATATCTGGTACTAAAACGCCCGTTAAATAATCCACGTAAAGTGATTCTTGGGTTTGCCATGGTGTTGTTTGGTTTATATGCCTTTGTTGTCGGTCTAAAGATGGGCTTGTTTCCTATTGGCAGTAGCATGGCTGAACAGCTGATTAAGAATCAACATATTGTCTATGTTTATCTGTTTGCTTTTGCCATTGGTTTTGCTACCACTATGGCGGAACCGGCTCTGATTGCTATTGGGCAACAAGCCGAGGAAGCAGCCTCAAGCAAGATAAATGGCAATGTCATTCGGATTTTAGTGGCTTTCGGGGTAGCGATTGGCATCACTATCGGCGTACACCGGATTATCGCGGGTGATTCGATCCATCATTATATTATTGGCGGTTATTTTATCGTCATTATGCTCACTTTGATTGCACCGAAATATATTGTCCCTCTGGCTTATGACTTAGGAGGGGTCACGACTTCAGAAGTCACTGTGCCATTAGTTACGGCACTGGGTATCGGCCTGGCAACAAATATTGAAGGTCGTAACATTCTGATGGATGGCTTTGGTTTGATTGCCTTTGCCTCTATCTTTCCAATCATAACGGTCATGCTCTATGCTATTGCAATGCATTTCATGACGACATTGAAAAAGGTAAACGCATGAAATTTTCTGTTCTAGTCGCTATTGTTCCCGAAGAGAGCGAACAAGCTGCCATTGACGCAGCCAGAGATTTGGGAGCGGGAGGTATTACGTTGATGTCGGCCCGTGGTATTAGCAATAACGCTAAAAAAACCTTCTTTGGCCTCAGCTATGACGGCAGCCAAAGTGTTTTATTGATGGTGCTGGAGAAAGGCTTGTCACTGCAAGTACTCAAAGCCATTCAAAAAATTCTGATGCCGGATAATCGAGATTCAAATGGTCTGGTTTTTACTTTGCCGTTGGAACACCTGGCAGGCATTGATACGTCTCAGGTTGAAAAATTCCAGCAGCATTTATTACGAGAAACTTCTTAATCATTAAGGATTGCGCGAGATGCGATTAGTTAAAGATATTATGATTACGCAGGTAATAACCATTTCACCATTTGCCAAAATGCGTGAAGCGCTCAGCCTGATGAAACGGCACAAAATCAAATCTCTGGTAGTGGATAAACAAAATCATCATGATGCTTTTGGTTTGATTACCTACAGCGATATTTTGAAAACCGTAATTGCTGAGGAAGGTGACATTGATTTACTGAATGTTTACGATATCTGCGCCAAACCGGTTATTACCGTCGGTGAAGATTTATCCATCAAACATGTTGCAACGTTGATGACCACCCATCGTGTAAAACGATTATTGGTCGTAAATAATAACGATTTGATCGGCTTAGTCGCCATGAATGACATTATGGAACAGTTACTGAGCGAAATTGAGTAACGTCTGGTTCAATCCTGACTATCGAACTGGGATGATGCACAAACAGATGGTAATTTTCACCGCGTTTCGACATCCAGCCCCGGACTTCGAGCGGTTGGTTCAAATAGTCCTCTAAAGGCGAAAACAGTGCCTGATGTTTTTTAGCAATTCGCAGACTTATTTTGTCGTTGACCTTTAAAACCCAATAATCCCGGGTTTGCGAACGGGATTTAGCGGTTAATCGCCAACGCTGCCATCCACGGTAGGCATTTTCATTAATCGTTGTAGCCTTGCGTGGCTGATAATGTGGTTCTGCCCATAGACCTTTATTGGCTTCTATGGCCTGTTGCTGGGCGGCTATCAATTGATCGGCATACTGTAAATTGGGCGGCTGCAAGCTGAGAGCAGCCAATCCTTGTTGCAGTAATTCTTCATTAATAAAGTCACCGTCCGGGGTCCAGGCATAAGCTAAAAGACGATCATATCGATCATGCTTTTCGGCGTCATATTGCAAATACACCTGCCCCTTTTTTAGGCGTTTTTTTAACCAATCCCGTGCTTCATTACCACCGGGCTCTGCTTCACGATGCCGCGAATTGATTTCCGGAGTGTTGACGCTGAGTAATCTGACCCGTTCATTATTTTCCAATACCAATGTATCGCCGTCATAGATACGTTTTACATTAAATAAATATCGATTCGAATTGGGTGTGACATCAAGAATTTCTGCTGCAGGATCGGCCGGCTGATCGGAAAATATCTGTTTTCCATGATCATCCGTCCATTGATAAATTTCAGTTGCACTGGCATGTGAGACCAGTAAAAAGCTGAACCAAAACAAAGTAACAATACGCAACATCAAATCCGTCAACCCAGCTGGTAATGCAGCACAATCCCTAAAAATACCACCGCACCAACCCAATTATTATTGAGAAATGCTTGTAAACAGGCATTTCGCTCCCGTTGTCTGCTTAAGCGTAACTGGTAAATAAATAGCATGGCAGCCATAACCAAGCTGACATAAAACACCATACTAAACTGCAACTGCAGCGCTACCAGAATCATAATCAGCAAATAACCAAGTTGTAATAAAGCCTGTAAAACCAAGTCATAGCGGCCGAATAATATTGCTGTTGATTTCACCCCGGCTTGCAAATCATCTTCACGATCAGCCATCGCGTAAAAGGTGTCATACATGGTGGTCCAAATAATATTGGCGACAAAAAGCCACCAGACAATCACCGGTAACGTATTGGTTTGAGCAGCAAATGCCATCGGAATTGCCCAGCCAAACGCCATACCTAACACCAATTGGGGAAGATAGGTAAAACGTTTCATAAAGGGATAGATCGCTGCCAAAACAGCTGCAACCAAGGAAAGTGCAATTGTAAATGCATTCAGCTGCAACACCAGAATAAAAGCCAGTAACACTAGAACAGCAAATGTCATTAGCGCCTGCTTTGCCGTTAGTGCGCCAGTGGCCAACGGCCGGTTTTCAGTTCGCCAGACCTGCCCATCAATATGTCGATCGGCGTAATCATTAATGGCACACCCTGCTGCACGCATCAGCACAACACCAGCGACAAAAATCACTAAAACCGGCATATCCGGCACACCGCCTGCAGCAATCCATAAAGCGCTTAACGTTGGCCATAACAGCAATAAAATGCCAATAGGCCTATTCATTCTGGTCAATTGCCAATACGGCTGAATGCGTTGATATAAGCTTGTCATACAGCCCAATCCTGATCGGGTAAAAACATTTCACAAACCAATAAGCTGTTTTCTGCAAAATAAAAACAGGAACGTCTGGCCCACATAACGGCGTTGTCGTCTAATGCAATATCATGCTTTTTTGCCAATTCAAACAAATGATTTCCAGAACGTAAGCTGGCGACTTCCAATGGTCCGCGTTTAATTGCAGGGTCCGTAAACAGAATTTCCCCTAACGAACGGTTGCCCAGATGATGAATCTGCAGGTGTGCCTGCAATGCCTGATAACTCACTCGCGGCACAACGGTACGCGCAAAAACGCGTGCCTGTTCGCCATCTTTCAATATGACTTCACGGCAATAAGCGCGTTGAGCTAAAGGCTGTTCAAGCTTCAAAGCCTCTTCTGTTAATGGTTTTTGCCAGCCGGTTTGCAACAAATCTACGTGAAACTGCTGCAAGCTGGTTTGTTGCAATCGTAAGGTCAACGAGTTTTTATCAGTTAACCAAGCGGCTAATTCACCGGGCAACTTTAGTTTATTTGCAGGATACCAGTGTGCCTGACCGTTTATCATATTCAATCTGGAACTCATACTTGTCCGAAGTTCAGTTTGGTACCAAACCAGCGATGAATTAAGGGCGCGACATTTTCCGGATGATGATTTATTAAAGTTTCAGCCGCCTTGCTTACGGCTGGCAATAAATCCTGATCAGCCAATAAATCCGCCACCCGGAATTGAGGTAAACCGGTTTGTCTGGTGCCCAGAACTTCTCCGGGACCACGAATCTCCAGATCGCGCTGGGCAATCACAAACCCATCATTACTCTCACGCAAGCAAGCCAGTCTGGCCAGACCATTTTCCGACAAAGGCGGATGATACATCAGTACACAATGACTCTGTACCGTACCACGACCTACTCGGCCACGTAATTGATGTAATTGCGCCAGGCCCAACCGTTCGGCATTCTCAATCACCATGAGACTCGCATTGGGGACATCGACCCCCACTTCAATTACCGTCGTCGCCACCAGCAAGTCAACGTCACCCTGTTTGAATGCCTGCATCACCTGTTCTTTGTCGACTGACTTCATTCGGCCATGTACCAGCGCAATGCGTAAATCAGGTAATGCCTGTTGCAATTGCTCTGCGGTATCTTCTGCTGCCTGACATTGTAAATGCTCAGATTCTTCAATCAAGGTACAGACCCAGTAAACCTGACGTTTTTGCTGACAGGCTACATGAATGCGTTCGATCACTTTCTGACGTCGATTATCCGCTACCACTACGGTGGTGACAGGCTGTCTGCCGGGCGGTAACTCATCAATAATTGATACGTTTAAATCAGCATATGCCGTCATGGCCAAAGTACGGGGAATAGGTGTGGCTGTCATCACCAATTGATGAGGCAACACATCGACTGCTTTACCTTTATCACGTAACGCCATACGCTGGTGTACACCAAATCGGTGCTGTTCATCAATAATCACTAATCCCAGACGATTAAAGGTTACTTCATCCTGAAACAAAGCATGAGTTCCGACAGCGATGTTGATGGAGCCTTCAGCCAATGCAGCAATTATCTGCCGTCGTTGCGCGGCGGTTTGCTTACCGGCACACCATCCCACCTCAATGCCCAATGGCTCAAGCCAATTACGAAAGGTCTGATAATGCTGTTCAGCCAGTAATTCTGTTGGTGCCATCATTACCGCTTGATAGCCACTCGAAACCGCCATCAATGCTGATAAAGCAGCCACCACCGTTTTGCCCGAGCCGACATCTCCCTGTACCAATCGCTGCATCGGAATATGTCGTTGCAGATCGTCACGAATTTCTTTGATAACACGTTGTTGAGCACCGGTTAACGGAAACGGCAGTTGCTGTAAAAACTTTTCACTAAAGCTGTCCGTGTTAAACACAGGAGCTTGATGTTGCTGGGTGCGATAACGGATTTGCCGCATACTGAGCTGCTGGGCCAACAGTTCTTCAAATGCCAGTCGTTTCTGAGCGGGATGTTCGCGAGACATTAACTGCCCAATGTCACTGTCCGGCGGCGGTAAATGCACATATTTCAATGCCTCCGTCAGATCAAACCGGGCCACGCGTGGATCTAACAATGCTTCCGGCAAATAGGACGACATGGTTTGCTGTTCGAGCAATTTGAGTGCTTGATTCAACAGTTTCCGCCATGACAATTGATGCAGTCCTTCGGTAGTGGGATACACTGGCGTTAAGGCTTCATCAACCGCGAATGGCATATCGCCATGGATTAGCTGATATTCCGGATGCACCATTTCCAGGGCGGACGGACCACTTCGTACTTCCCCAAAGCAACGTATACGTTGGCCTCGAGCTAATTGCTGTTGCTGGGTTTTGGAAAAATGAAAAAACCGTAACACCAGAGCCCCAGTCCCGTCACTGATATGACAAAGCAAGGAACGCCGACGGCCAAACTTGACCTGGCTGAGCTGAATCACCCCTTCGACCAGTTTTTCCTGTTGCGGCCGCAAACTGCCAATCGGCATTAAACGTGTGCGGTCCTGATAACGAAGTGGTAGATGAAACAGGAGATCCTGAATATATCGGATCCCCAGCTTCTCCAGCTTTTCAGCCAACTTTTCTCCGACCCCTTTCAACGAGGTGACCGGGTCGGTTATGGCCAGTTCAGTCACCTGTTCGGCCACTTAAAGTTAAATTTATGCGCCCAGATGCAAAATAGCATCCATTTCAACCGGCACATCTTTAGGCAATGAAGCCACACCAATTGCTGCACGGGCCGGATAAGGTTGCTGGAAATAATCCGCCATGATTTCATTGACAGTACCGAAATAGGCTAAATCAGTAAGATAAATATTCAGTTTGACGACATCCTGCAAACTGCCTCCAGCAGCCGTTGCAACTGCTGATAAGTTATCAAATACACGTCGTACCTGAGTGGCAAAATCGCCCTCAACCACTGTCATCGTTTCGGGTACCAGGGGGATTTGACCGGAAAGATAGACAACATCACCAACTTTGACAGCTTGTGAATAAGTACCAATGGCTTCTGGCGCATTGCTGGTATGGATAATTTCTCGGGACATAAAAGCTCCAGCTAAGTCGTTATGATAGACGACAGATTAAACAAATCAGTTATTAATACGGTTAATGCGTTCCACCATTTCAAGTTGGCGTAAACGGCGGATAATGCGGGCCAGATGTTGACGGTTAGTCACTTCAATCGTTAATCGTAGATGGGTATATCCACCATCGCGCTCATCTACAACAACATTGTCAATATTAGACTCTGCTTCCGAAATCACTGATGCAATGGTTGCCAAGGCACCTCTCTGATTACGCAAATGCATCATTAAATCGACGGGGAAATCACGATTGATCTCTTTCGCCCAGGCAACATCCAGCCATTTTTCATTCTGTTCACGAAGATGGGTGGTATTTTTACAGCTGCGTTGATGCACGATAATGCCACGACCAGCACTGACAAAACCATGGATAGGATCACCGGGAATCGGATGACAACAGCGGGCAAAATTGACCACCATGCCTTCGGTCCCGGCTATCAGCAATGCCTGTGGTTCTTTATTCGGGGTTTCTTCTTGCAGTAATTTCTGTGCCACCAGTAAGGCTGACATATTGCCCAGCCCCAAATCCGTCAATAACTGGTCAAAACTTTCCAGCTCATATTCTTTCAGCAAGGCAGTAATGCGTTTGGTCGGAATGTTTTCCAACGCCGTCGAAAATGCTGTCAGATGTTTATTTAATAAGCGCTGACCCAGTTGAATTGCCTCTTCTCCCTGAAGATGTTTGAGATAATTCCGAATATTAGTGCGCGCTTTAGGCGTGACAACAAAATTCATCCATGCTGGATTGGGATGCGAGGTGGGTGAGGTAATGATTTCAACGGACTGGCCCGTTTCCAGCTGCGAGCTAAGCGGTACCAGATGGCGACCAACACGTGCCGCAACACAGCTATTGCCAACATCAGAATGAACGGCATAGGCAAAGTCCACCGCTGTAGAGCCTCTAGGCAAAGTCAGAATCTCGCCTTTCGGGGTGGAAACATAAATCTCGTCAGGAAATAAATCAATGCGCAGATTTTCCAGAAATTCCATTGAGTCGCCAGAACCTTTCTGCATTTCCAGAATACCGTGCAACCATTGTCGGGCTTTGCGATGCGCCAACGTATTACCCACGGCTTCACCGGTTTTATAAAGCCAGTGTGCGGCCACACCGGCTTCGGCCAGTTGATCCATATCACGTGAACGGATCTGAACCTCTATCGGTACCCCAAAGGGCCCAAATAACACCGTATGCAATGATTGATAGCCATTGGCCTTGGGGATTGCAATGTAGTCTTTGAATTTGCCCTGAACCGGTTTGTACAGGTTATGCACCACACCCAGCATGCGATAACAGGCATCCACATCATCCACAATAATGCGAAAAGCATACACATCCATCACTTCGGAAAATGACAGCTGTTTACTGACCATTTTTTTGTAAATGCTGTAAAGATTTTTCTCACGGCCCTGGATATCGGCACTGAGGCCTTCCTGCTCCATACGATTAAGAATCGAAGCCGTGATCTGGCTGACAATTTCTTTACGATTACCGCGAGCTTTGCGCACCGCGTCAGCTAGCACCCGATAACGAATCGGATAGAGAACATGAAATCCCAGATCTTCCAGCTCGCAGCGCATCAGATTCATCCCCAGCCGCTGGGCGATGGGAGCATAAATTTCCAAGGTTTCATGGGCAATGCGGCGACGTTTTTCGGGCCGTAAATGTCCCAAAGTTCGCATATTGTGTAAGCGATCAGCAAGTTTGACGATGATGACCCGAATGTCACGCGACATCGCCAACAGCATTTTTCGCAGATTTTCTGCCTGTGCATGCTGACGGGTTTCAAATGCCGCTTGAGCCAGTTTGGTGACACCTTCTACCAGTTCGGCAACCGGTTCACCAAACTCTGCTATCACATCACGTTTGGACATTTCCGTGTCTTCGATTACATCGTGCAGTAACCCTGCCATGATGCACTCATAATCCATATGCATCATGGCTAAAACATGTGCTACGGCCAATGGATGCGTAATATAGCGCTCACCACTGCGTCGGGTCTGTCCCTCGTGACATTGTTCGGCAAAATGATAAGCACGTCGAATTGAATCGACCTGACTGCTTTCTAAGTAATTGGAGGTCGCAAAACAGAGATCATCTATGGTGAGCTTGGGCTCAGACTCCTGAATGAAGTCGAGCTCAGAGGCAACAGAGGGTTTTGCGCTCACGATAATTAAATTTCGCTTTGCAGCTCTTCATCACTAACGATGCTGGTTTCAGCATGCTGACGAGCTGAGGTTTTGCTTAAAATGCTGCGATCAACCAAGCCAGCCGCGATTTCACGCAAAGCCAGAACGGTTGGTTTATCGTTATCAACTGGCACCATCGCATCATCACCCATGGCGATTTGGCGAGCGCGCTTGGCTGCTACCAGCACCAATTGAAAACGGTTATCTACATTTTCGAGGCAATCTTCAACTGTTGTACGTGCCATGATAATTTGTCCTGTGGTTAAAACATGTAATTTTACGAGAGATACGCAGCTTAAGCCAGTAAGTCAGCCAACAAGGTACTGTAATTAGACTGCTGAACGATCAATTTGTGCCGACTGGCGACCACGATCGCAGTCAGACTGGCAAGTGCGTGATCGAAGTCATCATTTACAATCAGATAATCAAACTCAACGTAATGTGACATTTCGCTTTCTGCATCGCGCATTCTGCGCGAAATAGTGGCTTCATCATCTTGTCCCCGGCCTCTTAACCGTTGCTCAAGCGCTTGTTTTGAGGGAGGCAAAATAAATATGCTGCTGCTCTCTGGGAAATTTTTTCTGACTTGCTGAGCACCCTGCCAATCGATTTCCAAAATCACATCATTACCGGCATGCAGTTGATGATGCACTGCCGCAGCGGAGGTACCGTAACTGTTATCAAAAACCGTTGCTGACTCCAGAAAATCGCCAGCATCACGCATTTTGCTGAAAATATCCTGACTGACAAAAAAATAATCCTCACCATCCGTCTCACCAGCTCTTGCCGCGCGGGTGGTATGAGATACTGATAAGCGGACATGTGGATCCTGTTTCACCAAGGCCCGCACCAGACTGGTTTTACCTGCACCTGATGGTGCCGCCACAATAAATAGACTTCCGGACATTTTTATACCTTGAAATTGCGCAGTTTCCATTTTGAAAACTGCATTTTGTTTATCAAAACAATACTGGTTTACGCTTTTTTGTGCCAGTTTTTTGCAACGCTAAAAGCAGGCTCTGTGCGAGCTAACTGTCGCCATCAAAGCTTTGCGGTTCATATTAGTCAAAGAAAAATTTATTACTGCTATTTCAAACAAAAATAAATCTCATTATCATTAGGTTAGTTTTTAACCACGGAGTGTTCTATGCGCAAAGCAGGTATTTTTCTGAGTATTTGGCTGGGTCTATCTGTCACGCTCATCACTGGGTGCAGTGATAATGGGAAAGACGAAGTACAAGAGGTCAATCTTTATTCAGCGCGAATTGAGTCTTTGATTAAACCTTTATTGGATGAGTTCACCGAAGAAACCGGAATCAAAGTCAATCTGGTCACTGGTAACGCAGATGAATTATTACAGCGGCTGCAAAATGAAGGGCGTAACACTCCGGCAGATATGTTGTTAACCACTGATGCAGGACGGTTGCACCGAGCCATGGAAGTGGACCTGGTTGAACCGGTTGAATCGGAAATCCTGCAAGAGCGAATCCCATCTTCGTATCGGCACCCTGAAGGTTACTGGTTTGGATTATCTCTGCGTGCCCGTCCGATCATGTACGTAAAAGATCGTGTTGATCCTGCTGAGCTTTCAACTTATGAAGCCTTGGTCGATCCGCGTTGGAAAAACAGAATCTGTGTTCGTTCATCAAGCAATATTTATAACCAGTCTATGGTGGCCTCCATGATTGTAGCCAATGGCGAAGCGGCGACAGAAGAGTGGGCAAAAGGACTGGTTGCCAATTTCGCTCGTTCCCCCCAAGGTGGCGATCGTGATCAGATTAGTGCCGCCGCAGCAGGTCAATGCGATATCGTTATTGCTAATACTTATTATCTTGCTGGCATGTTGACCAGTAACGATCCTTCCGAGCGTGAAGCAGCGGAAAAATTGGCAATTTTCTGGCCTAACCAGGATGGTCGTGGCGTGCATATTAATGTTTCTGGAGCCGCCATCATCAAAGATGCCAAACACCGTGATAATGCGATCAAACTGCTGGAGTTTCTAACCAGTGACACTGCTCAGCACTGGTACGCAGAAGCAAACGGCGAATTCCCGGTGCGAGCCGATATCGAAAAAGGAGAATTGCTGGAACAATGGGGAGAGTTCCGTGCCGATCCACTGGATATGGATAAATTAGGTGAATATAACGCCGACGCCTTGCGCCTGATGGATCGTGCAGGTTGGCAATAAGCAATTCGATGCGTAAAGTTGGCGGTTTTGCCAGTACAAACGCCAACTTTACAATTTCATGTCAAGCTTAAACCCCTACCGTCCCTACCCACTGTTTATTCTGGTATTGGCAGTCATACTGTCAATGCCGGTAGTGGTGGTCCTGGCTCATGTCTTTGTTCCCAGTGGTGATATTTGGCAACATTTAAGCTCGACAGTCCTACCCGACTATATCCGTAATTCATTATTACTGATGTTGGGTGTCGCCATAGGCACGTTATTGATTGGTGTCACCGCAGCCTGGCTGACTACAATGTGCCAATTTCCTGGTCGCGGCCTGTTTGAATGGGCGCTGCTGCTGCCAATGGCAATGCCAGCCTACATTATTGCCTATACCTATACCGGTATGCTGGATTTTGCCGGACCGGTGCAAATGACGTTACGTGAATGGTTTGGCTGGCAATATGGTGATTACTGGTTCCCTCAGATCCGTTCATTGAATGGCGCAGTCGTCATGTTGACACTGGTACTTTATCCTTACGTTTATTTGCTCAGTCGGGCAGCATTTCTTAATCAGTCCATCTGTGTTCTGGATGTCAGCCGTACTCTGGGTAATGGACCATGGAAAACATTTTGGCGAGTGGCGCTGCCATTGGCGCGGCCTGCCATCATTGCCGGCTTATCACTTGCATTGATGGAAACCTTAGCCGATTACGGGACCGTACAATTCTTTGGTATCAGTACGTTTACAACCGGTATTTTCCGCACCTGGTTTGGTATGGGTAGTGCGGCGGCAGCGGCGCAATTGGCTGCAGGGCTGATGGTGTTTGTTTTTGCCCTGGTTATTATCGAACGTTATTCGCGTCGTCAGGCGCGCTATCACCACACCAGCCGACGTCATCAGGATCTCCGTCGTTTTCAATTAACCGGTGGTCGTGCTTTTCTCGCATTCATTTTCTGTTTGATTGTGCTCTGTCTTGGTTTTTTATTGCCCGCATTACAATTACTCAGCTGGACCATTCATGTGGCTGATACCGTAATTGATGCCGAGTTTATGAGATTACTGGTTAACAGTCTTTCGCTTGCTGCCGCCGCTGCGGTATTGGCATTGGTTTTAGCCATTGTCATGGCTTACGCCCAACGACTTTATCCTGGCAAATTGGTTAGCGGAGCTGTTCGGGTGGCCGGAATGGGCTATGCGGTTCCTGGTGCCGTGATTGCTGTGGGGGTGATGATCCCGTTTGCCTGGATTGACAATACGATTGACGATCTGGCCCGTAGTCATTTTAATTATTCTACCGGCCTGTTGTTGAGCGGCACCTTGGTGGCCGTCACGTTTGCTTATTTGACCAGGTTTCTCGCGGTGTCATTGCAAACCGTCGATAGTGGTCTGACACGCATTACCCACTCAATGGATGAAGCCGGCCGTTCTTTTGGTTTTCGTCCATTGCAAATCCTTCGACAGATTCATATCCCGATGCTGAGTGCTTCATTAATGACTGCACTGCTACTGGTCTTTGTCGATGTGTTGAAGGAATTACCTGCAACATTAATATTACGCCCCTTCAACTTTAATACGCTTGCCGTCAAAGCGTATGAACTGGCATCAGATGAACGTCTGGCTGAAGCCGCCCCCGCTGCGTTGGCTATTGTGATTGCCGGTATTATTCCAGTAATTTTGTTGAGTAAAACGATTACCCGATCCCGCAAGCTAAAATTGGCTCATGATGAACATTGATACCTCCATACCAACGCCTCAATTACTCGTCGACAATATCAGCATTGGTTATGCTGGCAGGCCAGTTGTAGAAGGAATTTCCTTTCAGTTAAATGACGGTGAAATTGCTTGTTTACTTGGCCCATCCGGGTGTGGAAAAACCTCTGTTTTACGAGCTATTGCAGGGTTTGAGCCCCTAATGCAGGGCAGTATCGTATTACATGATCAAACCGTCAGTTCTGCTGATTTTTTTCTCCCTCCCGAAAAACGCCATATTGGTATGGTGTTTCAGGATTTTGCCTTATTCCCACATCTGACAGTGGCCAAAAACATAGGGTTTGGGCTACAAAAACTGCCGCGTAAGCAACAGCAACAACGGGTAGATGATTTACTCGAACTGGTTGAATTAACCGAGTCCAGAAATCAATATCCACATCAGCTTTCCGGGGGGCAGCAGCAACGTGTTGCGTTGGCTCGAGCAATGGCACCAAGACCTGATATTCTGCTGCTCGACGAACCTTTTTCCAGTATGGATTCGGAATTACGTGAACAACTTGCCAGGGAAGTGCGACATTTATTGCGACGTGATGGTATCACCGCAATCATGGTCACTCATGATCAACATGAAGCTTTTGCCATGGCCGATCAGATTGGCGTGCTGGGAAATGGCAAGTTATTGCAATGGGGTAATGGGTATGATTTATACCACCGCCCCAGCAGTCGTTTTGTCGCTGATTTTATCGGACAAGGTGTGCTGATACCTGGTGAAATTATTGATGATAATAAAATCAGCACGGAACTGGGTATTGTCAGTGGCAAAATGACTTCAGACGCGACAACGGGTCATAAGGTTAATTTACTGCTCAGACCGGACGATATTATTCATGATGACAACAGTCCGTTAAAAGCCGAGATTGTAGCCAGAGTATTTCGCGGTGCAGTTTATCTTTACACTCTCAAATTGCAGAGCGGCCAAAAGATCCTCTGTCTGGTTCAAAGTCATCACCAACATGACATCGGTGAGTATCTTGGAATACGGCTTGAAGCTGATCATCTGGCGGTATTTTCAAATTCGCCTGACAATGCTCTGGCATGATTACATCAATCAGCGCCTATCGGCAGGTTTCTCTGTTTGCTGTTTTGCATGACCAACATACAATGTCATTCAGGCTATAATTGACCTATGTTACCTAGGAATTTTTCACATTAAAAACCGGGAATTAGTACCAAGGTACAATATAAATGTTATGTACGGCCCCTTAAATTATAGGGTGTAGTTCACAACAATAACAAAATCCCTGGGGGGCACAACTTATGAAAATTATATTAAAACATTACTTTTGGTCGGTTTGATGCCATTTTGTGCGAGTGTAAATGCAGCATCATTAATATTAACCGGAACCGTCTCGTATGATGCGAATGGCTATAAAGGGAAAATCTCTGAGGTGCAAAATATCAATGATTTTTTGCCAGGAGCAACTGAAGGATTCTATGTTTCAAAACCCAATCCAACGGCAATGAATGCGGCACATTTACAAACTGCAATATCAGCAGCAGGTTCCAGTTTTCTGGTAACGGATTTTTTCAAGATAGAGAATCCAACGACCAATACTTTAAATACGACTGCCTTGAACCTGACCTTTTCCGGTTTTTTAATGAAGTATGGAACAACCACCCTAATCGGTTTATTCGACACTCCGATATCAAACCTGGACTTTCTGACGCATGATGGTAAAGATGTTTCACACTTCGCTTATTTTAATACTGCCCCCGTTTCAGAAGTACCACTTCCAGCAGCGTTATGGTTATTTGCACCAGCCCTGATGGGATTATTAGGCATAAGACGCCGCCTGATAATTTAACTTAATACTTATTCAAGAATTTTAGCCGTGCATTGCGCGGCTTTTTTTTGTCTGATTTTTTTATCTCCAACACCTTTTACAGTGCTATTACCCGCTTCCAGTTATCAATGCTGTCTCAGTCGCTTGCTCAGAATTTTTTAATTTAAGTTAAAGCTGGCCAATTTTATCCAAGGTAATGTTGTCAAAAAATTCAAATCAGACTGCCCTTAAAGCCCATATCTTTTCCTGCTCATTTAGCACGTCAGCAAGAACAAATAGCGGATGCACAGGCGTCTTCTTAGGAGTGATTGATGCTTAAAACTGTTAGTCGAAAGCCGCTGTATGTCGGTCTGGCAGCTTCAGCGGGTGGACTAGAAGCGTTGACTAGTTTGCTAAAAAACACCGAAAAGCATGACAGCCTCTGCATTGTGATTGCACAACATCTCTCACCTGATCATGAAAGCTTACTGGCAAATTTATTAGCCAGAGAAAGTAACTTCCCTATTCTGACAGCCAAAAATGGTATGCCCTTAACACCCGGAACCGCTGTGGTTATTCCGCCGGGATATAACGGCACGGTAAGCGCTGATAAAATATTTTTACAATCCACTCATCAACATGGCGTTCCCAAACCATCAGCCAACGATTTGTTTGTTTCCATGGCTGAGACCTACCATGAAAGAGCTGTTGCTGTTGCCGTTGTGTTGTCTGGTACAGGCACTGATGGCGCGCGTGGCTGCCGGGAGATTAAAGCGCGAGATGGTTTTGTGTTTGCTCAGCTGCTTAGTGAAGCCAAATATGAAGGCATGCCAAAATCCGCAATTGATACAGGCTGTGTGGATCGGGTTTTAAGTGCGGCACAAATTGCGAAAGAGCTAATTCGTCTGTGCAATTATGAAGAAATAAGTAAACCACCCAAAACAACAGATAATCAGTTTGACTCGTTTGACAGCATACTGGGGCTATTGGCCAAACATACTGGGGTGAGCTTTTATAACTATAAAGACAATACCTTACGCAGGCGCATTCACCGCCGATTGATGGCTACAGATACGGCCAGCTGGATCGAATATGAACAATATGTTCAAGCTCATCCAGATGAGTTGAATAATCTCTATCAAGATCTGCTGATCTCGGTAACAGCTTTTTTCCGCGATGAAACCGCTTTTAATGAATTGGAAAAATTGTTGCGCCGAATTATTGAACGCAAACAAAAAGGCGACGAAATTCGCATCTGGGTGGCTGGCTGTGCTACCGGCGAAGAAGCATACAGTATCGCCATCCTATTACGCGAAATACTGGGGCACGAACTGGATGACTATCGGGCACAGATATTTGCCACAGATATTGATATGAAAGCGCTGGCTATTGCTCGTAAAGGAAAATATGAACAGGCGGCAATAAAGGGTTTGTCACAGCAGCGTTTAGACCGTCATTTCACGCATATGAGTGATGGTTATGTGGTCAAAAAACCATTACGGGATATGGTATTGTTTGCCAAACAAAACCTGGTAGAAGATCCGGCTTTTTTAAGACTCGATATGGTGACCTGCCGGAATGTTCTAATCTACATGAAATCCCAGTTACAGAAACAAGTTCAAGCGACCTTTCATTATGCTTTGAATAGTGATGGTTTTCTGTTTTTAGGTAAATCGGAATCCTTACCTAACAATGAATTATTTGAGATCGACTCCAACGAGGGTCGGACTTTTTCACGCAGAAATGTAAACAGCCTGGAAGTTTATCGCAGACATCAGGTAAAACAGCAGCCGTCCAACAACTTAAAAAGCCAGCCCGTAAATACAGCTTCAAGACATATTGAAACGTTGGACGAGAGAGTTTTCAAAGCAGTTACCCAATTCATTATCTCCAATGCATTTGTGGTAGATGATCATATGGAGATCCGGTTTATCTATGGCGATATTTCACCCATTACTCAAATTGGACGAGGCCGCGCCAGTCTGAATGTACAAAGCATGGTTCGAAGTGAGTTCCAGATGGAGATCAAAGGACTGGTTTATCGTGCAAAAAAACAACCACAATCCTACCGTAGTCATATTATTCGTCTTGGCAGTGATGCCTTTATGTTTGAAGTGATGCCACTGCAAATTACTGAGTTAAATGATGCGTTATATCTGATCCGTTTTGAACAAACCGCGCTGGATAATGACCTTGAGGCGGAAACAGAATCCGCCAATTACGAACGTATCATCCAGTTGCAGCAAGAATTATCCTCCACCAAAGAACATCTGCAAACCGTCATTGAAGAATTAGAAACATCCAATGAAGAACTGCAATCGGTTAATGAAGAAATGCAGTCCGCCAATGAAGAATTGCAATCCACCAATGAAGAGTTGGAAACCTCAAATGAAGAACTGCAATCCACCAATGAAGAACTGACGACTGTTAATGAGGAAATGCAGGTAAAGAGTAATGAAATTATTTCTCTCAATACCGATCTGCAAAACATGCAGAACAGCTTGTCACATCCGTTTATGGTGGTGGATGACAATTTATTGCTGACTCATTTCAATCCCGCTGCAAAACAACTGTTTAATCTGCAAAGTGAAAATGTAGGTCTTCGCCTGACCCAATTACGCAGTAATTATCGTCTGCCTGATTTGGTCAAACTCATTGAAACAGCCCACGAAACAGGTGAAACCGTTACATTTCAAATTACCGGAGAGCAACATTATCTGCTTTCCGTAAATTCTTATCTCGATAATCAGGGCAATATCAATGGCGCCGTTTTATTGTTTTGGGAAAACACTGAGCTCATTCAAACCTATGAGCGCCTGAAACAATCCCTGATAGAAAATAATCTGCAAGCCCGAGCAATGGAAGCTGCCCAGCAAGGCATTATCATAGTTGATGCCCTCACTAAAGATATGCCCATTCTTTATACCAATGAAGCCTTTACCCGAATGACGGGCTATAAAAGCGAAGAAGTCATCGGTCATAACTGCCGTTTTTTGCAAGGTGAAGAGACTCAGGCAAGCGCTGTCGACTCTATCAAACAAGCGATAAATGAGGGTATACCACTGCAAACCACTCTATTAAATTACCGTAAAGATGGCACTTCCTTCTGGAACCAACTGAGTATTGCGCCAGTGTACGATAATAATCAGGTCACGCATTTTATTGGGCTGCAATCAGATATCACCCAGTCAATAAACGATAACCGTCAAATGTCGCTGGCACAATCGGTGTTTGATAATACTCAGGATAATATTCTGGTCATTAATCATAAGCAGCATATTCTCTATGCAAATCAAGCCATGTTGAACACCTTGAATATTGAGAATGATGAAATCCTGGCCACCAATATCAATGACTTTCTCAGGTGTAATGAAGAAAGTGGACTCACCTTAGCTCAATTATGGAAAACACTTTCGCTGATTGGCTCATGGCGAGGTGAACTCAATTTCTATTTCCAGGGCAAATTAAAACCGCAAATGGTCTCCATCAGTCGCGTTGAAGACCAGCATGATGGAGAAGTCTGTTATGTATTGCTGGCCAGCGATATTGCAGAACTAAAACGCCGCGAACAACAATTGCATCAATTGGCCCTGTTTGATGAATTGACCGGCTTACCGAATCGCATGCATCTGAATCAGATCATGAAAGATACCGTTGCACGTAGTCACCGCAAACAGGGTAAATTTGCAGTATTGTTTTTGGATTTGGATAACTTCAAACGTATCAACGATTCTCTGGGACATGCAGTAGGCGATGATGTCCTGCAATACTTTACCCATGTCATATCCGAGCTGGTGCGTGAAAGTGATACCTTTGCACGAATCAGTGGCGATGAATTTGTTATTTTGCTGGAAGAAATCGACTCGGAAGTCGATGCACAAGTTTTTGCCCAACGCATTATTGAAAGCCTGAAACAGCCTTATCTTGCCAATGGCCAAAATCTGTTTATTTCATCCAGTATCGGTATTGCGATTTATCCTGAAGATGGTGACTTACCCGATATTTTGTTGCGAAACGCCGATATTGCAATGTATCGGGCCAAGGAAAATGGTAAGGGTTATTTTGGCTTTGTCGATCCAGAGCGCTCTGATGAACTGCGAAAACAGCTGCAAATTGAAGCCGAGCTACAACGAGGATTAGTTGATGGGGAGGATGTGGGGTTACATCTGGTCTACCAGCCGATTTTTCATTGTAGCAATCCCGATATCGAAGCCTCACTGGAAGCATTAATCCGCTGGCATCATCCACAGTTGGGACATATTATGCCTAAAGAGCTGATCCCGATTGTGCAAATGTCTAAACTCACTGCAGAACTGGATGAGTGGGTTATCAATCAAGTTATTCAGCAGCGACAACAATGGTTAGAGGAGCATCCGGAAAAGGCAGAAAAGCTGTGTATTTCCATTAATATGCATCCCTCTCATTTAAATCGATTACATGATGCTGAGACGAGCGAACTGTTACTGAAGCTGCAACAACACGCTCCGCTCAATTGGCTGACCATTGAAGTCACCGAAGTAGCCCTATTGGCACATTTTGAAAATGCCAAACAGGCGTTAAAAAATCTCACCGAGCTTGGTGTTTCTATTGCCATTGATGACTTTGGTTCGGGATATTCCAATTTTGGTTATATCACCGAACTCAGTGAGATCAAGGTGGTAAAACTGGATCGTTCGGTGATTTATCAATTTGAAGAGGATCAACATAAACGCCGCAAGGTCAAAGCGCTGCTGACTATGCTGCATGAGATGGGTTATGAAACCGTGATAGAAGGAATTGAAAATCACGCTGCCATGCAGACCCTTTCTGACATTGGCTGCCAGAGCGTTCAGGGATTTTATCTCAGCAAACCGCTATCGGTCGCACAGCTAGACAAGCAATCAATGGATATTCAAAGAAACTGAGTCTGCTCAGTTTGCTTCACCCATCACAACACACAAAGCCATATTTCCTCCAATTGTGTTGCCATTTGACCAGGTTCACTGGTGACAGGGAGCTGATGACCAAATCAGCGACATCCGGCTCACACATCATTTTTATGGTTTAAATCATTCAAACAAAATACATACGTTTTTCTCAATCTGTTCCCACCGGCCAGTCATATCGGCTATCGCTTTGTTACATTCACATTTGAATTGTGGTAAATTCCTTAAAGTTTACATTCAATAAAAATAATAGCTAAACATATGAATAAATTGACATTTCATGGACTTGTGAATAGCGAAGCATGATGCGGTTTCAGCAATTTGGCGCGGGTCAATCTCAGTATTTATTCATAACAGCGTTATGGCTACTGCTTTTTTTGTTCCCTGCGACCAGCTTTGCGCAACAACAACTCACTGGTCAGTGGTATGAAGTCAAATCGGATTGGCAATTTCCCGAGCCACCTGTCGATAACATTGAGACGCCCTATTTAACCGGAGGACATTTTGTCTTTCGAGCGTCATTTGATATCACTAATGGCAATGAAACTATTGTCATTGATTTTAAAAATGCCAGCGTTTTAGGCCGCTTTCATCATTACATTTCCGATTCAACCGGTAACCTTGTTGCAGAGGCGCGCGGTGGCATCGAGTCAGATGCAGAAAATACTTTTTTTCTACGCCATGGGCGTGAATTCAAATTGCCTCCTGGCGAATATCAGCTCACTACCGAGCTGGTTTCCACCTATTTTATTGCTGAACCGCAACCCTACATGGATACACTTTCGCATTACCGAAAAGCGATTAAGTGGGGCACTGTTATCACTTTGGTCAGCATTGGCATATTGATTAGTTTGGGGGTGTATTACACGATTCTTGCCTATGTTCGAAAGCGCATCACCGAAACCATGTATGCCATTTTTATCTGGATGAATGTGCTCTTCAATGGCACCAGTCTACTTATCACCCCTGATTTGTTTGGTATTCATTGGTTCTTCCTCGCGGGCGCTCCAATATTAATCAGCAACATTGCTTATCTTTTATTTGCCAAGCACTTATTACAAATCAGGGCCAATACCCATCCCATACTGAATAATCTGGCTAAACTGATTTTAGCCATGCTCGGTGTATTGCTCGTGGTAGCGCTTTTCAACAAACATTTAATACTGGAATGTGCTCGCTATGGCGTTGGCTTGATGATGCTCTATGGTCTGATTGCCGCACTAGTACGTGCTTTTGAAGGTTACAAAATCGCCTATTTTTACCTGGTGGCGATCGCGGCATTTTTTATCATCGGTTCTATTGCTATATCGAGCAAAGATCTGGTGGGTGTTTATACCATCTATATCGAGCATATCGGCTTGCTGGCCGTCACGGTTGAGGTGTTACTAATCGGTCTGGTATTAGGCTATCAATTCGCCGAAATTTATCAGGAAAAAGAAAGTAACTTATCTTTGATCCAGCACAGTTTGCAAATCGCTCATCATGATGCATTAACCGGTTTGCCAAATCGTTATGCATTAGATCTTACTCTGGAAAAACTGCCGGCTAACGGCATGATAACGTTGTTAGATATGGATAATTTGAAAATCTACAATGACACCTATGGTCACCAGAAAGGAGATGAGATGTTACAGATGTTTGCCAATATACTCTCATCAAAACTCGGCGAACTGGGTGTGCTGCATCGCATGGGTGGAGATGAATTTGCCATCACCAGTGAAAGTATTGATCATGCCAAAAAAATCGAACAGGTCATCACGGAAACCATCAGCTACATGCAACAAAACGGGTTTGAAAAAGCCGGCGTCAGTCATGGATCAGCTTACATGATAGAAACCCTGAATGTCGATGATCTGCGGATGCTGGCGGATGAACGGATGTATCAACACAAGCGTAGAAACAATACTCCTCAATGGGCCTAACATCACATTAAAAAAGGACGGTTAATGAAAAGACTTGTTTTTCCTGTTTTGCTCGCATTATTGCTGCCACTTATCGCCAGTTGGTTTGCTTATCCTGACACGCATTTGCCTCCCGATTTCGGCGTATTTCCCCCTCAATATGTCGCCGACGCGCCTGGATTTAACCTTCTCGTGTTTTGTATTATCGCCTTGGCTGAGATACTTGTTATCACACTTTATTTAATACCTGCTTTATTCGGTTTTAAGAAAGTTGCTCCTGAACCACGCTCGCAAACCGTTGCTCTACCGATCTGGTTTTGGATAGGTTTAGTAGTGACGCTTTTTTTCTGGTGGCTGATGTGGAGTCGGGTAACGATATTTGGCGATCTGGTTTATTATGCGTTCACCCCGATGTGGTGGGGGTTTATTTTTGTATTGGATGGTCTGGTCTATCGTTACTCCAACCGACAATCCCTGTTTGCCAGCAAGCCCAAAACCTTTTTGATGACGGCGATTGTCTCTCTGGCTGGCTGGTATCTATTTGAATATTTTAATTATTTTGCGCTCGGCAACTGGTATTACCCTAACAGCACCATGCCAGAGCTGTCGCATCAGACTATTGTCATTATTTTCTTATTAGCTTACACCACCGTCTGGCCAGCTATTTTTCAGTGGTACACATTATTAAATACCTGTCCCCGGCTAGTCAGTCGGTTTAGTCAGGGACCCAAGATCAGCTTGAATGGCAACCTGCTAATCTGGCTAGGTCTGATCATCCTGGTATTGATGGTGTTCTGGCCCTATCCCTTTTTCTGGGCATTATGGATTGGCCCGTTATTAGTGTTTGCCGGTGTATTGATCCGCTCTAACATCTGGTCCCCCTTCTCAGCAATGGCAGATGGCAATTGGTCCCCTGCATTGCTGATGGCACTTTCCGCTATGTTAAACGGCTTCTTCTGGGAGTTTTGGAATTACGGCAGCGCTCATCCCGCCGAGCCTGTGACCAACCCGAATTATTGGGTCTACGATATTCCCTATATTAATGTCATCCATATTTTTTCAGAGATGCCACTGCTAGGGTATATGGGCTATATGCCGTTTGGTGTTCTCGCCTGGGTTATCTTTATCTGGGCGGGTAAGGTGTTTGGTTTTAACACTGATTTAATCAAGAAATAATGCAGTTTGTATGATGGTCAGTAGCTTACCATTGTCTACTGACCATCATATGTAACCATACGGCTTCATTGCGTAATTGCGCATCTGTCCCAAACGGTAATTCAGGATTGGTGTAATCCACTTTTTTACGAAAATCATACTCAATACCGCTGTACAAGGTCCATTCTTTGTTGAGCTGATAACTGCCACCAAAGGTTAGATGGTGATCAAAGATCCCTGCAACAGCCGGATTGATATGCTCGTCTGGAATTGGGTTTTTGCCGTAGTTGTAACCTGCATACAAGGTGGTTTTATCGTTGTAACGATAGGCCAAGCCGGTAGCAATCACGATTTGATTGTCCCAGTTCATGGTAGAAGTACTATTAATGTTCGGTAATGCAGGATTACTTGGTTTACTGGCACTTAATACACTTTGTTTCATCGCATCTGACCAGTTTATCCAGTTTACTTTTAGCGATAACAACAATTTATCATTCATTTGATAAGCAGCACCTACACCAATTTCCTCGGGTAAAGCCAATCCTTTCAACGTGACATCATCGTATTTCACTACGCCCAAACCGGATCCGCTCATATTAAGTTTTAGCTGCCCATCCGTTAATGGCAGCTCAGTCTTACCAGTGTAGGTTGCCGCTAATGTGAGTTTGGGTGTTGCCTGATATTGGATCCCTAATTTAAAACTGGTGCGTAAGCTGCTGGCATCTTCGATTTCGATACCGGAGAAAGTTGGCGGTACAGATGTATCAGCAAAAATCTTTTGTTCAGCCTGTGCGTAAACCAGACCAAAACTTCCGCCGATCGACCACTTGTCATTTACTTTACAACCTAAACCCGCCGTGAGTTTGCCGACTGCAAATAAGCCGGAATACTCATCCTCAGTGCCAAAGGCTGTGTTCATGTCTTCAAACACGCCACCCGAACCACCTTGGGCAAAAAGTCCCAGCCCGGCAGTACATGGTGTATTTTGCAGATTTTGTGCATAGCCCATCCCACCTAATCCCGTGTAGAGATTACTGGCATGCCTATCATTACCGAATTGATCTTCGTGTGAAAGATCCGTAATTCGTAATAAAGAACCATACAGGTCAAACCGTTTATTTTGGATTTGCGTCAGCCCGGCAGGATTGGTATTCAACGCACTGGTGTCGCGTGCAACTGCAATATCAGCGCCTGCCATTAAGGTAGACTCAGCTCCAAAGCCAATCAGATTGATACCATTTGTCGCGTGACTCGCCCCAGCAAAAAGTCCTAAGGAACATATTATTATTTTTTGCATTCGCCGCTCATCAATTAGGTGCTCGTTTATATATCCGTTTTGAGCCCTTTTAAAGGCAGAACCTCTTCATGAGCGTTCCGATGACTTCAGTCAGTAACGGCCACAATTGAAGAGTCTTTAATACTTATTCAAACAATTGCATCGCCTCAAAAATCAGCAGATATAAGGCTTTGATTAAAAATATTTTTTAACAGACACCATTAACAGGTAAAAATTACTCAATATTCTGGATCTGCTCTCGCATCTGCTCAATCAGGACTTTCAGGTCCACCGAATATCTTGTGGTGTCTGTATCAATTGATTTTGATCCCAAAGTATTGGCTTCACGGTTCAACTCTTGCATCAGGAAATCCAGCCGTCGACCAATCGGTTCATCTCGTTGCAGGACACGTTTCACTTCATCAACATGACTTTGTAACCGATCCAGCTCTTCCGCAACATCACTTTTTTGTGCGATCAGCACGATTTCCTGCTCAAGCCGCTCAGGTTCCAATGTAACTTCCAGTTCGGTGGCTTTTTGCAGCAAACGTTGCCGTTGTTGCTCCAAAATCTCTGGCATGCGATTTTTGACTGCAGCAGCGATTTGCAGAATTTCCTCACAACGCTGCAAAATCATTTCAGTCAAGGCTTGCCCTTCACGTTCTCTGCCACTGATAAAGTCTGACAATACCGTTTGTAAAGTATCCATCGCCTCTTGTTTCAAGGCAGCTAAATCTACTTGTTCCGTATCAGCTACGCCGGGCCATTGTAATAATCGTAAGGGATCAACAGATAAGGTTTGATTGGCCATTTGTGTCAGCTGCTCGCAGGCATTGATCACAGATTGCGCCAGATTTGTATTAATGCGTAAGGCGGTTTGTTGTTGAGAAGGTTGATATCGCAGACTTGCTTCAATTTTTCCGCGAGCCATGCGCTCGGCAAAAATCTTGCGGATATCCATTTCCAGCGGTCGAAACGAGTCTTCCAGCCGCAAAGCAAGTTCTAAATAGCGATGATTGACTGATCGGACTTCCCAAATCAAGGTACCCAGTTCAGTTACTTGCTCATGGCGGGCAAAGGCGGTCATGCTTCGTATCACAGTGATTATCCTATAGCGGTTGAGCGCCTATGGTAACGAAAACCGAACGTAAAAAGCACGCGGGACTTCGGTTGCATCAGTATAATCACCATATTTAATGTAAAGGATAAAGCAGATGCGTCCAAGTGGCCGACAACCCAATCAACTTCGTGAGATCACAATTACCCGCAATTACACAAAGCACGCGGAAGGCTCCGTATTGGTCGAGTTTGGTGACACCAAAGTCTTATGTACTGCTTCTGTTGAAGAACGTATTCCGCCATTTTTACGTGGTATGGGCGAAGGTTGGATTACCGCTGAATACGGTATGTTGCCTCGTTCTACGGGTACTCGCATGCAACGTGAGTCGGCTCGTGGTAAACAAGGTGGACGTACTATGGAAATCCAGCGTTTAATTGGTCGCTCATTACGAGCAGCCATTGATTTAAAAGCACTGGGCGAGCGCACAATTACAATTGACTGTGATGTTATTCAGGCGGACGGCGGCACCCGCACAGCGTCAATTACCGGTGCCTTTGTCGCATTACATGATGCAGTTGAACACCTTATCAAAACGCGTAAAATCAAAAAAAGTCCATTACATGGTCAAGTCGCTTCTGTCTCAGTGGGTATTCACAATGGCACAGCAGTATTAGATCTGGATTATGCGGAAGATTCCAACGCTGAAACAGACATGAATGTTGTGATGAATGATGCCGGAGCCTATATCGAATTACAGGGCACAGCTGAAGGTCATGCCTTCCGTGCCGATGAATTACAATCCATGTTGGATCTGGCGGCTAAGGGGATTGAACAGCTGATGATTAAACAACGCGAAGTATTGGCAAACTGATGTCGAAAATCGTTCTGGCCAGTGGCAATATCGGTAAGCTACGCGAGTTATCGCAAATTCTGAGCCCCCTTGGTCTTAAGCTTATCGCCCAATCGGATTTAAATGTTCCTGAGGCCGAGGAAACCGGCCTTAGTTTCGTTGAAAATGCCATCATCAAAGCCCGTAACGCGGCTCTATTTACCGGTTTACCCGCTATTGCTGATGATTCAGGAATAGAGGTCGATGCTTTACATGGTGCGCCTGGTATTTACTCTTCACGTTATGCCGGACCGGCTGCCTCCGACACCGACAATATCAACGCTTTACTCGATGCAATGAAGGCGGTACCGGAAACTGAGCGTACCGCACGCTTTCAATGTGTTGTCGTGTTTATGCGTCATGCTGAGGATCCAACGCCATTGATTTGTCAGGGTAGTTGGCAAGGACAAATTCTGCAATCACCTCTCGGTGATGAAGGTTTTGGTTATGACCCCATATTCTGGGTCTCTGAAACCGATTGCACAGCGGCGGAACTGAGTCCAGAACAAAAGCATGCTATTAGCCATCGTGGTAAAGCGATGCGACAGTTCATGGAAGAATTTAAATATACCCGCCATCAACCTTAAGTTACTCAGTGTTTGTTCTTCCTTTGATAAACGAGTTATTCAGTCTTGCAGAATAAAATTATTCCGGCTGACACAGTCAAGTTCGGCTTTAGCTCCCTGCCTCCTCTCAGCCTGTATATCCATGTTCCATGGTGTGTGCGTAAATGTCCTTATTGTGACTTTAATTCGCATCAGGCTGGGGCAGAGATCCCTGAAAAAGCTTATATTGATGCATTAATCCGCGATCTTGAGCAGGATCTGCCGCTGGTGTGGGGACGCACTATCCAAACAATCTTTATCGGTGGCGGTACACCCAGCCTGTTTAGTGCCGAAGCTTATGACCGTTTATTTTCAGCTTTGCGCGCCTTACTGCCTATCCGAGCCGATGCTGAAATCACACTGGAAGCGAATCCGGGCACCTTCGAAGCGGCTAGATTCACCGACTATCGAGCTGTAGGCATTAATCGCCTATCCATTGGCATACAAAGCTTTAATGGCGATTCCTTAACCGCTTTGGGCCGTATTCATGATGGCAAACAAGCCATTCGGGCTGCCGAAATTGCACACCAGGCCGGTTTTGATAATTTCAATCTGGATCTGATGTTTGGCCTGCCAAAACAGACAGAAAAGCTCGCCAGAGCAGATGTTGAAACCGCAATAGCATTGGAACCAACGCACATTTCCTACTACCAGCTGACAATTGAACCCAATACTTTTTTTCACCAGTCTCCGCCTCAGTTGCCCGATGATGAGCCGATTTATGATTGGCAGATTGCGAATCAGCAATATCTCGCTGAAGCGGGTTACGCTCAGTATGAAGTGTCGGCTTATGCAAAGAAAGGTTGTCAAAGCCGTCATAATCTCAACTACTGGCAGTTTGGCGATTATTTAGGAATTGGGGCAGGTGCGCATGGCAAAGTCTCCAGTGCCGCGTCACAGTCAATTGAACGGCTAGTAAAACAAAAGCAGCCTCAAGCCTATTTGGATAAGGTCGACAGCCCGCAACGCATTCTGAAACGGGAACAGGTTGGCATTGATGAAATTGGTTTTGAATTTATGCTTAACGCACTTCGTCTAACGGATGGCTTTGCCACCCCGTTGTTTATGCAACATTGTGGCGTGCCATTAGCCATCATTCAAAAGCAGCTGGCTGAAGCCGAAGCACGAGGACTGATTGAGTATTCAGTAGAATGGATCCGCCCAACAGTGTTAGGCCAACGTTATTTAAACAGTTTAATTGAACTATTTTTGCCGGAATAATATGCTTTGGCAGGACGTTAAGGGAATTATCATCATGTTGAAACGCTATCTTATAGCTTCTGGACTCGCCATATTTTCCGTGATGCCATTGCACGCTGATGTATTGTCTATCGCTGAGCCCACTTACAATACACCCAACTCTGAGTCAGGCGTTATGCGCCCTACACGTGGCATGACAATGCAACAGGTTGAACAAAAGTTTGGTGTAGCAGAGCAACAATATGCTCCAAAAGGCACACCTGCCATTACGCGCTGGCAATATTCTCGATTTGATGTCTATTTTGAAAATCAGTTGGTGATTCATTCGGTGGTTCATCGCGAACCGACACCATAAAAGAGAGACCTAGAGACCTTTATGACTCACCCAGAAACCGTCGCTTAGCCCAGGGGGGTAATGTGCCGACCCGTGCGTGATTGAGTGAGTCCATTTCAATGACTATCAATATCAATACGCTGACCAAAGTAGGTAAAAAGCTCAGCCCGCCAACCAGACCAAAAGCGGCTTCTTTCATCAAACCCAGATAGGTATAACTTATCCAGCCCAATGTGGCGACCGTCACCACTACAGATAATACGATGGCAAAGAAAAAGCTCCAGCGCCGGGCAATCTGCCAATGAATATAAACAAATTCGCTGTCTTCCCGTTTAATTCGACTCGAACGAATAAACGTATAGCCTAGAAACGAAAAAGATAACAACGGCACCAATACGATAAACTCAAAATAACTCTTACCCGTCGCAGCAATCGCTGTGAACAGTAAGATATGATTCGCAATCAGGTTCGTCAAAAAGATATCGTGCGGCGTTCTTGCCGCGGTTCTCTCGTGATCCTGTGGTGCCGCCATTTCAGTCATATTATCTGGCCAAGTTGTTGATGATTGCCTCGCGTACTGAGTCCAATGTAGCACTTACTGTAATGACTGGTGAACTACTTTGTTTAATAGCAATGTCGGGATCTTTCAAACCATGACCGGTCAGTGTACAAACAACCGTGCTACCTTCAGGGATTTTACCGTTTTTTATATCACGTAATGCGCCTGCAACGGATGTGGCAGAAGCCGGTTCACAAAAAATACCTTCTTTTTCTGCCAGTAATTTCTGAGCGGCCAAAATTTCTTCATCAGTACATTCGTCAAACCAGCCCTGAGATTCTTCTTTGACCTTCCAGGCCATATTCCAGCTTTGTGGATGACCAATGCGGATCGCAGTAGCCACTGTTTCAGGATCATCGACCATGGCACCACGCATAAAGGGAGCGCTTCCAGCAGCTTGATAACCGACCATTTTCGGGCGATTACCTACAATCGCGCCACCAGCATATTTACAATGACCATTGCAGTATGCACAAGCTTCGGTGACATGATCGCCAGAAGCAGATGAATATTCACAATAACCAATCCAGTGTGCCGTAATATTCCCGGCGTTACCCACTGGCAGGCAGTGATAATCCGGCGCACGACCTAATTCTTCAATAATCTCAAAAGCAGCAGTTTTCTGACCTTGCAGACGGTATGGGTTGATTGAATTTACAATGGTGACCGGAGCATGCTCAGCCACTTCTTTAACCAGTTGCATACCTTCATCAAAGTTACCTTTGATCTGGATAACCACGGCATTATGCATCATCGCCTGGGCAAGTTTACCCTGGGCAATTTTGCCATCCGGAATAATAACAAAGGCGGTGATACCAGCCCGGGCAGCATAAGCCGCAGCAGCAGCAGAAGTGTTACCGGTAGAAGCACAGATAATCGCTTTACTTCCCTCTTCTACAGCTTTGGTCACGGCCATGGTCATGCCACGATCCTTGAAGGAGCCGGTTGGGTTCAAGCCTTCGTATTTAACGTAGATATCAACATCTTTACCCATCAATTTAGGGATATTATTCAACTTCAATAATGGGGTATTCCCCTCACCCAGGCTGATCAGTCTGGTGTCATCATTAACGGGCAGGCGGTCACGGTAACGATCGATAAGGCCGGTGTAACGTGGACGAAATGACATAAATAGTTCCTCTTTAATTCTTTAACGGGCGTTTCACTCAGCCCAGCGATTCCATGCGAATTCGCATGATCGCATCTTTAACAGTATCCAATGCTTCGATTTGGGCAATCGCTTCATCCATATTTTTTTCAACCACCGGCTGCGTCAGCATAATGATAGGCACTGTGCCCTCTTCTTCTTCCGGTTGTTTTTGCAGGATAGCTTCGATATTGATGTCCTGCTCACTGAAAATTCGCGTAATGTCGGCTAACACGCCCGGCTTATCTTCTGTATTGATCCGCAAGTAATAAGATGTAATGACTTCAGACATCGGTAAAATTGGCGTGTCTTTTAATGAGTCAGGTTGGAAAGCCAAATGCGGTACCCGGTTTTCCGGATCGGTGGTCAACGCGCGAACAATATCAACAATATCAGCCACTACTGCAGAAGCAGTTGGCTCAGCTCCGGCACCAGCGCCGTAATATAAGGTTGGGCCGACAGCATCACCTTTCACCACTACGGCGTTCATCACGCCATTCACATTGGCTATCAAACGACGTTTTGGAATTAAGGTCGGATGTACACGCAATTCAACGCCTTGCACTGTTTTCTTGGCAATACCGAGATGCTTGATGTGATAACCCAGTTCTTCAGCATACTGCACATCTTCCTGGGAAATTTTGCTAATACCTTCGGTATAAGCTTTATAAAACTGTAATGGAATACCAAACGCAATGGAGGCCATGATGGTCAATTTATGCGCCGCATCAATCCCTTCGACATCAAACGTTGGATCTGCTTCGGCATAGCCCAACGCCTGGGCTTCGGCCAGTACATCGGCAAAGTTGCGACCTTTATCACGCATCTCGGTCAGGATGAAGTTGCCGGTACCATTGATAATACCTGCCAGCCACTCAATCCGGTTTGCTGCCAGACCTTCGCGGATCGCTTTGATAATTGGAATACCGCCCGCGACCGCTGCTTCAAACGCAATGGTAACGCCTTTTTCCTGTGCTTTGGCAAACAGTTCATTGCCATGCATCGCAATCAAAGCTTTGTTGGCGGTCACCACATGTTTGCCGTTTTCAATCGCCTGCATGACTAAATCACGCGCGATCCCTGTGCCACCAATCAATTCGACGACAATCTGAATTTCCGGATCATTGACCACAGAAAAAGCATCATCCGTTAAATCAATACCAGATAGATCACAGGTTTTAGGAGTGTCCAGATTTTTATCCGCTGCGCGCATAATTTCAATACCACGGCCAGCGCGACGGCTAATTTCTTTTGAATTTCGCTTTAAAACACTGACAGTACCACTACCAACAGTGCCTAAGCCAAGAATACCAATTTTGACTGATTGCACTTTTTGCCCCCTACCCTTTTTTCATCATGTCACGGATACCACGGATTGCTTGCCGGGTACGGTGCTGATTTTCAATCAGTCCGAAACGAACATATTCATCGCCATACTCTCCAAAGCCAATACCGGGAGAGACCGCGACTTTTGCTTCTTTAAGCAGCTTTTTACTAAATTCCAACGATCCCATTTCACGGAACTGTTCCGGAATTTTGGCCCAGACAAACATCGTTGCTTTGGGTTTTTCAACCGGCCAGCCGATTGCATTCAAGCCATCACATAAAACATCACGACGTTGTTTGTACGTTTCAACAATTTCCGCCACACATTCCTGTGGGCCATCCAGTGCGGTAATGGCAGCGACCTGAATGGGTGTAAACATGCCATAATCCAGATAGGACTTCATTCGTGCCAATGCGGCAACTAATGTCGGGTTTCCGGACATAAAACCAACCCGCCAGCCCGGCATATTGTATGTTTTGGATAGGGTATAAAACTCAACCGCAACATCTATTGCACCAGGGATCTGCAGAATTGACGGTGCTTTATAACCATCAAAAGTGATTTCACCATACGCCAAATCATGAACAACCCAAATCTGATGTTCTTTGGCAAAGTCCACCACGCGCTGAAAAAAATCCAGGTCAACACATTGCGTTGTTGGATTACCCGGGAAATTCAGCACCAGCATTTTGGGTTTCGGCCAGGAATCTTTGACCGACTTTTCCAGTTCAGCAAAAAAATCCACATCCGGGGTTAATGGTACATGACGGATATCGGCACCCGCGATAACAAAACCATATGGATGAATTGGATAAGCCGGATTCGGTACCAAAACAGCATCGCCCGGCCCTACGGTCGCCATCGCTAAATGCGCCAAACCTTCTTTAGAACCAATCGTAACAATCGTTTCTGAATCAGGATCCAATGTCACATCATATTTACGCTGATACCAGTCACAAATAGCTTTACGCAGACGGGGAATACCTCTGGAAACAGAGTATCGATGCGTATCAGGACGCTGGGCGGCTTCGACGAGTTTTTCCACAATGTGCGCGGGGGCGGGCTTATCCGGATTCCCCATACCAAAGTCGATAATATCTTCGCCGCGCGCACGCGCTTTTGCCTTCAAATCATTTACAATGTTGAATACGTATGGCGGAAGACGTTTGATTCTAGGAAATTCGTCGTTCAACTGAGCACCTGCTATTAGCTAAAACGGTTGGCAAACCAAGCAAAATAACTGAAAATCATTCACACTTCAAATTGATTTAATACCGTGGATTAATATGACCCAACAAGACCAATTGTACACGACGATTATTAATGATCTCCAAAAGGGGAAACTGGTGTTACCTACACTGCCTGAGGTTGCCCTCAAGGTTCGTGAAGTTGCCAATAACCCGGATGTCTCTGCGACGCAACTTGCAGAGGTCATTACGACCGATGCCGCGTTGTCAGCCAGGCTGATAAAAGTCGCAAACAGTCCTTTATATAGAGGCAGGGTAGAAGTTGAATCGGTGCAGACTGCGGTCTCCCGACTCGGGATTCCCATGGTTCGTAATCTGGTCACCAGTCTGGTGATGGAACAAATGTTCCGTCCCACCAATAAAAAGCTGGAAAAAAGGATGCGTGATTTATGGCAACACAGTATTGAGGTCGCTGCAGCCAGTCAGGTTATTGCCTCCAAACAACCCAATATCGCTAACGATGAAGCCATGTTAGCCGGTTTAATCCATCAAATCGGTGCACTGCCTATTCTGATGAAAGCAGCAGATATGCCTGAGTTGCTTGAAGATCCCCGTCGTCTTGATACATTAATTGACAATCTCTATCCGAAAATCGGCGAAGCCATTCTGCGTAGCTGGGAATTTCCGGAAAATCTGATTACGGTTGCGGCAGAACATGCCAATCTCAATCGTAATAGCCAAAACGGCCCGGATTTAACTGATGTAGTACAGGTCGCCCATTTACAAAGTTATTTCAATACCACTAAAGCACTGGACCCCAATACCCGTGATAAAGTCATGGCATTTCAAAAGCTGGGCATTGATACAGGGATCAGTGTGGTTGAACTGGATGAGAACAGTGAAGAATATGCCGCAGCATTGGCATTATTTCAAAATATGTAACTCAAGTGATTCAGCCAAAAGCTGAAAGCGAAGCGTAAAAAAAGCCCGTTGTGAAGACAACGGGCTTTTTATTACACGCAAATTATCCTGCTATGAATGATTATGATTGACGTTTAATCACGTTATCAACACTCCACGCGCCACCACCAGCTACAAATAAATACAAAAAGATAAAGCTGAACAGGGCAGCTAATTCGCCATTATTTAACAATGGCCAGAATGCTTGAGGGGCATGAGCGATAAAATAGGCAACTGCCATCTGGCCTGACAAAATAAAAGCGACCGGTCGAGTAAACAACCCAATCAGAATCAGAAAACCACCCACCAGTTCCAGTACACCGGCCACACCAGATAGTGTGAACAGATCAAACTCATATCGTTGGGCAGCGGGATAGCCAAATAGCTTTTGTCCACCATGCTGCATAAACATAAATGCTGTCACGATTCGCAAAATACTTAAGACCCGGGGCTGCCATGTCACGAAAAAACTTTCCATTTCTCTCTCCTTGTAAACTGATATTTTCAATAAAAACCTGATTACAAACGGTTATTTTATTAATTGAGATCGCTGTAATCCTTCAACACGCTCTAATAAAGAGCTCTGGTGATGTTAGCAGTAATCCCAACAAAATACACAGTCGGCCAACCATCGCCGAACTATTGTCAATTAAAGGGAGGAGGAAGTTTTATTTGCATTAATTAATGCTGTTAGCAGCTTCATTGTGGCCTTTTCATCCAGGCTGAGATATTTGCCGCGATAACGTTTGAATTGACGTCGAAAATAATCCAGTGTGCGGCCGCTTTCATATTGCAATATCACTTGCGGATGTATGTAATTGCTCCGACAAACGGCAGGCGTATTTCCCAGCTGTTCAGCCACATTTTTTACTGCTTCAACAATGTTGCTTTTATTCAGCTTTTCATCTTTTGCTGGCCCCAGTTTGTCGAGTGCAACTGCCATTAATACCGTTCCGGCCCAGGTGCGGAAGTCCTTAGCACTAAAATCCTCCCCCATCACGTCGGAAATATAATGATTCAAATCCTGGGCCGTGATTTTTTTACGACTTTTATCGGGCAAGGTGATATCAAATAATTCATAGCCTGACATTTTTTCCAGCGCTATCAACACTTCGCGTACCTGTTCATCCGTCACAGTACGAAATTGTTGCTGATGGCTTTTACCTTCATAGTCAAACTCAACATGGTCCTCCTTGATGGTCATATGTTTCGCCCGCAAAGTGGTGAGACCATAAGTGTGATTTTGACGGGTATAACTGGCACTGCCGGGTCGAAAAAAAGCATCATCCAGCATTCTTGTCATACAGGCGAGTACAGTAGTTTGATCAATGGGTCTTCGTTGAATATGTTGGCCGGTCACTCGCCGCATGGTTTCCAATTGCTCTGCAAATCGCAAGATACGTTTGAATTTCTGTTCACTGGCGGTTTCAACCCAGTCAGGGTTATAGATATATTGTTTCCGGCCTTGCTTATCACGACCAGTAACCAATACTTTGGCATCACGATCCTGCTGAATTTCTACTTCCTGCCATGCAGGTGGAATAACCAGACTTTTTATCCAGCGCTTAAGAGCAGCATTCTTAACCGTTTTGCCATTGGCATAACGATAACTGAACGTTTTGCCGTGGGGTTTCCTGTAGATCACTGGGTTGCTCATGGTCACTCCAAATCCGTAATCCCAAATTTGGCGCTATCATGGCACGGGAAGATAACGACTGACTTTAATGCAGATTATGTCTGCTGACGAAACTGCAGTGAATTATTCCGCCACCAGCACTTCAGACTTGTAAAAGGCACCACTATCGATGGCCAATCTGTTCACCAGTTTGGGTAATAACTGGCTCATGGTGTCCATGAGTTGCCAGGGTGGATTAATCACTATCATGCCTGAAGAGGTCATGCCGCGCTCATCCGAATCGGCAGTAACAGCCAACTCAAAGCGTTGAATATTTTTGATACCACTCTTGATAAATTGTTTTTCCAGCCGCGTAATCCTGCTGCGTTCTACCACCGGATACCACACCGCATAGGTGCCGGTAGGAAATTTGGCATAGGCTTTTTCAACCGTCTGAAACACCAGGTCATAATCTGATTTAATTTCATACGATGGATCGATCAATACCAGTCCACGACGTGATACAGGTGGCAGCAGAGACAATAGTCCTTTCAAACCATCTTCTCGCATCACTCTGGCACGTTTTATATTTTGGGTATTTTGTAACAGTAAACCTGCATCCTCAGGATGTAACTCATATAACCAGGCCCGGTCCTGACGCCGCATAAAATGCAAGGCAATAAATGGAGAGCCAGGGTAGTACAACAGCGACTTATCCGTATTTACAGAATTGATAACCGAAAAATAAGCACTTAACTCAGGCCAATCAGCAGCATCCAGCTTAGCAATACCGTTTTGGTATTCCTGTAATTTTTCGGCATGAACCGATGCCAGATGATAAAGCCCGGCCCCAGAATGCGTATCAATATAATCAAACGCTTTATCTTTTTTACCCAAATGCTGTAAAACTTCAATTAACACAATATGTTTCAGCACATCGGCAAAATTGCCGGCATGAAATGAGTGGCGGTAGCTTAGCAAGGGAAATCCTGATTATTTGATGAAAGACACTGAATTCGCTAGCAGCAAATTACGCTGCGCTGGCTGATTTGGCAAAACTAACTTTACCCATATTAAATTTTACGCTTCCCGATCCGAAATATGATTGATGCCGTCATTTACTCTGACATCACCCAACTCAAATGGGTTTACGCCATCCAGACAGGCCAGATTAAAACCATATAATTCTGGATTTGCTCGGGTTTGATGGTGTGTATAAATGCCACAAATCGAACAAAAATAGTGCTTCGCCGTCATGGTGTTGAACTGGTAAAGCATGAGCTTATCTATTCCTTTGGTGATTTCCAGGTCAGACAAGGCAACATATGCTGCAATAGCGCCCCTTCTTCGGCACATAGAGCAATCACAACGCCGTGGATCTTCAATCCCATTTGGCAAATGCACCACAAATTCAACTTCACCACAATGACATCTGCCTATGTGGTAAGTCTGTAACACAGTTCTACCAATCTTTTTGATCATCTCATCAGAACTAAAATCTTTATTCAAAAGTAGTCATTCTGTTATTCCAGCATCATAAGCATACTCACTAAAAAAGGCCCGAGAATAAGCAGGAAACCACCCAGAGGCACCAGAATTTTTAATTGCAGTTTTTTCATACTTTCTGCCATCTGTATGGCATCAAGCTCTCGTGCATCCTCAAATTCCTCGACACCCGCTGTGTTGGTGCGGTCCATTTTGGCCAGCTGCAACTGTTTGCCAATTCGAAAAGCTTTAACCAGACACCAAACGCCTAAAATGATGCTGGCGACCATACCGCCAAGCCAGAAAATGGCAAACCAGATCGTGTCACGGGTGGCCTGTTGCTGCTCGGCGATTTGTGTTTTATAGGCCGCCTGACTGGCTTCTTTTATTTGCAATTGTTTTTGATAAACCTCAAGAACGCTAGGTTTGAATAGCTTGGCTAAAGCAGCATCTGGCACAGAAGGACTGACGCGTCTTCCCGTATTATCTACACGACTGCCATCGGCACCACAGACTAAAGTGAATTCGCGGGCATTTTCGGCATCCTCAAGAGACTTCACTTCCCTGTCATAACGTTGCCGAACGTTTGCTATCGCCTGACGATACGTGTTTTTCAATTCGCTAACCAGAACCTGCGCCTCTGCTGGAGGCGCTATGCTATAACTTGCCGGCAAGTGTTTACCGGTCATCAGATTACTGTAAACAGCACATTGCCAGCCCAGCGTCTGTTCGAGGTTTTCGCCTTGAATTGTTGCCTCAACATCAGCAACGGTGGGCATATCTTTGATCCATTGCCAATCGTTGACTGCGGCATAAGATGGCCATGTTGATATTGAGCAAAAAACCAAAAAAATAACTGCTCTAAAACTGTTGATTAACGTTTGCATGACCATGGTCAATTCCTTGTGAAAAGGTTAACAACATCATCTTTATTAAGACATTTTCACAGACTTGTCCATTAATTCAGCAATCAGCAACACATATTTAACGTTAAGGACATCCCTGTCACTTAACTGATAGTTGTATCAGCGTTTAATTTTCAGGAGCATGATAACGGGATAACCAGTGGGCATAAGGTGCGGGCAACACCCAGGCAGGGTCGGCAATTTTTAATGTCTTGGCGGCATGGTAAGGCCAATGAGGATTGGCTAAATGCGCCCGGCCAACCATTACTAAATCCATCTGCTGATCGGTGATAACCTGATTTATCAGGTTAGGTTCATCAATACCCCAGGCAGAAGCAACGGGTAAACCCACTTCACGGCGCACGCGTTCAGCAATGGGCGCCAATAATGCAGGGCCCCATGGAATATTTGAATCCGGTGTGGAAAATCCAATACTGACATTGAGTAAATCCAGACCTGAAGCTTTGAATTGATGAGTTAATTCAATAGACTCGCTCACTGTTTCTTCATCTCGACCATCATATTCAATTACCCCAAAGCGCGCTGTCAGGGGCAGATTTTCCGGCCAGACTTCCCGCACAGCCTGCATGGTTTCAAGCAAGAATCGGCTGCGCCCCGCCAAGTCTCCACCATACTGATCGTCACGCTGATTGGCATGTACTGAAAAAAAGCTTTGTGCCAGATAACCATGGGCGAAATGCAACTCCAGCCATTCAAATCCTGCCGCTTTCGCCCGTTTGGCTGCAGCGACAAAGTCAGCTTTAACCCGCTCAATATCTTCCAGCGTCATTGCCTTGGGCACCTTGGGTAAATTGGCACCAAATGCCACTGCTGAGGGTGAAAGTGTCTGCCAGCCTTGTGGGTCATCTTCGGCTAAATGATCATCGCCTTCCCATGGCCGATTGGCACTGGCTTTACGCCCTGCATGGGCAAGCTGAATACCAGGACAGGCACCGGCTTTCTTTATCGCTGCTGCAATGGTTGCCATACCTTGCGCCTGAGCATCATTCCATAAACCGGTGCATCCCGGCGTGATTCGTCCTTCAGGGCTGACGGCGGTCGCTTCAACAATCACCAGCCCGGCACCACCCCGCGCTAGTTGGCTGTAATGCACCAGATGCCAGTCATTGGTCAGCCCATCTTGGGCACTGTATTGGCACATCGGTGGCACAGCAATACGATTACGTAATGTCACATCTTTAAGTGAAAACTCAGTGAATAAGGCGGTCATAAAAATCTCTTGTTTAAAATTAGGAACGCAAAAAACTTCGGATAAATTGTCCGGTTAGATATAAAACGGCTAAAGGTTTAAAAAGCGCTTTTGATTACACCACCATCGACTCGAACAGCTGCACCCGTTGTGGCTGATGCCAGTGGACTGGAGAGGTAACAGACAATAGAAGCCACTTCTTCGGTGGTCGCAAAGCGCTTGATCAATGATGTCGGCCGGACGTTTTCAAAAAAGTCTTTTTCAAAGGCTTCAATGCTTTGTCCTTCTTTGCTCGCCAGATCATTCACAAAGGTTTCCACGCCACGTGAACGGGTCGGTCCGGGCAAGACTGAATTCACCGTAATATTGGTTCCGGCAACATCCTCTGCCAGGCCCCGTGCAATGGCAATCTGGGCGGCTTTTGTCATACCGTAGTGAATCATTTCCTGTGGGATCTGCACACCGCTTTCACTGGAGATAAAAATGACCCGGCCCCAATTCTGCTTTTTCATCGCAGGCAGATAGGCCCGCGTTAAACGCACACCACTGAGCACATTTATATCAAAAAAACGAAGCCAGTCTTCATCCGGAATGTCTTCAAACGGCACTGGCTCAAAAATGCCCAGGTTATTAATCAGAATATCCACCTCCGGATACTGTGTGGTCAGTTTCTCCGCTTCGGCAGCCAGCGACAAATCACCAGCAAAGCCGTAGACATCGCCTTTAGCGGTCTTTTTTAATATTGCTATCGCTTGTTTTACCGAAGATTCAGAACGGCCGTTGATGATCACATTTGCTCCTTCATCGGCCAGGGCTTTAGCAATGGAAAAACCAATACCTGCCGTACTGCCGCTGACTAGCGCTGTTCTATTATTAAGTTGTAAATCCATAAAAACTCCTTTAAAAACTTACATTAAATAACATGATTATGACCTGCTGATTATCGGGAAAGCTGTTTTAATGTCGCGCTTAACGATGCTGCTGACACTTCTCCCATATGGCTTTCAACCAAATTCCCCTGCCCGTCAAAAAAGAGTGTGACTGGCAGCCCATAGGCGTCAAATATCTCTGCGACATCACCCGTTTTATCAAGAAGAACATGCTCAAATGTCAGATCATTGTCAGCCAGAAAATCTTTCACTGTTTCAGCTGACTCCTGCTGATTGAGCATCACAAAGCGAATATCCGGATGTTGTTGCTGTGACTTGGCAAAAGCCGGCATTTCACGTTGGCATGGTGGACACCAACTGGCCCATAAGTTAACCACTGTTATATGGTTTTCAGCGAGCTGATTCAGTGAGATTTTTTCACCATCTAATTGAGTTAAAGCGGTATCCGGTATGGTGTGCTGCCCAGGTCCGGTGTTGAGCAATACAGAAGCGACCGAAAAAAACAGTAAAATGGACAAGGCACCGCCAGACAGCGCAATACGCTGCTCAGGAAGACGCTTGATTTGCCATAACAGAAACGATGCCATCGCTATCATGCCGGAAACCCAATCCACTCCCCGATCACGAAAATCCAGCATTTTCCAGACAGAGTCATATTGATCTGCAAATCTGATGACAAACATAATACGCCCAATCACCAGCCCGAATAACAACATCATTAATAGCGGATCGGTCACTGAGCCAGCCCGCTTTGTCGACAGAACAGAAGACACTAAAATTCCAAACAAGCCACTACCAAACAGCAGCAAGGGTTCCAGCGGCAAGGCAAAGGGTCCCAGGCTAATCGACATCACGGTTGTTCAAACATCTTATTGATATCATCACGCATCGGCATACCCTCTATCAGACGCACATGGCCTTTTTCATCTTTATAGATACTGGTAGGCGTTGCCATAAAACCCAATTGCTCCATCAGTAAATTATTTTTTTCTACTAATAGTGCGCCATTTTTAGCTGTGTCTTCATTCCCGTTTTCAGCGGATTTATCAGTCTGTTGGATATGTTGTTGCAAGGCCTTTTCGGGAGACTCAGCACCCAGAATAGCTGCGGCTTTTTTTAAGCTGTTTTCCTGCAAAATACCCACCACAATATGCCGTAACTGTACGTCACCTTTTGCAATATAAGGATCGGCTATTTCACGTAGCTTTTGACAATAAGGACAATATGGGTCGGTAAAGGTATAAATGATTTTCTCGGCACTATTCTGGCCATCCTGAACCCAATCCGCCCGTTCCAACTGCTGCCAGACCTTTTCATTCTGAGGGGCACTGACCAGCTCGTACAAAGCCTCTTCGCCAAGATCTTCTCCTTCAGCATTTATCAGGTTTCCTATCACCGCATATTTTTTGTCTTCCGTCAGGTAAATACTTATTGGCTGGCCTTGAACACTTGCAGCATAGCCACGCAAACCGGCTGGTGTTTCAAAGCTATCGATGACAGTGACTCCTTGCTCTTTGATATAGCGGATCACCTCAGGTTCCTGTTGTTCGGCAAGTGCAAAATAACTGCCAAACCCAATAAGCAGGATGACCAGTGGGATAATAATTTTTTTCATTAATAACTCCGGGAAGCATTTACTGTGGGACAGTAACTTAGCAGGATTAAGTGGGGATTAATAAAGTGAATAGCAATGCCCAACTTGGTAACGTTGTGTGCAATAAATATCTTCAGAGACTGGACTCTGACGCACATCGTGTGAACACTTGTGGTAAAAGTTAGTTCAGCAACCCTATTCAAATGACAATTCACTTTATGATCACACCCTGGTTTTCGCTCTCCCCTCGCCAACGAGTCATTCTGGCCGGCATCTGTGCTTTGATTCTGACCGTTGGTATTGCACGTTTTGCCTATACCCCCTTTCTACCCATCATGTTAAATGAAACTTCTTTGGATAAATTGAGTGGCGGTTGGTTAGCGACCTTTAACTATATCGGCTATTTATCTGGTGTTGTGCTGATCTCTTTTTTATCCAGTTTGAAAACCAAGTTTCTGTTTTATCGGGTAAACCTCGTACTGGCGGTGTTAAGCACGGTGTTAATGGCGGTGACCACTGATATGGTTTTGTGGAGCATTCTTCGCTTTATTGGTGGTCTATCAAGCACTGCAGGAATTATTCTGGCTGCCGGATTTGTGATGGGCTGGTTGAAGCAAAATGGCTATAAATCAGCATTGGGAATTCACTTTTCCGGTTTAGGCCTGGGAATTGCCATACCCGGGCTGGTCATCGTACTCATAACACCCTATTTCAATTGGGCTGAACAATGGCTGATCATGGGGCTTTTCGGGATTTTGTTTTTCCTGCCCGCCTGGTATCTGATGCCGGCACCAGCCGTGCAACCCCCATCTGCAACGAAATTGGAAGCGCCCAATCACATATGGATGCGTTTAATGATCGCCGCTTATGCCTGCGCAGGGGTAGGTTATGTTATCAGTGCGACTTTTATTGTGGCGATTCTGGAAGAAATGCCCAGCTTAACGGGACATGGCAATCTTATCTGGGTCATGCTGGGTGTCGCGGCCATTCCCTCCTGCATTCTCTGGGACAAAGTGGCTGAACAGCTTGGTGAAACAAGTGCCATCCTCACAGCTTATTCAATTATCCTGCTGTCTATCCTGATTCCACTGTTTAGTGAATCTTTGCTGTTTAATGTCATCGGCGCCTTATTATTTGGTGCAACCTTTGCGGGTATTGTCAGCCTGATGCTGGTGTATGTGGGACATAAATTTCCCCACAACCCTGCTAAGGCCATGGCAAAACTGACCATCAGTTACGGTATTGCCCAACTTATCGCTCCCGCCCTGGCCGGATATCTCTCTACCCTTACCGGTAATTACCTTTCGGCATTGTGGATGGCTGCAACCATAATGATCATCGGCATTGTCTTAGTCTGGCGGATTCAGCAATTTGAAGGTAAAAAGCTGACATAAGTCAGAAAATGCATAGTTCTATACTCACTGCAGCGTTTCTTCTTTTAAGATCAGCCGAGTACCATCAGGCCGTTCCAGTGTTTTATCATCTATACGTTTGAAGGTCAGGTTAATATCCCCCGAGGTAATTACTTCATTGCTATCCACCTCATACGTAAAGTTATATGAGCCTGGGACACCACCAATCAACTGGCCCTGACCATCAGCGTTAAACTCATAGCCTGTTCCATATTGTGGATCAACATAGGCACCTTCCTGAAAATCGGATCCGCATGCGGTCAATGTAACCACCAGCATCAGCGGCAGAAAACGTGACAGACGGAGAGGTAGTGTGGTCTGAAGCAGCGATTTTATTTGCATTGTAGTGACCTCGTTTTTATTGATTAATCGAAAAGCTCAAGGCTTATCGGTTTGAGAAAATCGTTCCCGCAGAGGTTTGAAAGCCAGGATGGCTTCTTCCTTCAGATGATGTCTATCGATCATGCGTCCCAGCCGGAAACTGTTAAAGCCGATGTAGTACACCACCAGCTGCAGCAGAGCGACCAGCAGAAACAGAACGCTGCCGAGTGTAAGAGACAAAAGTAATGTCGCGATCAGATACACCAGACTGAGTGAAGCAAGATGATTTTTGTCGAGCAAAGTCAACTGGTGGGGAAACACAAAATATCCCAGCACAGCCAGGACAAATCCTGCCAGCGCCGCTACCGCCAGTGGCGGCAGCAATAATCCCCCTGCTGCACCAACCAGAAAAAGCACATAGGCATAATATGTGTATTTATCTTTGGCAATAAACCTCAGTAACGATTCGCCACCACTCGACTCGCCTGTTTTTTTGGACACATTCGGGGCTGACGCTGGCTGTTTATTCAACGCAAAAAATACCAGCACACCCGCCAACAGTAATATCAATCCCAGCCAGAAAACTACCGGGCTATAAGACGGGCTATCGCTTAAAAATGCAGCACCCTGACAGATAGGTGGTGAAGAATAGATACATGCAACCATTTGCATCATGACATCATCATCACCATATTGACTCATCGTATCCAGCGTGGACGCATAGGCGACATAAAACCAGACAATGGAAAGCAGCAATAACACTACCCCCGCCAGCATCAACAGCAGGCTGAGTTTTCTAACGCTCATTGATTGAACTCCTGTTCATGGATAGGGAAAACATGGATAGATAAGTAGGCCAGGCAAAAAGACAAGTCCCGCCAGCAGAGGGCTGAGAACTGGAAAGCAAGGTAAGGTTTCCGGGCGACTGGTGATAGCTGTTGATGCTTAGCTCATCATAAGTTGAATAAAGCTGAATCGGCACGTTACGTCTCCGAGAAACATTTTTGTGAAATATTTCACAATTTTCTTTTTGCCGCAAGCATTATTTTCACGGGTATTTACTATGAAAATTTTCAGCCTTAACAGGGATTTAGCAATTCATTAAACCAAATGGTTGACAATATTGTTTCATGAGCGGATATTAAACCTTATGGTTAAATATAACGCGACAAATTTAGATAATTTATTTCATGCTCTGGCTGATCCAACACGGCGTTCAATGTTGCAGGCCTTGGCTTTGCAAAATCTGTCGATCGGGGAGCTTGCCGAGCCGTTTGAGATGTCGCTGACAGCGGCTTCGAAACATATTCGGGTATTGGAACAAGCAGGATTAATTAATCGTCAGGTACAGGGCAGGAATCATATCTGCGAACTGAATGCAGCCCCGATGCATGGCGGTCTTGAATGGATACAACATTACCAGCGATTTTGGAATCTACAACTGGATACGCTGGAACAGTTGCTTCAAAAACCAGATTCGGATTCATGAACAACCATACTAGGGGTAAATGTCATGTCCCTGTATCTAACAGTTGCTGTATTCGTCCTGATTGCTAAGCCCAGACTCACTCACGAATCATAGAGCAGAGTTTTGATCAAACATACTGCCCGGCAGCATGACCGGAAGCCCAGGCCCATTGGAAGTTATGCCCTCCCAGGTGTCCAGTGACATCAACTACTTCGCCAATGAAATACAAGCCAGGATGATCCTTGCATTCCATGGTTTTCGAGGATAACGCATTGGTATCAATACCGCCGAGAGTCACCTCAGCGGTTCGATAACCTTCGGTACCCGAAGGTTTAACCGTCCAGGATTGGCATTGGGATACAATCTGTTCGATATCCGCATCGGAAAGCTGGCCGACAGGTTTATCATCAATCCATTGTTCACACCAAAGCTGTGCAACCCGGCGGGTCAGTTTTTCGGCAAGCAGCGTTTTCAAAGCAGTCTTGGGTTTTTCTCGGCGCATATCAGCTAAATATGCGGTGAGATCTATTTCTGGAAACATATCAATTTTCAGCGATTCTCCCGGTTGCCAATAACTCGATGCTTGCAGGATAGCCGGACCACTGAGCCCCCGATGGGTAAACAGAATATTTTCACGAAATGAACAGGTATCCGTTTCGGTAATGCTATCTAATGAAATACCGCTTAACTCAGTCAGTGGTTTAAGTTTGTGGTCATCCAGAACCACAGGTACTAAACCCGCCCGAGTTGGCAACACTGGAATATTCAGCTTGCGGGCCAGATCAAAACCAAAACCGGTCGCCCCCATTTTCGGAATAGACAAGCCACCGGTGGCAATCACCAACGAATCACATTGCAATTTGCCTTGTGGTGTTTGCACCACTTTGTATTCACCTGTTTCTATTACTTGAACCGGTGTATCCGTGCGGATGGTGACTCCCGCTAACGCACACTCTGCAAGTAACATTTGCAGAATATCCTTTGATGATTCGTCACAAAATAACTGGCCCAGCTTTTTTTCGTGATGCGCGATCTGATGTTTTTCGACCAGCTCGATAAAATGCCATGGGGTATAACGGCTTAACGCAGATTTGACGAAATGCGGATTGCTGCAAATAAAGTTTTCCGGTCCGCTATACATATTGGTGAAGTTGCAGCGTCCTCCACCGGACATCAGGATCTTTTTCCCCACCTTATTGGCATGGTCCAGCACCAGCACCCGTCGACCACGTTGGCCGGCTGCTATAGCACACATCAATCCTGCCGCACCGGCACCGATAATAATAACGTCAAATTCTTTGGAAGAGGTATCTAGGCTTATCATGCCAGGCATTTTACGTAAATTTGTTCGTGTCAGTTAACTGTTCTGTTATGTCAACGGCGGAAGGCCCAGCCAGCCTCTCCGTTTTCCCGTGGCCTTAGATGGGTAAAATATCTTTTCTTATCGGAACGAATAGTTTTTAATTTGTCTCAGATTATTTATAAAGCCAGTACCCCAACGCTCATGACAGAAATCGATAAATTATGTTTCAGCAAATCTGGTTGGCAACTGCGCTGGCTGATAACAATAGGTTTTCTGTTTCTTGCCGGCTGTCAAACCAGTCCGGTTTTACCTCCTCAAACCGATAATAAAGTGCAGATAACCAGTCCGGCCGATGGAATGGTTTATTACGATGAAATCCAAGCTATGATGCTGCTTTATCAGCAACATCAAGCCTGGCATGGCACCCCTTATCGTATTGGGGGTGTCAGCCGTTCAGGCATTGATTGTTCCGGTTTTGTACAAGTCACTTTCCGGGACTTGTTTGGCATGGATTTACCGCGCACCACCGATCAGCAATTACGGGTCGGCCAGCCTATTAATAGGGCACAACTGCAGCCCGGCGACTTGGTATTTTTTCGCAACGGTCGTCATGTGGGGATTTATTTAGAAGATCATAAATTTCTGCATGCCTCCACGACTCGTGGTGTGATGATTTCCAGCCTGAAAAATACCTACTGGTCCCGAAACTTCTGGCAAGCAGTCAAAGTACGTCGTTGAGATTTTCTCAGACAAAAACCACTTGCTGGTATCATGTGGATAATTTCGCATGACAGGTCGAATTTTCAGTAGATTCCAATCTGCTTGCACCATCAAACTGCCATTGTTAACTGGAAAAACAACTGTGACAAAGACTGCACCATTATCTCAACAAGCATATTTGGAAAAATGTAAAACGGCTGCCAGTAAGGGCAATGTTATTGCACAAAATACCCTCGGGTTTCTCTATTTAAATGGTCAAAGTGTCACTCAGGATTATCAGCTTGCTGCTAAGTGGTTTCGCCATGCGGCAGACAATCACTACGCTCCGGCACAATTTAATCTCGCCATCATGTACAAACTGGGTCAGGGTGTTGAACAAAATCACTCAGAATCCATTAAGTGGATGCAGCTGGCTGCCAATCAAGATTATGCCGAAGCGCAAAGTCACCTCGGTAACATGTATTATCAGGGACTGGCTGTTATGCAGGATTATCAGATGGCTTATATGTGGTGGTCATTAGCAGAACAAAATGGGGTAGAAGATCTGCAGCATATCAAAGCGGTATTGCTGGAGAAAATGACAGAAAGCGAAATCGATCAGGCCGAGCAATCCATCAAACAATGGCAAAAAA
>NZ_JAJAEO010000153.1 GCF_020447225.1 Methylophaga pinxianii | reverse complement strand
TTTTTTTTGTCTCAAATTATGGCGCTGAAAAAACACAGTTTCTTATTTGGTGATTTGGCTTTATCATTAATGATAACTATTATCATCTAGAATAAGAAAAAGCTGTATAACATGTTGGACAAAAATAATGCGCCCGTCAGCATCCTGATTGTTGAGGATGATTTAGTCCTGAATCATCAGTTAAAACAGTTGCTCGAAAAACAACATTTCATCGTGACCCAACAATTTAACGGTGAAACAGGCCTACTTACAGCTGTGAATAATCACTTTGATCTGATTCTTCTTGATGTGGGCTTACCCGAACGTGATGGCTATTCAGTATTGAATACGCTAAGACAGAGTCGACACACCCCGGTGCTTATTCTAACTGCTCATGGTGCGGAGGAAGAACGCATTATGGGCTTTAAAAATGGTGCTGATGATTATCTGCCAAAACCCTTTAATTTTACCGAGCTGGTGCTACGGATAGAGGCTATTCTCAGACGAGCAAGGGGCAACAGTAATCTTTATCAACATAATGATTCAATTTTGCACTACCAGGGCTTAACAATGAACAGGCAGCACCAGCAGGTGTTTTTCTATGAACGTGCAGTGCAACTAACGCCCATACAGTTCAAATTATTATGGACATTAACGAAGCACGCTAATCAGCTATTAAGCAAACCACAGCTTTATCGGTTGGTCATGGAACGGGATTTCAGTCGCTATGATCGAAGTCTCGATATGCATATGAGTCGTGTCAGACGCAAATTGCTGGAGGCTGGTATGCCGATTGATCAATTACAAACCGTGCATGGCAACGGCTATATATTGTTATGAAGCGTCGGCTTTTCTGGAAATTATGTACCACGATTACCGTCGGTACTATTGCCTTATTCTGGGTTATTCATCATCTGATTCTGCAAACCGAACAGCATATGAGTTTTATAGCTAAAGCCGATCAACAGCAATTAATCGAGTATGCTGCGCAGGCAGAAAAACTCTATCTACAGGGGAAATACCAACAACTCGCCGAATGGATTAAAACGATACAACAGCGCGAAGACACCTGGGTGGCAGTGATCCGCTCAAAGCTTACGCTAATGGCGGATAGTGAAATGGATGACTATTTTATAGAAAACTTCGCGTTGGGCAGAGATATCAGCTGGAAGATTCATCTGTATTTTGCTCAAAATCCGATCATGGATATCACCTTTGCTGATGGGCATACCCATTTTCTGATTCGTCTACCTCAACGTATGCGGCCTGGTGGATATTGGCCTTATACCAGTCTGTTATTACAAATTGCTTTACCCATGCTGTTGCTGGCAATCCTGAGCATGGTCATTTATCGACATGTTATGTCCCCGTTAAGACAACTCGAAAAGGCCACCAAGCAATTCAGTGATGGCGATTATCAGGTCAGAGTTCGTGATGATCTTGGTGCACGTAACGATGAAATAGCAAGCTTAGCCAGCACCTTTGACAGCATGGCAGAACGAATAGGTAATCAGATTCTGACTCAACGACACCTGACATCAGATTTATCACATGAATTAAGAACACCGTTAACCCGTATAGAGCTGGCATTGAGTATCGCTGAACAAGCACATCCAAATGATCAATCTTTGCAGCGTATTCGGCATGAATGCCAGCAAATGAGTCAGTTAGTGGAAGATGCGTTAACCCTTGCCTGGCTAGAGAATGAGCAGCCTTCGTTACAGACTGCATCACTGGATTTGACAGATTTGATCGACTGTATTGTGGATAATGCCCGCTTTGAATTTCCCCGACACGTCATCACTGTTCAAACACAGGAAACAGCTTATCTGCAGCAAAGCAGTGATCGTGCATTAGGACACGCAATTGAAAATATATTGCGTAATGCACTTTCGCACACTCCGCCAAAAGGCACGGTCAGCTTAACGCTGAAACAACACCAGGACCATTATGATTTGCTTATTGATGATCAGGGGCCCGGTGTTGCCAAAGAACACCTGCAAAATATCTTCAAACCCTTTTACCGTATACCAGGAGCTCAATCTGAAACCTATAAAGGGTTTGGGGTAGGTCTGGCACTTGCACGACGCCAAGTCGAAGCGACAGGCGGAAAGTTATGGGCACAGATTCATCAACACGGTGGCCTAAGAATGGTCATGGAGTTGCCACTGACCGGTAAAAGTTAAACCTCAGCAAGTTTAATCAATTGTAACAATTGTAAATTTGGTTTTAATCTCAGTTCACACTGACTAGAATGCGAATCTGTTTTATTTGATAATGATTATTATTCGCGAGGTTGATGTGATTATAAAACGGAAAATTGTAAGCCATCAGACGATTTTATCCCTGGCAATAGCATCTGCTTTGTCAGGCCAGGTTGTGTGGGCGGAAGAGAGTGACAGCATTGAGCTTGAGGTTGTAAAAGTGACGGGGAATACCATTACCCCAGAACTTAATAGCGTTACATCAGAACAGATTGAAAAACTACAGCCAACTGATTTGCAGGATCTTTTCAGCCAGTCGCCAGAAGTGACTATTGGCGGTGGTCCTGGTTTTGCCCAAAAACTCTATGTTCGTGGTATTGAAGATCAGCTGTTAAATATCACTATTGATGGTGCACAGCAGGCGACCCGACAATTTCACCACGCTGGACGTATCAGTATTGAGCCTGAATTATTAAAACGTGTCGAAGTCAATGCGGGCGCGGGTAATGCTTTGTCCGGTCCGGGCGCATTAGGCGGCTCAGTTAAATTTGTCACCAAAGACCCAGAAGATATGCTCAAACCGGGTGAAAATTTCGGTGGTCTGGTCAAAGGCATGTTCTCCAGCAATACCGATAGTTTTAAAACAAGCACAACTTTGTATGGAAAATTGACCGAAGACTGGAGTGGCATGGTTTCTTATACGCAATCAGATGTCGACAATTATGAAGATGGAAATGGTGATGAAGTATTAGGAACAGAAGCTGATCAAGATTATCTGTTTGCAAAAGTAGTCGGACATTTGACCGACAGTCAAACGGTACGTCTCAGTACCGAAAAACATAAAGATGAGGGTGATAGAACCCAGCGTCCTCAATGGATATTCAGTCCTCCACCATCAGGAGCGCCAGATAACCGAGGAAATCTGATATATCCAATTGATAGTGAACGTAAAACGGTCACTTTTAACTATGAACTGAACCCACTTGATAATGCTTATGTAGATTTAGCACTGACTCTTTACAATACCGAAACAGAGTTTTTTCAAGACGGATTTTTCGGTCCTTTCACCGGCACAGGTGAGAGTACCGGTTTCGATTTACGTAATACCTCTATCTTAGGTAGGCATGCAATCACCTATGGTGTTGATTATCGCCAAGATGAGTCCAGTGCCGATGGTGATGGCGAAAATTACAAAGATAAGTCAAAGGTTAAGGGCGTTTATCTTCAAGATGATATCCAGTTAACCGATACATTATTGTTAAGCGCGGGTCTTCGTTATGATGATTATGAATTAGATACCGATTTTGGCAATACTTCTCATAATGAAAGCGATGTCAGTTCAAATATCGGTTTGAATTATCACTTTACAGATAACTGGAGTGCGTTTGCTTCCTATGCTGAAGCCTTCAAAGGTCCTTTGGCACAGGATGCGTTTAAACTCGGCTTTACAACGCAAGCCGAGGATTTGAAACCTGAAAAGGCAGAGAATATTGAGTTCGGCGTTGCCTATGACTCGGCAACATGGTTTGGCTCAGCCAAAGCCTATAGAAGTGAAATCAAAGATGTTATTGGAGTTTCAGGAACGGTAGGTCCAGCTAGAAATATCTTTGATAATTTGGGTGACTTAGAGTCGAATGGTTATATCCTGGAAATAGGTCATCGCTGGGATAGCTTGATGGCAAGAGTCAGCTATCATTACAACGATGCCGAAGTGGATGGCGTGGAAGCGAACGCTTATGATCATAATGGTATCGCCAATACAGTTCGCGACACAGTGATTGCTCAGCTTGATTATCAGCTTAATTCACAATGGAATTTTGGTTGGAATGCACGTTTTGTTAAAGGCCGTGATGATATTGATTTTGTTGATCAAACTGCATTCCCTGATGCAGAAATTGACCAACCAGGTTATGGCATTCATGACTTTTATACGCAGTGGAGACCATCACTATCGGAAGATGTACGAATCACGCTTACCGTACAGAATATTTTTGATAAAAATTATATTGATCACGCGAGCGTAGCCGATTTCACCAATTTACCAGATTATGGTCTGGTGAAAGGCTATAACGAACCAGGCCGTGATGTCCGTCTGAGCGTGGCTTGGCAGTTCTAGACCATCAAGCAAGCTTCCCCTGACAGTGTTTGGTGAACCTTGGCCGGATGTTGCAATGACATCCGGCCTTTTCTATATTGAATTAACTTTTCTCTTAATAATTTTGCCCGGAGAATATTTCCAGCACAGTAATAGAGCCAGAATGAACGTCAGCCATTCTGCCAGTGGCAGGGCAATAAGAAATTGCTTTTCGGGTAACCATATTGCAAGCAGTAGTAATAAACCTGCAGGCAGGATTAAGCCACGTGATAAAGCCACACTCATTGAAGGCAAAGGCTTTTGCATGGCGGTTAAATAAACCGACAGAGTCACGTTCAAACCGTTAACAATAAAGAGTGGCCAAACCAGCAGAATAAACTGAGCGGATAATTGCTGACTTTCCCCGGCGCCATCCTGCAAAAACAATTGAATTAACCAGTGAGGATAAAGCAGCAGCACGCTGACGATCGACAGTGATAAAGCCAGCACTATCACCATGGCGGTGATTAAAAAATCTTTTATCCGCTTTGCCTGGGCTGCGCCATGGTTCTGACTGATTAACAAATGCAGTGCGTCGGCGATACCGTAATAAATCATCAAACTGATAAAAATCAGATAATTTATTACTGCAAATGCCGCTAATCCGCTGACGCCCTGATAGGTAATCAATAACCAGTTCATCAGTAAAATCACAAGACCGCCCGACAGTTCATTCACAAATTCGGAAAGACCGTTATAGGAAACATTCGCTACTTCAGACCAGTTTCCCGGTCGCAAAATCAACATTAAACGACGATGTTTACCGCGAAAATAAGTTGCAAGAATCAGCATTTGCATAATTTGAGCCATCAATGTGGCCAAAGCCGCGCCTTTGAGTCCCATGTCCAGAACGATAATAAAAAGTGCATCGAGCAGAATATTAATCAATGCGCCTGCTACCAATGCCGATGTGCCTAATGTTTGATGGTTATCCAGTCGGATAAAATAGTACAAAACCATGCTGGTCACTTGTAAAACCAGCACGCCGCAAATAATGTGGAAGTAAGGCAGGACCAATGTTATCAATCCATCTGTCGCGCCAAGCAGTATGAGGATCTGCCGATCCCACACAAATGAAATGCTCATAAACAGCAGACCTACAACAAAGATGCTGATCAGACATTTACTGAATACTGCGGAAGCCGGCTGGATTTTGTTTTGTCCTAAGTAATTACCGGCACGCACAGCCCCCCCAATGGACAGCATTAAGGCAATGGCAAAAACCAGTGTGAAAAATGGAATCAACAGGGTGATCGCGGCCAATCCTGCAGAGCTGACAAATTGCCCGATAAAAATTCCATCGACAATGCTGGCGGTGGTAATCGCCAACAAGCCCAGAATGGATGGAATGGCAAAGCGGAGAAAAGTGGAAATGATCGGACCGTAGAGGACGTCATTGTCTGTTTGGCTGGCCGGCATTTGGGTTCCGTGGGTCATGAATAACAGGAGGAGAGAGCTTAATGCTAATGATGATTAATATTTAAGCAATGCTTTTAAACAGATCATTTGTGTTGAATACAACAAAACAGGCTAGTATCACGGTATTTATTATCGTTATAAGTCAGTTAAGTGCGTATAATACCGGGTCATTTGCACGATGCGGGATTCGCATTGGCGATACATTCTTAATCATGGAGCTGAACACATTTTGCAACACGTCCTTTCAATCTCCGACACGTTCATAATCATTACTCAATGAAAAATATTAGAAACTTCTCAATCATTGCTCATATCGACCACGGTAAATCCACCATAGCAGACCGCTTTATTCAAATTTGCGGTGGTTTGACTGCGCGGGAGATGTCCCAGCAAGTGCTTGATTCAATGGATATCGAAAAAGAACGCGGTATTACCATCAAGGCACAAAGTGTGTCGCTGGATTACACCGCAAAAGATGGTGAGACCTATCATCTGAACTTCATTGATACACCCGGACACGTGGATTTCTCCTATGAAGTTTCCCGCTCATTAGCGGCTTGTGAAGGGGCTTTGCTGGTCGTGGATGCTGCGCAAGGGGTTGAGGCACAGAGCGTTGCCAACTGCTATACCGCGATTGATCTGGGATTGGAAGTGCTTCCGGTCTTAAACAAAATTGATTTACCCGCTGCCGAGCCTGACCGGGTCGCGCAGGAAATCGAAGATATTATTGGTGTCGACGCATTGAATGCGGTGCGCTGTAGCGCCAAAACCGGTGTGGGTATTGATGAAGTTTTGGAAGAACTGGTTGCGCGTATTCCACCGCCACAAGGTGATCCGGAAGGACCATTAAAAGCGCTGATTATTGATTCATGGTTTGATAGCTATGTGGGGGTTATTTCCCTGGTACGAATCAAACAGGGCCGACTGAAAACCCGCGATAAAATCAAAGTCATGTCGACTGGTCAGGAGTATCAGGTCGACGAAGTAGGCGTTTTTACGCCTAAACGCAGTAAACGCACAGCCTTGAATTGTGGTGAAGTCGGCTATGTTATTTCCGGTGTCAAAGAAATTGATGGTGCGCCAGTAGGGGATACGTTAACCACCTCTCAGCATGGTGCCACCGAGATGTTGCCCGGCTTTAAATCGGTCACCCCACAAGTCTATGCCGGTGTTTTCCCGGTCAGCAGCGATGATTATGATGCGTTTCGTGAAGCGCTTGGTAAGTTACGGTTAAACGATGCGTCACTGTTTTTTGAACCAGAAAACTCTCAGGCCCTGGGTTTTGGTTTCCGTTGTGGTTTCCTGGGGTTGTTGCATATGGAAATCATCCAGGAACGACTGGAACGCGAATATGATCTGGATCTGATTACTACCGCGCCAACGGTTGTTTTCGAAGTTGTAACTAAAAAAGGTGATGTGCTGAAGATTGAAAATCCAGCATCACTTCCAGATGCCGGTTCGGTGGAAGAAATTCGTGAACCTATCGTTATTGCCGATATGCTGGTGCCGCAGGACTATCTGGGGGCAGTCATTACTCTTTGTGTCGAGAAACGCGGCGTACAGAAATCCATGCAATATATGGGCAAACAGGTTGCCTTAAGTTATGAATTACCGATGAATGAAGTGGTGATTGATTTCTTTGATCGTATTAAATCGGTCAGTCGGGGTTACGCTTCGCTGGATTATCACTTTATTCGTTTTGAAGCAGCGGCATTGGTTAAATTGGACGTGTTAATCAATGGCGAAAAGGTCGACGCTTTATCGATGATTGTGCATAAAGACCAAAGCGTCTCGCGTGGCCGACAACTCGTTGAAAAAATGCAGGAGTTGATTCCGCGTCAAATGTTTGATGTCGCGATTCAGGCCGCCATCGGCGGACACATTATTGCGCGTTCAACGGTCAAAGCCATGCGGAAAAATGTTTTGGCAAAATGTTATGGAGGCGACGTTTCTCGCAAACGTAAATTGCTAGAAAAACAAAAAGCCGGTAAAAAACGAATGAAATCCATCGGCAAAGTGGATGTGCCGCAGGAAGCCTTCTTGGCGGTTTTGCAGTTATCGAAAAAATCATAATAAGGAGCGTCAAGTGAGTTTCCCAGCAATAATGGTGTTACTGGTCGCGATTACCGGCCTGATATGGTTGTTAGATCGATTTTGGTTAGCACCACAGCGGGCAGTAAATGAAAATGAACCGGCTATTGTTGAATACGCCAAATCCTTTTTCCCGATTATTCTTTTAGTGCTGGTTATACGCTCATTTGTCGCCGAGCCATTCCGCATTCCTTCTTCATCAATGTTGCCGACTTTGCATATCGGCGATTTTATTTTGGTGAACAAGTTTTCCTACGGCATCCGATTGCCAGTGCTCAATACCAAAATTTTAGATACTGGTACGCCACAGCGTGGCGATGTCATGGTGTTTCGTTATCCAGAACAACCGGAAATTGATTACATCAAACGTGTTATCGGTTTGCCGGGTGATAAGGTCGGTTATTTCAATAAAACCCTCTACATCAACGGCAAAGAAATTGAACAACAAGCCGGTGAAAAGCCAGCTGAGTTGGCCGGAATGATCGCTCCGCGCGCTGAGCTGAAGCAGGAGAAACTGATGGGTGTGACTCATGACATTCTTCTGGATCCCCAACGCATGTCGATGGAAGGTGAAATGACGGTTCCGGAAGGGCATTTCTTTGTTATGGGCGACAATCGCGACAACAGCAATGACAGCCGTGTCTGGGGAACCGTACCGGAAGCGAATCTGGTAGGTAAGGCATTCTTTATCTGGATGAGCTGGAACTGGGATCAGGGCGGCATCGTCTGGTCGAGAGTGGGACAGTCTATTAATTAGTGTCTGTTGAGCTTTCATTTCCAGCGCTGTTGTAAATTAATAATTGCCACCAGCAGGGGTGGTGCTGAAAGATAATGAGATCCGAGGAGAGCAGCATGAAAAAACAACAAGGAATGACGTTAATCAGCTGGGTAATTGTGCTGGCAATCATTGCATTTTTTGCCACGATAACCATGCGATTGGTACCGATGTACCAGGAATACTATGGTGTTTTACAAATTATGAAGTCCATGGAAACGGAATTAAAAAATAATAAACTGACCAATGAGCAGGTCATGTTGCTGTTGAGCAAACGCTTTAATACCGGCTATATATCAAGCGTTAAAAAAGAAAATATTGAGCTTTCCCGCGGTAGAAGCAATGCCTACGTCACCAAAATCGTCATTGATTATGAAGTGCGTAAACCTTTTATCGCACATATAGATTTAGTAGGACATTTTGTCACTGAAGTGGATGTGGAACCAGCCAGTCGATGATCAACATCAAGCAAAAAAAGCTTTGCCAGCAACTCGGCATTTTGTTTAACAACGAAGAACTTTTACTGCAAGCACTGACTCATCGCAGTGCCGCATCAAAAAATAATGAAAGGCTTGAATATCTGGGCGATGCTATTTTAAGTTTTGTTATCGCTGAAGAATTGTTTAATCGTTTTCCACAGGCGAAAGAAGGCAAGATGAGCCGGTTGAGAGCCAGCCTGGTCAAAGGTGAAACGCTGGCTGAAATTGCTCGTGAACTGAAGTTAGGCGAAGTATTAATTCTTGGCCAGGGCGAATTGAAAAGCGGCGGCTTCCGTCGTGAATCGATTTTGGCTGATGCATTGGAAGCCATTTTTGGCGCGTTATTTCTGGATAGCGGAATTGAGGTGGTCAAACCCTTGATTCTTCGTCTTTACGATGAACGATTGGACTCAATCGACGTCACCGAAACGGTAAAAGATCCGAAAACCCGTCTGCAGGAATTATTGCAAAGCCGTAAATTACCGTTGCCCCTTTACAGTGTAAAAGAAATTGAATCCGCCGATAAACAGCCTATATTTGAGGCATCCTGTCAGGTGAGTTTACTGAATAAATTAGTCGTGGCTCAGGGAAGCAGTCATCGTAAGGCTGAAAAAAAAGCCGCTGAACGTGCCCTGACGCTAATCGAGTCAAAATTATGAATGATCAACAAGCTTTCCGCAGTGGTTACGTAGCCATTATCGGTCGTCCCAATGTCGGCAAATCAACTTTGATTAATCGGGTGTTGGGACAGAAATTATGTATCACCTCCCGTCGTCCGCAAACCACCCGTCACCGGATTCTGGGCATCAAAACAAATGATGTCAGTCAGTTTATTTATGTCGACACACCAGGCATTCACAGCGATGGCAAACGGGCAATGAACCGTTATATGAACCGTGCCGCTGCGGCATCTTTAGAAGATGTGGATGTGGTGGTCTTTGTGATTGAAGGCATGAAGTGGACGGAAGAGGATGAGCGGGTTTTACAGAAACTTAAGGAAACCACCAAGCCAGTCATTTTGGCGATGAACAAAATCGATAAGCTGGAAGATAAAGCGACTTTGTTTCCACAGGTAGAAAAGCTGGCGGCAATGTTTAAATTTACCGATATCGTGCCTTTATCAGCGCGTAAAGGGATCAATCTGGAATCTCTTGAAGAGTCGATATACAAACTAATGCCGGAAGGCGAGATGATCTTTGATGAAGATCAACTGACCGATCGCAGCTCACGCTTCCTCGCTGCCGAAATGGTGCGTGAAAAACTGTTTCGTCATCTGGGTCAGGAATTGCCCTATTCTCTGACGGTAGATATCGAACAGTTTGAAGATGATAACGGGATGTTTCGTATCAGCGCGGTTATATACGTAGAGCGTAGTGGACAGAAATCCATCGTCATTGGCAAAAAAGGCGAGCTGCTTAAGCAGGTCGGCAAAGACGCTCGCGAAGATATGGAAAAATTATTTGGTTGCAAAGTTTTTCTGCAATTATGGGTTAAAGTCCGTGAAGGCTGGTCTGATAACGAGCGCATGCTCAGAAATCTGGGCTACAACGACGATCTTTAATTAGGCTCCCCGGTGGAATTCACCCAGGCATTTGTTCTCCATCAACGCCCATACCGGGAAACCAGTTTGCTTGTGGACGTATTTACGGCTGATCATGGTCGGTTAAGTCTGGTAGCGCGAGGTATGCGGCAAAATAAACGTCGCCACAATAATTCACTGCAACTATTCCAACCGTTGTGGTTGAATTGGTTTGGCAGGGGAGACTTGCTGACGTTAAGCAAAATCGAAACGACCAGCGCACCATACTGGTTACAAGGGCACGCCACTTTATGCGGTTTGTACATCAACGAGCTACTGGTCAGATTGTTAACGCAACAACAAGCTGAACCTTTGGTGTTTGATGCCTATCAAAAAGCATTAGAAGGTTTACAACATACTGGCCAGACGGAACCGGTATTAAGACTTTTTGAAAAACGCTTGCTGGAAGCATTAGGTTATGGTGTGGATCTCGGCGCTGATAGCCAGGGTGATCCGGTTGAAGCACATCAACACTACAGCTATCAGCCTGATCTGGGTTTGTTGCCATGCTTGCCAAATGACAGCAAACGCATTATTTCAGGGGAAAGTTTGTTGCGACTGCAACAGGAAAATCTGGATGATCCGATGAGCCTGACTGAAACAAAGCAATTAATGCGTTTGATAATAAACTACTATTTAGATGGCAAACCGCTGAAAAGCCGGCAGTTGTTTGCTGAAATGCAGCGTTATGCCGGTATTAAAAACAGTTAATTAAGGAACATCATGTCGATTTATCTTGGCGTCAATATTGATCATGTGGCTACGTTAAGACAAGCCCGTGGTACCCGTTATCCTGATCCCATTCAAGCGGCTATTGAAGCTGAACAAGCCGGAGCTGACAGTATTACGCTGCATTTACGTGAGGACCGTCGGCATATCCAGGATCGCGATGTCATGATGCTGGCCGATATTCTGCAAACCAAAATGAATCTGGAAATGGCTGTCACCGAAGAAATGTTAAGCATTGCTGAACATTACCGGCCTGCCGACTGCTGCCTGGTACCTGAACGCCGTGAAGAGCTGACAACCGAAGGTGGACTGGATGTTGCCGGACAACAATCGCGGATGCACGATGCCTGTGTTCGTCTGGCAGAAGCCGGTGTGACCGTGTCATTATTTATCGATCCCGAATTAAAACAGATTGAAGCGGCGGTGGCCTGCGGTGCGCCGGTGATTGAATTACATACAGGACGTTATGCCGAAGCCGGCTCCGCAGCAGAAGCCAAAAAAGAACTGAAGATCATTCGTAAAGCCGCTGAACAGGCCCATGCGATGGGATTACAGGTTAATGCCGGACATGGGTTGCATTATCACAATGTACAGCCAATTGCGGCGATTAAAGAATTGGTCGAACTCAATATTGGTCACGCTATTGTGGCGCGATCATTCTTTACCGGCTTTCAGTCAGCGGTGCGTGAAATGAAACAACTGATGTTGGAAGCCCGGCGCGGATGATCAGTGGTATTGGCACAGATTTGGTGCATATTCCCCGTATAGCTGAAATGTTAAATAAATACGGTGATAAAGCTGCGCAACGGATACTGGATATGGCCGAATTCGAGCAGTTTCAAAAAAACAAACAACCGGCGGCATTTCTGGCAAAACGGTTTGCGGCCAAAGAAGCAACGGCCAAGGCTCTGGGCACTGGATTTCGTGATGGATTGAGTTTGCAGCATATTGCTGTTCGCAATAACAGTCTGGGGAAACCGGAACTGGTGTTTCATGATTATGCCGAGCAATTATTAGCTGACAAAAATATTCAGACAGCCATGCTCAGCCTCAGTGATGATGGTGATTATGCCACCGCCTACGTTGTGTTAGTGGAAGGTTAGCATGGCTGTCTATCCTACCATTGAATCCTGTATCGGTAATACGCCTCTGGTACGTTTACAGCGTCTGCCCGGCAATACCAGTAATACCATATTAGCCAAGCTAGAAGGCAATAATCCTGCTGGCTCAGTAAAAGATCGACCGGTGGCCAGCATGATTCGTCATGCACAACTTCGTGGTGATATTCAGCCAGGTGATACCTTGATTGAGGCGACCAGTGGCAATACCGGGATTGCCCTGGCGATGGTGACGGCTATTTTGGGCTATCGGATGATTTTGATTATGCCCGAAAGCATGAGTATGGAACGTCGTGCCTCAATGCGGGCATATGGTGCTGAAATTATTTTAACCGATGGAATGGAGTCAGCCCGGGACCTGGCGCTGCAAATGCAGGCAATGGGAGAAGGCAAGGTCCTCAATCAATTTGGTAATTTTGATAATCCATTGGCACATTATGAAACAACGGGGCCGGAAATCTGGCGTGATACCCACGGTGAAGTCACCCATTTTGTCAGTGCCATGGGCACTACAGGAACCATCATGGGGGTTTCCAAATACTTAAAAGAGCAGAATCCTGCTGTGCAAATTGTGGGTGTTCAACCGGTTGAAGGTGCAAAAATCCCGGGCATCCGACGTTGGTCAGCAGCTTATTTGCCAGAAATCTTTGAGCCGGAAAGAGTCGATTTAACGCTGGATATAGAACAGGATGTTGCAGAAGAGACAATGCGTCGACTTGCCCGCGAAGAGGGGATTTTTTGTGGCGTATCTTCCGGTGGCAGTGTCGCTGCAGCTTTACGACTATCCGATACCATCAGTAATGCTGTCATCGTCTGCATTATTTGTGACCGTGGCGATCGTTATCTTTCCGCTGGTGTGTTTCCAGCAGAGTAATGTCCGCGAAGAAGAGATATCTCATTGCCCTAACGGTTTTGTTACTCGTTGCAACAACCTCTGTTCGTGCAATAGAACAGATTGCAATCCAGATTGGTGACTGGTCCAGTGAGCAAGTCGATATCAATGCACTGCAGGTTGAAATCAATTTATTAACAAACGGTTTTTTCATCACCGCAACAGCGAAAAGTGTTCAGTTAACCGAACCCTTTGGCCTGCTCTCCGATGTCCGTCTTCGTTGTGATTCCTTACGCTGGTTTTCTGGACAGATAGACTGCCAGGCAGGAGAGATCGAATTCAGCCATGCAAAATGGGGTCATCAAACCGTTAACTTCAAGGTGCAATCTCAAGCAGCGGAAGAGCGATATCAAATAAGTGTGAATGGCATCGACATTGAGCAAGGTGAGCTGAATGTTGAGCTGGACTATCAACAAGGAAAATGGCAAACGCATCTCAACGGTAAGCAAATCGCATTGTCCAGCTTGATGACATATCTTCAGCCATATATTAATCCATCTCAGTTAACTGTTCTTTCGCAATGGAATATCAGCGCAGTGGCTGATATTGACGCGAAGCTGAGCGGGCAAGCACTACAGCTCAATTCTGCAACAATTGATGGCACATTAAACCACGTTTCTTTTACCAATAGCACTGGGCAATATGTGGGGGAAGATCTGGCTGCAACGCTAGAGCTGACCTTGCAACATGATGCGGAGAACTGGGTTTGGCAACAAACCCTGTCAGTCGATAACGGACAGACCTATATTGAACCGGTATTTCTCGATATGGCCGAGCAGTCGATAATAATCCAGAGTGAGGGACAGTTTTCCACTGAAGAAAAAGTGTGGCAGATAACTGATCTGCAATTTCAGCAGGGAGAATCCCTGCAGGCAAATGGAATATTAAACGGGCAGAATACACAGTTAAAACGTCTGCAAATGCAATTGACCAGTGCCAATTTGGGTCAGTTATACCAAGATTGGTTACAGCCGTTTTTTCCGGGCTCTTCACTCAGTCGACTGCAAACGACCGGTCAAGTAAATGCCAATGTGCTATGGCAGCCTGAACAATATCAGGTCACGCTGGCGTTACACTCAGTCAGTCTGAAGGATGAAGCAGAGCGTTTCAGTGTTGAAAATCTGGATGGCAAACTGGGCTGGACCAATGATGACAGCCTATTACCAGTGAACCTGAGTTGGCAGTCAGCCTCTTTACTGTCAGTGCCCTTAGGTGGCTCATCGATTAAAGCCGAAGTCAGCCAGAACCAGATCCAATTCACCGAAAGCTTTTCTTTACCAGTTCTGGATGGTGGACTGACACTCAATAATTTTCAATTAAGTCTGGAAGAAGCGTCAGGGTTGAGTTGGCAGTTTGAAGGCGTATTAAGCCCGATTTCGATGAGCCAGCTCAGTCCGTTGTTAGGCTGGCCAGAATTGCAGGGAAAACTGTCTGGAATGATTCCTCAAGTCCGTTATGCCAAGGAAGAAATTAATGTAGATGGGGCGTTGTTACTGAAGCTATTTGATGGCTCGATGGTGATAAAAGATCTGCGTTTACAGCAGCCGTTTGGCAGTCTGCCTCAGCTTTACGCCAATATCGATATTAATCGTCTGGATTTACAGACGCTCACCAATACATTTGATTTTGGTACTATAAGCGGCAAATTAGATGGTCAGATCTATAATCTCCGCTTATCCAACTGGCAGCCAGTGCAATTTGATGCTTTATTTGAAACGCCTGACGAGGATCCTGGCCGCCGACGAATCAGCCAACGGGCGGTGAATAATCTATCGCAGATCGGTGGGGGGCCGACAGCCATCTTATCACGCGGATTTATGGGCTTTTTTGAAGACTTTTCTTATAAAAAGATTGGTCTAAGTTGTCGGTTGATGAATTCAATCTGCCAAATGGATGGTATCGAACCGACAGAGCAAGGGTACTATATAGTCAAAGGCGGAGGACTACCGCCATGGATTAATGTTGTTGGCTATACCCGAAAGGTGGATTGGCCTGAATTAATTGCCAGATTAAAAGCGGTCAGTCATAGCGATGGGCCAGTTATTCAATAAAGGAAAATCGAATGCGTTTATTAAAATGGTTAATGGGCAGTACAGCGGGTTTGATGTTGATTTCCTGCGTGACAATAAATATTTATTTCCCGGCTGCAGCGGCTGAAAAAGCAGCGGACCGAATTATTGAGGACGTCTGGAGCCGGGATGAAGCTCCCGCCCAACCAGCCACACCAGATGAAACCAGTCAGCTCAATCAAAACCTGCCAATAGCGATGCAGGTATTAAACTGGTTAGTTTCTCCCGCGCAAGCCGAGGCGAATCTGAATATTAACTCGCCATCAATTAATGCACTGCAAGCCAAAATGAAACAGCGCCATGAGCGGTTACATCCTTATTACCAAACCGGTGCGGTGGGATTAACCAGTGACGGTTTAATCACGCTACGTGAAGCGTCGGCTGTGCCATTAAAAGATCGTAATACGGTAAATACCCTGATTGCAGAAGAAAATCAGGATCGTAAAGCATTGTATGCAGAAATTGCCCGTGCCAATGGTCATCCTGAATGGGAATCCGATATTCAGGAAACCTTTGCTCGACGCTGGATAAGTAATGCCGCCAAAGGGTGGTGGTACCAACAAGGCGGCAGCTGGCAGCAAAAATAATTCCACGAAAACGTTAAAGTCCGGTTTTGCCCTGCTGGAGGCATGATCGGACTTTTTTTATGACTATCTATCCACTTTATAGGTTTGAACAAATGGCACGACGAAATCAAAGACAACGACTCCCAACCGAAGCCGTTCAGGCAGTCATAGAGAGTCTTTCCCATGATGGTCGTGGCATCGCCAGAATTGAAGGCAAAACGGTTTTTGTTGATGGTGCCTTGGCTGGTGAAAACGTTTCTTTTCTCTATACCCGATTGCACAAAAAATATGACGAAGCAAAAGTCGTCTCGGTTGAAAATGCTTCTGCTGATCGTGTTGAAGCCAAATGTCGGCATTTTGGCATTTGTGGTGGCTGCAGTTTGATGCACATGTCGCCAGAAGCCCAGCTAAGCTTGAAACAAGATACCTTAAAAGAACAGCTATCACATTTTGGACAACTCACCCCTGAGCAGTGGTTACCACCTTTAACAGGACCGTTATGGGGATATAGACGTAAAGCACGACTGGGCGTACGTTATGTGACCAAGAAAGAAAAAGTACTGGTTGGATTTCGGGAAAAAGGTTCTCCGTATCTGGCTGAGTTAACCCAATGTGAAGTGCTGGACCCTCGCGTGGGATTACGTCTGGAAGAGCTTGGCAAAATGATTGCCGAGTTGGAAGCCTACAACCGTATCGCTCAGATTGAAGTCGCGATGGATGACGCCAACACAGCCCTGGTATTTCGCAATATGGATCCACTGTGTGAAACAGATAAACAAAAACTGATTCACTATGGTCAGCAAAACGATTTATGGATATATCAACAACCTGGCGGACCGGATACGGTTACGCCATTATGGCCGGAAGATCCTCAACTGCATTATGCGCCTGAGGAGGGACTGAGACTGGAGTTTGCCCCGGGAGATTTTACTCAGGTCAATGCCGGGATTAATCATAAAATGATTACCAAAGCCATTGAGCTATTGGATTTACAAGAATCAGACCGTGTACTGGATCTTTTTTGTGGCTTAGGTAACTTTACGCTGCCATTGGCCAAGCGAGTCAACAGCGTGATTGGTGTTGAAGGCGATAAATCATTGGTTGCACATGCTCAACGCAATGCTGCCATTAATGATCTGACAAATGCAGAATTTGAACTGGCAGATTTGACGGTCACTCAGTTAAAAGATTATCCGTGGGCCCAGGCCGGTTTTACCAAAGTATTATTGGACCCTCCACGGAGTGGCGCCTTTGAAGTACTGGGGCAAATTGCCGATCTGGGGGCTGAAACCATCGTCTATGTGTCCTGTAATCCGGCAACGCTGGCTCGTGATGCGGGTGAACTGGTGAATGAATATGGTTACACACTGGTTCAAACGGGCATTATGGATATGTTTCCACATACCAGCCATGTTGAATCAATTGCTTTATTTAAAAAATAAATGCGATATGACTCATGCTTAATGTGCTGACTTGAGATAAAAAACAATCAAGTTTTATATCGATTTTTTAATGACGTTAAGGGTAATAATGCTTGAGTCTAAACAATTTATATCAGACGAAAGTTGGGGTGATAAACAAACTAAAAAAGCATTCAATATGGCATTATTTAAGTGAAGCAAATAAGAAATAAGTCATTATTTTAAAAAAGTTAAACTCTAGTACCAAGGTACAATAGTTTTTAGAATTTTTTCCTCTAAGATAGGCACCATTGCTCCAGTAGATAACCGGAACAATATTAATTAACTGAGTGCCAACCTTGGTGTGAGCCAAGAGACGGAAAGCCACGGGTCTTCCTAATAAGATAGCCGGGTTGCTTTTTTCTAAAAAGGAAATTTTATGAAAAATTTGCTACTTTTTGCTTCACTGTTAGTCGCTTCTGTATCGGCTAGTGCTGCTACATTCCAAGGCAGTACATCAGGAACCTTCGAAAATCCTACTGGTCCGTCTGGTATGGTCACTACTGGTGTTGGCACAAATGAATTTACTTGGGGCGAGGGAACATACAGTCATACTTCATGGCAGAGTTGTGGTTGGTTTTGTTTTCAACCAGTCGCTCAATATAATGATCCAAGCAAACTAGAAATGAGCGGTACAGGTTTCAATGCAAACGTAGATCAAACCTTTATTGCTGGTTACTTAAATTTTTACAACGGTAAAATTGTTTCAGGTACACAGGCTGAAGGCGTTGATTTATCGTTAACACTGAATTTCACTTCACCATCAGCGTTTTCTGAAACATTCACATACGGCTTTTCATTGGACAATGTTGTTAACCCAACTGGTGATACAACAACGTTTTTAAGCTCAGTACCAACTAAGTTTTTAAGCTATGCAGGCACTGATTATTACTTTGAATTAACTGGTTTTGGTGTTCACGGCAAAGATGGTATCGAACTAATTGATGAAATCTTTTTGAAAGAAGGTAAAAACAAAACTGTTAAATTGCTTGGTCAGTTCACTTCTATGCCTTCTGAAGTACCATTACCTGCAGCAGTATGGTTGTTCGGTTCTGGTCTGATGGGCTTTATGGCAATGCGTAGAAGAGCAAAAGCACAAGCTTAATTCTCTCGCAATACCGTACAATAAAAAACCGTGGCTTTCGAGCCACGGTTTTTTTATGTCTGGCAAAAGTGAGAAAGACAGATGGTCAGTTCAGAAGCGTCAGCCGAATCCAATTCAGCACCCCTATTAAAAGATCATATCAACCCGCAAAATATCCGGCTGTTGGCTGAATTAATCAAGCAACATCAACCAGCATTCCCTGCTGAGGATTTTATCCAAGCGACGACGCAGCGTTTGCATGATATGCCGCTGAAGACGCGTGTTGAGCATATTAGTCAGGGGTTAGCCACCTTTTTGGTGAATGATTATGCGCAGAATGCCAATTGGTTGAAGCTGCTCGCCGATAACTGGCCCGATAAGCAGGATAATAACGGATGGCATAGTTTTATGGCATGGCCGTTAATTGACTATGCTGGCAAGCAAGGGTTACAACAACCAGAGGTAGCCCTGGATTTGTTAAAACATCTAACATCTTTGTTTACCGCAGAGTTTGCTATCAGACCCTATATTGAAGTCCATTTTGAGCTGACTTATCGCCATTTGATGCAATGGTGTCATGATCCTGATGAACATGTCAGACGCCTGGCGTCAGAAGGAATTCGGCCACGGTTACCATGGGGCGGTTATTTAAAAGCCTTACAACGCGATCCGCAGCCCATATTTGACTTACTCACGCAGTTAAAAGATGACAACAGTCAATATGTTCAAAAATCAGTCGCCAATAATTTAAATGATATTAGTAAAGATCATCCTGAGCGAGTCATAGAGCTCTGCCGTGAATGGCTAAATGAGGCAACCCCACAACGTCGCTGGATAATACGTCATGGACTGCGCAGTCTGATTAAGGCGGGTGAGCCGGCTGTATTTCCATTATTAGGCTACAGTGAAAATCCGGCAGTAAAGGTTGAGCTTTCCCTTAATCAGCAGCAGATCATCTTAGGACAAAGCGTAGGGATTGAGGCAACACTCGTTTCGATGGCATCACAACCACAAACATTTGTGGTGGATTATCGGGTCTGGCATATGAAAGCCAACGGTAAAGCTACAGCCAAGGTGTTTAAGTGGAAGAGTGTTGAGCTGGAGAGAGGGAGGGAGATTTCTCTGAGTAAATCGCATGGCTTCTTAAGCCTGACAACAAGACGTTATTACAATGGCAGCCACACCATTGAACTGTTAATCAATGGTGTGAGCCATGCTCAAGCTGAAGTAGAGCTATTGCTAGAATGAGCGTTCAATTTCACCAACGAGTTGATTTCCAGCTCGTCTAATGAAATTGAACGTTCAAACGGGGTATCAGCGTTTAGTGCTTGGCCAATGCCTGCCAAGTACTGACAACTGTATCCGGGTTTAATGAAATACTGGTGATGCCACGCTCCAGTAACCATTCTGCCAAATCGGGGTGGTCAGAAGGACCTTGACCACAAATACCAATATATTTATCGGCTTTATGGCATGCGTTAATCGCCATATCTAACATCGCCAGAACGGCTGGATCACGCTCATCAAATGCTTTGGCAATTTGTGCAGAGTCGCGGTCTAATCCTAATGTCAGCTGAGTCATGTCATTAGAACCGATGGAAAAACCATCAAAAAATTCTAAAAACTGATCTGCAAGCACGGCATTTGATGGCAATTCACACATCATAATGACGCGCAGACCATTTTTACCGCGCTCCAGGCCGTTCTTTTTCAGAATCTTAATAACGGCTTCAGCTTCAGTTAACGTGCGAACAAATGGAATCATGATTTCGACGTTGGTCAATCCCATGACATCGCGCACACGTTTAATCGCTTCACATTCCAATTCAAAGCAAGCTTCAAACTCGGGTGAGCTGTAACGTGCCGCACCGCGGAAACCGATCATTGGATTTTCTTCGTGAGGCTCAAATTCCGCACCGCCAATCAGATTGCCATATTCATTCGATTTAAAATCGGACATACGCACAATCACTTTGGCAGGGTGGAAAGCTGCAGCGATAGTTGAAACACCTTCTGTGATACGACTGATATAAAACTCAACCGGATCACCGTAAGCAGTGGTTCTTTCCTTGATAATCTGTTGTACTTCGGCATCCATTTTATCTGCGGCCATTAAGGCCTTAGGGTGAATACCGATGGTGTTATTGATGATGAATTCCAAGCGGGCCAAGCCAACGCCATCATTTGGCAGTTGTGAGAAACTCATGGCCCGGTCTGGATTACCCACATTCATCATGATTTTAACGGGAAGTTTAGGCATCTCATCCAAAGACTGAATACGATGTTCAAATTCCAGCAGTCCCTGATAGATATACCCTTCGTCACCTTCAGCACAGGACACGGTGGCGTTAGCGCCTTCAGCAACTTTTTCGGTGGCATCGCCACAACCCACAACGGCTGGAATACCTAATTCACGCGCAATAATAGCGGCATGGCAAGTACGGCCGCCACGATTGGTAATAATCGCTGCAGCTTTTTTCATGATCGGTTCCCAATCGGGGTCGGTCATGTCCGTTAATAACACATCACCCGCTTCAAATTGGTCCATTTGATCCAGGCTGTTCAGAATCCGAACCCGGCCACGACCAATTTTTCTGCCGATAGCACGACCTCTGGCGAGTAATTCACCTTTGTCTTTTAAGATGAACTGCTCTGTCACATTGACACTGCGGCTTTCAACCGTTTCTGGTCGAGCCTGAACAATGTAAATCTGACCATCATTACCATCTTTAGCCCATTCGATATCCATAGGTCGTTGGTAATGTTTTTCAATCACCATCGCCATCCGGGCTAAGGATTCGATTTCTTCGTCATTCAAACAAAAATGTAACCGTTCCTCAGGATCGACATCCACGGTTTTCACGGGTGATTTATCATCACCGGAATAAATCATTTTGAGTGCTTTCTGACCAAGCGTTCTGCGCAGCACTGCCGGGCGTTCAGCCGTTAAGGTTGTCTTATGAACATAAAACTCATCAGGGTTGACCGCACCTTGTACAACCATTTCACCCAGACCATAGCTGCCGGTGATAAACACAACATCACGGAAACCACTTTCTGTATCCAAGGTGAATGCGACGCCAGCAGAGGCGATATCAGAGCGCACCATTTTTTGAATGCCGGCAGACAATGCGACTTCGCTGTGTTCAAAACCTTGATGATCGCGATAGGCAATGGCCCGGTCATTAAACAGAGATGCAAAAACTTCTCTGATGGCAAACTTGATATTGTCTAAACCGGAAACATTGAGGAAGGTTTCTTGTTGTCCGGCAAATGAGGCATCAGGTAAATCTTCCGCGGTGGCGGATGAGCGAACAGCCCAGCTGGTTGAAGAGCCGTATTCCTGAACTAGTTTTTCATAAGCCTCATCAATAGCCGCTTCCATTTTTTCGGGATAAGGAATGGTCATGATCCACTCACGGATAGTTTTACCCGCTTTTTGCAGCTCAACAACGTTGTCCACATCCAGATCACGCAATAAATCGTTTATCTGGTCTTGAAGTCCGTCATGCTTTAAAAATTCTCTATAAGCATCAGCGGTAGTTGCAAAACCGCTTGGAACGGCTACACCCAAAGGGGCTAAGTTCTGCAACATTTCGCCTAAAGAAGCATTTTTTCCGCCAACTCTGCCGACATCATTCATGCACAACTTATCGAGTGGAATTACATATTCGGTCATGACACCTACCTTAAAGTTTTAGTTTTATTAAATGTAATGGTTGATTCGCGGATGCGCTCACGCGCAAGCCCCAATGTGCGAACAACACGGCTAGATATTTCTTCAATAGAAGTATTCGTCGTATCAAAAACAGGGATATCTATTTTTTCAAACATGATCATGGCTTTATCTAATTCTGCCTGACATATTTCCAAAGAGGAATAATTACTGTCAGGTCGGCGCTGACGACGAATACGGCTCAGAGGAACCGGTTTAATCGTTAAACCAGCAAGCTTATGCTTATGTATTTTAAGATATTCCGGTAGCTCTTCGGCTTCCAAATCCTCCACGGTCAACGGATAGTTAGCCACTTTTAGAGAGAAGTTCATTGCCAAATATAAGCTGGTTGGCGTCTTACCACAACGTGAAACCCCGACCAAAATAACATCTGCTTCTTCGTATTGGTCGGGACGAATACCATCATCATGCGTCAGCGCATAATCAATGGCATCCAAACGTTTTTGATAAGTGGTATCACTGATGGAAATACGGGAGACGCCCAATTTTTGCGAAGATTCAACGCCAAGAAAAGTTTCCATTGAACCGATAAAGTGATGAAACAAACTAATGACAAAACCATCACAGTCTTCAATGATCTGTTGAGCTTCATTATTCACTAAAGTACTGAAAACCAAAGGGGGTAAGTCAGATTCAGTGCATAAAGAATTAATTTGTTCCCGAGCATCTTCTGCTTTTTCTTTGGTATCTACAAAAGCCAGCGTAATTGTTTCAAATTCAATATCCGGAAATTGCGCTAATAGACATTTCCCGTATGATTCTGCGGTCAGGCCTGTACGATCTGATACGAAAAATACATTTCTGATAGGTTGATTATTATTTTCGATTAGATCGCTCATATATTAATAGTGTTCAGAAAGAGGTGTATTGTTCAACAAAAAGTTCAGGATTCAAAAGATAGTTTGGAAATTAAATTCAGTAAACCAATTTGGTTCGTCATTATATCGTAATTTGTTGAGTTTATTACTTCTCTTGTTGAACAAAAGGATTTGAATAATTTAAACGGGGAATCACGAAGTGAAAATTGCTGAATGTGGTCAGCAAAGATATATCTGGCATACGTATTGCGCCGAGATGATGAACTATCGGTTTTTTGTAAGAGGACGGTTAAAGACGGTATAAATATTACTACAGGTGAAGGTAATAATTGTTGATTAGCATATGTAACAAAAGTTAAAAATACCGAGCTGCTGAAGCTCTCGAGGGAGAAAGGGTAGCGTCCCATAACAATCTTTCGTAAAAGAATACCCGAACAGATCAAGATGGGACGCCAAGGCTAATGCAGGATTTAAGAAATAAATAGGCTATTTAATTCCGATTGCTGACCTTTGTTAAATATCTCCAATTTGCTTCAAGCCATGAATAAACCAAAAGCCACCAGTCCGATACAAGCCACCGACACTGCCACTATAAATTCAATAAAATGTTCCATCAGCCATTCTTCTAGTTTGTGCATGGTACATCTCCATAATAACGGTGAAATAAAGCGTTTTTCCGTTATCAATTATCATGCTGCCACTATCAGAATTCATTGATCTGGATCAAATCATTTCAGTGTTTTTCGACACTGTTTCGCGAGTCTTAACAACTACAGGGTTTAAGCCAAATACCAGCCGATAGCGACCAGGCCCAACCAAAAAACGGTGAACAGTAAGATGATATGCGGGAATTTTTGCATCAAAAATTCATCAATCTTTTTGAACATATTTACCTCATGTGTGATTCATTTTTAGCCGCTAAAGATACCAGCTGCAAATGGATTATACCAGTCTAAAAAAAGTGTTTTGCAATGTTTTCAATGAGGTGTGGGCTTTTGGCATGCTTAGCATTCAGTACTGACAGAAAATTAGCAGCACCATCAATCACTGCCTGAACAGCAAAACGAGACTCGCTTTATCTTGATAATAAAAAATATACCGAGATTCTGAACAAAAAAATTGAAATTTCTCTTGTATCTGTGGAGGAATTTCTCTATATTTTCTCTTCTCGTTATATTCTCATATGGGTGAGTATTCATGCTAACAAAAAGACAACAAGACACGCTCAACTTCATTCGTCATTACATAGAAAAAAATGGTGAAGCGCCTTTGGTCACAGAAATCGCGGAAGGGTTGGGAATCGCATCACAAGGGACAACACACCGATATATTCAGGCTTTGATTGATGGCGGTTATCTGGAGCGGCTGACTGGCAGAACACGTGGCTTACAGTTGAATGATAATGCGAAGCCCGATCAGTCTTTAATTTTCCCGATGATGGGGAAAATTGCTGCAGGCAGATTAATTGAAGCCGTGCCGGACGAGTCCGAAATTGATCTGGGAATGATGTTTAAAGGCAAAGGCCGCTATGTACTTAAGATCAGTGGTGAGTCAATGATTGGTAAAGGCATCATGTCAGGGGATTATGTCGTGGTCGAGTCAACCAGACAGGCTAAACATGGTGACATGATAGTGGCACTGGTAGATGGCTATGATGCCACCCTCAAAACCATGTTGGTTAATCAGGATGGCACCATTACCTTAATGCCGGCAAATGACGCCTTTGAACCGGTGACGTTGGATGCAAAACGCCTCAGTATTCAAGGCGTTGTAGTCGGACAGTTACGCACCTATCCATAATGTATCCCGGTAGGGCTTCGATCCGGGAGAAGCGAGGTTCATGGACTTTAACCATATTGCTTTTTGAAGTAATAGTTGGTGGCTTCAACATATCCCGCAATACTGCCACAATCAAAACGGTGTCCTTTAAATTTGACGGCAAGCACAGGTTTTTCCTGCGCCATGGTACGGATTGCATCGGTAATCTGTACTTCGCCGTTGGCACCAGGCGGAGTGTTGCGTAAATAATCAAAGATATCGGGTGTTAAAACATAACGACCGATAATTGCCAGATTGCTGGGGGCATCCTCGGGCTTTGGTTTTTCAACCATGTCGTGAATACGATAAATATTCGGTTCAATCTCTTCACCAGAAATAATCCCGTAACTTCCGGTAGCATCGGCTGGAACTTCTTCAATAGCCACAATAGTGCATTGATGTTTTTTATAAAGTTCAACCAATTGTCCCAGGGCGCGTTGACCTCCGTCTTCGGGTGAGGCACATAAGTCATCTGCCAGTAATACCGCAAACGCTTCATTACCAATAATCGGTTCACCAGTCAGGATGGCATGGCCTAACCCCAACATGGCGCGTTGGCGCATAAAGATAAAATCACAGGTATCCATAACATTACGGATATCAGTGAGATGAGATTCTTTGCTGGTGCCTTTGATCTGCTGCTCCAGTTCGAAACTGGTATCAAAATGATCGGCGATGGCTCTTTTACCTCGGCCGGTAATAAATCCCATACTATGCAGACCTGCTTCCATAGCTTCTTCTACGCCATATTGAATCAAGGGTTTATCCACAATAGGCAACATTTCTTTTGGCATGGCTTTAGTCGCTGGCAGAAAACGTGTGCCATAGCCGGCAACAGGGAAGAGACATTTGCGAATAGTTGCTTGTTCAGTCATGAAGGAGTCCTTAACTTTAAATAGATGGAAATTAGCGATTACTCAGCCAGAGGCATTGATAGGGAGAAAGCTGAACATCACTTTGCCAGGAGTCTATGGCATCGCCACTGATAAGATCATGCCAATCATCAGTTGCCACCAGATTAAGATCGGCAATTCGAACGTTTTGCAGTTGATCACTGATATTAAATATACAGAATATGCTCTGCCGTCGGTCTATACTTTGTCGCCAGAAGCCAAACAAGCTGTCCCCAAGTTGCAGCGTATATTGTGTTGCATTGGGATGAAAGGCCGGTTGTTGCATACGAAGTTTAATCAATTCCGTCAGTTTACGATAAATCATCGAATGATTATTGGCAGAATGGGTTAATGCGGCCCGAATGGCGTTATCATCCCATTGATGGCGGTTAATTGCCCGGTTGTGCTGGTGTTGTGCAAGTCGTTGATAATCATTTCCCGTGGCCAGCAGGCTATGGATATAAATCCCGGGGATGCCTTCCAGCGCCAGCATGATGCCATGTGCACAGATAAACCGTGCGTGATGCCATTGATCGGGCCCTTTTACCGTGCCTTGTAACGCATCGTATAGCGAGATATTAATCTCATAGGGTTTTTTAATATTGTTTTCAGCGGCGCGCCAGGAAATTTCTCCGCCAAAACCCTGCATAGTTGAAATCAGCGCAGCAATTTCGCTGTCAGTGAGCAATCCTTCAGCAGGTCTCAGGCCAATGCCATCATGTGAAGCAATAAAATTAAAATATGCGGTGCCATTTTGAGCTGGCGGCATACTCATCAGCCACTGACGTAAATACTGGCAGTTTCCACTGATGAAGGTATTGAGCAGCAGGGGGGGTAAGGAGAAGTTATATATCCAATGCGCTTCATTGGCGTTGCCAAAATAACTGAGGTTTTCCCGGTTGGGGATATTGGTCTCGGTAATGATCACCGCATCGCTTTGCGCCTGTTCAATCAATAAGCGTAATGTACGAACTAATTCATGCGTCTGGGGCAAGTTCAGGCAACTTGTACCTGCTTGTTTCCAGAGAAATGCCACCGCATCCAGACGAAACAGGCGTACACCTTGATCAAGATAAAAGCGGATAATCCGTACAAATGTTTTCAGGACTTCGGTATTACGAAAATCAAAATCTACTTGTTCATGACTGAAGGTACACCAAACATGTTTGATGCCATGAACGGTTTCTGTCTCACGCAACAACGGGTTTACTCGAGGGCGTACGACCAGTGAAACCGGCGTGTCAGATTCACAGGTATAAAAATAATCATGGCCTTCGCCTTCACCTGCAATAAAATTCTGAAACCATTGGCTGCTACTGGAACCATGGTTAATCACCAGATCTGCCATCAGGCGATAATCCTTTGCTATGGCATTAATATCTGACCAGTCACCTAATTCTGGATTGACTTGAAAAAAATCTTTTACCGCAAACCCATCGTCACTGCAGTAGGGGAAAAAGGGCAGGATATGCACTGTATTGATGCAATCAGCAAAATAATCATCTAAAAAGCGTTTCAAAGTTTGTAAGGGTAACTCGTCATTTTTCAACACACTGTTGCCGTAGGTGATCATGGCAATATCATTCGCATGCCATTTATTTTGATGTGGTTGGGGCGATTGTGCTTCGGGACTGACCTGCATAATGGCTAATAGTTCATTCGCCAGTTGTGTAAGTGTTTGAGAATCGTGAAACTCACCATAGACCGTAGTGAGGTGATAGAGCACATTATATAAGACAGCCGGGCGATCAGATGTTTTGGTCATGGTTACCCTTTACGGCGAAAATTCCTGATAATCGTCTTCTACTGCCTGATAAATGCGTTCAAAAATATCGGGCAAAGCACTTTGAACACGATTCCAGCTTGGAATAAAAGGCGTCTCCATCGGGTTTTCAAGAAAAATCTGTCCAGCGTCCATGATGTTTCGGGCAAACATTTCAACCGAAGCCTCCTCCTGATGAATGTCGAATTTTAGGCCATTCATCTCAGCATCATTACGATAGGTTTCGACAAAGTCCAAGGCAATCCGGTAATAAGTAGCTTTAATGCTGCGGAAATGCTCAGGACTGAATACGGTGCCTTTGGTCGCCAGCTTACGGAATAATGCCTTGGCAATATCAATCGACATTTTGGACAGACCACCTTGCTGATCATCCGATGATAAATCCTGATGTTTATGATCGTAAATATCTGCAATATCCACCTGACATAAGCGATTATTGGCATAGTTGCGATGCATTTCAGACAACACACCGATTTCCAAGCCCCAGTCACTGGGAATCCGGATATCACTCAATACATCACGGCGAAATGAAAACTCTCCCGCTAACGAATAGCGGAAACTGTCCATATAATCGAGATAATCACTCGGTCCCATAACTGCTTTGAGTGCTCTGAGCAGGGGAGTAATTAATAATCGATTTACCCGGCCATTCAGTTTTCCTCCCGAGACCCGTGCGTAATATCCCTTGCAGAATTCATAGTTAAACATCGGGTTAGCCACTGGATAAATTAAGCGGGCCAGGAGTTCAGTGTTATAGGTCACGATGTCACAATCATGTAAAGCAATAGATTCCGCTTTGCCTGAGGCCAAAATATATCCCATGCAATACCAGACATTCCGGCCTTTACCTGCTTGTTGTGGTGCCAGATTCAGAGCTTGTAACTCAGCGTCTATAGCGCTTAACCGTGGTCCGTCATGCCACATGATCCGGTGATGTTGCGGCAGCTCATTGAAAAAATGTAAAGCATGTTTGAATTCGTCAGCATTGGCTCTGTCCAGGCCGATGACAATCTCTGATAAGTACGGCACCGTTTTCAATTGTTGAACAATGGCTGAAAGCGCTTCACCCTGCAGTTCTGAAAACAATGAAGGCAACAATAAGCCCATTGGGCGTTGCTGGCTGAATTGCAGCAGATCCTGTTCTAAATCGGCCAGATGACGGTGCGTCAGATTATGTAAGGTGGTGATAATGCCATTTTGATGAAAGTCTGCCATGGGAGCCCTCTGTTTTAATGCATAATCGCAGTGTTGAGGTGGAGCTGTTGTAAAACCTGTTGAACGCCTTCTGCCCATCCACGAGGGCCACAGTGTGTGGCTTTCATGACATCATGATGGCGTTTTAATATTGGAAATGCATTAACCGGGGAAGGAATAAGTAAAGCCATATCAGCTTTTTCCAGCATGGCCACATCATTCTGGCTATCGCCAATCGCCAGGCTGATGAAACGTTTATCGGGGCAAAAGTTTTCATACACTTGTTTCAGCCACTGGATTGCCCGTCCTTTATCACATTGACCCGAGACATGTAAAAAGCGGCCACCGATCAACACTTGTGCACCGCGTTTGCGGATTTCTTCAATAAATTGTTTTTGTTTGCCCGGATTACCGTGCCACGCCAATGCTTCACCATATTGTCTGCGAGCGGCGCGTGCTGCGGCATGTACATCCAAACCGGTCATCGCGATAATGCCGTCAATGCCAGCTTGGGCAAATGTCGTGAAATCGTCGTTGAATAGCGGTTTAACCGACTTAATAACCGACTGCCAATGAGCACGAGGTTGCACAAATTCTTTAATCCAGTAATTACCGCTGGTTTTAGTGTCTTCTGGTTGGTTTGGAAAATAATTCACGGGAATGAACACAGCGGCACCATTTTCACAAATGAAAGGATGGGGATTGGCGAGTGATTCACTTATTTGTTCGATTTCAGACTGGGTTTTACTGCTAACAGGGATCAGTGGAATTTGCAGCTGCTTTAATTTTGCCAGCACCGGATCGGCATCATCGTGGCGATAGCTATGGTGATCCAGCAAGCTGCCATCCAGATCGGTAAACACCAGCAGGGAGGTTTTGGGGCATGTAGCTGCTGGCGTTGATTGTTTGGGACGTTTTAATGCCACGATATCTCTTTCCATATTGAGTTCAAGGACATAATCCATTTGCTCCGGCAGCGTTTCGAGACAGTGTTGAGTGACACGCTGATAGTGTTGAATAAATCGTGCAATATCATCCGCACTCATAATTTTGTTATTGGTTGAAGTTGCCGATTGCTGCAACTTTTCTTCCTGTTCCAACCGCCAATCATAGACACAATCAAAGCTTGGCGCCTTGAGCATAATCCAGCTATCAACGCGTTGAAAAAGGGCAGGATAGTCATATTCGAGTTTTTGATTCACGAACCGTCGCCAGTTGGCATCGGGATCTTCACTTTGTTCCAATGCATTCAGAGGCGTTTTCAGTACCGCTTCAGGTTGTGGACAAGCCCCCATGCACCAACCTTCCAGAACAATAAATTTAGGTGCGCGTTTCAGCACTGGCCATTGTTCTACGGGGTAGCGATCATCATGTGCTTTATCAAACCGGGGAATCGCGATGTTCTTACGTTCAGAAAGTAATTTATCAACGGTGGACAAGGCTAATTCGATATCGTGCGTTCCCGGTGCGCCTCGGGTAGCCAGTAAGGGATGAATCGTGTGGGCTAAATCAATTCTTTGTTGATGGGTAAGATAAAAATCATCCAGAGAAAGGGCAATGGCGGATTGATGATGCTGAGTGATGAGTAAATGAACTAGACATTCCGCTAAGGTACTTTTACCAGAGCCTTGCGCACCATGGATGCCGATGATTATGGGGCGTTTTGCTCTTTTTTGGTGCAAAACTAATTCATCTGCGATGCCCATAAACCAGTCATCAATTTGTTTGGCATATTTAGCCGAAAGCTGATGCGTGCTCAGAAAACTCTGAATGTTTGTAGAAGGATTGACCATCACCATTGCCTGTTCCAATCGATATTGAAACAGCCTGACGCAAGTTTCATACCGGTATAGTGAAAATTCCATCAACCCAGACGGAAGCGAGGTAATTCAGAAGCTGAATAAATCGAGCGCTTTGTCAAAATGATTAAAAGACAAGAATTGAAAGTAGAGAAAACATCGCCGCGTGGAATCTTTTTAATAAAAACAAACAAGGGAATTTTTTTCAAAAATTGAGATTGGTTGAGAAAATTTTACCTGATATACACGACAGTTCATCTTGGATAAATGAAACATTACCGAAACCAGGCAAAAAAAAAGGGTAAACCCGAAGGTTTACCCAAAGCTCAGCACGCAGCGAGAGAGAACGAACATGCACTGAAGAAAACTACAATAGTGATATAGCATTAACGATGCCAAAAAAATATATATAATAAAAACAAAGAATTAACATTTTTCTTCATGATCAGAGCTTGATTTTTCGCACCACAAAAATGCGGCTTTGCACCTCGGCAGCGCATTTTGTTATCAATATTAGGAAATTTTCCCAGCTGGTGATCAGTCGAACGTTTTTTTGCGTTACGAAAACTAGGCGTTCCGATATGAAAAGACTAATCACCGCAGGTATTTTTGTATTCTCCACATCAGTGATGGCGGCTGACATCCAAAGTGAACAAAGTTTGAGTAAGGATTGTTATCAGGAATGGCAGAGTCGGGGATGGACTCTCGGGGAGGATCGTCGGCCTGCAGACGAAATTCAGGGTTTTCGTGAGGGCATGATGCGTATATGCGAGGTGCGCACGGAATTATTTTTGCAGGGCGCGGATGTCTCACCTTATATACAGGGCCGGTTACGTGATTTGGCACCGTATATCTTCACTGCAGACAAAGATGACATCAAAAAACGTATCCTGGAGGTGAATGACTATACCGCCTATCCCGAGGGCTCCGGCTTTTTATCAGAATAAAATTAAGTCCTTGCTGACTCATTGAAATAAGTTAAAAAAACACCTACATAGGGTATGATTAAAATCATATATTCCGATGATTTAGAACGAAACGCTTTTATTCGGTAAATGCTTTTATCAATAAAACGGTGGCTTTACCTTTAAAAGCGATGCACGACTTATTTTAATTTAAGTACTTGTTAAACAATGAACTCGTCACCTTCATAGAATCGCGTTATCACTGTTTTTTCTCGTTTGTGTGGCATCCATCACGGCATGCTCCGAGAAGACCGAAACCGAATCGGCCGCCATGTTTCGATCTGATTTACAACGTAGTGGCGATTTTCTCACCACTGGCCCAACAAAGAAGCCAGAAATACTCTGGCGTTATCATGCCGAAGCCGGGGCTTCATCATCTCCAATACGAAGTGGTGATCTGGTTTTTTCAGGACGCTTTGATGGCTTGATGTTGGCACTGAATAACAATACCGGCAAAGAAGAATGGCGATTTACCACTCAGGCAGGTGTTTTTTCAACACCGTCGGTAGCAGAAGAACAACTGATATTTGGCAGTGATGATAATAATATCTATGCATTGAACAAGTTTACCGGCAGCTTTTTATGGGCCTTTGAAACACAAGATAAAGTCTTTGCCTCACCATTGATCGTAGACGACACCGTTTATATTGGCAGTCTGGATAGCTATTTTTACGCCATAGATCGGCACAGTGGTCACCTGAGGTGGCGGTTAAAAACACAAGGCCATGTAGATTCCTCTGCTGCAATCAAAGATGACCGATTATATTTCGGCAGTGATGATGGTTCGTTATATGCGGTTACCACCGAAGGCGATGTCGTGTGGACCTTGGATACTGGCGCAGCGATAGACGCTTCTCCCGTGATTTCTGCAGACGATAATATGCTTTATGTAGGTAACGACGCCGGGGTGTTGTTTGCTGTTGATCTGGAAACGGGTCAACCTGTCTGGACTTTCGAGTCGGGTTCTAGACTATTTGCCTCGCCTGCTTTGAAAAACCAGCAAATCATTTTTGCGGCGACCGATGGTCGGGTTTTTTCCATGAACAAGGAAAGTGGTGAACCCTTTTGGCAATTTGATGCTCAAGCCGTTGTTCTGTCATCGCCTGCAATTGCCGGAGAGCAGGTGTTTATTGGCTCAATGGATGGTTATTTACACGCAGTTAATATAAACAACGGTGAGCAAACATGGCGTTTTGATTCAGGTTGGGCCATATTTGCTTCACCATTTGTTGATAATGGGACACTCTATATAAGCAGTGATGACGGGGATGTGTTTGCGTTACGCTGATTTATTCAGGTGTTCTGTTTCGTAATAGAAATTGGTGGCTTCAACAAAACCTTCAACACTACCGCAATCAAAACGACGACCTTTAAATTTAACGGCTAAAACCAAACGGTCCTGGGCCATCAAGCGCAAGGCATCAGTGATTTGTACTTCACCATTGGTGCCTGGCTTTGTTTTACGTAAATATTCAAAAATTTCCGGTGTCAGGATATAGCGGCCAATGATCGCCAGATTACTCGGCGCTTCTTCGGGTTTAGGTTTTTCCACCATATCTTTGATTTGATAAATCCCGGGCGCGATTTCATCACCAGAAATAACACCATAGCTATGGGTTTCATCAGCAGGGACTTCTTCAATCGCCACAATACTGCACTGATAGCGTTCGTATAAAGCCACTAACTGACTTAATGCACGTTCTCCACCATCTGCAGGTTTGGCACACAAATCATCCGCCAGAATGACCGCAAATGGTTCATTGCCAATCATTGGTTCACCGGTGAGGATCGCATGACCCAGCCCCAGCATTTCACGTTGGCGCATAAATACAAATTCGCAGTTATCCATCAGGTAACGAATGTCGTCCAGAAATTTTTCTTTGGGAGTGCCTTTAATTTGATGTTCCAGCTCAAAACTGGTGTCAAAATGGTCTGCAATCGCGCGTTTGCCACGTCCGGTAATAAAGCCAACCTGGGTAATACCTGCCTCCATGGCTTCTTCAACACCGTATTGAATCAACGGCTTACTCACAATGGGCAACATTTCTTTAGGCATGGCTTTAGTGGCTGGCAAAAAACGTGTGCCATAACCGGCAGCCGGGAATAAACATTTTCTAATGAGACTTTTTACAGCCATCGACGAGATCCTTATGAAACTGTTGTGGAAAAAAGTGATGACGTTAAGCTAAAGTAATTGCCTGTGAAGTTCAACAACTGCATAGACAAACTATCTAGATGAGTCACCGTTGGACTGTTATATTGTAAACGTTAATCATGACTATTTAGTGTCGTTCAATACGCTTCTTCATCTCCATTCAGGTCAAAGATGACCATGAAATTTGCTCAGGTAAATTTCAATCATTTTTGTGGATCAAGGAATAAAAATGAAAGTTTTAGTACTCGGCGGTGCGGGTTACATCGGATCACATATTTGTAAAGCGTTAGCTTTACTGAATCATCAAAGTGTGGTGGTCGATAACTTGAGCACCGGTCATCGAGAAGCGGTTCGCTGGAGCCGCTTTATCGAAGCTGACATTCTGGAGCCTGATACATTAATCAAAATATTACAGGAAGAAGGCCCTTTCGATTTGATTATGCATTTTTGTGCTAAATCGCTGGTGGGCGAATCAGTGGAAAAACCTGCACTATATTACCGAAATAATGTGGCTGGCACATTGAATTTACTGGATGCCATGGTGGCTACTCAACATAACAAACTGGTTTTTTCCTCCACTGCAGCCGTTTTCGGTATGCCTGAAAAAGAGTTAATCGACGAGCAGCATTCACGTCTACCTATCAATCCGTATGGCCAATCAAAAAAA
>NZ_JAJAEO010000085.1 GCF_020447225.1 Methylophaga pinxianii | reverse complement strand
AAAAAAAACCGCGCAGAATAGAGGCGCTTTTGACTGATGAGACAAGGTGATCCTTCAGGAGAAGGCGGCAATTCAAGGACAATTTAAACAGCTACAGGCATCGCTTTGACCCTAATATCGTGCGGCTGCGCAGTTTAAATTACTAACTGGATGCGTCACTCTGCGTAATTGGAAGAGAGGCCACAGAAAGCGGTATTGGACGGTTTACAAAATTTCTCCGGTGGCCATTTTTCATCTCAGCCCAATGACAGGGTAGCTGCAAATAAGTGCCTATTTTTTAAATCCGGTTGAAGAATCCTCGAAAATGAAAAGTCACTGGCAGCAGCCCTTGGTTTGTGACGAGAGCTGTATGGGTGGGCAGGCTGTTGTTCCGTAAGAGCAATACACACAACAATCGCCCGTTTTGGGCTTCAGCACAGCGTGACACTGCTCACACTCATAGAACCACTGGCAGGCATCTGTCGGCATGGTTTCCCGTTTCTTGAGCCCGCATTCCGGGCAGGTAATGTCGGATTCCAGAATAACATCCTGCACCATGACTAATCCTGTTTGATCTCGGTAGACGGGTACCCGGCATCTTCGGTGGCCTTGGTGAGCAGGCTCACACTCGTTTTTTGATCGTCATACACAACAACGGCGGACTTTGTTTCGTAATCTACGTTGGCCTGCGTTACACCCTCCACCTTTTCCAGGGCTTTGCGCACGGTGATGGGACACATCGCGCAATTCATGCTCGGTACCGACAATTTCACGGTGCGCGAGTCGGCCCACGCCGTAGTGACAATACTGCTCATAAGCAAGACGAACATTAAAAGTTGTTTCATACCATATCTCCTAAGCGAACCACGCCAGCCAATAGGGACTAAAAATCAGCAGCAGTGCCACAACCGTAAAAATCCAGAAGATTACTTGATAGCGCTGGCGATTTTTGGGAAGAGCACACACGCTGCCTTCTGGACAGTGCTCAATAGGTCGATGGACCTGCCAACCGGCCCACAAGTAAAGCACGACCACAACGGCGATGAAGTAGGGTCTGAAAGGCTCAAAGGCAGTTAACGTACTGATCCAGGAGCCGCTAACGCCCAGTAACAACAAAACAAAGGGGCCAGCACAACACAGACTTGCACCAATGGCAGCGGCCATACCTCCACCCAATAACCAGGCAGGCGAATTTTTCTTCATATCGAAATACCTCTGAGAGGCAGTGTAAACTCCGTACCACACTACGGAGTCAAGTAAGGCGGCGACCTGCCGGGACAAGAGAATCAATAATGGGGCAGGAAGTGGAGTCAGAATTGGATTGGCACGAAGAAATGAAACCTTTCAGGCTCTTCTCCAGACGCTTCAGGTTTTTTATTTTAGCCTGCACGATGTCGAGCTTATGTTCGGCCAAGTGCTGAACCTCGTGACAAGACCCAATGCTTAATTCAATCAGCGCATCGATCTCTGAAAGGGTAAAACCCAGGTGCTGGGCACGCTTAATGAACAACACTTTGGTCAGCGTTGCTTCCGGATATTGCCTGTAGCCCCGGAGCGGCGTATTCGGCTGTTCGATAAGATTTTGCCGTTCGTAGTAACGGATTGTTTCGACATTCACGCCTGCGGATTTGGCAAGCTGGCTGATGGTATACATGATGGCTCGCAATGACCGTACCTAAGTACAGAGAATTATAGTCTTGTGGCCACGACAATTAAATGTGTTGGATGTGGGGGGG
>NZ_JAJAEO010000033.1 GCF_020447225.1 Methylophaga pinxianii | reverse complement strand
AACGATGGCGCCATCAAATGGAAATATGAGCCAAAACAAAACTACGATGAAACTGTACCAGTCATGTGCTGTGATACCGTTAACCGTGGTCTGTCTTATGGCGATGGCAAAATCTTCCTGAACCAGGCTGATACCACTCTGGTGGCATTAGATATGGAAACAGGTGAAGTTGTCTGGTCTGACAAACGTGATGATCCAAAAGTTGGCGCAACCAGCACCGCTGCAGCGCATGTGTTTGATGACAAAATCATCGTTGGTATTTCAGGTGGTGAATTCGGTGTTCGTGGTTATGTACAAGCGTATGACTTAGACGGTAACGTGCAGTACAAAGCGTACAGCAC
>NZ_JAJAEO010000109.1 GCF_020447225.1 Methylophaga pinxianii | reverse complement strand
GTAAAAATTTCAATACGTTCCATAGACACTCCTTAAAGATAGGTCTAAGCCTATCGCTTAATAATTGAGTGTCCGTTTTAAAATGGGGCTATTACAGTTAATATATTTGTCGTTAAATGATTTAATTTCTTTTGCTATTGGAAAGAGGAAGATGAGGATCATCATTTTTGGTCTTCTTGAAGAAAGAAAGTATTTCTATTCCGGACGTCGCTGGTTATTAAGATAATCTCAAGCTTTTTCGCACTCTGGTAAATCATAAAATAATGGCGTTTGACCTCCGCCCTGATTCCCATAAGTACTGTAAAAACGATCACAATAAATTATGTCGAATATTTCGCAATATTCACTGAAAAAAAATACCCTGTAACGATGGGATTATCAATCGTGTCTGACCCTTTTGGTTCTGATGGTTTTCAACGCACGGCCCTCTTATTGTCTCCCGGCCAGAGTGCCATATCTGAGTTACAAAAGAGGTTTGATATAAATAAGTGTATAGTGATTTTTATGACTATTATCAGAGTAATTATCCGAACCGGACACAAAGCCAAAAAACCCTAATCAGCCGCGCTTGCAGACCTGCCTTCGGTGGCCAATCTTTACCGCTGGTATAACATCAGCCATTTGATAGATGGTCCCACTGCCAGATCCATTAGCGCTCTTACCTGAAAGCTGTTCGCTTCCAGTTGCTCAGGGATTCTCCCGGAGTTTTAGCCGGAGATCCTGCTTGATCGGATCAAAACAAACTAACTAGCGGGATATGCAGCCCTTGGTCTAGCGTTAGAAAAACGGATATCTGATTGTCGCCCCACAAACATGACTGGGTACTCTGATGACTGACTATTTTATTCAAGCGTTTATTTACCTGGTAGCGGCGGTGATCGCGGTGCCGCTGGCCAGGCGGTTCGGGCTGGGGTCGGTACTCGGTTACCTGATGGCCGGTCTGGTCATCGGGCCGGTGACCGGACTGGTGGGCCAGGAGACGGTCACCCTTCAACATTTTGCCGAGTTCGGCGTGGTCATGATGCTGTTCCTGGTGGGGATGGAGCTTGACCCCAAATCTCTCTGGGCCATGCGGGTCCGGCTGCTCGGTCTCGGCGGCCTGCAGGTCACACTGACCGCAGCCGCAGCCGCCTATTTTGCCTGGTCTCTGGGACTGCCCTGGCAAACCGCCGTGGCGGTGGGATTTCTCTTCTCCCTGTCCTCCACCGCAATCGTCCTGCAGACACTGACCGAAAAGGGCCTGGTCAAAACCGAAGGCGGCCGAAGTGCTTTCTCAGTGCTGCTTTTTCAGGACATTGCGGTGATTCCCATGCTGGCAGTCATCCCGCTGCTGGTCGTGTCGGAAATTGTCGGTACCAGCACGACAGAGCACGGACACAGCAGCCTCAGCCTGGTTGAGAACCTGCCGGGTTGGGCACATGGGCTGGTGGTGGTTGGCGCGATCATGTTGGTGATTGTCTGTGGTCATTACCTGAGCCGGCCGCTGTTCCGCTACGTAGTGCAGTCCGGCATGCGGGAAGTGTTCACCGCCACGTCCCTGATGCTGATTATCGGCATCGCAGCGCTCATGAGCCTGGTGAATCTGTCGCCGGCGCTTGGCGCTTTTCTGGCCGGTGTGGTGCTGGCCAACAGCGAGTTCCGGCATGAGCTGGAAGCCAATATCGAACCATTCAAAGGACTGCTGCTGGGGTTGTTCTTCATTACCGTGGGTGCGGGGATCAATTTCGAGGTGCTGACTAATACCTGGGATACGGTTCTGCTTCTCGCCATGGCGGTTATCGTGGGCAAGGCGCTGATTCTGGTTGGTCTGGCCTTTGTCTTCCGTATCCGCGGCAGTGAAGGCTGGTTGTTCACCCTCGGGCTGGCCCAAGCAGGAGAATTCGGCTTTGTCCTGCTGACCTACAGCACTCAGAACGGGGTGATTGCCACGGAGACCGCACAGCTATTGTCATTGGTGGTAGCCCTATCCATGTTCCTGACCCCGCTGTTGTTTATTGTCTATGACCGGGTGGTGCTACCGCGCTATCAGAAGGCCTCAAATGAAGAAGCGGAGCCGGATGAGATAGAAGAGCAGGCGCCGGTGATCGTGGCAGGGGTTGGCCGCTTCGGGCAAATTGTCTGCCGTTTGCTTCGCGCCAACAACATTCCCAGCGTGGCCCTGGACCATGCCTTGGATCAGATCGAAAATCTGCGCCGGATCCAACTGAAAAGTTACTTTGGCGACGCCACCCGCATCGAACTACTGGAAACCGCCGGGATTGCCGAGGCACGCCTGCTCATCGTCGCTATCGATGACCGTGCCCGGGCAGTGAGCCTGGTGCGTCACGTCAAACAGCTTTATCCGGGGGTCTGGGTGCTGGCCCGCGCCTTCGACCGCGGTCACGGTTACGAGTTGCGTGAAGCCGGTGCCGATGATGTGGTCAGCGAGACCTACTACTCCGCCCTGGAACTCGGTGGTGAGGCCCTTACAGCCATGGGCGTGCACCCAGAGCGCGCCCGCCGGATGACCCAATCCTTTGTCGCCAGCGAAAAAGCCAACGAAGACCAACTATTCGACGTTTGGCGTAATATCGAGGAAGGCATCCATTTCAGCCCGCGTTACGGAGAGTTGTTCATGAAGCTGGAAGAGTCGCTGGGGCATGCCATGCGGGAGCACGCAAAGCGAAGCGAGGACGAAAAACCAGCGTGGACGCCACCGAAAGAAAATGGCTGATCGCGAAAATAAAGACGCCGTTTACGGCATTCTTATCTCAGCTCATACATACCCGATAAACGTAATTGATATTATTTTATAAATAAGTCTGTAAAAAATTCACATGATCTCAACTGTTTAAAATTCACACCCCACAGAAATATTGAGTAATGTCATAAATTATTGATTATAAATTCAAATATTTTCAATGTTATTCAATAAGTTATCCTCACCCATACACACGGTGTCGATAGTTAAAAATTAAATCCTTTTCCGTAATTTTACTGTGGCACTCATATTGCTCCTATCTCTTTTGGTATGGCTTTTGAGTAAATTTTGCTCACTGAAGACAAGTTTTTTTGATTCAGATCTGGCTGTCCATATTTTCATTATTTATTGAAGGTACGTTGATGAGCCCTAACCAGAATCTTCAAACTGCAGATGTTACTGATCTGCCCGAATTAACGTTAAGCGAACGCTTTTTTGAGTTTATCGATGACAATACTTTTCCCTGTGTAGGGGCAAAAGCTGCGTTGGCCAATGACTCAATCGAAGCGCATGAGTTTGATAAGTTGGGCACCCATGAGAATGACCAACGCATTGTCGATGGTCTTTCTCGATTTGTTCAAATGCTCGATACGCTTGATGATGACAGTATGGAAGTGCATTCCTATGTGGCGTTATTTGATGGTCCTTTTGATATGAATGAGCATGAGTTCGAGGCACAGCTATGGGCTCAATTATGGCGTCTCCATAAGCTCGATATTAAAGCAGGTAACAAACCCGCTAATGATGTGAGTAGCGATACCAACAATCCCCGTTTCAGTATGAGCTTGTCGGGTCATCCGTTTTTTATTATTGGTTTGCATCCACATGCTTCACGCATGGCCAGACGCTTTAGTCATCCGGCAATGGTTTTTAATTCTCACCGACAGTTTGATAGGCTTAGAAAAGACGGCCGTTTTGAGAAGATGCAAGAAGCCACTCGTTCACGCGATAAGGAGTTGCAAGGCTCAATCAATCCCAATCTGGCCAACTTTGGTGAAGCAAGTGAGGCTCGTCAGTACAGTGGACGTAAAGTGGAAGACCAATGGCAGTGTCCATATGATTTCAGGAGAAATAATGAATAACGCGATAGAGACCATTCGAATTTCACCCTGCTCAGCGCAAAGCGTCGAACTGGATAAAGGTGATGAATTGATAATCATCGATCCACAAGGCCAACAAGTGAGCGATCTGGTCGCATTTGAACGGACTAATCGTGAGGAATACCTGTCGTCTGGACGTTCGCTGGACTATGCCTCACGTATGTGGCTTACCACAGGCGATATTTTATACTCGAATCGTAGCCGTCCCATGTTCACTATTCTTGAGGATACCTGTGGAAGGCATGACTTTACCCTGACTCCCTGCTCCAAAGATACGTTTAAGATCATCTATGGCGAAGATGAAGGCCGCCCGGGTTGTGAAGGAAATCTTGTTGCTGCACTTGCGCCCTACAATATTGGTGTTGATCGCATACCGATTGCCTTTAATGTGTTTATGCATGTGGCGGTTAATGCAGATTCAGGTGAGTTTCAAGTGTTACCACCGCTGAGTAAAGCAGGTGACTTTGTTCGCTTTCGGGCAGAAATGCCTTTGATAGTAGCCATGACGGCATGTTCAGCAGGACAGTCGAATAATTTCAACTATAAACCAATCGACTTTAAAGTTTTGCGACATGGAAACTGAGTTGAACGATTTTGATAATTTCTAAAGGAGTTTACTTATGCCAGTCGTTCGTGTGACATGGTTTGAAAATAAAGACGATAAGGCAAAAAA
>NZ_JAJAEO010000108.1 GCF_020447225.1 Methylophaga pinxianii | reverse complement strand
CCCCCCCCCCCGGACCGGTGACGGCATGCAGATCAATATTATGCTGATGCAGGCTGGTCGCGTGGTTATGTAATGTCAGCTCAACGGTATCGCCCTGTTTCACCCGGATCATCGGGCCTGGGACTGTGCCGTTAAAAGTCCAGTAATTAAAAGTGATACCCGGAGCCAGTTCAGCCAGAACTTCTTTAGTTTCCAGATTGATTTTGGTGACATTTTCGGATCCACTGTTCTGAGAAAAAACTGGATCAGGGACATTGTTAGGATCATGGGCGATTTCATCAATCCACTCAAACTGACCGATATGCCGAAAGAATGTCAGCACATTATTCAACGGCAAACCAGGGCCTTTTCCCGGTCCATATGATTCAACGTACATTGGGTACTGAAACATATACATTCTGCCGATAGAAACGGACAGAAATGCACCGATACCAAGGATAAATATCACCATGGAAATGACATATGCCCGGGAATGCATCTGATGGATCAGTCGCATAAAGAAAAATAGCGACGCTGTTGCGGCGATAACAAAACCAAACATCTGTATCAAACTAGTTTTGAGATAAGCCAGTAAAGAAACACCACCGAGAGCTAATATCACCATCAGACTGAGTAACAGTATGGCGGTTACGGTAATAACCAAAACATTTGAGAGTCGGTAAAGATTCATTATCGTTCCTAAAAGAGGCAAACAGACTTTAGCAATTAAAGCCAAAGATTACTTATCAGAAATATAACAAAAAAGAATAATATTAGACAGATAATACGCATTTATAGGAATATGCTAAAGTGAGGTTTGGATTTTTGAGTATGCTGTGATTCACCTTCTATCAAATCCTCTAGTGGAATATTTGCATATGAGTCATATGCAGATTTGTTACCCGGATGAAAGACCCATAGAGCTATCAACAACATGCAGCAAAGCCCAATAAGCGTGGTCACAATTACCAGCCAATCAGATCTTAATAAAGCCAGCATAAGTTTCAGAAAAAACAACATTATTTCCATAATATTAACCTGACTGCAGTGCCACTTTTGTTTCTGATAGTTTTTTATTAGCAAGATAAACCGTTGTGAGTACATTAATTAACATCACTAATGCCCCACAAAAGAATATAAATCCTCCCATGGCTCGCATAATGTAATAAGGATGCATCTGTGCCACAGACTCTACAAAGGTATAAGACAAATTGCCATACTCGTCATAGGCACGCCACATTAACCCCTGCATGATTCCAGCAACCCACATTGAGGTGATATAAATTGCTGTCCCGATGGTCGCCAACCAAAAATGAACATTCACCAATCTGACAGAGAACATGGTGGTATTCCACATCCGTTCAACCATATGATAAAGCGCGCCAATTGAAACCATGGCGACCCGGTAAAACGGGCTTACCATAAAACCACGCAAAGTCATCATCGCTTTCGTTGCCATCCTAACTTGACCAAACCCGGGGCAGAACAGACGCTTGTGCAGCGCCCTGAACAGTTATGGGTAGCGGATATAACCTATTTGCCGGTGCGTCAGGGTGAAGCCTACCTCAGTCTTGTCACCGATGCGTTCTCGCGAAAAATTCTCGGGTATCACGTGCATGACACATTGCGCGCTGATGCGGTGTCACAGGCTTATGTCTCGGCCTTGAAGCACAGGCAATGCGCGGACAAGCCTCTCATTCATCACTCTGATAGAGGTATCCAGTACTGCTCGGGGCACTATCAGGCGATTCAATGAATTCAGCCTCTCTTGCTCGCTTCATGATTTCATACTGTCTTTTGAGTTTATTTACATCATTGTAGTGTTCTGACAATGTGGCTTCATCAATTTCGATTTGTTTCTGGCATAAAAAAAGCCCCTACCAGAAGGTAGAGGCTTTACTAAATCCCAGTAGGAAGTAGTTCTTTGTGATTAGTGGCTATGATTGTTCTGGTCGTTTTCGCGTTTATTATCAACAACTATCGCAATCGCTCCCAAGAGGGCGCAGCCGATAACCAAGACACCTAAACCAATTAACAATTCTGGTCTAATAAGCTCAATATAAGCCATCATTTTATCCTCCCGTCACGCACATAGACACCCATTAAGACAATAAGCAGTCCGACTAATGTAGCAATTATACCACTAACAACAGTCAGGCCATCTTCAAAAAAGATGACAGCTGCAGCACCAAGAGAAGACACATTCGTACCAACTTTGATGAGGGACTCTCCTATATCCTTCCTCATAACATTACATTCTCCAAATAAAAAAGGGAGAATGCCCCCTGAAGGGAATTCTCCCTTCAGGGTTGAGGTTAACTGCATCCGTAGAAGCAGCAACATTTTGTAAGATACCAACCGTAGTCAGCATCCGTTGAGCACAGCGTTAAAGCAGCTGTGACACTTCAGGTACTTGAGTAATCAAGTACGCAGAATCAATGACTTAATAATAACATATTCCGTTTTTTACAACATCTCTTGGCCTTCCCTGCATACTTGCGTGATCACAAATTAAAACAGGCATTCAGCCATAGTGACTTACCGGAGGTTTGATGAAATCACTCGAAGAATAATTTACCTTTACACCCGCCAGCACGTCCCCTTTGGACACAGATAAATATGTATTGATCAGTAACCCGGCCATCCTAATTCATGACTCTACCCGGTTCGGTGGTGGTTACGCCCCAGGTGTCGATAATGGTGATGGGACGTTTACCGCTTACTATGCTCGTGAAAGTCTCATTGAGGCTATGCAGAAGTGTATTGAAATTGATGCTGCTGGTGGTACAAAGTGAAGTTACCGTATGCAAAATCACCTTGCAGCCAGTGCCCGTTTCGTAAAGACACGCTGAAGGGTTGGTTGGGCCGAGAGCGCATGACAGAAATCACCCAATCTTACTCATTTGTCTGTCATAAAAAGACGGACTTGCAGTGTGCTGGACACATGCTGCTGAATCAGCAAAATAATACCTTTGTTGAGATGGCTGCTCGCTTTAGAGTCGAACTTGAACTGCGTGGTCGAGAGCTGCTATTTGATAATGTGTCGGATTGTATCGACCACCATGCAGACCGTAATTAGGGGTTAGCAGACAAACAGCCTAAAATGGCAACAAATATATCGGGATACACTATGGCATTAACACCACAGATACTGGTCAACAAATCATTGAATCTGGTGTCTTCTCCAGAAACGTATGCTCAGCTGGACGCACTGATATGCGATCCGGATAGCAGTATTGAAGACATGGCTGCAGTCATCAATACCGATCCGGCATTGGTGTCGCGTCTACTGAAAATCGTTAATAGTTCGTTCTACGGGCTTCCCTCAAAAATCGACACCATCTCAAGAGCCATCACCATTGTCGGTATACGCGAACTAAGAGTACTTGTACTTGCAACAAGTGTTATCAATTCCTTTCGAGGGATTCCTTCCAGCCTGGTTAATATGGATAAGTTCTGGCGGCACAGCCTGGCCTGCGCAATTGCGGCCAGGCTCATTGCCGAAGAAACAAAACAGCCCGAACCAGAGCAATTCTTTATTGCTGGTTTGTTGCACAATATTGGCAGTTTGGTGCTCTATCAGTCATTACCTGAAATGGCTTTGGAGGCTATGCGAAGCGCCAGTGATAGTAGTGAGTCACTGTATGAAGCTGAAACCCGGTTAATCGGCTTTCATCATGGCGAGGTAGGTGCTGTGTTGATTGAAAACTGGGGATTACCCGACAAGTTGGCATGTGTTGCCCGTTATCAGCAGTATCCATTGCATGCTCCGGATCACAAACAGCTCGTTGCTACAGTCTATGTTGCAAGTGTTCTTGTTGATAGCGTCCAGCTTGGACAGGGCATACCTCCAGTCGATGAGTCGGTATTAAACTTGATTAATATAGATGCCTTATTGCTTCCAGTCCTGCTTGAAAGAGTTAATGAACAACAAAATAGCGTGACTGACTTTCTCAGTGAAGGGTAAGTGTGCTCTGATATGGATGGTAAATCTGATGAAAAGGACTTTAACGATGAAGAAATACCCTTTGGCACCGGAACGCTCTCACCTTCTGATTTAGCAGAAATTGCTTTTTGGGAGCAGCAAAAATGTGAGATGCCGAGGCTAAATTCACAGGTGATGGCTCTACATAATCAATATAGTTTACGTTGCCACTCAAATCCGGTTCTTCTTACAAAAAGTAATCCAGATTATTCTCACGAGCTACATAATTTGGGTAAGCGGATTAAATGGTTGATCTTACCTTTGCATGAGAGTGAGACAGACCGGCATCTCATCGGATTATCTGGTTGATGCTTCACCTACTGCTGGT
>NZ_JAJAEO010000009.1 GCF_020447225.1 Methylophaga pinxianii | reverse complement strand
AGGCCGGAGATTCCTACGGCGCTCATCCCGGCATCGCGCCGCAATGAGTTGCTTCGGTGGGTTCCTGCTGCTGGCGACATTACTGCGTCGCTCACTTCACAGGCGCAACGGGCGTGTCCCGCCCTGAGAATGTTGATCGCACCAACTACATCGGCGTTTTCCTCGAAGCCGCACGCAACACACCGGAACCGGGCTTGTGTGCGTCGGTTCTCTTTGG
>NZ_JAJAEO010000056.1 GCF_020447225.1 Methylophaga pinxianii | reverse complement strand
CCCCCCCCACTAACACTATTATTATTACCGAAAATAAAATTCGACTGTTTATTAGGCCTCTTAAGCTCATTTAGTAGTCTCGATAGTACATAAAAACTAAATATATTCATCCATTAAGATGGTTACTATATGTTGAATAATTGCTGCTTTTAAAAAAATGATCGATAAATCAATATGCATTTTACTGTATATCCAAGCGAGGCATTACCTCCCCATAATTTCACTTAAACAATAACTTTGGAGAACGTTTGTTTATCGGTAAACACAAACAAAAGAGGTATTAAACTTTTAGGTCTCTGATGAGAATTTAATTCTCATCTACCCAAAAGTTTTGAGTCATTTAAATCGGGCACGTCAATAATAAATCGGTATTGTTTACCATAATGTGTAGTTGCCCCCGCTAAAACGGACAGTCCTAACTTGCCACTTTGAGAGCGCGATACTCCCTCGGTGACATCATTTTCAATCCGCTATGCGGATGA
>NZ_JAJAEO010000064.1 GCF_020447225.1 Methylophaga pinxianii | reverse complement strand
ACAGGGGCTGGTCGTGAATAAAAAGCATACCTATCGTTTGTATACCGAAGAAGGACTACAGGTTCGTACAAAAAAACGTAAGAAATTAACTCGACCGAGACAGCCTCTGGAAGTACCTACAGCTGTGAACCAGAGATGGTCAATGGATTTTGTGTCTGACCAGTTAAGCAATGGTCGGCGCTTTCGGGTGTTAAATGTGGTCGACGATTATTCCCGTGAAATGGTGGGGCAGCTTGTATCTGTTTCTATCAGTGGCAGGCAGGTTGCCAGGTTTCTAGATTTGCTACTTGAAGAGCGGGAAAAACCGAGCAAAGTGATTTGCGACAACGGCACTGAATTTACCAGTAAGGCCATGTTTTTCTGGAGCAAAGAAAGCGGTGTCAATTTAGGTTTTATTCAACCAGGTAAACCAACACAGAATGCTTTTGTGGAGAGTCTGAATGGCAAGTTTCGGAATGAGTGTCTCAACCAGCACTGGTTCAGAACATTGGATGAAGCGAAATATGAAATTGACCAGTGGCGGCAGCATTACAATCATGTCCGGCCACATAGCTCACTGAATTACATGTCGCCAGTTGAATATGCAAAACAGGCCGCATAAAGTAACCAAATCTCATCAAGGGATT
>NZ_JAJAEO010000098.1 GCF_020447225.1 Methylophaga pinxianii | reverse complement strand
ACGCAACTATCACAGCATGTTGATGCTGGCTTTTACTATGATGTGGCTGCCAATGTGGGCTGATTAATTTTTGTACAGCAAAGATCAACAGACCCTAGGATCTGCTAAGATTGTCAATTTGCTGTGTAGTTTGAATACAATGAAAAACTCTATGTTTGACCAATTGGAACAAAAGATCCTGTTACCCGCTGAATTGCAGTCACAGGATATTGAACGGGCACTCTCCAGTGCTATGCGTCCTGGTGTCGATTTTGCTGATTTGTATTTCCAGCGCGCTCGCGCCGAAAATTGGTTAATGGATGATGGCATTATCAAAGATGGTGGTTATCATCTTGAACAAGGCGTAGGGGTAAGAGCGTGCAGTGGTGAAAAAACAGGTTTTGCCTATTCAGATGATCTAAGTTTGAAATCCTTGCTGGAAGCGACCAGTGCGGCCAGTGCCGTGGTAAAGCATGGTCAGCAACAACAAATAGATGCACGCAAGATGATCAATGCATCCCCTTTTTATACTGACCTCGATCCTATTTTGGGTATGGATACTCAAACAAAATTGAATCTGTTACGTGAAGCCGACGCTTATGCACGCGCTGCTGATCCACGAGTGACCCAGGTAACGGTCAGTTTGGCGGGAAGCCTTGAGCATATTTTAATCGCTGCCAGTGATGGCACCTATGCGGCAGATATCCGGCCATTAATTCGTATGAACGTCAGCGTCATCGTGGAATCAAATGGTCGGAGAGAACGTGGTAGTGCTGGAGGCGGCCGTCGTCTTGATTACCAGTATTTTATCGATAATGACCTCGCTGTAGGATTTGCTAAAGAAGCGGTAAGACAAGCTCTGGTTAATCTGGAAGCGGTTGATGCCCCTGCCGGCACCATGCCGGTAGTGTTAGCCTCAGGCTGGCCTGGCGTGTTATTGCATGAAGCCGTCGGACATGGTCTGGAAGGTGATTTTAATCGCCGTGATACTTCTGCATTTTCCGGCAAGATCGGTGAGCAAGTGGCTTCGTCACTATGCACCGTAGTGGATGATGGCACCTTAGCAAACCGTCGTGGTTCATTAACTATTGATGACGAAGGAACACCGACCGAATTTACCACACTTATTGAAAATGGCCGTTTGACGGGTTACATGCAGGATAAGTTAAATGCTCGGTTGATGGGCATGCGAAGCACCGGCAATGGCAGAAGAGAGTCATATGCGCATCTGCCCATGCCGCGTATGACGAATACATATATGCTGGCAGGCCAACATAAAGCAGAAGAAATTATTGCCAGTGTTGAAAAAGGCATTTACGCAGTCAATTTCGGTGGTGGCCAGGTCGATATCACTTCAGGCAAATTTGTTTTTTCCAGCAGTGAAGCCTATCTGATTGAAAATGGCAAAGTGACGCGACCAGTGAAAGGCGCAACGCTCATCGGCAATGGACCGGAAGTCATGAATCGTATCAGCATGGTGGCGGATGATCTTGAATTGGACTCTGGTATCGGTAACTGTGGTAAAGAAGGGCAAAGTGTGCCGGTTGGAGTGGGGCAACCAACCTTGAAAATTGATGCGTTAACGGTTGGGGGGACGGCTTAATGCGTTCTCCACACAAAGCCGTTGCCTTGATTTCAGGCGGATTGGATTCCATGTTGGCGGTACGTGTTCTGCAGGAACAAGGTATCGAAGTTGAAGGTATCAATTTTTTTACCGGATTCTGTGTAGAAGGTCATACGCATGCGATACGTAATCAGCACAAAGATAAACAGAAACGTAATAACGCATTATGGGTAGCTGAACAGCTGGGTATCAAGTTACATATCATCGATGTGATCGAAGAATATAAAGATGTGTTGCTTAATCCAAAGCATGGTTATGGCGCGAATATGAATCCCTGCCTTGACTGTAAAATCTTTATGGTCAAAAAAGCGGTGGAATGGGTAAAAGCAAATCATATGCAGGGATTTGATTTTATTATTACCGGCGAAGTCATTGGTCAACGGCCCAAATCCCAATTAAAACGCACGATGCCAATTGTCGCGGCTGAGTCCGGTGCAGATGATTTATTGTTGCGGCCTTTATGTGCGAAAAATCTCCAGCCGACCAAACCCGAGCGTGAGGGATGGGTGGACCGGAGCAAACTGTATGATTTTCATGGGCGTAATCGTAAACCGCAAATTGCATTGGCAAAACAATTTGGCTTTGATGATTTTGCCACTCCTGCTGGCGGTTGTTGTTTCCTGACCGATGAAAGCTATTCCAGCAAGCTTGTTGATTTGTGGAAAGCCAGAAATAGTCGTGAATATGAACTTGATGACATTATGTTATTGAAAGTTGGTCGACATATCCGGCCAAAAGCCGATTTCAAAATGATCATTGCTCGTGATGCTGGAGAGAGTAAGTTTCTCGAAGGTTATCGTAAACAATTTATCAGTCTGTATTCCACCAGTCATAATGGCCCTATGGCGATTATTGATGGTGATATTGATCAGCAGGATTTCCCGCTAGCTGCATCGATTGTCGCGCGTTTTGGTCAAGGTCGTTATGCTGATGAGGTCGAAGTGAAGATTTCTTTACCTGACCAATCTTCGCAACAAATTCAGGCAAGGCCAATCACCGCGGAGCAGGTTCCACAGGAGTGGTACGTATGAAACAGATTGAATTAGATGCAAGACGGCTATTATGTCCCTTGCCAGTCATCAAAACGCAGAATAAAGTAGCTGAATTAACTTTGGGAGATATTCTCAAAGTAGTATGTACTGATCCGGGGGCGTTAAGTGATATTCCAGCCTGGGCCAGAATTCATGGACATGAGATTGTTGATTCTGTCGAAATGGAAGACGAGATCATTATTACGGTCCGAGTTGGTGCATAGCACTTATTTGGTGCAGTGTGGATTTTTTTT
>NZ_JAJAEO010000063.1 GCF_020447225.1 Methylophaga pinxianii | reverse complement strand
TGACCTTTCCCCCGAATTTAGAGCCATGACATTGATGAGATTTCCAATAAACTATGGGAGTTGGAGATCTCAAAATGAAAAAACGCTACAGCGAAGAACAAATCATCCGGGCCATAAAAAGACACGAAGCTGGTGCCAAGGTGGAAGACATCTGCCGAGAAATGGGCATATCCAATGGCACCTTTTACAACTGGCGTAGCAAATACGCAGGCCTTGAAGTGAATGAAGCCAAACGCCTGAAAGAGCTGGAATCGGAGAATAACAAGCTCAAAAAGCTTCTGGCTGACAAGCTGCTCGAAGTCGAAGCAATGAAGGATGTGCTGTCAAAAAAGTGGTAAAGCCAGTAGCAAAAAAGCCCATTGTTGACTACCTCACACAGCATTTTCAGCTCAGTGAGCGTGTGGCTTGCATACTGGCAGGGATAAGCCGAACTGCCTACCGTTATCGGCGAAAAGTGAAGCCGGATACCGTCGCCAGAGAACAATTGAAATCATTGGCTGCACGCTACCCTAGATATGGTTATCTGATGTTACATGGACTTCTCAAGGCACAGGGGCTGGTCGTGAATAAAAAGCATACCTATCGTTTGTATACCGAAGAAGGACTACAGGTTCGTACAAAAAA
>NZ_JAJAEO010000012.1 GCF_020447225.1 Methylophaga pinxianii | reverse complement strand
ACACACCAAAAGCAGATGAAGTACTGATCAAAATTAATGCTATTGGCCTTAATCGTGCTGAAGTCATGTTTCGAAGTGGCCAATATCTTGAGACTCCCTCCCTGCCCGCCCGGCTTGGCTACGAAGCGTCAGGCATTATTGAACAGCTTGGTGCCAATGTCAGCCACTTCAATATTGGTGACAAGGTCAACGTCATTCCGGCTTTTTCGATGAATGAGTATGGTACCTACGCTG
>NZ_JAJAEO010000121.1 GCF_020447225.1 Methylophaga pinxianii | reverse complement strand
ATCCGCTGGTACCGGGACACGAAATTGTGGGTCGGATCACTGAAATTGGCTCAGCAGTGACCAAATTCAAAGCCGGTGACCATGTTGCTGTGGGTTGTATGGTCGACAGTTGTCAGGACTGCGATGAATGTCATAACGACCATGAGCAATATTGCCGCAACGGTTTTACTTTGACCTACGGTTCCCCCGACAGAATCAGTGGTGATATGACTCAAGGCGGGTATTCAAAACATTTGGTGGTACGTGAAGAGTTTGTATTACACCTCCCGGAAAATCTGGATCTGGCACGAGCAGCGCCACTGCTTTGTGCAGGAATTACTACTTATTCTCCACTCAGAGAATGGAACGTTGGGCCGGGCAGCCGGGTCGGCGTGGTCGGAATGGGTGGACTGGGTCATATGGCAATTAAACTGGCCGTGGGATTAGGTGCGCATGTGACCGTTATCAGTACTTCTCCAAAGAAACAACAAGATGCCATCGACCTTGGTGCACATGCTTTTCTGGTCTCTAAAGACGAGACAGCAATGGAAAGCGCGGGTTCAAGCTTTGATTTAATTATCGATACCGTGCCAGTCAATCATGATCTGAATCCCTACATTCCATTGCTGGATAATGATGCCACGCTGGTATTGGTTGGACAGATTGGCCCGGTTGAAGGGCCAAATACGGCACCCATGATTTTCGGCCGTCGCCGTATTGCGGGTTCGTTGATTGGTGGAATTGCCGAAACTCAGGAAATGCTGGATTTTTGTGGACGTATGAATATCTTGCCAGAATGCGAAATGATCAAAATGGATGAGATTAATGAAGCCTTTGAACGTATGGAAAAATCCGATGTGCGTTACCGTTTTGTCATTGATATGGCTTCATTAAGCGCATAACCGGTTAATGATTTACCACCGTTTTTTTAATTGAAACGCCCAGGCGTTTTGCCATTCTGACCAAATTGGCCCGATCGGTTTTCAGTGATCGGGCCGCTTCACTCCAGTTGCCATTAGCTTGGCTAACAGCCGTTAAAATGCACTGTTTTTGAAATTCATTGGTAGCGGTTTTGAGATCCAGTCCCGTGGATAAACTTGATTTCAACTCAGTGTTTTTTTCAACAGAATTTTCAGCAATTTGAGTTTCCGGTAACTCAAGAAACGCTCGATGTAATGAAATGATGCCGGTCGTTGTCGGTTTCGCTTTGGCTTTTAACGATGCACGACTGATTACATGCTCCAGTTCGCGAACATTTCCCGGCCAGTGATAATTTGTTAAAGCCAGTTCTGCATCCTGCGAGAGCCGCAATTGCCTTATGCCTAATTTGCGACGTGTTTTTTCCAGAAAGTAACCTGCCAATAACAAAACGTCTTGTTCTCTATCTTTTAACGGTGGAACCTGGATTGGATAAACCGATAAACGGTGGTACAAATCAGCTCTGAAACGACCCTCGCTGACCTCTTCTGCAAGATTCCGGTTAGTCGCAGCAATCACGCGAACATCAACCTGTTCGACATTATCTTTACCCACCGGCTGTATTTCACCACTTTGTAATACACGTAACAGCTTACTTTGCACCGCTAATGGCAACTCTCCAACTTCATCTAAAAACAGGCTACCACCGTGGGCTAACTGAAATTTACCCGCCCTTTCCCGATCCGCTCCGGTAAAAGCGCCTTTGGTATGACCGAATAATTCGGCTTCAGCCAAAGTTTCCGGCAAAGAAGCACAGTTTATGTGGACTAACGGTTTATCTTTACGCAATGATAATTGGTGCACCGTGCGTGCAACCAGCTCTTTTCCGACGCCGGTTTCACCCGTGATCAACACCGTATAGTCCGAACTGGCGACCAGCTGAATCTCGTTTTTCAAGGTTTGCATGGCTGGGCTTTGACCTATCAACTCTCCCCCATCTTTTAACAAGGCTTCCTGTGTCAGTTCCTGCACCAGTTGCTGTGCATGCTGGGCGCTGATTTCAAGCTTTTTAAATTCCAGTGCGGTTTTCAATGTTGCTGCTGATAAGGCGGCTATCAGTTCCAGCGTTTTGAGACTGATATTGTTAAAACTTCCTGCCTGCAGACTGTCAATGGTCACCAATCCTATGACTTTTTGATCCGAGTACAATGGCAATCCCATACAGGAATGAACCGGCAGATCGCCGGATCGGGCCAATAGCAAACCATCATAGGGATCGGGTAAGTTACAGTTATCCGGGAAGATAAGCGGTTTACTGGCATGGCATAGCTGCTCAAGTCTGGGGTGTTCATTCAGATAAAAACGTCGACCCAATACTTCAGAAGATAATCCCTGTATTGCCAGAGGCGTTAACAGATTTTCGTGCAAACCCAATAAAGCAACGGCATCGCATTTAATGGCTTTACGGATCGAGGCCAACAGACGATCAAAACGATCGTCATTATTGATACTGTTTGCCAGATCCAGCGCGACTTCAAGTAATAAGGTTGAATCAAAATCCTGCATAATGGTCTCAACTTGCCAATTAAAGTCAATTTATCATCATTGAGTCATATAGACATAATTAATTGTGAGTCAATATGACATATTAATAACCCAGGAAACAACTATATAATTGATTTATAAACCATTAATCAACTGGCATAACCTCTGCAAACAAATAGGTGAATTCATTTAACCGTTTGTTAAGAGGTTGTATATGTTAGATACCAGAACTATTGAAATCGTTAAAAGTACTCTGCCTTTATTGGAAAATGCTGGGGTTGAAGTCACCGATCATTTTTATAAACGCATGTTCAGTCATAACCCTGAATTGAAAGATATTTTCAACCTGAGTAATCAGGCCACCGGCCGACAACAGTTTGCTTTGTTCAGCGCCGTGGCGATGTATGCCAGGCATATCGATGATTTGGCCGCGTTAGGAGAACTGGTTGAACGCGTGGCGCATAAACATGTCAGTTTTGATATTCAGCCCGATCAATATCAAATCGTCGGCCATCATCTTATAGAAACTCTCCGCGAACTGGCACCAGATGCCTTTACCGACGAAGTGGCTGATGCCTGGGTCAAGGCTTATGGATTATTGGCAAAGGTATTAATTGGTCGCGAAAAGGAGATCTATAGCGATTATCAAACCAAAACCGGAGGCTGGACCGGTGCTCGTTTATTTGAAGTCAAAGCCAAAACGCCTGAATCAGAATTGGTCACCAGTTTTACCTTTGTTCCAGTGGATGGAGGTGAGATTGCGAGTTACCAACCAGGCCAATATCTGGCCGTCAAAGTAAAACCTGATCAGGCAGAAAATATTGAAATCAGACAATATTCTATTTCTGATACATTCAATGGCGAAAGCTATCGAATCAGCGTCAAACGTGAATCTCAACCACAGCCTGGTCTGGTTTCTAATTATTTACACGACGCAGTACGCGTTGGTGACTATATTGAATTAATGCCACCTACGGGTAATTTCTATCTGGCACATCTGGACAAACCGACAGTGCTGATTTCTGCTGGTGTGGGAATTACACCGATGATGGCTATGCTGCAAACATTGCTTAAGAGTCAAACTGATCAAACGATCTGGTTTTTGCATGCTTGTAAAAATAAAAGCCAGCACAACTTTGCCGCGCAATTGAAAAATAATGCTAACACCTCAGAAAAACTGCATTATTACTATTGGTATACACAGGATGAAGGAACAGACAAACAAGCTCTCAATGGTTTGTTGGATTTAACCAGATTACAGTATGAGTTGCCATTGATTGACGGTGATTTTTATATTTGTGGGCCCGTTGAATTTATGCGCTTCATTAAACAACAATTGTTGGATTTAAATGTTGCAGCAGAACAAATTCATTATGAAGTTTTTGGTCCGCATAGCGATATCTGAAGCCTGCACGGAAAAGGAGAGCGAACTGTCGCTCTCCACCTGTTGGATACACAAAGTCAGATCAAACGCTGCCAAACACCCAGAAAGCTGGAAATAATCACTACAGCCCAGACAAATATCGCCACACCAGCTGCTGCGGCAGCAATATCTTTAATGATGCCGATTTTGTGATTATGACGTTCTTCCACGAAGTCGCACATAGCTTCGATGGCGGTATTAAACAATTCCGCACTTAAGGCAAAACCGGTTGCCATAATGATTAATGCGGCATCCACCCATTTGTGAAACCACAGTGACACCAGCACAACGATGACTGAGACGACAACTTTGTAAAGTACACTGAAGTCACTTAATACTGCATAACGCAGTCCTTTGATAATGGTGCGGAATTTTTTCAGCGGGTGATACCCGGCTTCGCCACTTTCCAGAAATTTATTTTTCATCGTTATCACTTTATTGTTTTATGAATTGTATGGAGTATCCTGTTGCGACCTCAAGCCCGTTCACCATAACCTAAATCATCAAAATATTTGTTTGCTAAATCCTTTGACAAAATCTTCATCTAGCTAGCAGTAGATTTACTGGATGAAAATTCAGGGGCTTTATAAATGAAACAAATCGTTTTGAGTTATTTCTTTGGTGGTTTTTTGATAACAATGTCCTTTGCTGTTCAGGCTGAGCAAATACAGGTTTGTGAGGATTGGGCCAGCAAAGCCGGGTCGTATATGTTGTTTCGTCAAATGAATACACCGATTCACGAAGCCATGGAAAATGCCATGGGTAATGTGACACGTGGATTATTGCTCAGTGCCTACCAGCAACCTGTTGAGGAAACCAATGAAGGCAAGCAGCAGGCAATAGACAATTTTAAAAATCAGACCTATGAGGATTGCATTGCCCAAATGCAATAACGTTTAGAATTCATACTCCAGTAAAGCTCGCCAGTTGGTATCGGCGGTTTTGGAAGATAACCCAGTCAGCACGCCCACTTCCCAATGCAGTTTTTTGCCAGGTGAAAGGCTGATATCTCCAAGAAACACCGGTCCAAGTGCACGGGTATCTTCGCCGGCATAAAACTCAATGGCTGGTTCAAAATAACGAGAAAGTCGATAACGGGTTTGTAATGATAAAGCGGTTTCAAATTCACTTTTCTGGGTTTCACCCCATTCATATTTAAGCCAGAAATTGCTGGTTGCCACCCATCTGCCCCACTCTTTCAAGGCGATTAATCCTGCTGCTGCTTCCCAGTTTTCATCATCACGTTGCCGTTCCAGTTCGGTTATCAGTCCCCAATCTATGCCGTACTCACCCTGTTCGGTCAGTTGCCAAAGCGCTTCAACTTCAAATGCCTGCAAACGAAAGTCATTATTTTGATTATCTTCGCCGATCAAATAACCTTCGATAAACAACCGATCAGTAAGACTTTTACCCAATCCCAATCGTTGAACCTGGCGTCCATCAGAGTCCGTCATTCGCCATTCAATTTCGCGTTCCAGTGGCTGCACATAGGGTGCATAGACTTTATCAACCGGATTACCATCGGCATGACTGAGCATGGGTAAAAGGCAGGCTAACAATAAAGCCGTACGACAAAGGTTAGTCATATTTTGGTTGGCCCTGTAAAAAACGTGCAGAAATAATGACCAGTATCATCAATGCCAGACTGGTCAGGTAGACCACAATCTGGCTCCATGTCGGCGTCGCTTCATATGCCATCAAGGCATACAGCAACTGACCGGGTAACGAGTGTTCACTGATAATATGAGAACTGTCCCAGACCGGTTCTGTTGAAGTTAACCAATCTGCTTGAATCAGAAACTGAGTGGCCTGAGACATCATGCTGCCGCCGACAATCACCACCAGAACACAGATAAATTTGGTTGCTGCCGCTGGCTTCAGCGCAATCATCAAGTGGTATAAAAAAATACCGCAGCTGACCCCTATGCCTAAACCAATCAGACTGCCAGATAACACAGACTGCATTAAAAAATGGTCACTACGAAACCCTGAAATATATAACATGATTTCAGCACTTTCCCGGCTGATTGCCAGAATAATCGCCCCCATCATCACTGCTTTGACCAGCCGGTTGGGTAAGACAATATTGCTGGAAATAAGCCATAAAAAACCGGTAAGTAACAAAAAAATACCAAGGTGGATCATGGTATTGGTGATCTCCTGACCGATACCTTCCAGCCAATTTGAAATTTCCGGTAAAAAGTACGCGTAAAAACCACCGGCAACCAATCCCAGAAAAATCGCTTTCAGCAAAAAATAACGTGACTGCTGACTTACCGTGGTAAAAGCCATGAAAAGACTGACCACCATCGCGGCTTCGAGCACTTCCCGTAGCACCAGAATCACACTATTGAGCAGCATGGTTATTTACCCTCCTCTTCAGCAATAATTTTGCCTTGAGCGGTTTTTGGGAAAAATTCTCCAAAAAACGGATAAACACCGGGGGACAAAGGGCCAATAAAAATAATTGCTTGAGTATTGCCAGGGATCACTTTTTCACGGTTTAGCTCATAACTTTCAAATTCTTCAGGTGTTGCATCCTGGTTTTTGACCAATAATTTCACCTTGGTATTGGCTGGGATAATCAGTTCATCAGGATAAAACAGATGATCCTTAATGAGGATTTCAAATGTGGGTGGCGCTGCATAACTATTTAATGAAATCAATAACATTGAAGTGAATATGAATACATTTTTCATCATTTTCTCAACGCGGCAGGAAAATCGATCACCACTTTCAGGCCACTCGCAAAAGTTGAATTACTGAGTTTTATCTCAGCATGATGCATTTCAATAATATGCTGAACAATGGCCAGCCCAAGACCACATCCGGGTAATTGCAGATCACTGTTTTCGTTCTGATAACGATAAAACCGGTCAAAAATACGTTCATACTGATCTGGTGGAATACCCGGCCCATCATCCTCAACGGTTAATCGCACTCCTTTTTCAGTCGGATGAACATGAATCACAATATGTCCCTTTGTCGGTGCATATTTGCTGGCATTGCTGAGTAAATTTTGTAACAGCGTTTCCAATGCAAAAAAATGCCCATATATTGTTGAGGACTTCCCAATTAATTCAATATGTTGCTGACGTTTTTCAAACTGTTGATAATCGCGAGCAATCACATCACTGGCTAATTTATACAGATCAATTGATTCCGCTTTTTTAGCAATCTGCTCAGGTGCCGTGCGATATAGCATCAGTATCTGGTTAACCAGATGGCTCATTCTGTTGACTGCGGCTTGCATAACCTGCCAATCCTCAGAGTTATCACCATAGGTTTTTCGCAGATTATGTAAATGAATCTGTAATGCACTGATGGGGGTTCGCAATTCATGGGCCGCATCAGCAGCAAATCGTTGTTCGCGCTGAAAACTCTGGTCAAGTCGCCAGAACAGCTGGTTGATAATTTTGACCAACTGGTTCATTTCTTTTGGCAAGTCAGCCAGTTCAATTGGTCTCAAATCATCAGCCTGCTTACTGGCAAGTTGTCTGGAAAGGTTTTTTAATGGTTTTAACCCCGTCCCGATAAGCCACCAGATGAAAATGGCGGCGATGACGATGCCAAAAAATGCCGGCAAAATAGTCGCTAACACAATATCTTCGGCCATAGAGCTGCGAACATCACTACGCTCACCGACAATAATCCAGCGTTCAGACAGGGGATCAGGATAAACATAGTTATGCCAGCGAAAGCCATTAAAATTGACATCATAAAAGCCTTTTTCAAAACGGCTCAGCGCAATATGAGGTGCTGTATCGGATCGCGTCAGCAGTTGTCCGTTGGCATCCCATATCTGAAAAAACAGATAATCACTGGTAGGTCTTTGAGCCGAATCAGAAGTGGTTTGAGCAACATGGGCTGATGCAATTAATTCAGCGGTATTAACCAACCGTTCATCAAATAAGCCTTGTGCGGTTTCAATACTGGACTGGTAGCCTTTCAGCAATGACACGAACATCACCAATATCAGCGTGGCGACCAATATCATCAGTAAATACAGTCGGATAGATTTCATTGATTACTGATTTGATAGCCTACACCGCGAATGGTTTTGATAAACCCTTCCGGAAGTTTTTTGCGTAAATGATGCACATGTACCTCAACAGCATTGCTAGCCACCTCCTCTCCCCAACTGTAAAGCTTGGATTCAAGACTGTCTCTAGTCTGCACCCGTCCGACATTCTCCATCAGGATTTTCAGTAACATAAATTCGCGACGCGGTAACTCAACCAGGGCATCATCGACTTTTAACTGCATGGTTTTGTTATCAAGACTGACGGGGCCAATCTGCAATGCGGCATGTTGCTGACTGCTCAGACGACGTTCAAAAACTCTTAACCTGGCCAGCAGTTCGTCGATATCAAATGGTTTGGCCAGATAATCATCAGCACCGGCATCCAGCCCAATAACCCGATCATTGATGCTGCCTCGAGCCGTTAATACCAATATTGGTAAGCTTGCATTCACCTTACGGATCTCTGCCAATACCGCTGTACCATCCATGTCCGGTAAGCCCAGATCAAGGATCACGATATCCGGAGCAGCGGTTTTAATACTGTTTATTGCCTGGCGTCCCAGGCTTAAATGATTGACGGTAAACCGGTCATGGCGTAGCGAACGCATAAGTCCCTGCGCCAATGACAGATCGTCTTCAATTAACAGTATTTGCATCGGTTTGGTCATTCATCTGTTTGTTAACTTCAGCCAACGCCTTGTCGATTTCCATTAAACGGCCTTTATCTGCCAGTGGTCTATCTGCTCTGGGAGCCGCTTTTTTAGCAAATAACAGATAAGACTCAGCTTGTTTATACTGTTTTTTATCCATTAAAAACAACGCATAAAAGTAATTACTATCAATACCTTGCGGATTTAATCTCAATGCATTTTTTAGTAATTTTTCTGCTGTCGCTTTATCCCCAAAACC
>NZ_JAJAEO010000066.1 GCF_020447225.1 Methylophaga pinxianii | reverse complement strand
TTAAATTCATCGGTGTATTTTCTGCGTGTTCCCATTTGATTCATCTTCTACTTTTCCTTTTGCTTATGAAAAGTGTCCGTTAAATTGTGGGAAACCCAGTACTAAATTCAAAGGCTATGATACTTACCTGCTCTAAGGACTAAATCAATATATTTTTCTAAGGTTAAATCCCTGGTGGCTCTCATATTTGGGGTTTTATTATCCTCAATCAATTGCTCAATAATGTCGATTTCAATTGAAACTGTTTTATTACGGAGATCAAAATCAACTCCTATACATGCTAAGTAGATGTCAAATAAATTCCGTAAAGTTATATTGGTCGCGACCTCTGATGATCCATCCAAATACTTATATTTAGTGTTTGGCTCTATGAGAGTTTTATCTTTTATTCCATTAGCGATAAAGGTTTTAAACTGCTCCCTATCGTTATAGTTAGAGCTTAAGACCAAGTTTTTTTGGTCTGAGTACTTGTGACACATACAAGCGACCAGCATGAGATAAACAAAATGAATTTTCTTTTCTGAGATGTAAATAGCGTTTTTCACTGTTTCGAAAATTTGCTGCATATCTCTCGCGCCAAGCTTAAAAAAGAAACAAATATGTCCAAAAAGTAAGTGAAGCTGAAATCCTTGATGTTTTGTAAGCGTTGACGCGTTACACCCTAGACAGCCTCGCTGACGGCTGATTGTCCAAGATCAATATTCCAGGGCAACAATTGCTCGACCTGGTTG
>NZ_JAJAEO010000014.1 GCF_020447225.1 Methylophaga pinxianii | reverse complement strand
GTCAGCCATATTTTTTTGAGTGCTTGGCACGCCATTGGCCGTCTTTATCCAGCGTCGCAGCATGCCAGAGTTGATTCCCAGATCGTCCGCTATTCCCTTAATCGAGCTGTCCTGTTGACTCGCAAGCCTGATGGCCTCTGCTTTAAATTCATCGGTGTATTTTCTGCGTGTTCCCATTTGATTCATCTTCTACTTTTCCTTTTGCTTATGAAAAGTGTCCGTTAAATTGTGGGAAACCCA
>NZ_JAJAEO010000092.1 GCF_020447225.1 Methylophaga pinxianii | reverse complement strand
TATACCGTGGCTAAACCAATTTCTTCACCCATTTCCAATAAGGCTTTATAAACATCTTCAGCACTTAGGTGGCGTTGTTTAGAGTGTTCTAGGATTTCCAACACCTTTAAACGTGGCAGAGTAATCTTCAATCCCGCTTTTCTTAAATCTTGTCTTTCCATTATTATTGTTGCCTCGTAGAATAGTTACGAATAGCGTATCATCGCACTTTGGTCATCAACACAGAACAAATACTAAATGAAAAGCCTGCTTATTTATAGCCTTTCCTTGGTTATTCTCACGCTCAGCGCCTGTAGCAAAGATAAAATCCCTGGGGTTTATCGAATAGACATTCAGCAAGGGAACCAGGTCACCCAGGAAATGCTGAGTAAACTTGAACCGGGCATGACAAAGAGCCAAGTGTCTTTTGTGATGGGAACCCCGATGTTAATTGATGTATTCCACCCTAATCGCTGGGATTATATCTACAGTTTTCACCCAGGAAATGGCACGCGCGAACAGCGCCGTATTACCTTGTATTTTGATGAAGCTGAAACACTCGATTATATTGACGGTAACACCCGGGTTGTTGAAAACATCCAGTTAACCGAAGAACAGCGCACCGACACCAATGTTGTCGTTCCACTGACCGAACAGAAAACAGGCCTTTTCAATAGCCTGTTGAATGTAATTGGCTTAGGTGAAGAGGAAGTTGAAACAATCGAAGAAACCGATTCCGACACAAATGCCGCTGAGAAAAAACAGAAAGAAGCATTACCGGAAAACACAGACGATTCCATGGGAGATGAACCCGCAGGCCAACTCCCAGATATTCAGTAAAACCTAATTAGCAGATTCCTGAACCGGTTTAAATTGGCCGGTTTGGGGATCAAAACAAAGCAGCTCCCCCGCCGCCAAATCAAAATACCATCCGTGTAAACTCAGGCGACCATCCTCAACGCGTTCTTTAACGCATTCAAAACTCATTAAATTATCTAACGAAACCAATACCGCTCTCTGTTCACATGCTCGTATCTGAGCACTTTCGTCAGTTTGTTGCTGAGATTTAACCCATTCTTTTGCTGGCTGAGCTATGGATACCCATTGATGAATAAACTTAGAATTTTGCTTACCATCATCTTCCCATAAGGCACGGATGCCACCACAATTGGCATGCCCCATGACAATGATATTTTCAACTTCAAGGTTATTCACCGCAAATTCAAGTGCAGAGCTGGTGCCATGATGCAAGCCATCATGCTCACATGGTGGTACCAGATTAGCGACGTTTCTGACAGTGAACAAGTCACCGGGATCACAATCTGTCAGAATTGCCGGATCGACACGGGAATCACAACAGCCAATCATAAGTGTTTTCGCTGGCTGGCCCGTTTTCATACTGGCATAAAGACGACTGTCTTGACCGAAATATTGTTTTTTAAATCGTTGAAAACCTTCAATTAATCTATCTGTATTCGCCATTTTCTATGCTTGTCTCAAAAAAGTTAAAAAAGGATTATGCTGTCTTTCATGAGCAATCGTGGTGACTGGCCCATGACCACTATGGACACGCAAATGTCCGGGGAGCTGCATCAAACGCTGTAAACTATGCTGCATTATAGCCGAATTTCCCATTGGCAAATCCGTACGGCCGATACTGCCATAAAATAACGTGTCACCGACAAAAATATCCTGCTCATCGTAATAGCAACCCTGGCCCGGCGTATGTCCGGGCGTAGAAATAAATCTGAGTGTAGTGTTTCCCAACTGAATTTCATCACCATCCTCTACCAGATAATCTATGCGGCCACATGGCCGATTAAATGCTGGTTGGCCGAACCAGTCCCCCTGAACCGGTAAGGTTTCAAACAAAGGGATCTCTTTTCTTGGCAGGTACGTTGGCACGTCGAACCGCGATTGCAAGGCAACCAGGCCCCCGGCATGGTCCAGATGTCCATGCGTTAACAAAATCATCTGAATATCTGGTACTGGAGAAATAGCGCATAACTGTTTAACCAGCTCATCGGTTTCACCAGTATCTACAATTGCAGCAGCTCCCGTTGGTTCGTCCACCAGCAAATATGTGTTGACCTGAAATGCACCAACAGTAAAGCATTTGATTTGCATCGGTGATTTAACTCCCAAAAAAAA
>NZ_JAJAEO010000088.1 GCF_020447225.1 Methylophaga pinxianii | reverse complement strand
GGGGGGGGGATACGCACTGTTGCTGATATTCGCCGTATGTTGAATGCTGGTGCAGATAAAGTTGGTATTAATTCTGCCGCTGTAAAAAATCCGGATTTTGTTCGTGAAGCTGCTGAAAAGTTTGGATCACAATGTATTGTGGTAGCGATTGATGCTAAACGCGTATCTGCTGAAAGGCAACCACCCAAATGGGAAATTTTTACCCATGGTGGGCGTCAACCGACAGGTATTGATGCGGTGGAATGGGCCAAAAAAATGGTGGTACTGGGAGCGGGCGAGATCTTGTTAACCAGCATGGATCGTGATGGGACAAAATCAGGTTTCGATATCGAACTCACTCGTGCCGTGAGTGATGCAGTGGTTGTTCCTGTGATAGCATCGGGTGGTGTAGGTAAGTTACAGGATCTGACGGATGGCATAAAACTGGGACATGCTGATGCCGTATTGGCCGCCAGCATTTTTCATTTCGGCGAATATACCGTAAGTGAAGCGAAACAACAAATGGCCCAACAAGGCATTGAGGTGCGTTTATGAGCGCATGGCTGGATCAAGTAAATTGGGGTGGCGATGGCTTGGCCCCAGTTATCACACAAGAGTTTTCCACGAAGCAAGTACTCACATTAGCCTGGATGAATAGAGAATCCTTGCAGCTTACCGCTGAAACCGGTCATGCTGTTTACTGGTCGCGATCAAGACAAAAACTATGGCATAAAGGCGAGCAATCCGGCCACCAGCAAAGGATAAAATCCATTCGCATTGACTGCGATCAAGACGCTATTTTGCTCGAAGTTGAACAGATAGGTGGGATTGCCTGTCATACTGGACGTCATCATTGTTTTTTTCTTGAATTACAGGATGGTGAGTGGCAGACGACCGAGCCTGTACTGAAAAATCCGGATGAGATTTATTAATGCGTGATACATTGCAGAAACTGATGGTGGTTCTGAACCAACGCAAAAACGCTACTGCCGAAAGTTCATATGTGGCCAGTCTGTATGCTGCAGGAACTGATAAAATTTTGAAAAAATTAGGCGAAGAGGCCACCGAAACCGTTATTGCAGGAAAATCAGGAGATAAGGAACAAATCGTCTACGAAACAGCAGACCTTTGGTTTCATTCCATGGTATTACTGGCACATAACGATATTGAGGTTGATTCTGTGTTGGCCGAATTGGATCGTCGATTTGGTTTATCAGGACATGATGAGAAGGCCAGTAGGAGCAAATAATGACCGACTGTATTTTCTGCAAAATTATTACCGGCGATATCCCGTCTACCAAAGTTTACGAAGATGAACTGATGTATGTGTTTAATGATATTAATCCGAAAGCAAACGTTCATTTGCTGGTGATTCCAAAACAACATATTGCACGACTCGATCACTTGGAACAGAGCCATCAGCAGTTGATTGCTCACATGCTTCTCAAGCTGCCAGAACTGGCAAAATCACAAGGTTTAGACAACGGTTTCCGCACCATTATTAATACCGGACCCGGTGGTGGTCAGGAAGTCGATCATTTACATATTCATCTGCTGGGCGGCAAAAACCTGCCCGGTTTTCATTAGGAGCGCATCATGGGATTTGGTGGAATCAGTGTTTGGCAATTATTGATCGTTCTGGTCATTGTCATTTTACTTTTCGGCACTAAAAAATTGCGCTCTTTAGGTGGTGATCTGGGTAGTGCCATTCGAAGCTTTAAATCTTCGGTTCGTGAAGGTGAAGATGAAAAAAAA
>NZ_JAJAEO010000162.1 GCF_020447225.1 Methylophaga pinxianii | reverse complement strand
AAAAAAAAAAGCCCCAACCCAAAGGTTGAGGCTTTTTATCAGTTTTAAACTAAACCCGAAGGTTTAGAAAATAACTGCTTACCAGCTGATGAAACCACCGATAGCCAGAACATCAACTTCATCTTCATCAGATTGAATGTGATATTCAGTTTCCATGCGTGAGTATTCAGCAACCAGTTTCAGATTAGCTGTAACATCATGGTAGATACCGATTGTAGCCATGCTGTTTTTATCTAAGTCACCAAAAGAACCATCTGATACAAGCAGACTACTGTCACGGTCAAGTGTAGATTCACCATAAGATGCAGCTACAAATGTTTGACCAGCGAAACGGTAACCTAACTGTGCATAGTAACCATCGCCATCACGTTCGTCACCATCAGCACCAAATGCACCCAGACCCAGACCACCAATACCTTGGCCTTTACCATCATACCAAGCAGCAACAGCTTCAAAACCACCTAATACTAATTGACCACCAATTGTGTAGGCATTAGTTTTACGTTCGCCAGCATCAATCAGGTCAATTTTCTGAGTCATACCATCCAACCATAATTTGGCTGAACCGCCATCAAATGCAGTTGCATAGCTTAATGATGCTTCATAACGTGCATCTTTTTCATAAGGGGTAACAGCGTAATCTGCAGGTTGTAATAAATCATCACTATCGGCTACAGCCAAAGCAAGTTTGAAACCAGCCATATCCACTGAAGTCCAGCGAATTTGTGAACGCCAGTTAGCATATTCATAACCGTAACCAATACGGCCTAAAGATGTTTGTCCAGTGTTTTGATCGCCAGCAGCTGAAACACCAGTTGCACCAACACCGTATAAAGTTTGATCTAACAAAATGTTGTTTGCTGAGTACAGACCTAAGCCTTTACCTAACATGATTTGACCGAAAGCACCGTCTACAGTGGCAAACGCTTCACGTTGTTCCATCGAGCCTTGACCTTCCAAAGCACCGTCAGGATAGCTACCGTTATTAGTTGATGGAGAGATTGAAACACGCGCTGCAACTGTCAAGCCATTGATTTCTGGGGCTTTAACGTTAAAGCCAAAGAACGTTGGTAACAAGCCGTTCGCTACGCCTTGGTTATCTTGATCAACGCCACTGGCGCTATCTTGATCAGATGCAATGAAGAATTGGTTGATGTTACCGTCAACGCTGAATTCATATCCGTTTTCACCGCCAACAACGATTGTTGCGTTGGCTGCGCCGGCTGCTGCAAATGCTGCTGCACCGACTAATGTTGCTAATGTAGTTTTTTTCATGTCTGTTCACCTTCTAGTTGTTAACAGATTACTTTAAGTTTCTCTCGTAACCAGAGTCGTGCTCGGTTAAGTGTGTATTTTCCACATCTAAAAATTCATTGCAACACTTTTACAACAAAAAAATGCGACTTTGGTCTTTTTTAGTGGAATGTGTGTTTTTTTTACAACAACGGTTTCAGCTTAACAAGGTATTTCTGCAATAACTATAACTGGAAAGCCTTGGTATTATTGATTTTAGGTTCGATAGGTTAGGGTTGGCTGAAACGGTAGTGATTTGTCGATGGATATGTAAAGTTTTGCTAAAAAGCCTTGTGTGACGATTTTCGCGCTGATTCCGCTCGACTCTCGAGATGTAATCAATCCTATATAGATAGCCCAAATCTTGGGTTCTAATCCATACCAAGGAGAATGCTACAAAACAAATACTGGAAAGAGAAAACGAAAAAAGCCCGATATGAACTTCATATCGGGCTTTTGAATTCGATGGTGGCTCGACCTGGAATCGAACCAGGGACACAGGGATTTTCAATCCCTTGCTCTACCAACTGAGCTATCGAGCCAACAAGGTGCGGTATTAAACCTGTCCAAGTGTCTGCTGTCAAGTCATGAAAAGTTGCTTGGGAAGTTATCCTTGTGGCATTTGTGCAGCCATGCTGTAATGGCGAGCAGTTTTGCATCGGGGCAGCAGCGAAAAATGAATTCCAGTCAACGCGTTTTATTGTGGATAGTCAGTGTTTTAGCGATAGTGTCAGCGCTTTATTTTTTTTCGCCAGCACTTGAACTGAAAAACCGCTCAGACTTCCAGAATGTTGAACACCAGGAGGAAGATGACAATGATGACCAGCAGGTGAGTCATCAGTTTGCGCTTTCAGTTACGTTATCTGAAGCCGCACAAGAAATGGCCTCAATTAAAAGTCAGACATTAATGGAGAGTTTCTTTACTCCAGAAATACGGGCCATGGCTGTTGTCATGCCGACGCAGGATTGGCGATTAGCGCATTCACGATGTGCTGAAGCAGAGCTGAACCACCGTAAGGCGATAGTGAACGAACAGGGTATCAATAAAGAGCTATCACGGTTGAAAACACTGCAACAAGCGACCGGCAGTATCGCTTCAAAAGAAGTGAACTACGTACAAACCAATTTATCACTTGCCCAAGCAGAATCTGCGCTAAAACTGCAATTGCTTAGCAATTGCCATGCGGAAGTCCGCCAACAATGGCCTCAGCCGATTGCGGACTGGATTATTAAGGGGGGAGATGAGTTCACCAGACTGATGGCGCGAGAGCAATCCATTATTAAAGTTACTTTGCCACCCAAACAAACCCTGAATCAGAATGTAACTACTGTCCGTTGGCAACAAACCAATCAGCAAAGTCTTGTGGGTCAGGCACAAAGACTTGCCCCTGCAATTGCGGCTGATCCGGTTTCGGGAGGTGAAACCTGGTATTTCCTTAATAAGGCTTCTTCATTGCAGGAGGGGGCGCAATTACAAGTTTGGGTGCCACGTGAAGAAAGGACTTTCTCTGCGGTGATGATTCCTTATCAATCCGTTGTCTGGTATGCCGGACAACCATGGGCTTATTTGCAGATGGACGAGCAGCGGTTTCAACGCATTTCGTTAACCTCGGGCGTCAACTCTGTAGAAGGCATTTATTTGCAGCATGGAATCTACCCTGGCGACGCCGTCGTTACTTCTGGTGCTCAGACGTTATTATCGGAAGAATTCAAATGGCAAATACATGATGAAGACGATGATGATGACTAGTCGAATCGGCTACCACCACTTATTTAATAATTAACAGGAACACGGATGCTTTCTCATTTGGTTGCTTTTTCGGTTCGCGCACGTGGCGTTGTACTGGCTTTAGCTTTATTGATGCTCGGTTATGGCGGATACCAACTGTATAAAGCCAGCCTTGATGTGTTTCCCGAATTCGCTCCCAAACAAGTCATTATTCAGACCGAGGCTTCTGGTTTTACTGCTGAACAAGTCGAGACGCTGGTTACTCAACCCATCGAAAATGCATTAGGTGGCTTACCTGATGTGATGTTTGTACGATCTGCTTCGACCCCCGGCTTGTCCGTGGTGATTATCACCTTTGAAGATAGAACGAATATCTATCTCAACCGTCAATTAGTTTCTGAGAGATTGATGCCAGCTCAAGGGAATCTTCCACAAGGAGTAGGACCTGCCTTGATGGTCCCACTCGAATCTTCTTCCGGCACCATTATGACCATTGGTTTGACCTCGGATGAACAGAGTCTGATGCGTTTGCGAGAAATGGTCGACTGGACATTAACACCAAGACTCCTGGCGGTAGACGGAGTGGCGGATATTAATGTTTTCGGTGGCGCTGAAAAACAAATGCAGATCCAGCTCGATCCGAAAAAACTCGCTTTATATAACTTATCTCCATTGGATGTCGTTGCGGCAGCCAGAGAAGCGACGGTATTGCAAGGCAGCGGCTTTATTGAAAATAGTAATCAACGCATGATGCTGCAGGTTGTCGGCCAGCCAATAAATGCGGCAGCGATGGAAAAAGTGGTGATTCGTCAGCAAGGTCAGTCTGTTTTGCATCTGGGTGATGTTGCGACCATTGAATACGGGCCCGCACCAGCTATTGGGGGTGCCGCCATTAGTGGCAAGCCGGGTATCGTCTTAATGGTGATTGGTCAATACAAAGCGAATACCTTGGCGGTAACCCAGGCGGTCGAAACCGCATTAAATGAATTTCGTGATGGCTTTGAAGTGGATGGGATTGAGTTACATGCTGACTTGTTCCGTCCAGCAAATTACATTCAAACCTCACTGGCCAATATCCAGCATCATTTGCTGGTGGGCGGTGGGCTCGTTTTATTGGTCCTGTTTTTATTCTTGTTTAATTTACGAACAGCCATAATCTCGATGACCGCAATCCCTCTGTCGTTGTTTGCCGCTTTGATTGTGCTACTGGAGTTCGGGGTTAATATCAATATTATGGTGCTGGGGGGGCTTGCTATTGCTCTGGGGGAAGTGGTTGATGATGCCATTATCGATACAGAGAATATCTTTCGCCGGTTGCGAGAAAATGCCGCACTAAAAGAACCTCGTCCGGTGATTCAAATCGTCTATGAAGCTTCAATGGAAGTTCGTGGCTCTGTGGTCTATGCCAGTTTGATAGTCATGCTGGTTTTTGTGCCATTACTCACTTTGAGCGGAGTGGCTGGGCGGATGTTTGAGCCATTGGGTCAGGCTTATATTCTGGCAATTTTGGCCTCATTATTTGTTGCATTAACGGTCACCCCCGCGTTGTGTCATACCTTGCTGAGTCGAATTGGTGTTACACGAACCGCTGAGCCGCCATTGATTCACTGGTTGCAAATCGTTTATGGCCGTGTTTTAAAAGTGACCTGTCATTTCCCCCGGCTGATGATAATTGCTGTACTGATCTTCTGTGTCGCCGGAGCGAGTTTATTGCCTTATTTTGGAGGACGTTTTTTACCCGAACTGCGCGAAGGTCACTACATTATTCACACAGCCAGTGTGCCTGGTACATCGTTGGAGGAATCCTTACGAATTGGTGGTCTGATTGAGCAACAAGTCGCCGAAATCCCCGGGGTAAGAGCAACATCACAATGGGCGGGACGTGCTGAGCGAGGAGCCGATACCTTTGGCACCCATTACAGTGAATATGAGGTCGATCTGGAACCACTTTCAGGTCCCGAACAGCAAGCTGTTCTGGATGAAATTCGTGACATACTTGAAGCGTTCCCCGGAATCAGTTCGGAAGTGAATACCTTCCTGACAGAGCGTATTGATGAAACTATCTCGGGATATACCTCACCGGTTGTGGTGAATATTTATGGTTATGATTTAGATGCGCTGGATTATAAAGCCCGTGAAGTTGCCGAGGTCATGTCCGAAATTGAAGGCGCTACGGATATTCAATTACGAGCACCTCCCGGCGAACCACAGCTGCAGTTACGTATTAAACTTGAAGAGCTACCACAGTGGGGACTGCAGCCTGCTACGGTGATGCAGAATATCAAAGCGGCATTTGATGGCATTCAAGTTGGGCAGATCACAGAAGGTAATCGATTATTTGATATTCGCGTGGTGTTGCCACCTGATTTAAGAGAACAACCTCATCAATTACTGAGTTTGCCTTTGCGTACACTGGATAATCGGATATTGACGCTGGGAGATGTTGCTGAGTTACAACAAGTCGCCGGACGGCATGCGATTTTGCATCATGGTGCACAAAGATTGCAGGCCATAACCTGTAATGTGGCGGGACGGGATTTGCGTTCATTTTTTAAAGAGCTGCAACAACGGGTGCATCAGGATGTGCAGTTTGATGCAGATACCTATCCTGAATTTACCGGCACGGCGGTGGCGGAAGCTGAATCACGAAAAGATCTGTTGGTCCACTCAGTGCTGGTGGGACTGATTGTGTTGATTTTGTTGTATATGGCGCTACGCAGTGTGCGTAATACCTGGCTGGTGTTATTAAATCTGCCTTTTTCATTATTAGGCGGGATCGTTGCGGCATGGTTGACCGGGGGCGTGTTATCCATAGGATCACTGGTCGGATTTGTCACGTTGTTTGGTATTACCTTGCGTAATGCCATTATGCTGGTTTCTCACTACCAACACCTGATCGAGCATGAAGGCAAAGCCTGGGTGCTGGAAACCGCGATTCAGGGCGCGCTGGAACGTTTACCTTCGATACTTATCACAGCCTTGGTGACCGCTTTGGCAATGCTGCCCATCGCCATTAATGCGGATAGTCCTGGACGGGAAATTATGGGCCCAATGGCCGCTATTATTATCGGTGGGCTGATATCATCGACTCTACTGACGTTATTGGTCTTGCCCAGCGTCTTGTTACGTTATGGCGAGTTCAAAAAACAGCGCCTCACTCAAACGGATACCACCATGCAAAGGCAATAATGCCGAGTACAAATACGATCAGAATGATTTCAATAATCATCAGCGACCAATGGCAAACGTTTCTGTCGTATTACTGCGTTGTTCAGCAAAAAATTGATAGATGTCTTTCAGTTCATCACCCGAAAAGCGTATCAAGATCAATTCCTGTCCCGGGCGAATCAGATCCGGGTCGTATCCCATAGTATGTGTACTGAAGTTATACACATAACTGGTGGAAACTTTTTGATGCAGGATTTTACCTAAAAAAGAACTTAAACCTGTTGGCAGCGGTTCATCGGCATCAGCTGGAATCAACACACTGACATTTCGCTCAGCGCCATTCCTTTGCAGACGGATACCTTGACGGAAATTACGAATCAATCCCGTTTGGATAATACCCCACAGACCCTGAATATCTTCCTCGGTTACCCGGTGCAGATAAAATAAACTGTCCTGCAGTTCATCTGAATTACTGTCAATCAACTTACCGATATCCAGCTTTTGTACGCCACGGCTAATTGTGACGGCAATTTCCTGGTCTTCCGGAATAGCGGTATTGTCCAGTTCACGAGCTTTAATTTGCTTGACCTGTTTCTGCTGGCGGATTTGGGTGACAGGTGCCTGATGATCGATATCCTCACGTTTTAATAACTCGACCAGCGGCGCGGTGATTGTCTCACCTTGTTCAGTTACGATGGTAATGGGGGCAATATGATCTTCTTCTTCCGTTTCCAGTTCCTGCAAGGTGGTATTTTCACGAATTTCTTCTGTATAACGGAGCGTCAGCGGAGTATCTGGATTAAGCGATGAATCCTGTTTCAGACTTTTTAATGTTGTCACCCGCTCTTCGAGTTCTGGCAGAGCAACAATGCTATCTGGCCGGACAAACATATCTGCATATTCGTTTACGATAATTGAATCAGAGTCAGAATCAGCCAGATTATCGACAAACGCTTCAGCTTGCTGCTCACGAATGGCTTCACTGTCAGGTAACTCTTCTGCGGAGCGGATAACTTCCAGAGGCAAATCAGGTTCAATAACTTCTATCGGCGGATCGACGGTTAATTCACTACGATTTGGCGGGGAGTCACTCCATAATAAATAACCAAAAAGTAATATCACGATAACAGCGAGTATCGCCGCAACAATTGTAGAACCTGTACGGGCTCGATCCATTTGAAAACTGCCTCAGTGCATGTTTAATCAGTTCGAGAATAAGCTACCAAGTGTCCCCAAATCAAGTTCCTGACACCATGGTTGATGGAGGCAGTCTTCTATAGATGAATTTTTCAACCAATCCTCTACTTGTTGGGCCTCAAGCTGATCGGCAAGCTCCAGCATCGTGGCTAAATGCTCTCCCAATTGTTCGGCATCCAAATCTGTGTGACTTATCGCTTGCAAGACCTGCCCAACCAAGGTCTTGAGATCCAGCTGTGCCAAGGCAATCGGAATGCTCTTGATGAGAATCGTGTCCCCGTTTTCCTGCAAATCAAAACCAAAAGTGTTTAACAAAGTTTGGTGCTCTGCCACAGCAAATTGCTGTTCTGTTGAGCAGGGCAGACTGAGTGGGACTAATATCGGCCGACTTTTAAGTGGAAGTTGTTGTAGTTGTTTAACAAACTGTTGTTTGCGCGAATTTGCGATAGCTTGTTTTAAATCAATCAGATAATGTTGTGGCCCGGAATACACCCAGGCAAAACGCTGATGCAACACCTGGATTATTTGAAAACGATCTTGTGTGGTGGATTGAGTGGGTGAAAAAGCTGTAGGCATTGACACCCCAGCTTTGAGCCCGGAAAAATCGTGCTTGTGATATTCAGAGAAAGTCTCAGCAACCTCTGGTTTAAAAGATGCTGATGCTGATTCTCGCAATGGTGTCGTCTTGGTTTGCTGCTGTAATTCATCACTGATGGCACGGTGAATAAGACCATGAATTAAACGGGTCTCCCGAAAACGGACTTCATGTTTGGTGGGATGAACATTAACATCAACGCGATCCAGCGGAATGTTCATATACAACACATAAGCCGGATGTCGGCCGGTTGGAATGAGATCCGCGTAGGCCTGTCGAATGACCTGACTGATTAATCGATCACGGATGACGCGGCCATTAATAAAAAAATACTGTTGATCGGCTTGGGGGCGATGAGCATCAATGTGGCCCAGCCAACCTTTTATCGAGATGAATTCGTACTGTTGTTCGAAATACAAAGCCTGTTTAACAAAATTTTGCCCACAGATTTTGCCGATTCTCGCCAGTTGTTGTGCCTCAGTCTGAGCTATCGGTAAATTCAGTTTGAGTTGACCATTTAATTCACATTGAAAACGGATATCAAAACGGCTTAATGCCAGACGCTGCACCGTGGTAAGAATTTGTTGTTGTTCTGTCCTTGCACTGCGAAGAAAACGCCGGCGTGCTGGCAGGTTAAAGAACAAGTCTCGTACTGCGACAGTGGTACCTGTTGGATGTGGTACCGGCTCAGGTAGATCGGTTTCACAATGAGTTTGCCAACCACACTCGCTATCAGCCTGTCTTGAGATTAAACTTAAATTGGACACGGAACTGATGCTGGGCAAGGCTTCTCCACGAAAACCTAAACTGGATATCTGACTCAGCTGATCACTGGATGAAATTTTACTGGTGGCATGCCGACTGAGCGCCAGACCAAGATCTTCAGGGTGAATACCGAAACCATTATCCCTAACCTGAATAAGTTGGCTGCCTGAACCATCAATGCTGATGTCAATCTCGGTGGCTGATGCATCAAGACTATTCTCGACCAACTCTTTAATAACTGATGCCGGACGTTCGATAACTTCACCAGCTGCAATCTGGTTGGCAAGTTGTAGGGGCAGGGCATGTATACGTTTCGGTGTCAGCATTGACACAGTTTAACAGTTGCGAACAGGAAATCCGCAGTCAACTTCAATTATGGAATTTTGAGCACATCACCTACCATCAGTTTGCTGGTTTGCAAGTTGTTGGTAGATTTGAGTTCCGACATATTGACTCGATAACGCTGTGCAATCGTGCTCAAGGTATCACCACTGCTGACAATATGCTGCTGCGGCTTCACCTGCTGCGTAATCGGATTACGTTGGAAATAGCTGCGAATACCGGCCAGCATTGCCTGAGCCAGCTTGTTTTGATGATTTACATCATTCAGCTTGCGTTCTTCTTCCGGGTTGGAAATAAATGCGGTTTCAACCAGAACTGACGGAATATCCGGTGATTTCAGCACAACGAAGGCCGCGGATTCAACTTGCTTTTTATGTACTGCACCCACTCGTTTCAAGCCGCTCAACACGCTATTGCCCACTTCTAAACTGGCTTCCAGACTGGCTGTTTGTGATAAATCGAGTAATACCGAGGCCAACAGATCATCTTTATCTTCCAGACTGATACCACCCGCTAAATCGGCGGCATTTTCACGGTCTGCCAAGATCTGAGCCGCTTCGCTACTGGCGCCCCTAGGAGACAATACATATACCGAAGACCCTTTGGCACTGGTGCGTTGAAATGCATCGGCATGGATGGAGATAAACATATCAGCACCATTTTGTTTGGCGCGCTGAATACGTTGTCTCAGCGTAATAAATTCGTCTCGATCACGTGTCATATACGCACGCATTCCGGGTTCATTATCAACCAGTCTGGCCAACCGGCGCGAGATGGCCAGCACCACATCTTTTTCACGAGTGCCTTTTCTGCCAATCGCCCCCGGATCCCGTCCGCCATGTCCCGGATCGATGGCTATGACAATATCGCGACGGGGTAATACCGGTCTGCTTCTCACAGTCGTCGGGGTCGCCTTAGGCAGATCAGAGGAAGTAGTTGGGACTGCGGCCGGTTTGTTTTCTGTTATCGCTTGATTGACGGTTGGGTTGTCTGAAGTAGTTGCAACGGGTTTCTGTGAAGACGGCTCATCAGGTTTGTTCTGAGCTACAGCGGTGGCCGGGCCATGCTTTAAATCCACTAACAGTCGATAGGAATATTCACCTTCTGGTCCAAGTGGCTGGATCTCATAGTCGGTTGCCTGCTTAAGATCAAAAACCAGCCGATAGGTATTTTGATCATGTTGAGCATGGCGAATTTTTTCCACAACAGCACTATTAAATGTGGGTGCAATTAAGGACTTGTTGACTTTGGCAGCTTTGATATCAACCACTAACCGATGCGGATTGGTCAGAGTAAAACTCTGATACTCCAACGCTTTATCCAAATCCAACACCACTCGAGTCAGATTTGCATTTTGGGATACACGGATATTTTCTACCGAAGCAGCATGTGCCGTGGCAGCTAATATCAGCATTATCCATCCCAATAACAAACGAGACATAGTCAGTTCCTGCAATTTACACAGCCTTAGTTTGTGATTGAAGACATAAAAAATCAAGCCTTTTTTCTATATTTTTAAATAAGATAGCGTGTAATGCTGAATTAATTGTGAAGTTTATCGCAGATAATCGATGCCGCCGCAGAAAAAGGGGTGAAAGTCACTTGTCTGCCCGACTTCTGATAATTCAACGAGATAAGCAGATCTGGTTCAGGCAGGACACCCTTGCCTTGTTCCGGCCATTCAATGAATGACAGGGCATGAGAGGAAAAATAATCCTCAATGCCGAGATAAAGCAATTCTTCCGGATCGGCTAGTCGATAAAGGTCGAAATGATAAATATCCCGTGCATTGATATGGTAATGTTCAACCAGCGTGTAGGTTGGGCTTTTTACTTTGCCAGTATGACCCAGCGCGGTAAGCAGCCCTCTTACAAATGTGGTTTTACCGGCACCCAAATCGCCTTTCAAATGAATGCAGAATGCTGAGTCAGGCAGTAAGCTAGCCAGCTCAGCAGCCAGATCCAGAGTAGCTTGTTCGTCAATGAGCCAACACATCAGTAGATAAGATTGGCTAATTGACGCAGATGAGACATAAGGTCCATTGCCAGCATACCGCGTTCTCCATCGATTGCAGCGGCTTTATCTGCCGCCATACCATGTAAGGTTACCCCCACGCAGGCAGCCTCCATTATTGGGAAATGTTGCGCTATCAGGCCACCAACAACGCCGGCCAGAACGTCCCCCATGCCACCACTGCCCATGCCAGGGTTACCCCAGGTAGACAATCGTAGCGGGGATTGACCATTACAAATCAATGTACCGGCCCCTTTCAAAATCACCACACCCCCATAACGCTTTTGCAGTTCATAAACTGCAGCAAAGCGGTCGGCCTGAATTTCTTTCGTGCTGCAACCTAATAACCGTGCTGCCTCACCTGGGTGTGGGGTAAGGACCCAGTTATCGCGATATTGTGGATTTTTACTCAATAGATTTAAAGCATCTGCATCAACCACCATGGGCAGCTTGGACTCAATTGCTTTGTCAAACAGCGAGCTTCCCCAGTTATTTTGTCCCAGACCGGGACCGATGGTTATGACATTCACTCGTTGTAACAGCTCTTCCAACTCATGAGTCTCTTCTATGCCATGACACATTAACTCGGGACGGGTAAGGTTTAACGTGGTCGCATGGGCCTTTCGGGTTGCAATACTGGTTAAACCTGCTCCTATCCGAGCTCCTGCTTCTGCTGCAAGGCGCGCGGCACCGGACATCCCATGTTCACCACCAATAATGACTAAATGTCCATATAAACCTTTATGCCCTGTGCGTTCACGCTGAACCAGTCCGGTCGCATCGTTTTCAAGACTGACGCGACAGGCGAAAGGACTAAAAGCGTTATAAACAGCCGATGGTACGTTTAGCGAATCAAAGCCGATTTCACCACAATAATCTGGCCCATCGCCGGTAAACAAGCCTTGATTCAAGCCAAGAAAACTGATCGTGAGGGTTGCACGAACCGCATGCCCCATTTTCTGGCCAGTATCCGCATGTATGCCGGAGGGAATATCAAGTGATAGCACCGGTATATGGGGAGAGTAAGTATTGATAGTCTCAATCGCCAAAGCGTAGTCGCCAGTTATTTCACGGCTAAGTCCAATACCAAATAGTGCATCTATAATTACATCAGCAGGAGGTAACACATTTTCAAACGGATGAATGTCGATACCATTTGCGATAGCAGTATTGCGGGCTGCCGTAGTTTCATCACTCATGTTTTTGCCATCGCCGACCTGAAATACACTGACATGATAACCATTGGCAATCGCCTGACCCGCAAGCTCGAAACCGTCCCCGCCATTATTTCCAGCACCACAAACCACGACAAGATGTTCGGCCTGTGGCCAGTGCGTTTTTATCGAAGCCAAAGCGGCAGCGCCTGCGCGTGACATTAATTCTGCAGCAGAAATAGCGTACTGCTGAATGACAATGCGTTCCAGCTCACGGATTTGTTCGGCTGTATATAGCGCGTGTGGCAAGTTCGACATAAAAAATATAGTCCCGAGGAAGGCGTTCAGTTCACTATAATAGCTTGCATGACCGATCCGAATACAGTGCAGTTCTCCCGTGCGCTTCTTGCTGACATGCAAACCTGGGCACGTTCTCTGGGTTTTCAACAGCTCGGCGTGAGTGATATTGACCTGTCAGTAGCAGAGCAACAATTGCAACAATGGCTCGCACGCGGCTTTCATGGTGAGATGGACTTTATGGAGCGCCATGGCAGTTTACGGAGTCATCCCGAAGAATTAGTACCGGGCACTATTCGTGTGATTACCGCCAGAATGGATTACTGGCCAGAAACCGCTGCTAATGCCTGGCAGGTAATGGGCGAAAGTGAACTGGGCTTTATTTCCCGCTATGCTCTTGGTCGCGATTATCACAAGCTAATACGTAAGCGTTTACTTCGGTTGTCACAGCGTATTGAAGAGGCTGTAGGCCAAATGGGTTATCGAGTATTTACTGATAGTGCACCGGTAATGGAAAAAGCGCTGGCACAAAAATCGGGACTGGGCTGGATAGGCAAACATACCAATGTATTAAACCGGCAAAATGGCTCTTATTTTTTTCTGGGTGAAATCTACACCGATCTTCCCTTACCGTTGACCGAACCGGTGACAGAGCATTGCGGCAGTTGCACTGCATGTATTGATATCTGCCCGACGCAGGCGATCGTGGCACCCTACGAACTTGATGCCCGACGCTGTATTTCCTATCTGACCATAGAGTTACGCGGCAGTATTCCGCACGAGTTACGCTCCATGATGGGAAATCGTATTTATGGTTGTGATGATTGTCAGTTAGTGTGTCCGTGGAACAAATTTGCCCAAATGACTACGGAATCAGCCTATTTACCCCGTGAAGGTCTTGATGCACCAAAACTGGTGGACTTATTCGGCTGGACTGAACAGGAATTTCTGCAGCGTTTGGAAGGAAGTCCCATCCGCCGTATAGGATATGAATGCTGGTTGCGAAATATTGCGGTGGCGCTGGGCAATGCCCAAACCAGTGACTCGGTGGTGAGCGCATTGAAGAGTCGACTTGAACATTCATCGGAAATGGTTCGTGAGCATGTGCAATGGGCATTGGAACAACATCGTGCCGCGTCATAAAGCTGTCATTAATAGTCGATAGAGTCTCGTGCCTGTATGCCTAGTTAACCAGGAGCGGACGTGAGATTAAGTGTGGTATCAAGATGGCTGGCAGTATTTATGGCTGTTGGATTAATGATTGCAGTGCTGGCGGGGATATGGGGGTGGCAGCAATTAGATAAACCCTATCAAATCACGCAACAGTTCCAGCAATTTAAATCTCGCTTTGATATTGAAGTGCGTGTTTTGCTGGCCCGCTATCTGGCGTCAGGCGATGCTGACTTGCTGCAACAGGCGGAGTCCCAGCTTATCGAATTGTCCACGGTGAAACAGGGCTGGCTTAATGAACAGGACAATCAGACAATTCAATCTGCCATCAGCCTGCTGCAGGAAAAAGTGTTTGAGGTGCGTGAAGCCGGAAAACTGGCCGGTAATCCACAAGCATTATTAATTCAAAACGAACGGGAACGAGATGGTGAAATTGGTCTTTTGATCGATTACGCTCAACATAATGAGGCACAATCTCATCCTTATCAGCAAGCCTTTACAGCACAACTGGCAGAGCTGAGTCGTCAGCTGAATGATATTGGCAGGCTGCGTCAGCGTTATATCGAATTACAAACCGATGAGATTCAATCAGCCTTAATGGCGGCTAATTTAGCGTTTCTAAACAAAGTAGAACAATTAAACAGCTTGCCGAGATTTGGCATTTATTCAGAAGTGAATACTGAAGCTTTGATTCCGAAAGAGCCGGAAGAGCTTGGCCAGTTAGGCATTGACTCGTTGCTTTCGCTCAGTAGACGTTATGAAAAAGAATTGAGTAATACTTTGCAATTTGATCAGCAGTTACAGGAAAAACGCCTGGCTTTAGGCAGCGAAATTTCAGCATTTTCTGATACTCTGGATCAATTTCAGTTAAAAATTGAAGCGATTAAACAGGCGATCAGCCAGCGCGTGCAATGGATCATGATTATGATGGTCGTGGTGTTGATTGCAACCATCTTGCTTTTCTATTTATTACAGAAACGTCTCATTCGATTTTTATTACAACTGGAACATTATTTAAGTCAGATGATAAAAAGCAATTTCCAACAAAGTCTGGTTTCTGCCTTGCCATTCAGAGAAACACGCTCAGTGGAACAGTCGGCACTTAAACTGCAAAGTTATTTTGCACAGTTAATTGATAAGCTTAACCAACAATCGCAAACAGTATTGTCTGCCAGTAATGAGCTACAGACCGCCTCCATGCAAGCTGTTACGGTTAATCAGCAACAAATAGCGGCTACCGAGGAGGTTTCGGCAGCGGTTACTGAATTATCCTATTCTTTTAAAGAAGTGGCTCATAGCGCAACCAATGCCGCTGAATCTACCGAGCAAGCATCACAGGCAACGGAGCAGGCCAGTCAACGACTTATCAGTGCTGCCGAGGCCAGCAGGCAACTCGCTGAAGAGTTGATGGCGTTCGAAACGACGATGAATACATTGGAAAAGCGTGGAAAAGATATCAGTCAGGTGTTGGTAGTGATTCAAAGTGTGGCCGAACAAACTAATCTGTTAGCCTTGAATGCTGCTATTGAGGCAGCGAGAGCCGGGGAACATGGTCGTGGCTTCAGTGTGGTGGCCGATGAAGTTCGTCAATTGGCTACCAGAACCAAACAATCTACCGAAGAAATTCAGGCCATTATTGTTGATTTGGTCAAAAGCAGTAGCGAAGCCGCTGAAACAGTTAGATCACAGAGTCTGTCTGCAGAGCAATGTGCTGAACAAGGTTTAAAAGCGAAAACCGCTATGACGCCTGTCATTGCTGCGGTGCAGAACATTCATCAGATAAACGCGTCGATCGCCACCGCAACCCAGCAACAAACGGCGGTGGTCGATGACATTGCCAGAAGTACTGAACAGATTAAACAACGCTCTGATAGTGTGAATCAGCAAATTATGGAAATTGAGCAGTCAGGTCAGAGTCTGAATCAGGTGAGTCTGAGCCTGAATCAATTGGTGGGGCAACTTAAACAATAACGGATATATATCTTTGTCAGGTAAAAGCATGATGAACAATCACTTTGACAAACTGTTGCAAAAGCAATTATCGCGACGGTCAGTATTGCAGATCGGATTGGGCGCAATGCTGGCATCTGCCATGTCATTATCTTCTGCGACGACAATGCTGCGGCATCATTCTTCGCTGCTGGGTTTCAAACCGATCCCTGCAGCGGATTTGCTGGATGAGGTGGTGGTTCCTGAAGGATATACCGCAAAGGTTTTTTACCGTTGGGGGGATCCGGTTTCTGCTGGACCAGCTTTCAATATGGACGCCAGCAACAGCGCTGCTGACCAATTGCAACAGGCCGGTATGCATCACGATGCCTTGCAGTATTTTCCGCTGCCAAAAGGATCTGACAATAATGATCATGGTCTGCTGGTGATGAATCATGAATATCTGGATCTGGATGTTATTCACAGTGATGGTAGCCATACACATTCACCAAAAACCTATACGGCTGATAAAGTTGCCAAAGAGCAAAATGCGCATGGTGTATCGCTGATTGAGGTCAAACAGGTTGCCGGTCAATGGCAAATAGTCAGACCTTCCCACTATGCCCGTCGCCTGACGGCTAATACTCAAATGCGGATTAGCGGCCCGGCAGCAGGACATGCGTTGATGCAAACCCATGCCGATCCTGAAGGGCAAAATGTGTTAGGTACCTTAAATAATTGCGCCAATGGTAAAACCCCATGGGGAACCTATTTAACCTGCGAAGAAAATTTTCATTATTACTTTGTGGCTGATCCCAAACAGCCCGGTGATAGTGTTACCAAACGTCGCTGGCAACGTTATAAGCTAGGCTTCAGTTATTACGGCTGGCAGCAGTTTGATAGCCGGTTTGATTTAACTAAAGAACCGAATGAAGCCAATCGTTTTGGCTGGGTAGTGGAATTTGATCCGTATGATCCACAGAGTATTTCGGTTAAACGTACTGCGCTGGGCCGTTTTGCTCATGAAAATGTGGTGCACAAAATAGGTAAGGATGGCCGGTTGGCGTTTTACTCAGGTGATGATTCCAAATTTGAATATATCTATAAATTTATTACCCGAGATAGCTGGGATGGCACGCTTGGGGTGCAGCATGGTCGTTTGCTGGATGACGGTATTCTGTATGTCGCCCGTTTTGAGGAAGATGGCAGTGCCCGCTGGTTGCCACTAGTGTTTGGTGAAAATGGTTTAACGGCGGAAAACGGCTTTATGGATCAGGCAGATGTTCTGATTCATGCACGTACGGCGGCAGATATTGTTGGTGCAACCAAAATGGATCGCCCTGAATGGATAACGGTGCATCCGCATACCGATGAGGTATTTGTTTCACTGACCAATAACAGTGATCGCGGCAATGAAGGCAAACCTGCTAAAGATGCCGCCAATCCACGCAATCAGAATTTGTTCGGTCATATCATCAAATTCAATGAGACTGATGCCACCGCAACCGAATTTAACTGGCAGGTATTTGTACTCGCTGACGAAGGTGAGGGCGAACAATTTGCCAATCCGGATGGCTTATATATCGATGATCGCGGCGTATTGTGGATTCAGACGGATGTCAGTGCCAGTGTGATGAATGATGGACCGTTTAAAAAATTTGGCAATAACCAGATGCTGGCGGCTGATCCCACCACAGGTGAAATCCGCCGTTTTCTGACGGGACCAGTCGGCTGTGAAGTCACCGGCGTTATCATGACGCCGGATATGAAAACCATGTGGGTCAATATTCAACATCCTGGTGAAATGCTGAATGTATTGGAAAGCCAGGGTCTTAATAAATCTCCTCAAAACCCGAATGCGGCCAGCAACTGGCCTGATCATCAACCAAATGGCCGCCCTCGATCTGCCACGGTGCTGATCACTAAACAAGATGGTGGGATGATTGGAACGTGATTAATTGCTGGTTAATCACCACAAAGCTACGCAGAGCATAGGGAGTTAAAAGCGATTTATCCGCAAATTTTGCAGCTGGACGCAGATTAATATAGAAGCAATGTTGATTTACCATGTCTCCCTGAATACCAGGATTGGTATTTTAAAAACATCCTAGGTTGGTGCTGAGGAACGAAACCCAACTAAACCTACCAACGTTATTTATTACTCTCAATGCCTTCGTGATTATTCCAAAAATATGCAATCATCTTGCAGTGGATAAATCCAGGGAGATAAATATGGCTGCTTCATTAATGGTTGGCCCCTTACTTGGGGTCGAGTCAGACAGAAATTACACGGTATGTTTTCTGACCGATAAAACTGTCCATTCTGCCAAGGTCATTATGGATGGAGTTTCAATTCAGGCGATGCAAGTTCAGACAACACCCAAAGGATATTTCTGGCGTGTTGAAGCAGAAATATCAGCAGACAGTTCAGGGAAGTTTGTCAGTTATACCGTTCAACTAAATGACCAAACCGCTAGTGATAAACAGGGCCGTGATCGCTGGACGTTTTATGTGCCAGGTTCGGATGAAAAGCCGCTTTTTGCCTATACCTCCTGCAATGGTTTTTCCAGCGCCGATATTCTCACCAAAACCGAAAATCCATACGCCTTGTGGGAAGACATGCAGCGCAAGCATTATCAGCAACCCTTTTCCCTGCTGATGATGGGCGGCGATCAACTTTATGCAGATGAAATCTGGTCGGCTGTAACGGAATTAAAAAAATGGTTACAACTGACTAAAGCAGAAAGAATCTCACGTACTTTTAATAGCAATATGCGTGATCAGGTCGATCGTTTTTATGAAAACCTATACTGCCAGCGTTGGGATAATCCGGCCATGTCTCTGATGATGGCCTCCATTCCAACCGTCATGATGTGGGATGATCATGACATATTTGATGGATGGGGCAGCTATCCAGAAGATATGCAGCAATGCGATGTCTATCAGGGCGTGTATGAGATTGCGAAACGTTATTTTGAGTTATTCCAGATCCGTAGCAGTAAAAATATCAGCTTGTTGGATAATCAGGCGAATCATTATGCTTTTGCTTTTTTATTCCGGGACTACCATATCCTGGCACTCGATAATCGCGCCGAGCGCACGCTTGAGCAGGTCATGAGTTCCAATCAATGGCGAATGGTGAATGATTATCTTGAAAACAAGGTGAACAACGGTGATTTATTCGTCATGTCAGCTGTACCGGTTGTTTATCGTGACTTTTCATTTACCGAAGCCAGTTTTGATACCACACCCTGGGAAGAAGAACTGACCGATGATTTGAAAGATCACTGGCGTTCCAAAGAACATCAGGGAGAACGAGCCCGATTAATTATGCGTTTGCTGCAAAATGCTGAAAAACGCTACAAAATTAAGTCCCAACATCAGAAAACGGTGATTCTGTCTGGTGATGTTCATCTGGGGTGTCTTGGGGTGATTAATGATTCACGCAAACATGATCGACCACTGAAAATTCACCAGGTTGTGTCCTCTGGCATATTGCATCCTTCGCCAAGCCGTATTGCCTGGTTGGGTATTATGGCTGTCACAAATGATCGAGATGAGTTTCTTAATGAAGATGGAACCATCAAAATATCCATGTTGAAACCATTTGGTTCAGATAAATATATTCGTGCCCGAAACTATTTGACCCTTGAGGAAGGGACCGATGACAAACTTTGGGTTAACTGGATATGCGATCAAAGCGCGCAAAAACCAAGCTATCCGCTAGAGTAAAAGACACAACGAAAAGCCCATCGGCTACCGGCTAGAGCTGATCTTTCGGCAAATCCTGAAACGCTGCAATCGCATCCTTTCTGGCCTGTTTGTAATCCACTATCGGTTGCGGATAGCCGCACTGATCACGTAATTCTGCTGGTGGATTGTGTAGTTGCTTGATGGGCACATCCTTTAATTCAGTGACAAAGCGTTTGATAAATAATCCTTGTGGATCATAGCGTTCAGATTGCAGGGTAGGATTAAAGACGCGAAAGTAGGGCGCTGCGTCGACGCCGGTCGATGCGCTCCATTGCCAGCCACCGTTATTGGCGGCAAATTCTCCATCAATAAGCGTTTGCATAAAAAACTGTTCACCACGACGCCAGTCGAGCAACAATAGTTTGCTGAGAAAGCTGGCAGTGATCATTCTCAGTCGATTATGCATCCATCCGGTTTGATTGAGCTGGCGCATCGCGGCATCAACAATCGGGAAACCGGTTTTGCCTTCGCACCAGGCTTTAAAGCTGGCTTCATCATCACGCCAGAGAACCTGTTCGGTTTCCGGTTTAAACGCTTTACGCATGCTCAGGCGGGGAAAATACAATAGCAATTGCCGGTAAAAGTCCCGCCAGGCAAGTTCGCGAAGCCAGTCGTCATGACGCCAGTCCCGATTGGCTTCGCCACAATAAAACTGAATGGTGGCGAGCAATCTTCTTGGCCCTAACTGACCGTTGGCCAGATAAGGAGACAAAGTGCTGGTAGCCGGTTTGCTGGGAAAATCGCGTTGGGTTTTATAATCATCGAGTTTGATTTCACAAAATGCCGAAAGCCTTTCCAATGCTTTTTGTTCATTACCGGGCCATAAATCATCACGAAAATCGCTCGCCCAATCGCATTTTAATAATTCTGGTTTTAAGGCTTTGCCCTGTGATTTTGGCTCGGAATAAGGAGCTTGCTGAATATCTTCGAGGATTTGCAACCAGCGGCGGTAATATGGGGTGAAAACTTTGAAGGGTTCATCCTGCTGGGTTTTTACCGGTAAGGCGACCAGTAAATCTTCAGCGAGCATATGCACATTAATAGCGGCATGAGTTAATGCATCGGTAACGGCCTTATCACGACGTTGTTCATCCAGCGGCGTTTCGGCCTGAAACCAGATATCGCTGATATGTTGTTGGTTGCAGAGATTGAGCAATTCAGCGGGGATATCGGCAAAATAATCCACTTGCAATAAATGAAAGGCAATGCCCAATTGAGCAAGTCGATCAGCGATATCCTGTAGTGCTGCAGCACGAAGTCCCAGTTTGGCGGGGGATTCATCGTGTTGCTGCCATTGTTGGGGTGTGGCGCAGAACACTACCTGGATCGGGCCTTGTTCAGCGGCGAGTGCCAATGCCGGATGATCATCCAGGCGTAAATCATTGCGTAACCAGACCAGTTGCGTTGCTTGCATGGTGTTTCCTTACGGTAAGTTTCTGAACAGGTATTCAGCACGCTGACTGATGGCCTGTTGTTCATCTTGAGATTTGTTGTACCAGTTTTTGACCTGCATGCCGAGGCGAGGATTTTTGCTGAGCAAGTCCTGATGCCGGTCGACAAAATGCCAATACAGTGTGGTGATGGGACAGGCATTGTCACCACTGGCCTGTTTGGGATCAAAAGGGCAGGACTGGCAGTAATTGGACATGCGATTGATATAGGCGCCGCTGGCAATATAAGGTTTGGACCCGACGATGCCACCATCAGCATATTGGCTCATGCCCAGTGTATTGGGGATTTCCACCCAGGCAACGGCATCGACATACATTGCCAAATACCACTCGTGAATCGCTTTAGGTTTAACACCCCATAACAAGGCAAACAAGCCAGTCACCATCAGCCGTTGAATATGATGACCATAACCATGATCCAGGACTTGTTTAACACTCTGATGCAGGCAGGTCATGTCAGTTCCGGCATCCCAATATAAAGCTGGCAGGTTTCGTCGGGCATTGAGGGCATTCATTTTTAGCCAGTCATCACGATAGCTCCAGTAGAGACCTCGTACATATTCGCGCCAGCCAAGAATCTGCCGAATAAAGCCCTCAGCGGCATTCAGGGGAATATGTTTATCTCTATAAGCTTGTTCTGTTGCAGCAATCACTTCTTTGGGTGAGAGCAACTTCAGGTTCAGACAGGTCGATAAGCGTGAATGATAGAGCCAGGGTTCATCAGTCCACATGGCATCCTGATAATCACCGAAGTGTTTCAGTCGATGCTGAATAAAATCCTTTAATGCCGCTGATGCCTGTTGCCGTGTGACTGGCCAGTTGAATTGTTCAATATTGCCGTAGAGATCCGGCAGATATTTTTCCATATCAAGGATGACTTGGCGGGTGATGTTGTCGGCTTCAAACAGCAACGGTTCAGGCATTTTGCTGGGGCCGGTTTTACCAAAGCTTTTGCGATTATCCTTATCAAAATTCCATTGACCACCGACAGGCTCATCATCTTCTATTAGAATTTGCCGGCTTTTACGCAGCTCGCGGTACCAATATTCCATGCGGGGTTGTTTGCGATCAGCCAGCCAGGCTTTGAATTCACCTTTTTCACTGATGAAATGTTGATCGGCCAGCCACTCAATCTCGATGTTAAAATCCCTGGCGCATTGCTGTAGCTCGTTTATCACTCGGACATCACCAGGCAAGACGCAGCGGATTTTTTCAAATGAATCTAATTTCAATGTGGCAGATAAGGCGTCATAAAAACGGTTGTGTTTATCGCTTAGCGACCAATAGAGCAGAGGATAATTATCTGACTTGAGCTGTTCAGCAAAGTGTCGCATTGCCGATAAAAACAACACGGTACGTTGTTTACTGGATAAATAATCTGTGGACTCAGCCGTCACTTCGGCCATCCACAGGCGATCACTCTGATGATTAAAGTCTTCAAATAATAGACTTTTGGCATCAAGCTGGTCACCAAGGATCAGATTGAGATAACGCAACTTAGACATTTAATGTCGAAAGTGCCGCCAGCCATAACGCGAATGCGGCGCCATAGGATAAATGACCCCGTAATCGCATCAGCTCAGCGGAATAAATTTCACTCAGTTGCTGCCGTTCGTAAATATGTAAACCGATAAACGATAAGGCTGCCAGCCACAGCCAGTAATGGGTTGGTGATAATAACCAGCACCAGGCCCATAACATTGTACTGACACTGACTATGGCGACATGTCGTGGTAGCTTTTCAACGCTGCTCATATACCAGAGTAACCCACCTAAAAAACTGAATATCAGCGCGGCATAACTGAGTAGCCAGTCGATTGCGTATAAAAAGCCCAGCCAGCTCATCATGTCCAGGCCAAAGAAAGGCAGTAGTCCGGCATAACCTAAAATGCGATGACGAGTAGTGATCATCAGGCCTCCTCGGTTGGTAAACGTAAGGTTTCAATCTGTAGTTGTTTGGGACGCAGTTTTAACAAAAATCGTAGCTGAATTTTGTAGGCATCCAAATCAAAATAGTGTGGTTCAGCAAAGCGCTGTTGCAGCTTTTCGTATGCATCGTGCTCATTTTTAATGGTGCCGAGATAGAGCCATTGGTCAATCAAATGAAAATGTGCTGCCGTATAATCCCCATCAACGGGCAATTCGGTAATCACAATCGGGCCGGGCCATGGCCATTGCTGATTTTTGAGACCAGATAACGCCATTTGCAAACGCAAGTTATAGCGCAATGCGGATTCCTCTCCACAACAGGCGCCAGCACATTTTTTTAATTGATAGCCAAAACAGCTTTTTTTGGTTTTTTCCAGGCCACAGAGTTTTTGACACAGCTGATGTTCAGTAATCAATTCGAGTAGTTTTTTTTCAGCCTGTTTCTGGCTACGGAATAATCCATAACGCTGGCTGATATCCGGTGGCTGATGCAAGTCAGCCATTTCAATCGTGGTGCGCTGGTACCCATTATCATCCATAGTTACAGCGATTTGGTACAGTCGTTTGGCTTTGGTCTGCCGACGGTTGTAGCGCGGAGTCTTGCTTTTAATTAACTGGTTTTCCAGCAGCTGTGCGCCAAAGTCGGAGGGTGTCTCAATAAAATCGATATGCTGCAGCTGTTGCTGCATTTCGCTGCTACGCAATTTGCCATTCTGTACAAAATGACTGAGGACGCGTTGTTTGATATTAACTGATTTGCCTATATATAGCAGGCCGCCATGTTCATCAAAAAACTGATACACCCCGGGTCGTTCTGGCAGTTTATTGATTTCAGCTATATCAAGGTGACTGGGCAAACGGGTTTGTTGTGATAATTGTTTACAGGCTTGCTGGATAGTGGACTCATCAAAATCATGTTGAGTCTGCTGGAAAAATTCAAGAATCACCTGGGCATCATCCATGGCCCGGTGCCGTTGACTAATGGTCAATCCAAGCCGGGCGACAATCGCATCGATACCATGACGACGTTGCTCGGGGTATAACAGACGACTGATCTTTACTGAACAAAGTGTTTTGGCTGAAAAGATAATGCCTGTTCGACGAAATGATTCACGAATAAATCCATAATCAAAGCGTACATGGTGAGCAACAAAGACTTTATCGGCTAAGCGTTGTTGTAATTCTTCAGCAATGTCGGCAAAGGATGGCTGGTTTACCACCATTGAATCGGTAATGCCTGTTAACTTGCTTATCCAGGGTGGAATGCTGATACCCGGGTTGATCAGCGTTTGCCACCGGTCAGTCACAACCCCATCGGTGATTTCAATAAGAGCAATTTCGGTGAGGCGGTCGCGAATAGTATTCCCTCCGGTGGTCTCACAATCGAGCAAAACCATTTTTTCCGGAAATCCGAATAAAGGGATCATAAACTATTAACCTGCTTACGCTGGCGACGGCATCTATCGGAACAATATAAAACCTGCTCCCAGCATTGACGCCATTTTTTTCGCCAGCTGAATGGACGTTTACAGACGAGACACTGTTTTGACGGTAAGTGTGGTTTGAGATGCGCCATTACAATCGCAAGATTAATTGAGTGTAATGATCATCCTGCGAGCGTCGTGAAATTACCGTGAATGATAATGAATCAATAAAGGCGAATTTATTCTGGCACTTTGATCATATGCTCGCGATAGTGTTGCAGTTCGCGAATTGAGTCCTTGATATCATCCATCGCCAGATGGGATGATTTTTTCTTGAACGATTTTTCAACTTTAGGTGCCCAGCGACGCGCGATTTCCTTGAAACTGCTGACGTCCAGATTGCGATAATGAAAATAGGCTTCCAATTCGGGCATCAAGCGCGCCATAAAACGACGATCCTGACAGATGCTGTTGCCGCACATAGGGGAAATACCCGCAGGCACATGTTTTTTCAGAAATTCCAGTGTTTCCTGCTCAGCCTGTTCAACGGAGACAACACTGCTTCGAACCCGTTCGGTGAGACCTGAACCACCGTGTTGTTTGGTGTTCCATTCATCCATGCCCGCCAGAATCGTGTCTGGTTGATGAATCGCAATGATGGGGCCTTCTGCCAAAATATTCAGTTCGCTGTCAGTGACAATTGTGGCGATTTCGATAATATAGTCGTTATTGGTATCGAGACCGGTCATCTCCAGGTCAATCCAGATCAGGTTATGTTTGCTTTTGGCCATGAGCTCCGTCTTTTTATTGCTACAGAATTAGGTGAACTATGTTGCCATTGATTGTATCAAAGGCTAATGTACACGACACCTTATACGATTCTAACTGGTTTAAAAAATTATGAATGAATTTAGCTGGATATTTTTAATTGCCCTCGCGCTGATGACGGGGATAGAGATTTGGTTATCATTACGTCAACGTCGCCATGTGCTGGCAAATCGTGATGAAGTACCTGCCGCATTTCGCGAGCAAATTGGTTTGGCCGCTCACCAAAAAGCTGCTGATTACACTGTGGCCAAAGGCGCCCAAATGCGTCGTGAAAGTTTGTTTGGCGCCATTGTGTTGATTCTCTGGACGTTGGGGGGCGGATTAGCCCTGCTATCCGGTGCCTGGGAAGAGCTGGGCTGGTCTGCCATGACAACCGGAGTGGTACTGATTTTAAGTTTTCTGGTAATTGGTTCACTACTGGAACTGCCCTTGTCCTGGTATCGAACCTTTGTAATGGAAGAGAAATTCGGTTTTAACCGTAATACCCCGGCCTTATTTTTAGGTGACTTTGGCAAACAGATGTTATTGATGTTAGTTCTTGGCGCACCGATTGCGTGGGTAACCTTATGGTTAATGAACAGTACCGGTGAGTTCTGGTGGCTATATCTGTGGGCTGCCTGGATGGTTTTTGCTGTGGTGATGATGTGGGCTTATCCAGCCTTTATCGCCCCGTTATTTAACAAGTTTACGCCGTTGGATGATGCCGACCTCAAACAGAAGGTCGAAAGTCTACTGCAACGTTGTGGTTTTAAAAGCCAAGGCATTTATGTAATGGATGGTTCACGTCGCAGTGGACATGGCAATGCCTATTTCACTGGCTTGGGCAATAATAAACGTATCGTATTTTTTGATACCTTGCTCAATACCTTGAATGAAGATCAGATTGAAGCGGTGCTGGCGCATGAGCTTGGCCATTTCCGTCGCAAGCATGTGGTCAAAAATATGCTGTTGATGGCGATTATGAGTCTGGTCGGTCTGGCATTATTGGGCTGGGCTTCAACACAAACCTGGTTTTACACTGGATTGGGTGTTGAGACACAAAATAATGCAATTGCCTTAATTCTATTTATGCTGGTTATTCCCGTGTTCAGCTTTTTCTTGCATCCGTTAATGACCTCGCTCTCACGTAAGTATGAATTTGAAGCCGATGCCTATGCCGCATCCGTTTCTAACGCTGATGATTTGATTACGGCTCTGGTGGCGCTTTACAAGGAAAATGCCAGTACGTTGACACCGGATCCTTTAGTGTCAGCTATTTACGATTCGCATCCTCCTGCATCGCTGCGTATAGCGGCATTGCAAACAAGGTCCGTTTGATTAATGCGTTATTTGATCGCAATGCTTTTTCTGGGTGTCAGCGCGACAGCGCTGGCACAGGGAAAACAATTACACGATAATAACTGCATGCAATGTCATGCCTCGCTGACCGGTGGTCAACCAAATTCGCTATATACTCGTGCAGAGCGAGGAGTGAAAAGTCTGGATGGATTAAATAAGCGGGTAGCAAACTGCGCGATTGCAGCCGATGTGAACTGGACTCCAGCTCAGCAAAAACAAGTAGTGGATTATCTCAACAGTCAGTTTTATAAATTCTGACTAGCGTAGCGTAATACAATTCCGGCCGGCCGCTTTTGATTCATACAAAGCGACATCGGCACGTTCAATGATATTCAAAGTGGTATCCCCGGGCTGATATTGGCTGAGGCCGACAGAAACCGTTACCGTTCCGATAGTTTCTTCACTGTCTTTTTTCTTCAGATTGCTGTTGGCCAGTTGCTGACGAATGACATCGGCAATTTGTACTGCTTTGTGAGCAGGGATATCCATAAAAATTAATGCCATTTCTTCCCCACCAAAACGTGCGGCAATATGAGGCTCATTCTGACAATGTTTTTTCAGCAGGCTGGCAAAAAACTGCAGAACCCGGTCTCCAAGTAAATGACCGAACTTGTCGTTTACCAGTTTAAAGTTATCAATATCAAACAGGGCAAAGGTAAATAGGGTTTCGCCTTTGTGGCAAAGTTCACCCAGTTTCTGATTCAGACAGCCCCGATTTAACAAACCCGTCAGACTATCAGTTTTAGCCTGCTGCTTTACCGCTTCCAGTTCTTTTCGCAGTTTGAGAATTTCCTGGGTGGTTTCAGCCAGTTCGTGTTTCAGGTCGCTGCTTGATTGGCCAAGTTTACGAGTATTTTCCAGAATTTCTGAAAGGAATCCTTTGATTTCAGAAATATCGTCTGATCGTTCCAGTCTGGATTGTTGAACCGCTAAATCCTCAGAAAAATCATCTGCCGCCAGTTCCACTCTATTGATTTGATTTATCGTATTGTCAACAACCAGTCTGAGACCATTATTCGTCGCCTCAAGCCTTTCCGGCATCCCCATCAAGACATATTTTTCATACAGCTGTTGAGTGATTTCAGCAGTGATTTTCTGTTGTTTTTGCAATCGACTATCGATGGCTTTTTTTAATTCCTGATTGGTGCCTGCTACATATTCATACCAGACAGCGTAGTTAACCGGGTTCACCGGCGTTTGATGTTGATTGATAAAAGGTAATGTTCGACGCAGATTTTCAGAGGCTTGATGAAAAGGCTCGGTATAGACAGGTGGGAATGATGATGGTGTCGACACAAAATTATCCTTCTTGATGAGGTTTATTCAAGCAAATTTGCGTTTTAATTTGAACAACACTGGACCAATCAATAAAACAGCCAACCAGGGTAAATATGTTAAAAATAATGCGCTCGATGTATTCGCTTTAGCCACCATATACGTGAGTATTAGGAAACTGATCATTGTCAGATTCTGTACCCAGTTATTTGCAGCCAAAACACTTCCTAATTGAGTGATATCAGCATGCGTCTGGATTAATGCATTGAGCGGAATAATAAACAAACCGCCAAAAAAACCAAAGCCAATTATGCTCAGAGCAAACGGTATGACCGCAGTGAGGTAAGGAATAGTAAATAGCATCGCTATCATTCCCATCGCACCAACTAAAATGACCGAGAAATAGATCTGTTGACGGCAAAGTTTACCCGCCAATAATGAACCGCTGATAATGCCAAGACCTGAGCAGGCAAGTAAGCCTTGAATCACAATGGTATTGTCTTCGTTAAGGACAATTTTGGCAAAAGCGGGGAACACCGCCAGCATCGTTTGAGAAAGTGCCCAGAACAAGGATAATCCAAGAATTGAAAACCAGATGATAGGATTCGAGGTAACCAGTTTAACATTGGTTTTTAACTGTTTGCCCTGCCCATAGGCTTTCCAGTTGAACTGTTTGTCAGATTGGCCTGATAGCTTTACTGGCAAACGCCAGGCTAACCATAATTCCAATAATGAAAGACCAACCAGACACCAGCCCAATGGCGCAATCAATCGAATAATATCGGCCTCATTCTGATAAGTCTGACCGCTTAATAGCCATTCGAACAGCACGGTAAAAACAATGATGCCACTTAGAATGGCCACGATACTGGTTGCCTGAAGAAAACCATTGGCCGGTGCGATTTCATTTTTGCCAGCCAATTCACGAATATAACCATATTTAGCCGGCGAATAAATGGCACTTTGGGCCGCCAGAACAAAGGTCAATGCAAAGGCAAAAATAAACCAACCCTGATAATAGGAAAGTGTTATCAGCAGGGTAACCATCACGGCAGAAAGAGCTGACCATCGCATGATGCCCGGTTTGGCAAACCGATCTGAAAGATAACCCGCAGGCGTAAATAACAGAATAAATGGCAGGAGAATCAGAGCGTTAACAATGGCTGTCAGGCCCACTTGTGCAGCATCATCGTAAATCTTGAAAATGGTATTTTGCACAATAATCTTATGGCCCAGATCCACCATAGCATTAATAAATGCCACAGCAAGAAAGGGGGCTAGGGTCTGTCTATCTTTCATGGCCACCTCTGTTGTGACTGAAATGCACCAATCCAGGCGCGAGGAGAGCAGTTTGTGAGATACATTCATGTCTCTCACCTTCGGGGCTGACGCTCAAAAACGCTCCCGGCGTTTTTGTAATCATTTTAAATAAACAACGAGCAACGAAGAGTGGTGCACTTTCAGCCTCAACGCGAAGGGCGGCTATTTTCGTCCAACTGCCTTGGAAATGACTTATGCAGATCAGCTACATCGATCATTTCCGCCTTGTTTGACAAACCTCCAGTGGTGGTCTGAAAGATAGACCGACCCTAAAGCCGACAGTCGTAAAGCCTCTTTGGGTTAACTTTTATCCTGAAGTCGGACTGCCAATACATCACAAAGGGCATGGTGCAATATGGCGTTAGCGGTCGAACCCAATAACATTTTGATGCCTTTTCGACCATGTGAACCAACGACTATCAGGTCCACATTATTTTCTTCTGCAATACGTACGATATCTCGGCCGGGACTGCCAAACTCAATCCACTGATTCTCGGTTGCTATATCAAATTTCTGGCCCAAAGCGGATAACTGTTTTTTACCAGCATCGAGTAATGCATCCCGCATATCAGCATCCACACTGATCATTGGTTCATAGGCAAAATCGGTTAACGGAAAATCTTCGACGATGTGACAAAGGCTCAAACGTGTGTTGTTAGCTGCCGCCAAGGCTTTGGCACGTTGAATGACCATATCAGTATGATCGGAAAAATCCGCTGCAATTAGAATATGTTGATAAAGGGCCATTGCTATCTCTCCTAGGAAATAAAAAAAGCAGAGAAATCCCTGCCTTAATTAGTATTATTTTTCACTTTCCAGAAAACGCTCGGCATCCAGTGCCGCCATACAACCAGCACCAGCTGAAGTAATCGCTTGACGATAAATGGGATCGGACACATCCCCCGCCGCAAATACACCAGGAATACTGGTTTGCGTGCCTTTTTTGAGGATAATGTAATCGTGTTGCATCTCCAATTGGCCTTTAAACATAGCCGTATTTGGCTGGTGACCAATGGCAATAAATACGCCCTGGACAGCAAACTCCTGAGTATTATCGTTTTCTGTGCTTTTAACACGAATACCTGTGACACCGGCGTCATCCCCCAGTACTTCGTCCAAAGTATGGTTCCAGAGGATTTCGACATTCCCATTTTCAGCTTTTTTCAATAACTGATTACTCAGGATCTTTTCGCTACGGAAGCTGTCACGACGATGGATAACGGTTACTTTCGAAGCAATATTCGATAGATACAATGCTTCTTCTACTGCTGTATTACCACCACCGATAACGGCGACCGGCTGATTTTTATAGAAAAAACCATCACAGGTGGCACAAGCTGAAACGCCGCGTCCTTTAAAGGCTTCTTCAGATTCCATTCCCAGATATTTGGCTGACGCACCGGTGGCAATGATCAAGGCATCTGCAGTGTATTCGCCTGCATCGCCAGTGAGTTTAAATGGACGCTGGCTTAAATCCGCAGTATGGATATGATCAAAAATAATGTCGGTGCCAAAACGCTCAGCATGTTTTTGCATGCGTTGCATCAACTCTGGACCTTGAACGCCATCAGCATCTCCAGGCCAATTATCAACATCCGTGGTGGTTGTCAGCTGACCGCCTTGTTCAATACCGGTAATTAAAACGGGTTCCAGAGCAGCACGAGCAGCATAAACCGCGGCTGTATAGCCCGCAGGGCCTGAGCCTAGAATCAAGAGTCGGCAGTGTTTGCTGTCCGCCATAAGAGTGTCTCCCAGTATCGAATAAAAAACGAATGGATTAGAGTACCCATTGCTTTACCTTTGGACAAGCATCACTTGTTAAAACCTGTGTTAGAATTTGCTCTTAATTAATTGGCTTCATTGGAATTATCACATTGGCACAAGCGACACGGGCAAACGACAAAAATAAAACAGATGTCACCGCTGGCGCAGTCGGATTCAGACTTCGTGAAGCAGCACTGATTCTGGCGCTGGCTTTGGCAGCTTATTTACTTCTGTCATTAATAACCTACGAACCCACTGACCCGGGTTGGTCGACTACCGGAACCGATGATCTTATCGCGAATCGGGGCGGTATCGTGGGGGCGTGGTTAGCTGATGCGTTGTTATATGGTTTTGGTTTCCCGGCTTACCTTGCGCCTTTTATGGTGGGTTTTAGCGGTTGGCTTTTATTTAGTTGGGGCAAGCGGGCAGATGGCGATGATGCATTACATTTCTGGGTATTGAAAGCTGTCGGGCTAGTGATGGCGCTGGCTGCGGCCAGCGGTCTGTCTTCCTTGAGCTTGATGGATTACGCAGCATTGTTGCCACTGGGAGCCGGTGGTGTACTGGGTGAAGTGGTGGGCCATGGTTTTGAATCGGTTTTTGGCGCATCAGGTACCAGCTTATTATTATTGGCCTTATTGCTGACCGGGGTAACGTTATTCACGGGATTATCCTGGCTCATGGTGATTGATCGCCTCGGGGCTGTGGCCATGGTGGTGCTGATTCATGTAGCTCGCTGGAGTCGTGAGGTGCAAGGTAATTTGCAAGTCAGACGTACCCGCCAGCAACGTGAAGAAAGCTTTATCGCACAGAAAGAAAAAATGCAGCATAAGGCGAAAGTTCGGCTAGAACCTCAATTACAGGTAAAAGAGCCGAGTAAACGTGAAGAGAAAGAACGACAGCAACCTTTATTCGAGACGCCAGATGCGCCTGGTATGCCGACGTTATCTCTATTAGATCTCCCTAAAGCTGTTTCAGCCGGTTACAGCGAAGAAGTCTTGCAAGCCTTATCTCGTCTGGTGGAATTGAAATTAAAAGATTTTGGGGTGGAAGTACAGGTGGTTGAAGTGCAACCTGGTCCAGTGGTTACCCGTTTTGAATTACAACCTGCAGCCGGTATTAAAGTCAGTCGTATCAGTGGGCTGGCGAAAGATCTGGCCAGGGCCTTATCAATAACCAGTGTACGTATTGTAGAAATTATTCCCGGTAAACCGTTCGTTGGTCTGGAAATTCCCAATGAAATTCGCGAGGTGGTGCGTTTACGTGAAATCCTGGCGTGCAGTGATTATGAAAACAGCAAATCGCCGCTGGTGATGGCCTTGGGTAAAGACATCGCTGGCAGGCCGGTGGTGGCAAACCTTGAAAAAATGCCACATTTATTGGTGGCGGGCACGACGGGTTCCGGTAAGTCAGTCGCGGTCAATGCAATGATTCTGAGTCTGCTTTACAAAGCAACACCTAAAGATGTTCGCCTGATCATGGTAGATCCCAAAATGCTGGAATTATCAATTTACGAAGATATTCCACATTTGTTGACTCCGGTGGTTACCGATATGAAAGAAGCCGCCAATGCGCTGCGTTGGTGTGTGGCTGAAATGGAAAGACGCTATCCGCTGATGGCAGCCTTGGGCGTGCGTAATATCGCAGGCTTTAACAAAAAAGTGCAGGATGCCATCGATAGTGGTGAACCGATCCCCGATCCATTGGCTGAAGTGTTACCTGGAGAACCGATTCCTACATTGGAGACTCTGCCATTTATTGTCGTCATCATCGACGAACTGGCCGATATGATGATGGTGGTGGGTAAGCAGGTGGAAGAATTAATTGCTCGACTCGCACAGAAAGCTCGGGCTGCCGGTATTCATTTAATTCTGGCAACCCAAAGACCGTCAGTGGATGTTATTACCGGTCTGATTAAAGCTAATATTCCGACACGAATGGCATTTCAGGTATCGTCGCGAATTGATTCACGCACTATCCTGGATCAGATGGGTGCTGAGCAGTTATTGGGACAGGGCGATATGTTATATCTGCCTCCTGGCAGTGGTTTACCTGAACGGGTACATGGCGCGTTTGTCGATGATCACGAAGTGCATGCGGTGGTCAATTTTCTGAAAACACAGGGTGGGCCGAATTATCTGGAAGAAATTACCCAGGATAATTCTGATGATGATGGTGAAAGTGGGGGCGTTGGCGATGCCAGCGATGGGGAAACAGATCCGCTTTATGACCAGGCCGTGCAGATTGTGACAGAGAGCCGTCGTGCTTCGGTTTCCGGGGTACAGCGCCGACTGAAAATTGGCTATAACCGGGCCGCCCGTATTGTGGAAGCGATGGAAGCTGCTGGTGTGGTTTCTGCCATGCAAAGTAATGGCAGCAGGGAAGTACTGGCGCCACCACCACGCAACTAATGCAATTAGTGGGTCATATCTGCTGTCTTAGCTATTCTGAATTTATTTGGAGAAAGAAATGATAAAACGCTGTGCATCACAGTTGTTAATGCTTGGATGGTTCATATTGCCCTCATTGGCATTGGCCGAGTCAGCTGTTGATAGACTCAACAACTTTGTTCAGGAAGTGACAGAGTTACAAGCAGACTTCCAGCAAACGGTAATTGATACCGATGGTCAGGTAGTCGAAGAAGCCACCGGACAATTTTTGTTATCCAGACCAGGCAGGTTTCGTTGGGATTACGACACACCGTTTCCACAACAAATCGTCGCGGATGGAGAGCGGATCTGGTTTTATGATGTGGATTTAGAGCAAATCACGGTCAAATTGCAAGATGAAGCGTTGGCTGAGACACCAGCTGGATTATTGTCTGGCAATACTCTGCCGGAAGCGGAATATCATATTCGTGAGCTGGAATCAGAAGATGATCTGCAATGGGTCCGACTGGTGCCCAAAGAAACCGATAACAATTATCAAACCGTCGCTCTGGCGTTTGATGCAAATGGTATTCGTGAAATGCTGATGGTCGATAGTTTTGATCAACGCACTCGTCTGGTGTTTAAAAATCTGCAAATTAATCCGGACTTGCCAGCTTCGCGTTTTGAATTTAAAGCGCCACCAGGTGTTGATGTGGTGGGCGACGTTCCGTAATGAGTCTGTTTGATAATCTGCATCCACAGGTCGGCCGTCCACTGGCTGATCGGATGCGGCCGCAAACTCTTGATGAGTATATCGGTCAACAACATCTTCTGGCCGAGGGCAAACCTTTAAGACAAGCCATTGCGACCGGGCATCCACATTCCATGATCTTCTGGGGCCCGCCCGGTACCGGTAAAACGACACTGGCAAGATTAATTGCCGGTTATTGCGATGCGGAGTTTATCAGTATCTCAGCCGTCTTGGCGGGTGTGAAAGAAGTCCGGGAAGCCGTTACCAGAGCTAAACAATTGCAACAGGAACGTGGCCGCCGAACCATGTTGTTTGTTGATGAAGTGCACCGTTTCAATAAGTCTCAACAGGATGCTTTCCTGCCTTATGTTGAAGACGGCACCTTTACATTTATTGGTGCTACCACCGAAAACCCATCATTCGAATTAAATAACGCTTTGTTATCGCGCGCTCGTGTCTATGTCCTAAAGTCGCTGGAAATTCAGGATTTAATACTGATTATTAACCGGGCTATGCAAGATGGTATTCGTGGACTTGCCGGCCGCGAAATTAAAATGAGTGAGATGTTGCGGGAGCAATTGGCACAGGCCGCAGATGGGGATGGCAGAAGAGTACTTAATTTATTGGAAATTGCCATCGATCTTGCCGATAGCAAGCAGCAAACTGAAGTCGAAGAAACTGATCTCGCTGAGGTATTATCAGGTACGCTACGGCGTTTCGATAAGGGTGGAGAAGCCTTTTACGACCAAATCTCGGCATTACATAAATCGGTGCGTGGTTCTTCACCTGATGGGGCATTGTATTGGTTATGTCGGATGCTTGATGGCGGATGTGATCCGGTTTATCTGATGCGGCGAATTGTGCGTATGGCTGTTGAAGATATCGGTAATGCTGATCCCCGTGGCTTGCGTATTGCACTGGATGCCTGGGAAAGTTTTGATAAATTGGGCCGCCCCGAAGGTGAGTTAGCGATTGCACAGGCCGTGGTTTATTTGGCCAGTGCGCCAAAAAGCAATGCCGTATACACCGCCTTTAAAGCTGCCATGCAGGACGCCAGGAACTTTGGATCAGCTGAAGTGCCGTTACATTTGCGTAACGCGCCAACCAAGTTAATGAAAGAGCTGGATTATGGCAAAGAATATCGTTATGCCCATGATGAACCCGATGCATACGCGGCGGGGGAAAATTATTTTCCTGAAACCATGCCACAGCGGCAGTATTATCAACCGGTGAATCGCGGCCTGGAAATTAAAATCGCTGAAAAGCTGGCCCATTTGAGGGCGTTGGATAAACAGCATCGTTAAAGCAAATTAACCCGTATAAATGTCATAGCGGGTATTTTTGCTTTCAATGCTGACATGCGGTTTTTGCCCGGCAAAATATTCTGCGCCTTTGGGCCTTTTTACCGTGACTCGTTTCAAAGCTGCTCGACGGGCAAGGTTAAGCAAGTCTTCGCTATTATTGTCGGGCCCGACCAGTTGGTGTAAAAGCTGCATTTCCTTTTTAACTAACGCCGATTTTTCTCGGGCGGGGTACATCGGATCCAGATAAACGACATCTGCTCGGTCGGTTTCATTCAGTGTAGCCAGATAATTCATCGCATTGCCATGATGAAGCTGCATGCGTGAAATAATCTGCGCGGTTTCTGCAGCGCTCTGCCCGCGCTTTAGTGCATCCTCTAATAAAGCGGCCACCAAGGGGTGCTGCTCAATCATCGTCACCCGGCACCCGAGGCTGGCAAAGACAAATGCATCTCTGCCAAAGCCAGCCGTTGCATCGATAATATGGGGATTAAGACCTTGTTTGAGTCCAACGGCTTTCGCCAGGGGTTGACCACGACCGCCGCCAAATTGGCGCCGATGCTGATTTTTACCGGCTGCAAAATCAATAAAGATCGGGCCACCAAGCTGAGGTGCTCGAATTTCCAATCTGAGATCGGTTAAAACCAGTTGAGGTCTATTTGCATCAAGAGGCGTCAATTCAAGCTGATACTGATCAGCGATAAAAGCCGCCTTATCATCTAAGGCCGGATCGGTCACCGCCAGCGTATTTATCTGAATTGTCACAGAGTTTATTGACTGATAATAAAATCACCAAAAGCGCGGCTGCCTTTTCCGGTTTTGATATCAGTAACTCGAGCACCGGTAGTGGTATCTATGACAGAAACGCTGTCATCACCCCAGTTTGATACGTACAAATGCTTGCCATTGGCGGAGATATCAATACCTTCCGGACTGTCTTCGACATCAATAGTGTTGATGCTTTTAGCCGCAGCAATATCTACAACGGAGACACTGTTTTCATCCTGATTGGTCACATAAAGAAACTTGCCATCTGGACTGCTGACGGCACAATAAGGCCATTCACCAACCGCGATAGTCGCTGCGACGCTTAAGTTTTGCGTATCAATCATCGTGACACTGCTATCCTGAACATTCACACTGAAAAGACGTTGACCATCCGCTGTTAATGCAAGACCAAACGGCGATTTACCCACGGCGACTGTAGCCAAAACCTGTTGACTCTTCGCGTCAATCATACTCACCGTATTATCATCACGATTAGCAACGTAAAGCCGATTTCTGGGTTCATCATAAATGATGCCTGCGGGAGATTTACCCACATCAATGCGGTGGCGAATTCGTTGCTTATTGACATCAACCACGCTGATTTTATGCTCATACCAATCGGCAACATAGGCAATGCTGCCATCATGATTGGTGGCAATTCCTACTGGGCCTTGGCCTACCGGAATCTGGCTGATCTCAGTAAACTGTTTCGCGTCCAGTACTGATATATTCTGGCTGTCAGGGTTCGTTACAATGGCTCTTTGCCCATCCTGACTCAGCGCAATTCCAGCAGGCGCTTTGCCCGCAGAGATCGTACTGACAACAACTTGTTTATCGATATCAATGACACTGATATCGTTACTTAGTTGATTGGTAATAAACGCATAATTTGCGGGCTCGGCATAAGTCGTCAGACTAAAAGCAGTGAGCACAAAAAAAGCGACCCGATTAAGGGTCGCTTTCAGAAATGCGTTTTCCTTGGCAGAAATTCGCATTATTTCTCCATGATGTTTTTCAGATTTTCCAAACCACTTTTGTAAACAGCTGTAACGGCTTCAACCGCTTCAGCATCAGATTGACCTTCTGGTACAGGCGGGTTGTCCATGAAAGACCGATAAAACTTAGCACGCCATCTTACTTCCGTACCACCATCGACTTCTTTTACGAACATCCATGATTTGTAGGTTGAAACAGGCAGTGTGTAATAAGGAGTATCTTTACTATTGAAAGTAATCGTCTTAACAACACTCATATCCGTGATTTTGTATATCAGAGACATTTTTTCGTCATTAATTTTTTCCAACTCTTCAGTGATAGTTGGGTTGCCTTCACTTTTCAGCGTTAAAACTCGAACCTTATCATCCTTCATTTCAACTTTTTCTACTGCTGGATGCCATTTATCAATGGCGCTGAAGTCTTTGAGCATGCCCCAGACTTTTTCTGGTGCTGCGTTAATCACAATTTTCTCATCAACTTCCTGGCGAGTTGGGCCGTGAGCTGTTGCTACCAGAGGTAAAGCAATAACGGTGGCTGCAACGATTTGCAAAAATTTCTTCATTCTTAAAAGTCTCCGTTTGATCGGTTATTTGCCAAAATGTTTACAGAAAGTTCGAGTCAACGATGACTGTACAAGTTCCTGAAACTGAACATGGCGACAACACTTTAGCCGATACCGGTTGGATTTTCCACACAGCGATTTGACTTAGTATCAGCGATTCAAGAAAATTAGCGGTCTTTATATTTGATATCGGCAATAAATAATGGCACCACTGATCAAAATCAGGGATTTGCATTTTAACCGTGGAGACAAAGTTATCTTCAGCGGCGTAGATATTGATATCTACCAAGGCAAGGTAACCGCAATCATGGGGCCGAGCGGCACCGGAAAAACAACTCTGCTGAAACTCATCGGCGGCCAACTCAAACCCGATCGCGGCAGCATTGAAGTCGATGGTCAGAATGTTCACAAACTGTCTCATTCAAAGCTTTATGAATTGCGCAAGCGAATGGGGATGCTGTTTCAAAGTGGCGCTTTGCTGACGGATATAAATGTTTTTGAAAACGTAGCTTTTCCGCTACGCGAACACACCAAATTACCCGAATCGATGATTCGTGACTTAGTGCTGATGAAGCTGCAGGCTGTCGGCTTGAGGAATGCCCGGGATCTGATGCCTGCAGAGCTGTCTGGTGGTATGGCCAGAAGAGTCGCCCTGGCACGTGCCGTGACTCTCGATCCAATGATGATTATGTATGATGAACCCTTTACCGGACAGGATCCGATTTCGATGGGCACATTGGTTAATCTTATCCGTCGCCTCAATGATGCAATGGGGCTGACCAGTATCATTGTTTCTCATGATGTCGCTGAAACCACTCAGATAGCCGATGAGATTTATCTGTTGTCCGGTGGCAAAGTCATCGAACAAGGCACACCGGAGACGCTCAAGAATTCAGGTTCTGAGTGGGTTAAACAGTTTTTACAAGGTTTACCTGATGGGCCGGTTCCATTTCATTATCCTGGTAATGAGTTTAAAAAAGACCTGTTGAATGCAGAGGAAAAACGATGATTGAGCTGCTGCGCAGCCTCGGTGGCTGGGGTATTAATACTTTTCAGCGACTTGGTCGAGGCCATATTTTCTTGATGCAGATGCTGGCAGGGGTTCCAAGTTCGGTATTCCGTTTTTCCCTGGTTATTCAGCAATTATTCTATGTCGGTGTGTTGTCGATTCTGATTATTTTGATATCAGGCTTATTTGTCGGCATGGTACTCGGTCTTCAAGGGTATAATACGCTAGTCGATTTTGGCGCCGAAGAATCTCTCGGGGTGCTGGTTTCATTATCTTTGGTCAGAGAGCTTGGACCCGTTGTCAGCGCGTTGTTGTTTGCCGGCCGTGCCGGGTCAGCGCTGACGGCTGAAATTGGTTTGATGAAAAGTACTGAGCAGTTATCCGGTATGGAAATGATGGCTGTCGACCCGATGCGTCGCATCATTGCCCCAAGATTTTTAGCTGGTTTGATCTCCATGCCATTATTGGCAGCTATATTTAGTGCTGTCGGTATTTTGGGTGGATTTTTGGTTGGGCATGGCCTGCTCGGAGTCGATGATGGCGCTTTCTGGTCACAAATGCAGGCCAAAACCGACTGGTATGAAGATATTCTGAATGGTGTTGTGAAAAGTATTGTCTTTGGTTTTGTTGTCACCTGGATTGCTTTGTTTGAGGGATATGATGCCTCCCCAACATCTGAAGGTGTGGGACGTGCCACAACGCGGACAGTTGTCCATTCCGCTTTCGCTATTCTCGGCCTGGACTTTGTTCTGACTGCGTTGATGTTTGGAGATATTTAAATGAATTCGAAAAGAAGTACCGAAATCCTTGTCGGGTTATTTGTAGCTGCTGGCATTGCCGCATTATTCGTTCTGGCAATGAAGGTAAGTAATCTAGGCGACTTTACCGATGAAAAAGGCTATGAGGTGGTCGCTCACTTCCAGAACATTGGCGGGTTGAAAGCACGTTCTCCAGTGACAATGGCCGGAGTGAGAGTGGGACGCGTAACCTCTATTTCACTGGATCCAGACTCCTATGATGCGAAAGTCACCATTAATATCTATCCACAATATGACAACATTCCTATAGATACGTCTGCCAGTATTTTTACAGCAGGCTTATTAGGCGAGCAGTACATCAGTTTGTCACCGGGGGCAGATGATTTCTTCCTGCAGGATGGTGACATTATTGATTTAACTCAACCGGCAGTTGTCTTAGAACAGGTAATTGGCCAGTTCTTATACAGCACAGCAGAAGGTGAATAAGATGATTAGAATCAAGCAATATTCCACTCAGATCCTGACGGCCCTGTTTTTAGGCTTTATTACGATTAGTGCTTCCGCACAGGCGATGCCGGAACCTCAGGCTTTGGTAAAAGAAGCCTCAGACAATATGCTGAAAGCACTTAAAGAGCATGAAGCAGAGTTGCAAAGTGATCCGCAAAAAATCTACTCCCTGGTTCAGGATATTCTCATCCCCCATTTTGATTTTGAGCGGATGGCGAGATTGGCATTGGGTCGGAGTTGGCGCGATGCTTCGGCTGATCAGCAAGCCAAGTTCGTGGAAGAGTTTCGTTTGTTGCTAGTCCGGACGTATTCAACGGCAATGCTGGAATACACCAACGAAGAGATTCGCTTTTTACCTTTCCGTGACGATATTGAAACAGGTCGGGTAAACGTGTCGATGGAAGTGGTTCAGCCTAATGGTCCATCTATTCCCATGGCGTTGGCTCTCTACAAAAACAAAAATAATGAATGGAAAGTGTATGACGTCAAGATTGAAGGCATCAGTTTGGTCACAAACTACCGTTCTACTTTCAATCGTGATATTCGCACCAACGGTATGGATGCGTTAATTGAAAGCTTGTCCAAACGAAATGATAAAGCCAGATGATGAATCTGATTTTTGATGAAGTCGCGAAACGTATTTTGGTTTCGGGAGAACTAACGTTTGACACGGCAGCAAACGGGATCGACATGACCGAAGAGTTATTTACGGATATCGCCGTTCTGGATGTTGATCTTAGTGAAGTCACACGAAGTGATAGTGCGGGCTTGGCGCTATTGATTGAATGGATGCGTCAAGCTGAGAAATTAAATAAACCAATTCGTTATTTTAATATGCCTACTCAAATGTTGGCGATGGCGGAAGCAAGCGGATTGGAAGAACTTCTTCCTCTGCAATAAATTTATAAATTAAGTGGTGAAACATGAAAGCAGCAGATATCAAAGCAATGATAGAAGCAGGCTTACCTGATGCTGATGTTGAGGTGTTTGGTGAAGATGGCCAGCATTTTGATGCTCGGGTTTTTAGTCCGTCATTCTCTGGAAAAAGCCTGATCGAGCAACACCGTATGGTCAAAGCGACCTTGGGAGACAGTTTCAGCAGTGGTGCTGTGCATGCCTTGTCACTCAAAACGGGTGTCTCTCGCTAATCCATTCCCTTATTCTTCCAGAGCAAATTCATGGACAAATTAATCATTAAAGGTGGTGTCGCGCTCGATGGCGAGATCCGTATTTCCGGTGCCAAGAATGCTGCGTTACCAATATTGATGGGGGCATTGTTAGCTGATTCGCCTGTACGTATCGGTAATGTTCCGCATCTGCATGACATTACCACTACCCTGGAGTTATTGGGCCGCATGGGTGTCACACTAACCGTGGATGAACGTTCCGGCGTACTAATTGATCCTTCGACATTGACCATTACTGAAGCGGCCTATGACTTGGTCAAAACCATGCGAGCGTCGATTCTGGTGCTGGGACCATTATTAGCCAAATTCGGCAAAGCCGATGTTTCATTACCTGGTGGTTGTGCGATTGGTTCACGTCCTGTGGATTTGCATTTACGCGGTCTGGAGCAGATGGGCGCCGAAATTAAAGTGGAAAACGGCTATATCCGTGCCACGAGCGGAAAAGGCCTGAAAGGGGCTCACATCTTTATGGATCAAGTGACAGTAACCGGAACTGAAAACCTGATGATGGCGGCAACCCTGGCTACTGGTACCACCATTATCGAAAATGCTGCGCGTGAACCTGAAGTGGTGGATTTAGCCAAGTATCTTAATCAAATGGGCGCCAAAATCACCGGTGCTGGCTCAACGACCATTCAGATTGAAGGGGTTGAGAAACTCAATGGTACACATTATGCGATTCTTCCTGATCGTATCGAAACGGGTACTTATCTGGTTGCGGCGGCAATCACCCGTGGCCGCGTTAAACTTAAAGATACCGATGCTAATCAATTAGAGGCGGTGTTGCTGAAGCTGGAAGAGGCAGGAGCAAAAATTGAAGTGGGTGAGGATTGGATCACCTTAGATATGGAAGGTCGACGTCCCAAGGCCGTCAATATTCGCACCGCGCCTTATCCGGCATTTCCAACGGATATGCAGGCCCAGTTTACCGCCCTGAATAGCATTGCCGAAGGACAGGCCACCATCGTTGAAACGGTTTTCGAGAACCGCTTTATGCATGTGCAGGAAATGCAGCGTATGGGTGCTAATTTACAGATCGAAGGTAATACCGTGGTGTGTAAAGGACAGGAAAAATTAACTGCTGCTCCGGTAATGGCCACTGATTTACGTGCTTCCGCCTGTCTGGTGTTGGCCGCGCTGGTGGCAGAAGGGGAAACCCAGGTTGAACGTATCTATCACATTGACCGTGGTTATGAATGTATTGAAGAGAAGTTGCAGCAATTAGGTGCGCGAATCCGCCGAATTCCGACGCAGGCCAGGGTGGCATCCAATGGCTGAAATGTTAACGCTGGCATTATCTAAAGGACGAATCTTTCAGGAAACGCTACCCCTTTTAAAGGCGGCGGGTATTGAACCTCTGGATGATCCGGAAAAAAGCCGAAAATTGATTCTGGAAACCAATCTAGCGGATGTCAGATTGATTATCGTGCGAGCCTCAGATGTGCCGACTTATGTTGAGTATGGTGGTGCAGACATGGGCGTCGCGGGTAAGGATGTCCTAATGGAGCACCCGGAAGCAGAGCTTTACGAACCGGTTGACCTGAATATTGCCTGCTGCAAACTGATGACGGCGGGTAAAAAAGATGCAGATCAGCCGCAGGGCCGATTGAAAGTGGCAACCAAGTTTGTTGAGAGCACCAAGCGGTTTTATGCCGAGCAGGGACAACAAGTCGAGATCATCAAATTATATGGCTCAATGGAACTGGCCCCATTGGTGGGTATGGCTGACCGGATTGTCGACGTGGTGGATACTGGCAATACTTTACGAGCTAATGGTTTGATACCAATGGAGCATATCGCGGATATAAGTTCGCGATTAGTGGTCAATAAGGCATCCATGAAAACCAAGCATGCGCGGATTCAACAATTTATTGAGCAGATCCGCAAAGCAGTAAAAGAGCAGGCAAATGAAGCAAATAAGTGAATTAAACTTCAAACAAGCTGATTTCTGGTCAAAGCTTTCTGAGCTATTGGCTTGGGAAGATGTGTCGGATACAGCAGTTACAGATACTGTTCGAGCTATTTTAGTGGACGTAAAACAGCGCGGAGATCAAGCGGTTATTGAGTATAGCCAGCGGTTTGATCGTGTTAAAGCCACTGCGATGACGGATTTGGAGATTCCTCTGACTCGGGCGGCCGCTGCTCTGGAATCTATCCCGGCTGCGCAGCGTCAGGCGCTGGAGCAGGCAGCGGATCGTGTACGACAGTACCATGAACATCAGAAACAGGAATCGTGGCACTACATTGAGGCCGATGGCACTTTATTGGGCCAGCAAGTTACTCCGTTAGACCGTGCTGGATTATATGTACCTGGTGGTAAAGCGGCTTATCCTTCATCGGTGTTGATGAATGCTATCCCTGCCAAAGTGGCAGGTGTGCAAGAGTTAATCATGGTGGTACCTACTCCCGATGATGAAGTAAATGATCTGGTATTAGCGGCAGCAGCGATTGCCGGTGTTGATCGTATTTTTGCTATAGGCGGTGCACAAGCCGTTGCGGCATTGGCCTATGGGACTGAAACCATTCCGCAGGTCGATAAAATTGTCGGTCCGGGCAATATCTTTGTGGCCACGGCCAAAGGCATGGTTTTCGGTACCGTTGGTATTGATATGATTGCCGGTCCATCAGAGATTCTGGTGATTTGTGATGGCAAGACGGATCCGGATTGGATCGCCATGGATCTGTTCTCACAAGCTGAACACGATGAAGATGCTCAATCAATTCTGATTTCTCCTGATGCTGAGTTTCTGCAGAAAGTAAAAGATTCAATTACCCGATTATTACCGACAATGGAACGCCAGGCGATTATTGAAACATCGCTGAAAAATCGAGGCGCCATGATTCTGGTTGAGGATATGCAACAAGCGGTAGAGGTCTGTAATTATATTGCGCCTGAACATTTGGAGCTGTCAGTGGATGAGCCAATGGAAATGGCCAGACAAATCCGTCATGCAGGTGCAATTTTTATGGGACGTTATACTCCTGAAGCATTAGGTGATTATTGTGCCGGGCCTAATCATGTCTTGCCAACCTCACGCACTGCACGTTTCAGTTCACCCCTGGGTGTCTATGATTTTCAAAAGCGTTCGAGCCTGATTCAGGTTTCATCGCAAGGAGCACAAAGCCTGGGACAAATTGCATCAGTACTGGCGCGTGGTGAGAGTCTGACAGCGCATGCTCGCAGTGCTGAGTATCGTTTACAGGAAAAATAATGAGCCGTTTCTGGAGTGATTTCGTTCATTCACTAGAACCCTATGTGCCGGGTGAACAGCCGCGCGGCCATAATCTGGTCAAGCTCAATACCAATGAAAACCCATTCGGTCCTTCACCCAAGGTACTGGAAGCGATCCGTATGGCCACAACAGAGCGGTTACGACTGTATCCTGTTCCAGACGGTGGCCCATTAAAACAGGCAATTGCGGATTACCATAAGGTACCAGCCGAGTGTGTGTTTGTGGGAAATGGTTCGGATGAAGTGTTAGCCCATGCTTTCAATGCTTTTTTCAAGCATGGAAAACCGGTGTTATTCCCCGATGTCACTTATAGTTTTTATCCTGTTTATTGTCAGTTATATGAAATTGAATCGGTTTTAGTGCCATTAAATGCCGAGTTTGAAATCGAAATAACCGATTACGAGCGTGATAATGGCGGCATTATTCTGCCAAACCCCAACGCACCGACCGGGTGTTTGTTATCGCTGGATGATATTCGGCGTCTGGTAGAAATGAATCGTGACAGTGTGGTGGTCATTGATGAAGCTTATATCGATTTTGGCGGAGAAACGGCCATCCCGTTAACTCAACGATTCCCCAATCTGCTGGTTACCCAGACGCTATCGAAATCACGTTCGCTGGCAGGTATGCGTATCGGGTTTGCAGTGGGCCATCCAGAATTGATTGAAGCTTTAGTCAGGGTAAAAGATAGTTTTAACTCTTATCCGCTTGATAGTTTGGCAATTGCCGCAGGCGTCGCAGCCTATCAGGACGAAGCCTACTTCAAGCAGTGTCAGCAACAAGTTATTACTGAGCGTGAATGGTTAACCCAGTCTTTAACTGAGTTGGGGTTTGATGTTTTACCTTCGGCAGCAAATTTTGTGTTTGCCCGTCATCCTCAACAGGATGCTGCGACATTAGCAGCAGGATTGCGGGAAAAAGGCGTGATTGTTCGCCACTTTAAAAAGCCGAGGATTGATCAGTTTTTACGTATCAGTATTGGTAACCATACAGAAAATCAATTATTGATGAGCCAGCTGGACTTGTTGGTTTAATCAGCAGTCGCTTTACCCAGCAGTTCACGTAAGCGCTGTTGATCCAGTTCATACTGCATATTGAGCGCATCAATTTCCGTTTGTAACTGTTGAAGGCTGGACTGATTATTGTCCAGCTCCTGCTGCGCGGCTTTTAATCTGCTTTGCAGATTGGGACTAAGACCTAATCCACTTAACTCATTATCTGCTGCTTGCTGTTGCACTTGTTGCAGACGTTGCTGCAAGCCTTTGCGTTTGGCTTTTAATATTTCAATGCGATTTTCACGATATTGCAGATCTTCATCCCGTTCATTGAGCAAGTCCTGTTCAGATTGATACGCGGAGAGCAGATTATGATCATAAATAGCCTGTTTACGACGTTTTTCGGCTGCTATTCTGGCGGCTTCTTCCGCCTGTTTTTGTTGTTCTAGTTCCATTTTTTTT
>NZ_JAJAEO010000019.1 GCF_020447225.1 Methylophaga pinxianii | reverse complement strand
TGTAGTTGCCCCCGCTAAAACGGACAGTCCTAACTTGCCACTTTGAGAGCGCGATACTCCCTCGGTGACATCATTTTCAATCCGCTATGCGGATGATAATTGTTGTAATCCTCAAACCATTGTGCAAGCTGAGCCATCACTGTTGCTGCATCAGGACGCTCGCTCAAGTAAACATAATCCCGTTTAAACGTCTTCACAAACGCCTCAGCCATGCCGTTGCTCTCAGGGCTTCTCACGGGGGTTGTGCATACCTTAAAGCCCAGTGATTTCGCGAAC
>NZ_JAJAEO010000011.1 GCF_020447225.1 Methylophaga pinxianii | reverse complement strand
AGGGAATAGCGGACGATCTGGGAATCAACTCTGGCATGCTGCGACGCTGGATAAAGACGGCCAATGGCGTGCCAAGCACTCAAAAAAATATGGCTGACGCTGAGCTGAATAAAGAGCTTGTCAGGCTTCGTCGGGAAAATGCCAAATTAAAAACAGAGCGTGACATTATAAAAAAAGCGCTGGGCTACTTCGCAAAAGACCCGCAGTGAAGTATGCCTTTATCGCCAAATACA
>NZ_JAJAEO010000067.1 GCF_020447225.1 Methylophaga pinxianii | reverse complement strand
ACGGATTCCGTATGACACTGCGGCTGCATGAGTACGTGGAGAAGGAATCCTTCAACCACCCCTACACCTTTGTGGCGGCACAGACCGGCCTGGACGAGAAGACGGTGCGCGACATCTTCAACGCCCGCGCCGAGTTCCTGGGGCGCTGGCACCGCTTCGAGACGCCCCGCATCCTGGGCATTGACGAGCTATACCTGAACAAGCGCTACCGCTGCATTCTGACCAACATTGAGGAGCGAACCCTGCTCGACCTGCTGGCCACCCGCCGCCAGGACGTGGTGACCAACTACCTGATGAAGCTGAAAGACCGGCAGAAGGTCGAGATCGTCAGCATGGACATGTGGAACCCCTACCGGGCAGCGGTCAAGGCTGTGCTGCCCCAGGCCCGTATCGTGGTCGATAAGTTCCATGTGGTGCGCATGGCCAACGATGCCCTAGAGAGAGTGCGCAAGGGCCTCAGAAAGGAGCTGAAACCGTCCCAGAGCCGGACTCTCAAGGGAGACCGGAAAATCCTGCTGAAACGCGCTCACGAAGTCTCAGACCGGGAGCGCCTCATCATGGAGACCTGGACAGGCGCGTTCCCGCAACTGCTGGCCGCCTACGAGCACAAGGAGCGCTTCTACGGCATCTGGGACGCCACCACACGGCTCCAGGCAGAAGCCGCCCTGGACGAGTGGATAGCCACCATCCCGAAGGGCCAAAAGGAAGTCTGGAGCGATCTGGTCAGGGCAGTGGGAAACTGGCGCGAAGAGACCATGACCT
>NZ_JAJAEO010000057.1 GCF_020447225.1 Methylophaga pinxianii | reverse complement strand
GTCACGGATATTACTGAGGTCAAAACCGGCGAAGGTAAGCTGTATTTGTGTGTTGTCATTGACCTGTTCAGCAAGCTCGTCATTGGCTGGTCAATGCATCACCGCCAGGACCGTCAGATGGTGCTTCGTGCGGTGGAGATGGCTGTTTGGCAACGCCAGGGCGATGGGCCTGTTGTTTTGCACTCCGATCGTGGCAGTCAGTTTCGAAGCGGCGATTACCAGCGACTATTAAGCCAACATGGATTGGAATGCTCCATGAGTGCAGTTGGTCATTGTGGCGATAATGCCGCGTGTGAGGGATTTTTCGGGGTGCTCAAACGGGAACGTACAAACCGGATGCGTTACCCGACATTGGATTCAGCCAAAGCGGATTTATTTGACTATATTGAACGATTCCATAATCCTCGCATGAGAAGACGAGTCGCAAGAAGCGATATGACGTTTTCAACCGTTTTTAAACCGTCCGTAGAAACGGGGTAGAACCC
>NZ_JAJAEO010000069.1 GCF_020447225.1 Methylophaga pinxianii | reverse complement strand
TCATCTTTTTGCATCTCAGAATGATCCATACCTTCCATGTCATCTTTTTGCATCTCAGAATGATCCATGCCTTCCATGTCATCTTTTTGCATCTCAGAATGATCCATGCCTTCCATGTCATCTTTTTGCATCTCAGAATGAGCCATGCCTTCCATGTCATCTTTTTGCATTGTCGTTGTCTGTTCTGTCATAGCGTCTAGGTTTTTGTTGACATCATCAGACTGTGCCCACAGTGGGGAAATGATTAAAGACATCGAACAAGCAATGATGATCTGTCTGATTGCAGGAGTCAGAGAATAGTTTTTCATGACACCACCACTTCACGGAACATGCCCGCATCCATATGAAAAAGTAAGTGACAATGCCATGCCCATCGACCCAGGTCTTGAGGTGTTGTCAAAAAACTGATTCGCTGGGCAGGTTGCACGGGTATCGTATGGCGGCGAACAAGCATATTGCCTTGGTCATCTTCTAAATCACTCCACATTCCGTGTAAATGCATGGGATGTGTCATCATGGTGTCGTTTTGCAAAATGACACGTATACGTTCATTGTGTGGCAAATGCACCGGTGTGCTTTTACCAAATTCAAGTCCATCGAAAGACCAACTGTATCGTTCCATATTACCGGTAAGATGTAGTTCGATTTCCCGAGATGGTGGCCGTTTATCGCTAAATACCCCTTCTAAAGAGTGGAGATCTGACAAGGTCAGCACCTTTCGTCCATTATCTCTTAAGCCTATACCGGGATCGTCCAGGTTGGTGCGTGGCATATCCACTCTCATGTCGGTGGACGGCCCGTACTCCGTGCGCGCA
>NZ_JAJAEO010000015.1 GCF_020447225.1 Methylophaga pinxianii | reverse complement strand
AAAGAGCAGTGTATGAAACACTTTAAAATAAACTCAACAAGCTTACTTTGAAGTATTTTTACACAAGACAGAGATTGGTTGTTCGTATCAAAAGGTTGGTGGAGCTACGCGGGATCGAACCGCGGACCTCCTGCGTGCAAGGCAGGCGCTCTCCCAGCTGAGCTATAGCCCCTTTCGGCATACTCGGTTCCACTTTCACCCCATAAAGGGCTTTTTCGCAGTTTGGTTGATTTTGCCGGTGAAGCTGCCT
>NZ_JAJAEO010000156.1 GCF_020447225.1 Methylophaga pinxianii | reverse complement strand
TTTTTTTTTTGCAGTTGACCCGTCCTGAAAAAATGCAGATTATTTACGCTAATGTAGAGTGCAGGTTTAATGATTTTTTGAGGTATTTATGTCCCACGGCAATCTTTCTCTTTTACCTTTCATCCAAGCAATCAAAAACAAAATAGATAATCATGCTGATGAAATTGCTCAATTGGATCAGGCGATTGGCGATGGGGACCATCTAATTAACTTGCAACGTGGCATTGAAGCTTTGCTGAAAAACAGTGAAGAGTTGGAGCAACTCGAGTTTTCGGCCGCGTTGAGCAAGATTGGTATGACCTTGATGTCTACCATGGGCGGCGCATCAGGATCTTTATTTGGCTCCATGTTTGTGACAATGGGCAAAGCAGCAAAAGATAAACCGGTAAATTTAATGAACCTGACTGAGATATTTACAGCTGGAGTTGAGTCCATTAAAGCCAGAGGGAAAGCCGATATTGGTGAAAAAACCATGCTGGATGCATTAATTCCGGCTGCGATCAGTTTGCAACAAAGTGTTAGCAATGATGCAGAATTATCGGTTGCGTTGGAAAATATGAAAAAAGCCGCGGTTGACGGAATGGAATCAACTAAAGATATGCTCGCCACCAAAGGCCGTGCGTCATTTTTGGGTGAACGCGCCCGGGGACATATTGATGCCGGTGCTCGCACCAGCCAGCTGATGTTGTGTGCTATTGCCGATGTGATTATTAAAAATCATTAACCACAAAGACACAAAGTTTTAGTAGAGGTTTATCCGCAGATTACGCAGATTAGCGCAGATTTAAAACCAACCTTTGGTACTGCAAACTCCTTGCACCAAAATTTAATAGTAATGCCTTGTTTAATTGCGAGGCTTTAAGATAGTTGATGACTTGAGCTTCTTCATTCCCTGATAATTTTTGCAATGCTTTCAATTCAACGATGATTGACCCAAAACATACAAAATCTGCTTTATAAGTCGTTTTAAGTGGTCTCTCGTTATAGATTATTGGTAGACATTTTTCTCGTTCATAGGGAATGCTTCTCCTGAAACTCAATCTCCAATGCTTCTTGATATACAGGTTCGAGAAAACCTGGGCCGAGTGACTTATGTACTCTCATTGCCGCACCGATAATTTCGTATGTTTGCATATCCTTTTGCATAATCTGCGTCCATCTGCGTAATCTGCGGATCACTAATAAAAGCTCAAACCACAGCGACATCCATGTCGATTAATTAAAAACTAACAGCCCCAGCGAAGTGCTGCGGTATGTACGGGAGCATCCCACAGCATGAGCATTTCTTCATCCAGCAAGGTCAATGTCACTGAGCAACCAGCCATATCAAGAGATGTTGTGTAGTTACCCACCAACGAGCGTTTGATTTCAACACCCTTTGCTTCCCAGAATTTAGCGGCCAGATCGAACACCAGATAAAGCTCCATCAACGGCGTCGCACCAAACCCATTCACATGCAATAGCACCTGTTGACCCGGTTGAGGATTTAATTCTTTATCAATTGCAGTCGTAATATGTTGAACCAGCTCTTCAGCAGAGTTCATTGTCATCGGTTCGCGCCCGCGTTCACCGTGTATACCCACCCCCATTTCAATTTCATTGTCGTTGAGCTCAAAAGTGGGACGACCAGCTGCTGGAACGGTACAGCTGGTTAACGCAAACCCCATGGAGGCTGTATTTTTGGCAACACGATCGCCCAGACTTTTACATTGACTCAGCTCTTTACCCTGTTCTGCTGCGGCTCCTACGATCTTTTCAACAATCAAGGTACCGGCAACACCGCGGCGTCCTGTACTATGTGTTTCGGGCAAGGACACATCATCTTTTACCAATACTGTTTCATGCTGACACTCCAGCATTTCTGCGGCGATTTCAAAGTTCATCACATCGCCCGCATAATTTTTAACAATAAATAACACGCCAGCACCATTTTCCACTGATTGCGCAGCGGCCAGCATTTGATCCGGCGTCGGTGAGGTAAAGATTTGTCCCGGGCAAGCGGCATCCAACATGCCTTTACCAACTAAACCTGTGTGCAAGGGTTCGTGTCCGGAGCCCCCGCCAGAAATCAGCGCCACTTTTGGCTTTGCAGAAAATGCGGAGCGATGCACAAATGTAGGCTGGTGTTGCAGTGACACAATATCCTGATGTGCTTTGGCAAAGCCGTTAAGGCTTTCATCAAGTAAGTTATCTACGTCGTTAATTATTTTTTTCATTTTATCGATCCCTTCAAATGAACTATTGCTTTAATAAACGGGTGATTTCCTGAATATCCTGAAAAATCCAGTCTGGACGATAATCGATATCTGCCAAATCCGCTTCGGATGACACTCCGGTTAACACCATAATACTGCGCATACCGGCATTAACGGCACCTAATATATCGGTGTTGAGTCGATCACCAATTGCGATAGTATTGTGTTTATCTGTTCCCAGAATTTCAAAAGCCTGCTGATATAGAATAGGTTCTGGCTTGCCGATAACAATCGGCTTCACTCCGGTTACCGCCGTTAATGCCGCTAAAACACCACCATTTCCCATGACTTCGCCAAGCTCTGTGGGTAAAGTCGTATCCGCATTCGTGGCATAAAATTCTGCCCCAGCTCGAAGGTTCAATGTTGCCGTGGCTAATTTATTCCAGTCTAATTTTCTATCCAGTCCGGAAACCACAATATCGGCCCAGATATTCTCTGTAGTTGCCTGAGGATCAGCCGGATAGTAGGTCGACGTTATTTCAAAACCTTGTTGCTGTAATGGTTCCGTAAGACCAGATTCTCCAATCACAAATACTCGCCGTTTGGACGTAGGCAGGTTTTCTTTAAGGTAGCACGCAGTAGCCATGCTCGAAGTTAAGATCTCCTCCGCACAAACCTCTACGCCCATATTGGCCAGTTTTGTGAGATATTGCTGCTGTGTCAGACTCGCATTATTTGTCGCGAGCACAAAAGGTATCTTGAGCTCACGCAAAGTAGAAAAAAATTCTATTAATCCCGGCAGCGGCTTATTGCCGTGCCACAACACACCATCCATATCGATGATAAAACCGCCCAGGTTATTGATTGTTTGCATGATTACCCGCTTATCAAATAATTTACATTAAGTGAAACTGCGAAAAGCCTCGCACAGAACAAAATAGACTGTCCAGTTATGATTGAACGCGAAAATCGTTAAAAAACCGGAAAAATTGACAGAAATGAACATAGTGCTTTATAGTCTGCGAGCGTATTTTCAACGTAAAACTACAAATTAAATCAATTATTAGGAGCATGTCAGCATGGCAAAAGCACTTATCCAAATGGCTCTGGATTCTCTGGACTTCGATCAAACTTTGGCATTGGCAGAACAGGTTGCCCCATATGTCGATATTCTGGAAGTCGGTACTCCTTGCATCAAATACAATGGCTTGGAAATCGTTACTGCCCTGAAAACCAAATTCCCTAACAACCTGATTCTGGTTGACCTGAAAACAATGGATGCTGGTGAATACGAAGCAACTCCTTTCTACGAAGCGGGTGCTGATATTTGTACCGTTCTGGGTGTTTCTGACAAAGCCACAATGGGCGGCGTTATCAAAGCAGCCAACGCAAATAATGCAGAAGCTCAAATTGACTTAATCAGCGTTAAAGACAAAAAAGCTGTTGCGACTGAAGCGGCCAAAAATGGTGCGCAAATCATCGGTGTTCACACTGGTCTGGACGCACAAGCTGCAGGTCAAACACCATTTGCTGATTTACAAGCAATCGCATCTCTGAACCTGGGTGTTCGTATTTCTGTTGCTGGTGGTCTGAACAAAGATACCATCCAAAAAACAATTCAAGCTGGCGCAACTATCGTTGTTGTTGGTGCCGCTATCTATGGCGCACCGTCACCAGCAGAATCTGCTAAAGAACTGCGCGCATTGGTTGATGCTGCGTAAGCAGAATAAACAGTAGCGCAAATCAAAACGAGTGGCCCAGTGCCACTCGTTTTTTTTAAGCTTTACTGACTCATCCGATTTTAGTGTGCTTATTAAGCAAATAGTAAGTTGTTGACCATGAAGATAAATTGGTCAAAAACATCAGAGCGTGATTATAATCCTACGTCTGAGCCTACTGGCTTGCCACAAAGAATCTAAAATAGTAATTTACCCGTTGCACCAACCTCATCATGTTGGGCAGATGGGGTTAAGAATGTAACAGGGGTATACTCATGAGTGATAAAGGTTTTTTTGCTTCAATCTGCAGCTTTTTCAAAGGCTTGTTCTCATCAGACAGCGATAGTTGCTGCAAACCAGAAACGAAAGCGGCAGCTCCAGCATCGAAAAAAGCGAATGATGGACTAACGGGTGTAGAGCGTTATATCCGTGCCCAATCAAACGGTGGTTCGAAATTAACTGGCGTTGAAAAATATATTCGCAACCAACTGTCTTCAAATAAACCGATGACAGGTGTTGAAAAATATATTCGTAGCAAGGCTAATGCAGCACCATTAACTGGTGTTGAACGTTATATTCGCAGTAAAGCTTAATACAACCTAACTAGCGAGCCCCTGTTTTATCTATCAGGGATGATTGCAACTACTTAAAGTAGTCGTGCATATCGCAGACAAATTTTACTTAAGCTCAATAGCTCTACAAACTAACTCATAAAGGTAAGAAAATGGCGAATTTACTTGATCAATTAAAGCAAATGACCGTCGTTGTTGCTGATACCGGTGATATTCAAGCAATTGAAAAGTACACTCCTCGCGACGCAACGACTAACCCATCATTGATTACTGCTGCGGCGCAGATGCCGCAATATCAAGGTATCGTTGATGATACTTTGAAAGCAGCCCGTCAATCACTGGGTGCCGATGCACCTGCATCCGAAGTTGTCTCTTTAGCGTTTGACCGTTTGGCCGTTTCTTTTGGTCTGAAAATTCTGGAAATTATTCCAGGTCGCGTTTCTACAGAAGTTGATGCGCGTCTTTCTTATGACACAGAAGCAACCATCGCCAAAGGCCGTGACCTGATAGCTCAGTACGAAGCAGCAGGTGTTTCTCGTGATCGCATCTTGATCAAAATTGCCGCAACTTGGGAAGGTATTCAAGCAGCTGCAGTTCTTGAAAAAGAAGGTATTCACACAAACCTGACATTATTGTTCGGTCTGCATCAAGCCGTAGCTTGTGCAGAAAATGGCATTACGCTGATTTCTCCATTTGTAGGTCGTATCCTTGATTGGTACAAAAAAGATACTGGCCGTGATTCATATGAAGCTCATGAAGATCCAGGTGTATTGTCTGTTACTGAAATCTACAGCTACTACAAAAAATTTGGTTACAACACTGAAGTTATGGGCGCAAGCTTCCGTAACGTTGGTGAAATCACTGAATTGGCAGGTGTTGACCTGCTGACCATTTCACCAGCTCTGCTGGATGAATTACAAAACACAGAAGGCACTCTGGAGCGTAAACTGTCTCCAGAAGTCGCAGCTAAATCTGATGTTGCTAAACTGAATTTAGACAAAGCCACTTTCGATGCCATGCATGCAGAAAACCGCATGGCCGCAGAAAAACTGTCTGAAGGTATTGATGGTTTTGCAAAAGCATTGGAAACATTGGAAGAACTGCTGGCTTCACGTCTGGCAAATCTGGAAAGCTAATTCTTGATTAGCAATCTGCTGTCAGGTTGTGGATTTATCTCCGCAACCTGATTCAACAGATTTTGGCTCAATTGACTTGCCGCCAAATTCTGAACTATAGTCCCGCTCGCATTATCAAAGCGTGACAATAATTTTTTTAAAATCTTAGGAGTAAAATAACATGGCTGAAATTCAAATGGCTCTGGATTCATTGGATTTTGACGCAACTATGGCGCTGGCTGAACAAGTCGCTCCTTACGTCGATATTCTGGAAATCGGTACACCTTGCATCAAATACAACGGTCTGAAATTAGTTAAAGCTCTGAAAGCTGCACACCCAGACAAAAAAATTCTGGTTGACCTGAAAACTATGGATGCTGGTGAATACGAAGCAACTCCTTTCTTTGAAGCTGGTGGTGATATCACTACTGTTCTGGGTGCTTCTGATATGGCTACCATGAAAGGTGTTATCAAAGCTGCAAACGCAAACAATGCTGAAGCTCAAATCGATTTGATCGGTGTTGAAGATAAAGCAGCTGTTGCTAAAGAAGCGGCTGCTAACGGCGCGCACATCATCGGTGTTCACACTGGTCTGGACGCACAAGCTGCAGGTCAAACTCCATTCGAAGATCTGAAAACCATCGCTGGTCTGGGTCTGAATGTTAAAGTTTCTGTAGCTGGTGGTATCAACAAAGACACCATCCAAAGCACTGTTCGTGCTGGTGCTGATATCGTTGTTGTTGGTGCAGCTATCTATGGCGCTCCTTCTCCAGCTGAATCTGCTAAAGAACTGCGTGCATTGGTTGACGCAGCATAAGGATTAGTAAAATGACAATGCATCGTGATCTAGTTATAAACAAAATCACTGATATCCTGAAATCTACTGACAGTTCACTTGAAGCTGAGTTTGTTGCTATGTGTGATGATGCCAAACGCATCTTCATCACTGGCGCAGGCCGTTCAAGACTGGTCGGAAACTTCTTGGGTATGAGGCTGATGCATAGTGGTTATACTGTCTATGTTCAAGGTGAAATCAGCACCCCTAGCATCCGTGAAGGCGATTTATTAATCGTTATCTCGGGTTCTGGGGAAACAACACAGCTGGTTTCATTTGCGAATAAGGCTAAATCTGAGAATGCAAAAGTGGTTTTGATTTGTTCAAAATCCAGTTCAACGATTGGTGATCTCGCAGATAAAACAATTCAAATCGGTACTGATGACAGCTTTGCACCTACCAAGGGCATGCCGATGGGTACCATGTTTGAATTGTCCACATTGATTTTCCTGGAAGCCATTGTTTCTCATTTAATTCATGAGAAAGGTATTCCAGAAGAAGAAATGAGATATAGACACGCTAATATGGAATAACCACTTTCCTTAGCAATAAAACAAAACGGGTAATCTACGGATTGCCCGTTTTTTTTATCTGCCATTCACCTATCTATCAGATCGACAATCAGGCTCTAATGTAACACCTCTTAAAAATTAACTGCCCCTAGGGCATCGCATCTCAACACGGTATAATGATTGACTATTTAAATCACTCTGGTTTGAGATGTATGTCAGCTAAAACACTTTATGACAAATTATGGGATCAACATGTTGTTCGTAGTGAACAAGATGGTACTGCCTTAATTTATATTGATCGCCATCTGGTTCACGAAGTCACCTCACCACAGGCCTTTGAAGGCTTGCGTCTGGCGGGCAGAATCCCCTATCGATTAAACTCCATTCTAGCGACACCAGATCATAATGTGCCCACCAATCATCGTGAACTTGGTATTGCAGACCCAATTTCAAGACTGCAAGTAGAAACTCTTGATCAAAATTGCGCGCAATATGGCATTACAGAATTTGGTTTGAATGATTTACGACAAGGTATAGTGCATGTTGTCGGTCCGGAACAAGGTGCGACATTACCTGGAATGACTGTGGTGTGTGGTGATTCTCATACCTCTACTCATGGTGCTTTTGGCGCCTTGGCATTTGGCATTGGCACATCCGAAGTCGAGCATGTAATGGCGACACAATGCCTTATCCAACGTAAATCCAAAAATATGTTGGTAAAAGTAGAAGGCCATGTCAATCCAGGCATTACTGCAAAAGATATTGTTTTAGCCATTATTGGTGAAATCGGGACGGCCGGCGGTACAGGCTATGCAATAGAATTTGCCGGCGAAGCCATTCAGGCTCTCTCCATGGAAGGCCGAATGACCGTTTGTAATATGACGATTGAAGCGGGTGCCCGAGCTGGAATGATCGCTGTAGATGACACCACTATTAATTACTTAAAAGATCGTCCATTTGCACCCAAAGGTGAAAATTGGGAAAAGGCGGTCAAATCCTGGCGCGAGTTGCATAGCGATGACGATGCGCAATTTGATAATGTAGTGACTTTGGATGCAAGTAAAATCAAACCGCAAGTCACTTGGGGTACCTCACCCGAAATGGTTGTGCCGGTTGATGCCAATATTCCAGATCCGGCGGCGGAAAATGATACCGTTAAACGTAATGGTATGCTGAAAGCTCTGAAATATATGGGCTTGAATGCCAATCAGCCAGTTCAGGATATTCGCTTGGATAGAATATTTATCGGTTCTTGTACCAATTCGAGAATTGAAGATCTGCGAGAAGCTGCGGCAGCGATTAAAGGAGGCAAAGTTGCTGCGACAGTGAAACAAGCTATGGTTGTTCCAGGATCTGGTTTGGTAAAGCAACAAGCTGAACAGGAAGGTTTGGACAAAATTTTTGTCGAAGCCGGGTTTGAGTGGCGCGATCCAGGTTGTTCAATGTGTTTGGCAATGAACGCTGATCGTCTTGAAGCAGGTGAACATTGTGCATCAACCTCTAACCGTAATTTTGAAGGTCGACAAGGTCAGGGGGGACGTACCCATCTGGTGAGCCCAGCAATGGCTGCAGCCGCAGCAATAGCCGGACATTTCGTTGATATCACCACTCATTAATGGCGACTGATTATCAAGCCGCTGAGGCTGAACTCAGTACGCTCCGCGACTTTCTCCGCTGGACAACCTCGCGCTTTGAGGAGGCGAGGCTGTTCTTTGGTCACGGTAATAATGATGCGTTTAACGAGGCGACGCAGCTGATTCTGCATAGTCTGAAGCTTCCCGTCACTGAATTGCCGGAAATATTTCTGGATGCCCGGCTTTGTCATGGTGAAAAACACTATTTGCTCAGTTTAGTGAAACGCAGGATTGAGGAGCGTGTACCCGTTCCCTATCTGACACACGAAGCCTGGTTTGCCGGTCTTCCCTTCTATGTGGATGAACGTGTCCTTATCCCCCGCTCTCCATTTGCCGAACTGATTGATAGTCAATTTAGCCCGTGGTTGCAGAATGCAAGTTCGGTGGGTCGAATTCTCGATATGTGCACCGGAAGCGCGTGTATTGCTATAGCCCTCGCCATGGCATTTGAAGGGGCTGAAGTGGATGCAGTCGATATCAGCGAGGATGCTCTGAGCGTTGCTCAAATCAATAAAAATAAACATTTGCTTGGTGATGAACTCACACTGATTCAATCAGATTTATGGGCTGAATTAAACGCCTCACGTCAATATGATTTGATTATCAGCAATCCACCTTATGTGGGTGATAGTGAAATGGCTATGTTGCCTGCCGAATACCACCATGAGCCTGACCATGCATTGCGAGCGAATGATAACGGACTGGCGCTGGTTGAACAGATTATTATCGGAGCCGCACAATTTCTAACACCACAAGGGTTATTGTTTGTGGAAGTGGGTAATAGCGATCTGGCTGTTGATGAGAGATGGCCGGAAACTCATTTTTTATGGTTGGAACTTGAACTCGGCGGCCATGGAATCTTTATGTTAACTCAACAACAATGTATTGAGTTTGCAGCCACTTATTCCTGAGTTTCACTAACAGCTTGATCAGAGGTTGCACGATAGACCCGCACACAATTTCGACCTGCCATTTTCGCCTGATACATCGCACGATCGGCCATTTCAAACAAGCTATTTAATGTATCTTGCTTATCATGACGCAAAGTGGCGATCCCCACACTTATAGTGATTCCGATGCTGGCCGGCTTGAATCTTGCCAAACGCTTCTGCATTCTCGTCATCAAAGCTGTGGCGGCCTGTTCATCACATCCGGGTAGTAATAATACAAACTCTTCTCCTGACCATCTGGCAATCATATCGACATCACGCACATGCCGCTTTAGCCAGTTACCTAACTCCGCCAGCAAATTATCCCCGCGCACAAAACCATATTGCTCGTTTATCGCCCGGAAATGATCCAGGTCGATGACGGCCATCGCCAAATCACGCTTGAAACGATAGGCTTCACTCAAGTATTTCCCTGCAAATTCTCTTAAGGCATGTCGGTTAAATAATTGAGTCAATTCATCAAGCATCGCCAAACTGCATAATGAATTTTGCTGGGCTCTCAGTTCACGAAAATTCTGATAGCTGGTTATATGGTTAAAGACCCGTTGTCTTAGCTCTTCCCGAACAATCGGTTTGGAGACAAAATCATTGACACCAAGATGAAATAACTCAATCTTACGGGACACATTATCAAAACCAGAAGTCGCAATGATTGGCACATTGCCATAGTCCTCACGCAAACGACGGATCTTTCGGACCAGGGTAATTCCACTCATACTGCCTTCCAGCATGATATCGGTAATAACCAGATCATAATCTCCACCGCTGAAAGCATCCCAGGCTTCTTCAGCAAAGGTATAGGCATCAACATCCAAACCCATATCGGTCAGCAGATCGATAATAATTGTCTGTAATACTCTGGAGTCTTCGATAAACAGTACCCGGCCAGATAATTGGCGGGTTTCACGTTGGGCCAGGCGTTGTACATAAATGCCTAACTCGGACTCATCATGTTTGCTGAAAATATCGGTGGCGCCGGCCAAAAGGGCCTGTTTCAGGATCCGGGAATTATCACTTTCAGTCATGACCAATACGGCGGCAAAATCATAACCATTAATTGCACGCAATTGACCACAGAATTCACTACCAGCGATATCGGGCAGATCATCACTGCAACAGACTAAGCGGTAGCGGGTTTGTTGAGCATGTTCGAGACCTTGATAGCCTGTTTCAGCCAGGTCCACTTCAAAACCGGCAGCCGACAATAGCGCACGGGCTTTATTCCTGAATTCAGTAGATGCGTCTACTACTAAAGCATTGAGTTTTTGCACTTAGCCAATCCTTTTATCTAATGTGCATTCTGCCTGTTGCTGAACATTAACAGCAAGCTTTCCCTGACAGAATTTGTTGCGTAAAACTTGTTCGAAGGTAAAAACCGCATGGGTGATGCCACTCTACCTCCCCGTCATGACCTATTTGACGGGTAATTACCCGACTATTTGCAGCCTTGGGTCTTATCTGTAAATAACGTCCCAGTTTGGCTGTTACAGCACCTTCTGCGATCATTATTTCCATTAATTCTTCCCAATCTTGTTGCAGCGTCATCTCTTGTTGTTTTGAAGGTTGCCATAAAATAGCTTGTCCAATGTATCGATCCACTAAAGGTATATCGTTATCGGCTTCTATTGGCAACCATAAAACCTTATTCAGTTTACGACGCAACCAACATGTCTGCCAATGGGTTTCTGCCGCAGCTCGTGGCGAAACGGTGCAAACATAGGTAGATTCCTTAGGCTCACCGCGACTATTTAAAGGGATAGTTTTTAGCTCAACGCCTAAAGCAACAAAATCCGGTTCGGCCTGATTCCCCGCATCTGCGCCCAGAATCTGCTCTAATAAATTGCCCAGCCACCCTTTGTGTCGCCGCAAATTAGCAGGAACCGGAATTTGGCAGAGCTGTGCCAGTTGCCCTACCGTTTTACCGGCGATTTGCTGGCAACGCTGCATCAACTCGGCTTCAGACAATGGTGGCGAAATACTATTCATAGTGGGGGAAATATCATCAGACATGGGTGGCATGATAATCTAGTACGTTTAAATCTGCTTGAGGCGGTTCCGGTGAAAGCATTAACCATCGAACATCTGAATAAAACCTATCGCAATGGCTTTGAAGCACTAAAAGATATTAACCTCACTGTTGAAGAAGGTGACTTCTTTGCGCTGTTAGGCCCTAATGGTGCAGGTAAATCAACCACTATCAGCATACTGACCTCTCTGGTGACAAAATCCAGTGGCTCCGTGAAAATCTTTGATGCTGATCTGGACAGTCAAATGGAACTGGCTAAAAGTTATATCGGGCTGGTGCCTCAGGAATTTAATTTTAATGGCTTTGAACAGGTAAAACACATACTGGTGACTCAAGCGGGTTATTACGGTGTTCCCGCCAAAGAAGCCGAACCTCGCGCCGATGCTTTATTGAAACAATTAGGCTTATGGGAAAAGCGGCATACCGCATCCCGTTCTTTATCAGGCGGGATGAAACGCAGACTGATGATTGCTCGCGCGCTGGTACACAATCCACGGCTACTGATACTGGACGAACCCACAGCTGGCGTGGATATTGAGTTACGGCGTTCAATGTGGGTGTTTTTACGTGAAATCAACCAGCGTGGTACCACTATCATTCTGACCACACATTATCTGGAAGAAGCAGAAAACCTCTGTCGTAATATAGCCATTATCGACAAAGGTCGTATTGTTGAACACACCGATATGAAATCGTTATTAAACCGTCTGGATAAAGAAACCTTCGTACTCGACTTACTCGAACCCTTAACCGACAGCAGTATATTAAACGGTATTGCTTATCATCAGGTTGATGCCAACACCATTGAAGTGGAGCTGCATCGTCAAGAGGGACTCAACGGTTTATTCAGCGAATTAACCAAACGCGGTATAAAAGTGGGCAGCATGAAAAACAAGGTCAATCGTCTGGAAGAATTATTTTTAACCCTGGTTGAACGTCCGGAGTCTGCCGAATGAACCATCGCTATCAACTGCACTGGATTGCTTTTTCAACAATTGTGACCCGTGAAATCAGACGGTTCCTGAGGATCTGGGCACAAACTTTACTGCCGCCAGCCATTACCATGACGTTATATTTCATCATTTTCGGTAATTTGATTGGCAGTCGTATCGGTGAAATGGATGGGTTCAGTTATATGGAATATATCGCTCCCGGTATTATTATGATGGCCATCATCAACAACGCATACTCCAACGTAGCCTCCTCGTTTTTCAGTGCTAAATTTCAAAACCATATCGAAGAACTGATGGTCTCTCCCGTGCCGAACTATATTATTCTAGCCGGTTATGTGGCGGGCGGAGCTGCACGGGGTCTTTTTGTCGGACTCATTGTGACGCTGGTTTCACTAATTTTTACTAAACTGACCGTTCAGCATATCGGCATTACCATCAGCATGGTGTTTCTCAGTGCCATCATGTTTGCACTTGGCGGATTTATTAATGCCTTATATGCCCGTAGCTTTGATGAAATATCGATCATTCCGACCTTTGTTCTGACACCACTGACCTACTTGGGTGGGGTGTTTTATTCGATATCCTTATTACCGGAGTTCTGGCAGAACATTTCGATGCTGAATCCGGTGTTGTATATGGTCAATGCGTTTCGTTATGGCTTATTGGGAGTTTCTGATATTCCGGTAGCGGCGGCTTTTGCCATCATTCTTTTGTTTATCGCTGCGCTAACGACCTATGCACTGTATCTGCTGCATAAAGGCACTGGTTTGAGGAATTGATTTTTATTAATCTCAACCTATCAACTTAAGCGCATCGCGAACCACTTCAATCCCCGCCCCGGACAAATGCGCATTTTCGCTTAAATGGCGCCGCCAGCGACGCGCACCGGGCAAGCCTTGAAACAACCCGAGCATATGACGAGTGATGGATTTCAAAGGTCTGCCCTCTCGCATACGCTTGTCAATATACGGCAGCATCAGCTCGACTATTTCGTGCTGGCCAGGAATTAAACGGTTGTCATTAAAAATTCGTTTGTCAGCTTCTGCCAGAATATAAGGCTGATGATAAAGCGCTCGTCCCATCATCACCCCATCAAGCTGTTGTAGATGCTTTTCGGCTTCATCCAGCGTATGGATTCCACCATTGATATCCAGATGCAAATCCGGAAAGTCCTGCTTGATTTGATACACCTTGTCGTATTCAAGTGGCGGAATATCACGGTTTTCTTTCGGGCTTAGGCCATTTAGCCAGGCTTTACGGGCATGAAGAATCACTGCATCGACTTCAACCTGATAAACCGCGTCTACAAACTCTTTGATAAAAGCATAGTTATCATGTTCATCAATGCCTAAACGGGTTTTTACGGTAATAGGTATATCAACAACCTGTTTCATTGCCGACACACATTCGGCGACCAACCTGGGCTCAGCCATCAGGCAGGCACCAAAACGGCCATTCTGCACACGGTCACTCGGACAGCCTACATTGAGGTTGATTTCCTGATAACCAGACTCAGCACCTAATTTTGCACATTTTGCTAATGCTTCAGGCTCACTTCCTCCCAGCTGCAAAGCCATCGGATATTCCATTTCATCATGTACCAGAAAGCGTGAGTGATCGCCGTGAAGTAATGCGCCGGTAGTGATCATCTCGGTATAAAGCAACGTGTGTTTGGATATCAGCCGGCATAAATACCGAAAATCCCGATCAGTCCAGTCGAGCATTGGTGCCAGTGATAAGCGATGTGCGAATTTAATATTAGCTGTGAGAGTCATAAAAAAAACCTGTTTAATCCGACATTTTCGCAAATCAGTCGTTAGAATGCCCAGCTAATACGTTTTTAAGTCATTCGATGAGCATTATTCAAATCAATGATATTCCGCTGCAGGTCATTCGCAGTGCCCGCAGAAAGTCGATTGCTATCAAAATTCAAGATGGCAAGGTCAGCCTGCATTTGCCCAAATTAATGCCCTTGTGGCTGGCCAAACAATTTGTAATGCGCAAACAGCAATGGATCGAAGACAAACTACAACATTATCAACAGCGTCCACCGGAACGACAATTTATCCAGGGTGAGTTACAACCATTCATGGGTGAGTATTATCCATTGGAGATAGTTGGTGAAGCTTTACGCCAGCGAGTTCATATCAAATTAGAACAACAAAAGCTGATTATTCGGGCACCGAAGCATGTCAGCTCAACTCAAATCAGACAAGCTTTAGTCAGATGGTATAAACGTCAGGCAGAAACACTGCTAATCGCGCGTACACAGCAAATTGCACAACAAACCGAGCTGTTTCCTAAACATGTCCAGATTAAAAGTTATAAATCCCGTTGGGGCAGTTGCAATATCAGAGGGGAAATTCAGCTGAATTGGCAGCTTGTTCAGGCTTCACCAATTATTGTTGATTACGTGATTATTCACGAGCTTTGTCATCTGCAACAGCATAATCATTCCAAAGCATTCTGGAGTTTGGTTGAACAATTCGACCCTGATTTTAAAGAACATCGCCGATGGTTGAAACATCATGGACATCAGCTAGTTATCTAAACGAGTCTGCTTAACTTGGTAATTTTTCCATTATGAATTAATATATGCGACATTGAATAAGGAACGCTGCGACAGAGAGCACTCTGCTAGGCTTATTCAATTTCACATTTCCAAACGGCGTTCATTATTAGCAGGTCACTGGTAGTAATGGGCGTTTCATCCGAACTTTCCCATAGTTTAACTATCATTACCTTATTTGAATTTTAATGAGGAAGTTGTCTATGAGTAATGCTTATCTTTTTACCTCTGAATCGGTTTCAGAAGGTCATCCAGATAAAGTAGCAGACCAAATTTCCGACGCTGTTTTAGACGCTATCCTGACCCAAGATCCTCACGCCCGTGTTGCCTGCGAAACGCTGATTAAAACCGGCGTTGCGATTGTGGCTGGCGAGATTTCAACCAGTGCATGGGTTGACTTGGAAGAGATTGTCCGCAAAACCATCACGGATATTGGTTATAACAGTTCTGAAGTCGGTTTTGATGGACAAACCTGTGGGGTAATGTCGGTTATCGGTAAACAGTCCGGTGATATTGCTATGGGTGTGGACCGCGAAACAGAAGAAGATCAAGGTGCAGGTGATCAAGGCTTAATGTTTGGTTATGCCAGTAATGAAACCGAAGTGCTTATGCCTGCTCCGATTACCTATGCACATCGTCTTGTTAAACGCCAGGCGGAGGTGCGTAAAAGCGGTGAATTACCCTGGTTACGTCCCGATGCCAAAAGCCAGGTGACATTTATATACGAAGACGGCGTTCCGGTCGGAATTGACGCGGTTGTATTGTCTACCCAGCATAATCCGGAGATCAGTCAGTCAGATCTTAAAGAAGCCGTGATGGAACTCATCATCAAACAGACGCTTCCAGCTGAATGGTTAACTAAAAACACCCGTTTCCATATCAACCCTACAGGCCAGTTTATTATCGGTGGCCCGGTGGGAGATTGTGGTCTGACTGGTCGAAAAATCATTGTTGATACCTATGGTGGCATGGCGCGTCATGGCGGCGGAGCATTCTCCGGTAAAGATCCATCTAAAGTCGATCGCAGTGCTGCTTACGCTGGACGCTATGTTGCAAAAAATATTGTTGCTGCTGGACTCGCTGATCGCTGCGAGATTCAGGTTTCCTACGCCATTGGTGTAGCTGAACCCACCTCAATCAGTGTCGATACATTTGGTACTGGCAAAATTGCTGAAGATAAGCTTGTCGCATTAGTACGTGAGCATTTTGATCTACGCCCGGTAGGTCTTATCAAAATGTTGGATTTAGTACGCCCTATTTATCAGCAAACTGCCGCTTATGGTCATTTTGGACGTGAACATGCTGACTTCAGCTGGGAACGAACTGATCTTGCTCCCGTCTTACGTGAAGCAGCAAAAATCAACTAACACAGGAATTTGTCATGCAATCAGCAGTAGAAAATTTAAAACCAGATTACAAAGTCGCCGACATCAGTCTGGCGAAATGGGGCCATCAGGAAATCAAAATCGCCGAAAGCGAAATGCCTGGATTGATGGCGTTACGTGAAGAATATGCCGGCCAGTATCCGCTAAAAGGTGCGCGTATTGCAGGTTGTCTGCATATGACCATCCAAACTGCCGTGTTGATTGAAACATTGGTGGAATTAGGTGCTGAAGTGCGCTGGTCTTCATGCAATATTTTTTCCACCCAGGATCATGCTGCAGCGGCGATTGCTGATCAGGGCATTCCGGTTTTTGCCTGGAAAGGTGAAACCGAAGAGGAAGCCATCTGGTGTATTCGTCAAACTATCTTAGGGGCTGATGGCTGGCGCCCGAATATGATTCTGGATGATGGTGGTGATTTAACCACGATGATGCATCAGGATTACCCTGAGTTATTGTCAGATGTAAAAGGGCTGTCAGAAGAAACCACCACTGGTGTTCATCGCCTGTATGAAATGATGAAAGCGGGTGCCTTAAAAGTACCGGCGATTAATGTCAACGACTCAGTGACCAAATCAAAATTCGACAATCTGTATGGTTGCCGTGAATCCTTACTCGATGGCATCAAGCGTGCAACCGATGTCATGATTGCAGGAAAAATATGTGTGGTATTGGGTTACGGTGATGTTGGCAAAGGCTGTGCGCAGGCATTCCGCGGCATGGGCGCAACCGTTATGATCACCGAAATTGACCCGATTTGTGCCTTACAGGCTGCAATGGAAGGTTACCGTATCGTCACTATGGATGAAGTGGCTGATAAAGCCGATATCTTTGTTACAGCAACCGGCAATATCAATGTTATCAATCATGATCATATGGCCGCCATGCGAAATGAAGCGATCGTTTGTAATATCGGTCACTTTGATAATGAGATTGATGTTGCTTCATTGCGTAATTATGAATGGGAAAACATCAAACCTCAGGTAGACCACGTTATTTTCCCTGATGGCAAACGTATTATTTTGCTGGCCGAAGGTCGACTGGTTAATCTGGGCTGTGCAACGGGTCATCCAAGTTTTGTCATGTCAGCCTCTTTCACCAATCAGGTAATGGCACAAATCGAACTGTGGCATAACAGTGCAAACTATGAAAACAAAGTCTATGTGCTGCCAAAGCGTTTGGATGAGAAAGTAGCCCGACTGCACTTAGGTCGTATTGGCGCAAATCTGACCGAATTAAATGCTGAACAGGCCAAATACCTGGGGCTTGAGCAGAATGGTCCATACAAACCGGAACACTACCGTTATTAAATTTGAACAGGGCTAACGTATAGTTAGCCCTTTTTCTTTTACCTGAAGTAAGCATAATGTCCAAACAACCTGTTATCAGTTGCGAGTTTTTTCCTCCAAAGACGGAAAAAGGCGCACAGAATCTGTTAGCCGTTCAAGAAAAGTTGGCGGTATTAAAACCCGAGTTTTATTCCGTCACATTCGGTGCCGGCGGGTCGACCCAAGATAATACGCTTGAGGCCGTTGTCGCCATACAGCAACGTGCTAATGAAACAGGAATTGGTGCAGCACCACATTTATCTTGTGTGGGGTCATCCAAGGAACGCATTCGCACAATTTTACAAACCTATATCGATAATCATATTTCACGCGTGGTTGCTTTAAGAGGCGACTTGCCGTCAGGGACGCGTGAACCGGGTGATTTTCGCTATGCAAATGAACTGGTGGAATTTATCCGCAAAGAAACCGGTAATCATTTTACGATTGAAGTGGCAGCCTATCCTGAAGTTCATCCACAGGCCCAGGATGCTGGAGTGGATTTGGACAATTTCAAACGCAAAGTCGATGCTGGCGCCGATAGTGCCATTACGCAGTACTTTTATAATATCGATTCGTATCTATATTTTGTCGATCGCTGCCTGCAGAAAGGCATCACTATCCCCATTATTCCCGGCATCATGCCCATTAATAATTATTCACAGTTAGCGCGTTTCTCCGCAGGTTGTGGAGCAGAAATTCCGCGCTGGCTCAAAAAACGCCTTGAAGAGTTTTATGATGACACTGCTTCCATGCAGGCATTTACCACAGATTATCTGACCGAATTTACTGAAAAACTGATCAAACTTGGCGTGCCTGGCTTACATTTCTATTCAATGAATAAAACTCAGCCAGTATTGACCGTATGTGAGCGTTTGGGGCTGATTCGCTAATCCCTCACATTCATCATTATTCTCGTAGCCTGTATTTACGGGCTTCAAACAGAGGTCTTTGGATTATTTATCCATAGATTATTTACTCTCCCCTGTCTATCCGTCTCTGATCGACAGATCAAATTACATACTGCTGCGGTAATACGGATAACAGGCTTAGTTGTCATCAATGCTTACGCAGTATTGAGTTTGAGAGATAAACACGCTCTAGGCACTTATCTGCGTTTTATTTTAGATACACGTATAGGCAATGCCTCGACGATTGCGGTAACATAAACTCATGGTCATAACATTAAAACAAAACACTAAGTGAAACCCTCATTACAGCTACGCATTGGCCAAAGCCTTTCGATGACTCCTCAGTTACAGCAAGCGATCCGTTTGTTGCAATTATCGTCGTTGGAGTTACAGACAGAAATTCAGGAAGCGCTCGAAACCAATCCGCTCCTGGAAGTCGAGGAAGACTATGATTATGACGAGCCTGGTATTGCTCGTCGTGACGAAGACAATGGCAGTCGCGAAATCAGTGAATTAGAAAACACAGATATCCCTGAAGATCTTCCCGTCGATAGTAAATGGGAAGATACTTACGACAATACCCAAAGTCTGAGCAGTTCCGGTTCCGCTTCCGGGGATAGCGATTTTGAACGCGATAATCAGGATGAAAGCAGCGATAGCCTGCAACAGCATTTACTCTGGCAAATGCGCCTCACTCCCTTTACTGAAACAGAGCAGGCCATAGCTACAACCATCATTGACTCGATCGAAGACGATGGTTACCTGAAAACCACCTTGGAAGAAATCCAGCAAAGTCTTGGTGAGGAGTTTGCTGAAGTTGAACTTGATGAGATAGAAACGGTATTGCATCGTATCCATCATTTCGACCCGGTGGGCGTCGGAGCCCGGACTCTGCGCGAATGTCTGCTCATTCAATTGCGTTTATACGAATCCTCCGTCGCGCTTAAGCACATCGAATTACTCACTGAGCTAATTGACAAGCATCTGGATACGCTGGCTAAACGTGATTACGCCCAGATCAAACGAGCGCTAAAAGTCAGTGATGATGAGTTAACAGATCTGGTGCGCTCAATTCAATTGCTGAACCCGCGGCCGGGAAGTAGTATTCAAACTGACAAAACCGAATACATTGTTCCTGATGTTTATGCGATAAAAGTCAATGGAAGATGGCAGTTGTCACTGAATCCCGACAATGCGCCTAAACTCCAGATAGCTGAACACTACGCATCGTTGATTAATCGCGCGGATAGTAGTGAAGAAAATACTTATCTGAAAAATAACCTGCAGGAAGCCCGCTGGTTTTTGAAAAGTTTACAAAGCCGAAACGAAACACTGCTGAAAGTCACACAAGCCATTGTGGAACGACAACGCGATTTTCTTGACCATGGCGAAGAAGCGATGAAACCCTTGGTTTTGGCAGATATCGCTGAAACCGTTGAAATGCATGAATCCACTATATCGCGAGTAACAACGCGCAAATATCTGCACACACCGCGTGGCATATTTGAATTGAAATTCTTTTTCTCCAGTCATGTTGGTACAGAAAGCGGAGGAGAATGTTCAGCAACAGCCATTCGCGCGATCATCAAAAAACTGGTCGCCGCAGAAAATCCAAGAAAACCCCTGAGTGACAGTAAAATTGCTGATATTCTGGGAGAACAGGGCATCAATGTCGCTCGCCGTACCATTGCCAAGTACCGCGAAACCTTAGCGATAGCGCCCTCAAATGAGCGTAAGCGACTGGTGTAAAGCCAGTTTTAGTCCACCAACAGGAGTGATGCATTATGCAATTAAATCTAAGCGGACAACATATTGATATTACTGACAGCCTTCGGGACCACGTCAATAAAAAATTCGAGAAGCTGACTCGTCATTTTGATCACATGACCAATGTGCATGTAGTGCTATCCGTCGAAAAGTTAAGGCAGAAAGCTGAAGCGACCGTGCATGCCAGTGGCGCCGACTTATTTGCTTCTGATGAGCAGGAAAATATGTATACCGCTATCGAAAATCTGGTTGCCAAACTGGATCGACAAATCATTAAGCACAAAGATAAAATCACCAATCATCATCAAGCTGATGGTGCTATTCAAAAACATAACGCCAGTTAAGGAGCGACATTTTTCATGCTTATCGCTGCACTACTCGTCAATGCCGACAACATCAGTTTTCACGATGAGGCTACCAGTAAAAAACGAGTGATCGAAAATCTCAGTCGTATGCTGGCAGCAAACACCAGTGCAGCAACAGCTGAAAAAATCTTTCAAGTTCTGCTCGAACGTGAACGTTTAGGCAGTACCGGGTTAGGCAAGGGCGTGGCAATTCCCCACGCCCGAGTCCCGGGGCTGACACATACAGTTGCAGCCATGCTGACCTTGGAGAACCCCATAGAATTTGAATCTGCCGATGGTAAACCCATCGATATTGCTTTTGGATTACTTGTTCCAGAAGAAGATACTGAGCATCATTTGCAGCATCTCTCACGTCTAGTGACCCTATTTCGTGATGAAGACATTTGTACACGTATTCGTCAGGCCTCTAGCGCTGACGATATTTTTGAATTACTACTGTCTATCGACGAAGAATAATATGTTATGTCTGTATCAGACATAGATAGCCAACATGGCGTCATGATTCATTATCAGGGTAAAGGCATCTTTATCTTTGGTGAGGCTGGCGTCGGAAAAAGTAGCCTGGCACTGGAGTTGATTCATCATGGTGCGAGTTTAATCGCCGATGATGTAGTAGATTTTGCTCTACAACACGACCATCTCATGGCGCATTGTCCCAAAATACTCTTTGGACTTCTCCATACACGGGAATTAGGTCTGATGGATATTCGTCAAATATGCGGTCACCAGCATTGGCAGCCACATACGATTGCTGATTTCGCTATTGAACTTAAGCAATATTCTGATTCTCCCGCCACTTTGACTTCTCATTGCTCCAGCAAATACATTCTCGGCAAGAAACTGGACGTATTGACCTTATCCCTCAATAACCCGGCGTCATTAAAAACCCGAATTGATAGCTGGCTTGCGATGCAAAAAGTACATGCATGCGATCTGCAAAAAATGCAATCCTGGCAACGACAAAAAATGGCTTTTTAGAAACAGATATTTGCCTAAAAGACCGATATCCATTACATTCATTGGCGGTAAATTACCCTTCCAGTCTGACTTTTGCTGGTGACCAAGAGAACCAAAATGACCGTAGGTATTTTAATCGTTTCACACAATCACATCGGCACTGAGTTGATTAACACAGCCAGACAAATGCTGTCTTGTTGTCCATTGCCAACAAAAGTGATCTCGATCGAAGTCAAAGACAATCCAGATGCCATCCGTAAACAGCTTGATGGTGAACTGATAGGTCTGGACCAAGGGAATGGGATTTTAATTTTGACTGATATGTTTGGCTCAACCCCGAGTAATATTGCCTGTGCAGTATCTGATCGGGAAGATATTCGAATTGTTTCAGGGCTTAATCTTCCCATGCTAATCCGTGTTTTAAACTATCCGACTTTAAGTCTTGATGAACTCGAAAACAAGGCTGTCAGTGGCGGTCAAGAAGGTATTGTACGTTGTCACCACTCGGGGTATCGTCCATGAAACAGGAACAGACATTCACCATCATTAACCGGTTGGGTCTGCATGCTCGCGCCGCAGCTAAATTTGTCACCACGGCATCTGAGTTTAATGCTGATATTCATGTTTCACGTGATGGCCGCCAGGTTAATGGAAAAAGTATTATGGGTGTCATGATGTTAGCAGCAGCCAAAGGCACTGAAATTCAGGTTACCGCCAAAGGTGATGATGCTGAATCGGCGATAAAAGCGATTGGTGAATTGATTGCCAATTATTTTGGAGAAGGCCAATGACGCTCGAGCTCCAAGGCATCGGCGTTTCTCGAGGCATTGCTATCGGCCGGGCGCATATACTGTTTCATAACCAGCCAGATGTGCGTGAATATCTCATTCCGGCATTTTCTATCGAGCAGGAAGTCGAACGGCTACTGGATGCCATTGAGCAGGCCAAACAGCAGTTAAAATCCATACGCAATCATATTCCGGCAAACGCTCCTGCGGATGTCACCTCATTTATTGATACGCATATTTTGATGCTCAATGATTCATCATTGACCAAAGTGCCAGTTGAGATGATTCGTCAACGTCGCTGTAATGCGGAATGGGCGCTTCAACTACAACGTGATGCCTTGATCAACGTTTTCAATGAAATGGATGATCCCTATCTGAGAACACGTCGTGACGATGTGGATCATGTGGTGAATCGAATTCATCGTATTCTAGCTGATCAGGAAGTCGCCGATCACGAAATCGCTGATGGCCGGCTTAAAGGTCATATTATTATCGCTGAAGACCTGACGCCAGCCGATACGGTATTGATGCAACATCAAGGTATCGCAGCCTTTGTAACAGAACACGGTGGCGCCACCTCTCATACCACCATTCTTGCCCGTAGCTTGGGGATTCCAGCGATTGTCGGTGTGGAATCTGTCCGCAGGTATGTGCAGGATAATGAACCTCTGATTGTGGATGGTGAAGCCGGTATCATGATTGCCGGTGCAGATGACGGTACACTCAAGGAATATCAGCAACGGCGCATTGCTTTTGATGAACATATTTCATCGCTTAGTCGCTATAAATCACAGCCAACGCGTACCCGTGATGGAAAAACCATCACTCTACTGGCAAACGCAGAGTTACCCGAAGACATTACAACCATCAGTAATGCAGGAGCACAGGGTATAGGTCTCTATCGAACCGAGTTTCTTTACATGAACCGCTTGGCGCCACCTGAAGAAGAAGAGCAGCTGGCCGCCTATCGTGATGTAGTAGAAGGCATGAATAATCAGCCTGTGACCATTCGTACCTTTGATTTGGGTGCCGATAAAACGGTAGATGGTGGTCGTCATCTTACACAAACCGTGGTGACCAATCCGGCATTAGGTTTGCGTGCCATTCGTCTTTGTCTGACACAACCCGCCATGTTCCGTACCCAATTGCGGGCCATTTTACGAGCCTCGGCTTATGGCAAGATTAAAATCATGTTCCCAATGATTTCAACCATGCATGAGTTGCTACAAGCTCGCAATTTACTGGAACAATGCAAGCTGGAACTGGAAAGAGAAGGCCTGGAATATGATCGCCAGATAGAAATTGGCGCCATGATTGAAATCCCGGCCAGCGCGGTCTGTGCGGAGATGTTTGCCCGCCATGTCGATTTTTTGTCGATTGGCACCAATGATTTAATTCAATATACACTGGCCATTGATCGCATCGATGACACCGTGAACTATTTATACGATCCCTTGCATCCTGCTGTGTTACGGCTGATCCATATGACTTTAGAAGCGGGACGAAAATTTAATGTGCCCGTATCAATGTGTGGTGAGATGGCTGGCGATCCTCGCTATACCCGTCTGCTACTGGCAATGGGACTGGAACATTTCAGCATGCATCCCAATGCGTTACTGGAAATAAAACAAATCATTAACGAAACTGATTTGAGTTTATTACCCGCTAATACCTTGAGCATTATGGAAGTATCCGATGCTTTGGAAGCAGATATGCTATTGGAACAAATTAACGCTCCGATCCACCATTAGTTACTAATACGCTCTCAGCACCACTGCCGCATAGAGAATAAACCGTTTATCAACATTTAAAACTATCCAGCATTAGGTAAGCAGGCTAAAATAGCCTGCAAAACCTCCCCCTACAAGTACCGACGCCCTCTGGAGCCGGATATGTCTGAGCTGGACCAACATCGCAGTCTCAATCACTCGCTGAATGCCTTTTCTGAGGCTCTGAAAAGTGGACGCTTCGTCAGAATGCGTCGTTTATTAGCCAGCTTACATCCAGCCGAAACAGCGCATTTACTGGAGTCATTACCCCCCGCTGAACGGCAGGTTTGCTGGCCGATCATTAATCCCGAATTACGCGGTGAAGTGCTCTCTTACATTGGTGAAGATGTTCGTACTGGGCTGATGACCGGTATGGATACAGCGGATCTGTTAAGTGCGACTGAAGATCTGGATACCGATGACGTGGTCGATATCCTGCAGGATTTACCAGGCCATATCATGCAGGAAGTACTGCGTGCCATGGATTCACAACGCCGGCGCCGAGTAGAGGCTATTCTGGCGTTTGAAGAGGATACGGCCGGTGGCTTGATGAACACCGACGTCGTAACCGTACGATCAGATATCACACTGGAAGTGGTATTGCGCTATTTACGAATGTATGGCGAATTGCCCGAAAACACTGACAGTTTGTATGTCGTGGATCATCAGGATAAATATCTCGGCACATTGCGTTTATCACAGGTAGTCAGTCGAAGTCGTTCACTCACTGTCCGCGAAGCGATGTCTCATCAGGTTGATCCCATACCAGCCAACATGTCGGATCATGATGTAGCGCATCGTTTTGAAAAACACGATCTGATTTCCGCCCCCGTTGTAGATAAAGACAACCATCTGCTGGGTCGTATTACTATTGATGACGTGGTCGACGTTATTCGGGATGAAGCCGAACATTCATTGTTAAGCATGGCCGGCTTAAGCGAAGACGAAGATACTTTTGCGCCAGTCAAAAAAAGCATTCATCGCCGCTCTGTCTGGCTTGGTATCAATCTGTTAACCGCTTTTTTAGCCGCGTGGGTGATCGGGCTGTTTGATACGACCATTGAAAAACTGGTGGCATTAGCTGTTTTGATGCCGATTGTAGCGAGTATGGGCGGTATTGCCGGCAGTCAAACTCTGACATTAGTAATTCGCTCAATGGCTTTGGGTCAACTGAATGACAAAAATCAGCGATGGTTGTTACGTAAAGAATTTCTGGTCGGAATGGCCAATGGTGCGATTTGGGCTATCACCATCGCCTTTGTCACATACCTTTGGTTTGGTAATTTTTTGCTCGGCATCATGATCGGCGCGGCCATAATTGTTAATATGACTGCCGCTGCAATTGCAGGAGTCTTGATTCCACTGGGACTAAAACGCATTGGTATTGACCCGGCATTGTCGGGCAGTGTGCTACTTACCACCGTAACGGACGTTGTCGGATTTATGGCCTTTCTTGGATTTGCTACTCTATTTATCGTTTAACTCGGATTTTGATTATGTCAGGCAACAGTTTTGGAAAACTTTTCACAGTCACGACGTTTGGTGAAAGCCATGGCACAGCCTTGGGTTGTATTGTCGATGGTTGCCCTCCAGGATTGGCTTTGTCTGAAGCGGATCTGCAAGGAGATCTGGATAGACGTCGTCCCGGAAAAAGCCGCCACGAGACGCAACGTCGCGAACCGGATCAAGTCAAAATCCTTTCCGGAATTTTTGAAGGTAAAACTACCGGAACCCCGATTGGCTTACTAATTGAAAACGTGGATCAACGATCAAAAGATTACGGCAATATCGCCGAGCAATTTCGTCCGGCTCACGCTGATTATGCCTATCAACATAAATATGGGTTACGTGACTACCGTGGTGGTGGTCGCTCTTCCGCACGTGAGACCGCTATGCGTGTCGCTGCGGGAGGCATTGCCAAAAAATTCCTCAAACAGCGTTATGGTATCGAGATTCAGGGGTATTTGAGCCAATTAGGTCCAATTAAAGCTGAAACGCTGGATTGGTCACATATTGAAAACAGTTTATTTTTCAATCCGGACCCCAACATTGAGAGTCAACTGGAAGATTACATGGATGCCTTACGTAAGGAAGGCAACTCGATTGGAGCACGTATTAATGTCATTGCTCGTCATGTACCTCCCGGCTTGGGTGAACCGATTTTCGATCGTCTGGATGCGGATATTGCTCATGCAATGATGAGCATTAACGCAGTAAAAGGCGTGGAAATCGGTGCAGGTTTTGAGTCGGTGACCCAAAAAGGAACTGAGCATCGCGATGAACTGACACCAGAGGGATTTTTAAGTAACCATGCTGGGGGCACTTTGGGTGGCATTTCCAGTGGACAGGATTTATTGGTGAGCATGGCGCTGAAACCTACCTCCAGCCTGCGAATTCCTGGTCGTAGCATCAACACTAGAGGCGAACCTATTGAGGTCGTTACCCACGGTCGCCACGATCCCTGCGTCGGCATTCGTGCAACACCGATTGCTGAAGCTATGCTGGCATTAGTATTGATGGATCATGTCTTACGTCACCGGGCCCAGAATATGGATGTAACCACTGACACCCCTATTATTCCGGCGCAAGCCTGATCTGATCGCTGGTGCCTTTTTCCGGTCTACCTTACTGGCGATTGTCAGGGTTTTATCTATTTTATTTTGCAACCTTGGGTATTCTGGTGCCCTATTGGGGTCTTTACCTGCAATGGGAAGGGTTTAGCGCCAGGGAGATTGGTGAAATAACCGCCATTTTATTGGCAACCCGAATCATTGCTCCCAACGTGTGGGGGTGGATTGCGGATCATCGTGGTCAACGTATACACATTGTAAGGTTGGCCAGTTTTTTCAGCATTTTGGCATTCTCCGCCATTTTTATTTCACAAAGTTATTATTGGATTGCCGGTGTGATGATGGTATTCAGCTTTTTCTGGAATGCGTCTCTACCACAATTTGAAGTTACTACTCTGCAGCATCTGGGGGAAAACAGTCATCATTACAGCAAGATCCGGATATGGGGCTCCATCGGTTTTATTTGTGTCGTGGTTTTACTCGGCTGGTTAATGGATCGGTATGATGCCGGGATTGTGCCTTATGCTTTATTACTGTCAATCAGTGGGATTTGGTTAATCAGCCTGACGGTACCTGAATCAGCCAGCCGTCACCTCAGTCTAAATCATGTTCCTATTCGAAAGCTGCTCAAACAACCCGCCGTTCGTGCTTTTTTGGCTATCTGTTTTTTAATGCTGGTCAGTCACGGTCCTTACTATACGTTTTACAGTATTTATCTCGAGCAGCATGGTTACAGCCGCACAATGATTGGACAGCTATGGGCATTGGGTGTGATCGCAGAGCTTTTAGTTTTTTTGATAATGCATCGATGGCTCCCCCGCTTTGGTATTCGTAAAGTATTACTTGGCAGTCTTGTGCTGGCGGCTTTTCGCTGGCTGCTCATTGCATTATTTGCCGATCATGTTTTTATGCTTATTGCTGCCCAAACATTACATGCCGCCAGTTATGGTGCATATCATGCGGCCTCAATTGCCTGGGTTCATCAACACTTCACCGGGCGTAATCAAGGTCGTGGCCAAGCGCTATACAGCAGTATGAGCTTTGGCGCGGGTGGCGCGGTCGGTAGTCTGCTAAGTGGTTATTTATGGCTAAACCCCGGACCTGAATGGACTTTTATACTGGCAGCTTTCACGGCAAGCAGTGCTTTTTTCATTGGTTTCATCTGGCTTAAAAGTGCCACAATAATTACGAAAAAATAACCATGCCAATAGCAAGGTAAGCTTCCCATAAGTACTGTAAAGCCGCTATACTCCTACGCTGATAATTTCAAAAGCCAACAGTGCGCATGCACTGCTTCTGACTAGGTGGGATATGCATTTCTCAATTAAGAAAGGGCTGACACTGCCCCTTGCCGGTGCCCCGGAGCAAAAAATTAGCCAGGCTAATCCGGTGCAATCGGTTGCGGTGTTAGGTCATGAATACGTTGGTATGAAGCCAACGATGCTGGTTGAAGAGGGTCAGCGGGTAAAACTAGGTGAAGCATTATTCACTGATAAAAAAATCTCCGGTGTAACTTATACAGCACCCGGCGCTGGCATAATCAAAGCGATTAATCGAGGGGCCAAACGGGCGTTGCAATCAGTAGTGATTGAGCTTGAAGGTGACGAAGAAGTTACTTTTAAACAGTACCCGGAGAGTGAACTGCCAACGCTTACACGTGAACAAGTTCAGCAGAATCTGGTTGAGTCTGGTTTATGGACAGCATTACGCACTCGTCCATATAGTCGAACGCCAGAACTGGATAGCGAACCGAAGGCAATCTTCATTACCGCCATCGACACCAATCCGCTTGCTGCGGATCCCAACCTGATCATTAATGAATATGCAGACGATTTTCGTCATGGACTAACGGTGTTAAGTCATCTGACCAGCGGTAAACTCTATCTCTGTCAATCACCCAAAGCCGCTTTACCTACTCCAGACATCAAAAATTTAGAAACCCCCACTTTCTCAGGCCCACATCCCGCAGGTTTGGTAGGAACTCATATTCATTTTATTGAACCCGTCAGTGTCAACAAAACGGTTTGGCATATCGGTTACCAGGATGTCATCGCAATAGGTAAACTTTTCACCACGGGCCGCCTCTGGGTCGAACGGATTATCTCACTGGCTGGCCCTATGGTGAATAATCCTCGATTAATTCGTACTCGACTTGGTGCGAATACTGAAGATTTAGTTCGCGGTGAAGGACAAAATGTGCGTTCACGTGTTATCTCAGGCTCTGTCTTTAATGGCCATACAGCCAATAACTGGGCAGCCTATCTGGGCCGTTTTCATAACCAAATTTCTGTACTTGAAGAAGGAACTCATCGCGAGCTTCTGGGCTGGATTCGTCCAGGCGGAGCGAATAAATACTCTGCACTCAACGTATTTTTCAGCAAAATATTTGGCAAAAAAGACTTGCCTCTTACCACCTCGCAAAATGGCAGTCCACGCGCCATGGTTCCAGTAGGTGTATTTGAAACTGTGATGCCGTTAGACATATTGCCAACGCAACTGCTGAGAGCTTTATTGGTCAGAGATACTGATACTGCTCAGGCGTTGGGGTGCCTTGAGTTAGATGAAGAAGACTTGGCCTTATGCTCATATGTCTGTTCAGGCAAATATGACTATGGCCCTGCGCTGAGAGCCAATCTTACACAAATAGAAAAAGAAGGATAACCATGGCGCGTTTAAGAAGATTCCTAGACCGGATAGAGCCGTCATTCCAAAAAGGCGGACCTTACGAGAAGTACTTTGCCGTTTATGAGATGATCGATACGTTCATCTACAGTCCTGGCGATGTAACTCGTGGTTCACCTCATGTACGTGATGGTATCGACCTTAAACGAGTGATGAGTTATGTCGTCCTGGCGACTTTCCCAGTATTATTGTTGATGCTTTGGAATACGGGTTTTCAAGCCAATAGTGCAATGGCACAACTCGGCATGTCGACACTTGAGGGATGGCGCGGTTGGATTCTCACCAGCTTCGGTGTTGGATACGATCCCAACAGCGTGTTCTCAAACATGTTCCATGGATTGCTTTACTTTATTCCTATCTATCTCACCACCTTGATTGCCGGCGGTATATTTGAAGTCATCTTTGCCGCGGTGAGAAACCATGAGGTCAATGAAGGCTTTCTGGTTACCTCGATGCTTTACAGCCTGACTCTTCCACCCTCTACGCCATTATGGCAAGTCGCTCTAGGTATCATATTTGGTGTAGTCATTGGTAAAGAAGTATTTGGTGGTACCGGCAAAAACTTCTTGAACCCGGCATTAACCGGTCGGGCATTCTTATACTTTGCTTATCCTGCACAAATGTCCGGTGACGCTGTCTGGACAGCCATTGATGGCTATACTGGCGCGACACCCCTTGCTCTTGCAGCATTAGGGGGGTTGGAAGCCGTCACTGAAGCTGGCTATACCTGGACACAAACTTTTATTGGACATATGCCAGGTTCGTTAGGGGAAACCTCTACCTTGGCCATTTTGCTGGGTGCAGCTTTCCTGCTTTATACCCGAATTGCTTCTTTCCGCATTATTTTTGGTGTATTTCTAGGCATGGTCGCGACAAGCTGGCTGTTTAACATGATAGGTAGTGATACTAACCCCATGTTTGGCCTACCCTGGTACTGGCATTTATCGCTTGGCGGTTTTGCCTTTGGTATGGTTTTTATGGCCACCGATCCGGTATCGGCAGCTATGACGAATAAAGGACGCTGGATATACGGTATTCTGATTGGCTTTATGACCGTTCTGATACGCGTCATTAATCCTGCCTTTCCAGAAGGCATTATGCTAGCCATTCTGTTCGCCAATATATTTGCCCCTCTTATCGACTATTTTGTCGTTCAGTCCAACATTAAACGAAGACTACAGCGAAGCTAACCATGGCAGAAATCACACAGAAAAAAGGGTTTTTGGGCCAGCTCTTGCAGAGGCCTAATGACGATCCGAAAAAAACCATCTTCATTGCCATTGTGCTTTGTCTGGTATGTTCGGTTATGGTCTCCACTGCAGCGGTCTCATTGAAATCACGCCAGGTGGTAAATCAAAAAAATGATATCCGACAAAACATTCTGGCAGTTACCGGCCAGTTTGAGCCAGGTATGGATATGGAAGCCGCATTTGAAAAATTTGAAGTGCGCTTAGTGGATCTGTCAACCGGGCAGTATGCTGAAACGGATCTGGATCCGGCCACTTATGATCAACGTAAAGCCGCTGGCTCTCCTGATCTAGGTGTTCGTCTGAATGATCAGGAGGATATTGCAAGTATCGGCTCACGCGCTAAGTACGTCCCTATTTATATTCTTAGGGAAGGTGAAGAAATCCAGCAGCTGGTCATCCCTATTCATGGGTATGGATTATGGTCAACCATGTACGGTTTCCTCTCCTTAGGAAGTGACTTCAATACTATTCAAGGCCTGCGCTTTTATGAACACGCTGAAACACCAGGCTTGGGTGGCGAGATAGAAAACCCTCGCTGGCTGGCGAAATGGGAAGGCAAAAAGATATACGATGAAAATGGCAATGTGGAGTTCCGTGTTGCCCGCGGTTATGTTGATAATAATTCCCCCCAAGCAGAATACAAAGTCGATGGATTATCCGGTGCCACCCTTACCAGCAAGGGTGTTTCCAATATGATTTCATTTTGGTTAGGTGAAGACGGCTTTGGCCCTTATTTAAAAAATATGCGTTCCGAACGGGGGATTAACTGATGGCAAGCCAAGCAAAAAATAATGTTATCGATCCAATCATTGATAATAACCCGATAACCTTACAAGTTTTAGGTATTTGTTCTGCTCTGGCAGTAACAACCAATATGACAGCAGCACTGATAATGTGTATCGCTTTGACTTCGGTGACAGCATTTTCCGGAGCGATTATCAGTTTAATCCGTCACCATATTCCCTCAAGTATTCGGATTATTGTTCAAATGACGGTGATTGCCTCTCTGGTTATCATCGTTGACCAGATTCTCAAGGCCTATGCTTACGAGGCGAGCAAACAATTATCCGTCTTTGTTGGCTTAATTATCACCAACTGTATCGTCTTGGGACGTGCCGAAGCTTATGCCATGAAAAACTCTCCTGGTATGAGTTTTCTTGATGGTCTGGGAAATGGATTAGGTTACAGCGTTGTATTACTTGTTGTGGCTTTCTTCCGTGAACTATTTGGTGCTGGAAAACTGTTTGGGCAGACGATTATCCCGGTCGCGAATGAAGGTGGCTGGTATGTACCCAATGGTTTGATGCTGTTACCGCCAAGTGCGTTTTTCATCATTGGTCTGATGATTTGGGCTATCCGCAGCTGGAAGCCGCAACAGGTTGAAGCACCGGATTATCAAATTCATCAAGTACATCGCACGGAGGTATTGTAATGGAGCATTACCTCAGTCTGTTTATTCGCTCGATTTTTGTCGAAAATCTGGCATTAGCTTTCTTTTTGGGTATGTGTACCTTTCTTGCGGTTTCCAAGAAAATTGAAACTGCTTTAGGTCTTGGCATTGCGGTGGTATTGGTTCAGGCTGTTACGGTGCCGACCAACAATTTAATTTATCAATACTTGCTCAAGGAGGGCGCACTGTCCTGGGCTGGTTTACCAGATGTAGATTTAAGCTTTCTAGGTCTTATCAGCTACATTGGTGTTATCGCCGCAATGGTGCAGATTATCGAAATGGCGATGGATAAATATGTCCCCTCCCTCTATAACGCCCTGGGTATTTTCTTACCACTGATTACGGTGAACTGCGCCATCCTTGGCGGCACATTATTCATGGTTGAACGTGATTATAATCTGGCAGAAAGTGCTGTTTATGGTGTTGGCAGTGGCTTGGGTTGGGCACTAGCGATTACTGCCATCGCAGGGATCAGAGAGAAACTTAAATATTCCGATGTACCTGACGGCTTACAAGGGCTTGGCATTACCTTTATAACCGCCGGTTTGATGGCGTTAGGGTTCATGGCATTTTCGGGGATTCAACTCTAATGGAAATCATCTTAGGCATTGTATTATTTACACTTATCATCATGGTGCTGGTATTCGTCATTCTCAGTGCCCGCTCCAAATTGGTTGCGACAGGTGATATTGAAATTATCATTAATGATGAAAAAACGATTAAAACCAAAGCCGGTGGCAAATTACTTGGGGCTCTGGCGGATGCAAATCTATTTGTATCTTCTGCCTGTGGTGGAGGCGGTACCTGTGCCCAATGCAAAGTAAAAATCTTCGAAGGTGGTGGTTCTATACTGCCCACCGAAGAATCACACATCACTAAACGTGAAGCAGCGGAAGGTGATCGTTTATCTTGTCAGGTTGCAGTTAAACAGAATATGCGTATCCAGGTACCGGAAGAAGTTTTCGGTGTTAAAAAGTGGGAATGTACTGTTCGCTCCAATGATAATGTTGCCACCTTTATCAAAGAACTGATTCTTGAATTGCCGGAAGGCGAAAACGTCAATTTTAGGGCTGGCGGATTTATCCAGATAGAATGCCCTCCTCATACGGTTGAATACAAAAATTTCATTATTGCTGATGAATACCGTCCAGACTGGGATCGTTTTGACCTGTGGCGTTACAAGTCTGTAGTGAAAGAGAATGTCGTTCGTGCTTACTCGATGGCAAACTACCCGGATGAAAAGGGTATCGTGATGCTGAATGTACGGATCGCTTCCCCACCGCCAAACGCAGATGATGTTCCACCCGGCATTATGTCTTCTTATATATTTGATCTTAAGCCCGGTGATAAAGTGACAATTTCAGGACCCTTTGGTGAGTTCTTTGCCAAAGACACGGATAAAGAAATGGTATTTATAGGTGGGGGTGCCGGTATGGCTCCTATGCGCTCTCACATCTTTGATCAGTTACGCCGCCTTAAATCAAAACGTAAAATGACCTTCTGGTACGGTGCTCGTAGTTTGCGTGAGATGTTCTACACAGAAGATTTTGATGAACTGGCCGCTGAAAATGATAACTTTACGTGGCACGTAGCTTTATCAGATGCTTTACCAGAAGATAACTGGACCGGCTACACAGGGTTTATTCATAATGTCATTTATGAAAACTATTTAAAAAACCATCCGGCTCCCGAGGATTGTGAATATTATATGTGTGGTCCCCCGATGATGAACTCAGCAGTCATCAAAATGCTCGAAGATTTAGGTGTTGAACCTGAAAATATCATGCTTGATGATTTCGGAGGCTAAAATGAATACTTTCCTTGCCGCATTTGTCATTATTTTACTGGCTGTTATGGCTATGGCCATCGGTGTAATTTTTGGCCGTTCGGCAATAAAAGGCAGTTGTGGAGGATTGAATCAGGTAGGCCTTTCAGGAAGTTGTGGTGGCGCCTGTTCAGTTCAGGAAAAAGAAGAGTGTGAAGCCCGAAAAAGGGCACAACAAAATTAAATAGCGTCAGGGAGTAGCCCATGCTTGCATCACTCAAAGTTAAAGACCATATGAATGGCACCAAAATCACCTTTACTCCAGAAATGGATGTGCTACGGGCGATTCATCAACTGATTGAGTTTAAAATATCCGGCGCTCCTGTTATTGATCAGCATGGAAACCTGATTGGTTTTCTCTCTGAAAAGGACTGCATGCAAGTAGCACTCAATGCTGCTTATCAAGGAGAGTCGGCTGGCAGAGTCGAAGAGTACATGCACAATAAGGTAGAGACCATTGATTTTGAAGCATCGATAATCGAAGTCGCAGAAAAGTTTTTACAGACACCTTATAAATGTTTGCCGGTTATCAAAGAAAATCGCCTGGTCGGTTCAATAACACGACAAAATATTCTGAAAGCATTAGAACTAACTTCCAATCCTGATAGTAAGCAACCAGCAAAACAATCAACTAAACAAAATATTCATGTCAGTAACAGCGTTTCCTGACAGACCAATTTTATATCCAAAAAAAACAGCCACTTTGTGGCTGTTTTTGTATGCACGAACCTAAAACTTGCAGAGGATTTTTTTGCTAATGCAATTTAGTGTAAGCTTTGAATATCTAATCAAATCGGCTGAGTTTTTATGATCTATAACAGCATTCTCGATACTATCGGTAATACCCCTATCGTACGTTTAAACAATATTGCTCCCAAACACGTGGAAATGTACGTTAAGGTTGAAGCATTCAACCCCATGGCTTCCGTCAAAGATCGACTGGCCTTTGCGGTCATTGATGATGCAGAAAAACGTGGAGTACTAAAACCTGGCCAAACAGTGATTGAAGCAACGTCAGGCAACACTGGTATTGCTCTAGCTATGGTTTGTGCAGCAAAGGGATACCCGTTTGTTGCCACTATGGTAGAAACCTTTTCTATTGAACGCCGTAAAATCATGCGTGCACTGGGTGCTAAAGTTATTCTTACCCCGGCAGCAGAAAAAGGTACAGGAATGGTAAAAAAGGCCGAGGAACTTGCTGAAAAACATGGCTGGTTCCTTGCCCGACAATTTGAAAATCCTGCCAATCCTGCCTTTCATCGAAATACCACCGGTCCTGAAATTCTCAGTGACTTCGCAGGAAAACGTCTTGATTATTGGGTTTCTGGTTGGGGTACAGGTGGAACCTTAACAGGTGCAGGTGAAATGATAAAACTTGCCAGACCAGATACCAGAATTGTTGCAACAGAACCCGCTGCTGCTTCGATGTTAGCTGGAGATGACTGGCATCCACATAAAATTCAAGGCTGGACTCCGGATTTCATTCCGGATGTTTTAAATCGGGATATTCATGACGAACTGTATCCTGTTACCGATGAAGAATCAAAAAGCTGGGCATTACGTCTAGCCAGTGAAGAAGGCATCTTCTGTGGATTATCTTGTGGTGGAACTGTCGCTGCAGCTATGAAAGTTGCTGAAAATGCTGCTGAAGGTTCGGTGATTCTTGCCATGCTGCCTGATACAGGCGAACGCTATCTTTCAACTTATTTATTCGAAGGTATGAATGAAGGGTCGGATGATGAATGGCTGGCTAGCCTAAGCTAGCCAGCCATTGGTATTTTACTCCGGTAGCACCTCCGCTACGGCCATTGACCAGCAACAGGTGTGATCAGCCCCACCCACTAGGTAACTTTTTATTTTTTCACGTGTTTTGAATTTAGACAGATAGGACATTAATACTGACCCAGGCACGACAGAATCATGATCACCTATCAAGTGCACCTGAGGTATGGTCTCTAATTCAGCACTATAATCTATTGGATTTAACGACCCGGTTAGAGGGGCCGAATCATTGAATTCTGTCCACCATTTGTGATCGAGATTACCGGCAACGGTCACTAACAGTGCAACATCGCCCCTTTTTGATGCAATGATTGAAGCAATAGCCCCTCCACCCGAATAACCAATTAAGCGAATTTGATTTGCTTGATACCTGTTTTTTATTTCAGTTATCGCCATATCCATGGAATCAACCACTGCTTGTGAATATCGGTGTGAAGTCCATAATTCACGGTTACATGAATTGAACCGTGTTACTTTCAGAAACTGACAGGGGCGACCGATATAAACGCTATCTCCCCCGGTTTCCTGTGCTAGCCTCAATGCGATACCAGGCTCACCATCACCTTCAATAAAAATATTCAGAATTTCAGCCCGTTTCAATTCCGGCGGAACAAAACCTATCATGATATGAGATCCGCCTGATAATATCAGGCGACTCCAAGAAGCTAACTCGTTCGCCTGTACACCAAATGAAATGACTAACAGAAAAATGAATGTTTTCATGGAACACCTCCTTACAGGGTGACATGAAAATATCTGCATAGAAGATGCCAAACCATAAATCGTTATTTTGCTTAATAGATTCGGCTTTGTTTAAAATCTGCTTATGAAATCAAAAATACAGCATTATCAAGCAGGCCAGGAATACTTTTTTATTGAAGGCTGCTTTATCAATGAATTATCAAATAACGTAGAAGATCCTGAGCTTTCGGTAGCCCGAGCCAGGGTTGAACCGGGAGTGACCACCCAATGGCACTATTTAGTAAATACCACTGAACGATACGTTATTCTGGAAGGAAGTGGCGTCGTAGAAATTGGTAATTTACTCCCTCAAGAAGTGAACATAGGCGATGTCGTTATTATTCCACGCAATACTCGACAAAGAATTTCCAATACAGGAGCTAAAGATCTTGTTTTTCTGGCCTTATGTACGCCTCGGTTTAAGGCAGAAAACTACAAAGCTGACTTGACTTAAATTTATTTGCTCGCCAAGGTATGCTTAATTAGCATTATTTATTTAATCGTTGGTCATAGATATATATTCATATAGAACCGATAAATATTGATTATCACCATAGTCACACAGTAAGGGAATGATTTAACAATGGCGTTAAATACTGGAATGGATGAAGCAAATGAACAATCTCCGGCAATGCAATTGGAAGATATTAACTTCCAAACACTGGCTGAAGATGCACCTGTTACGCTGTGGCTCACAGACATTCATGGAAATGTAATTTTTACCAATAATCAATATAAAAATTTTATTGGCCGTGAAAAGGTTGAGAAGCTAGGTGGAAAGGCTTGGTTTAATGCATTACACCCTGAAGATCGAGACTACTGTTTAACTGTATTCAAGGATGCCTTTGAAACTTATAAACCATTTACAATGGAATACCGCTTACGACGCCGTGATGGGGAATACAGACACTTTATTGATCACGGTGAGCCATACATACATAGATGGTCATGGCCGCTTTGCAGGTTTTGTAGGTTCCTCAACAGATATTACTGAACAAAAATTATCAGAAGATGAATTGAAAAAGTCTCATCAGGAACTGACACAATATAACTATGAAATGAACCTGATAAATCAGCTTAATTCATATCTCCAAGTGTGCCGATCCGTTGATGAAACCTATCCGATTGTCTCCTATTATGCCGAGCAGATTTTTCCTGATTGCACAGGTGCTTTATATTTATTTAATGATAAAAAAACACTTGTAGAATCAATGACAACCTGGGGAATTACCGAACACATCAAAAGTGCGCCGGTTATTGCACCTGACGACTGTTGGTCGTTGCGCCAGGGTAAGGAGCACACAACACTTGATAATGATGGAAGACTCCGCTGTAAGCATGTAAGTGAAGGTGTTAGTAACTATATCTGCGAGCCAATTATTGCACAGGGCGAAATGCTCGGCATGCTGCATATCGAATTTAATGGCGCAAAACACAAAGTTGGAGAAGAAAAAACCTATTATGTAGAATCCCGAAAACGCCTAGTTAAAATTACTGCAGATAATCTTGCTTTGTCCCTTGTCAGTTTGAAACTTAAAGAAGCGTTACAATCTCAATCTGTTCGGGATCCGTTGACTTACCTCTTTAATCGCCGCTTTATGGAAGAAAGCCTCGAACGTGAAATTCATCGTTGTGCAAGGGCCCAACATGGACTTGGACTCATTCTTTCAGACATTGATCATTTCAAACAATTTAATGATGATTATGGACATGATGCTGGTGATCTCGTTCTTGTTGAATATGCCAACATCTTAAAAAGTCATTTTCGTAGTAGTGATGTTATCTGTCGCTATGGCGGTGAAGAATTCATAATTATCATGCCAGACATTGATAAAGCTGACCTGATTAAGCGAGCAGAAATGCTTTGCCAGGAAGTTGCTGCTTGGGAGTTGTTATATCAGAATAAACCCCTCCCTTCTATAACAGCCTCCTTTGGTGTGGCTTACTTGCATAATACGCTTGTTGAAAAATCCGACATCATTAAAGCAGCTGATGTTGCATTATATGAAGCCAAAAATAATGGACGTAATCAAGTTGTCGTTTCGTCAACTGAGTTTATTGACGTATAGTCTAACAAGATGGCTTCTGGACGCATATTACACAGCAGGAAAATCAAACCTAATTGTGTACGATATTGCCATCTGCGTGGTACTACTATGTTCTCCTAGACTTGGGCTCCCGAATCAGAACACAGATACCTTACTAAGATAAAAATCAATAACATCCCCCCAGGGATCTCCTTGGTTTATCGTCTCTTCCCGGAACCTGTGGGCTTTCGTTCTGCCGATAACCGGGCTGGTACGGAGCTTGCTTCCATCAGCCTGTCGTACCGGCCAAGTGAACGCCTGGCAGTGTTGGTGACCTATCCAAAGCCTCGCAGTTATTTTCATTGCATGTGATGTGCGCCGGGAACGCAGGAGCGGTTATCGGTCACTCTGTTCAAGTAAGTCACATTGTCTAAACGATAGAGAATAAAAAAGGCCAATCTCGCTCGAGATTGGCCTTTTCTATTATATAAAAGCCTGGCAGTTATTCACATGGATGTGATGTATGCCGATAACACAGGAGCAGTTATCGGTGACCTACTTTGACTGGGCACTTCCTGTGCCCAGCCCTTCGGGCGCCTCTGGCGTCCATTTTTGCTCCCGGCAAAAATGTCACATGGGGTGGCCTGTTCAAGAAAACGCCATCCCAAACCTTGAGACAAAAAAATACCCGGGCCTCTGTAAGGACCGGGTATTGCTTTATATAAAAGCCTGGCAGTGACCTACTTTCACATGGGAACTCCCACACT
>NZ_JAJAEO010000105.1 GCF_020447225.1 Methylophaga pinxianii | reverse complement strand
TTTTTTTTTCGCATGAAATGGGCAAAAAAACTGACAATAAACAAGCAAAATCCGCCAATATGTATATTGTGACTTGCATCACATAAATATTTATAAGATACTTTCGCTCTTAAGTGTTTGATTACTAAGGAATGGGTATGAAGACGGGGCTGGGCGAAGTAGATGATGAGTGCCTACAGATCGTATTGGACATAATCAGTGATGGCGTATGGGATTGGCATGCCAATTCAGGATATGTTTATCGTAGCCCGGGCTGGTTCAGAATGCTTGGCTATAATGGCGCAAATGTTCCCGCCACTGTCGCTTTCTGGGACCAGTGTTTGCACCCCGAAGACCGATTACGCGTCTTTGAACATTTTGATAAATATATTCACAATCATAGTAGTTCTTATCATATTGAATATCGTCTGCGCAGAGCTGATAACAGCTATTTATGGGTAGAAGACCGCGCTAAAATTATTGAATGGAATCAAGATGGATCGGTTGCCAGAATGATTGGTGCGCACCGGGATATCAATGATCGCAAACTGAATCTGGATCGGCTGGCACAGCAAAATCATTCACTGGAAGATCTGGTTGAAGAGCGTACCTACCAACTTATTCAAACCAATGCAGAACTCGAAAGTAAAATTGCTGAAGTTCAACGATTAGCTGAAACCGATACGCTTACGGGTGTTGCCAATCGCTACCGTCTTGAAAAAACACTTGAACTGGAAGTTGAACGGGCTGAACGTTTTCATCAGCCGTTGTCGGTCATTGCGCTTGATATTGATGACTTTAAAGCAGTAAATGATGAGTTTGGTCATGCCAATGGTGACATGGTTCTGGTTCAGATGAGTCGTTTGCTGAAAAAGAATATTCGCGAAATTGATTTGCTGGCGCGTTGGGGAGGTGACGAGTTTATGATTTTACTCCCTAACACAGCACTTGAGGCTGCCGCCCATACGGCCGAAAAATTACGCCAACTGATTGTTGAAGCCAAACTGGATAAGCGTGCTCTTATTACCACAAGTTTTGGTGTGGCACAGCTGCGTCAGGGCGAGTCCGCTATGCGCTTGTCTATCCGTGCGGATAATGCCTTGTATCAATCTAAAGAATCCGGTAAAAACCGTATTAGTTCCTAAACTAATCGAGCCCAGAGATCGTGCTCATCGGCTTCTTCAAATTCCACCTCAACAATATCGCCCACATTTAAGTGTGTTGCATGATCAATAAATACCTGACCGTCGATCTCCGGTGCATCAGCTCGACTCCGTCCCACTGCACCTTCTTCAACCACTTCATCAATAATGACAAAATCGCGTTTACCGACTTTTAGCTGCAGACGATGAGCGCTGATTTCAGCCTGTTTGGCCATAAATCGTGCCAGACGCTGTTCTTTAATTTCTTCCGGAACCGGATCCGGTAGCTGGTTGGCAACGGCACCATCAACGGGTGAATATTTAAATGCGCCGGCCTTATCCAGCTGCGCCTTATCGAGAAAATCCAGCAGCTCTTCAAATTCGGCTTCGGTTTCACCCGGAAACCCAACGATAAAAGTACTGCGTAAAGTGATATCAGGACAAATAGCCCGCCACGCCTGGATACGCTCAAGATTATTTTGCGATGAGGCCGGTCGTTTCATTAATTTTAAAATACGCGGACTTGCATGCTGAAACGGAATATCCAGATAAGGCAAAATCTTACCTTGCGCCATTAATGGAATCACATCATCGACATGGGGATAGGGATATACATAATGCATTCGCACCCAGATGCCGAGCTCACCTAGTGCTTTAGCCATTGACGTAAAGCGAGTGGCAATTTTTTCACCTTGCCATTCATATTCAGCGTATTTCAAATCGACGCCGTAGGCACTGGTATCCTGGGAAATGACCAGAATTTCCTTTACCCCAGCATCCGCAAGACGCTTGGCTTCAGCAATAACCTGATTAACCGGGCGACTGACTAAATCACCACGCATTGATGGAATAATGCAAAAAGTACAGCGATGGTTACAGCCTTCTGAGATCTTTAGATAGGCATAATGACGGGGCGTCAATTTGATGCCCTCGGGTGGGACCAGGCTGATGAAGGGGTCATGTGGTTGAGGTAAATGTTTGTGTACCGCGCCAACGACTTCTTCCAGCGCATGCGCACCGGTAATTTCCAGTACCTGAGGATGCCGTTCACGAATCGTATTATCGCGACTACCCAGACAGCCTGTCACAATCACTTTGCCATTATGCGCAATGGCTTCACCGATACTTTCCAATGATTCTTCGACAGCAGAATCAATAAAACCACAAGTATTTACCACGACCAGATCAGCGTCATCGTAGTTTGCCGAAATCGCATATCCCTCTGAACGCAGCTTGGTGATAATGCGTTCACTATCAACCAGCGCTTTGGGGCAACCGAGACTGACAAATCCGACCTGTGGAGCTTTCATAAGCGCAACCTGTAACTGGGGGAGTAAAAGGCGGCTATTCTATCTTGTTTAATAGGGGCTGTTAATCTTTCAGTCTTTTACCATGACCAGCATGCAGATCGATTCAATAATATTGACCCATTAAAAATTTATGGCGCTATTTGTTTGCCTTAAATTATCCGAGCATAATATAGCTTATCGGTTGCATACCCGAGGTGATCACGATGATAAAAGCAATTTTATTTGATATCAGTGGTGTATTGCACGTTGATAACGCACCGGTCACTGGTGCCATTGAGGCCGTTCAATTGGCTCGGGATGAGCAAAAAGTAGTGCGCTTTGTGACCAATACTTCCCGCCATACCAGCACAGACATGTTGCAATCGTTGCTACGTATGGGCTTTGATCTGAGTATGGATGAGGTACTCACTGCACCAGGGGCGGTGAGGCTCGTTTTGCAGCAACGCCATTTACGTCCTTATTGTCTGGTACATGAACAACTGCGTCCCGAGTTTGCTGATCTGGATCAGACCTCGCCCAACGCCGTGGTGATAGCTGATGCTGCAGAAGGATTTAACTATGAGAATATGAATCGGGCATTCCAGTTAATTATGGAAGGGGCACCATTGCTGGGTGTGGGGTTGAATCGTTATTTCCGACAAAATGATCAGCTACAGTTAGACGCAGGTCCCTTTATTGCTGCACTTGAATATGCCTGCGATGTGGAAGCCGAGATTTTGGGGAAACCGGCAAGTGCTTTTTTTCAAACAGCAGTGACATCAACCGGGTTTGCCGCTGAAGAAGTTCTGATGGTAGGAGATGATGCCTTTGCTGATGTAGAAGGCGCGTTAGCCGCCGGGCTTAGAGCCTGTCTGGTACAAACGGGTAAATATACACCAGGAGACGAAGAGAAAATTCGTCATCCCGGTGCATGGCTTTGTCGTTCTGTCGTTGAAGCAGTACATCGGGTGGTTAACCCCAGCGATTATTATTCAAATAAATAAGCTCCATAGCCGACAACACTGTCTTTTTTGCCAACGACATCGCCTGAATTGCTCAATGCCATAATTTGACCTGACATGTTTTCATTCTTGGCATATTCCAGAAATCCTCTGATCGCATCACAACCGCAGGCATGAAATTTATCAATATCGTGATTATCCATGCTGATAATGGCTTGCGAGGTATATTGGTCTATTTTACGAGCCGATTCATAATCCAGATAATGACTGAGATCAGAGCTGATCACGATTAAGGATTTGGCATCTTTGGTCGCCGTCCCCAGGACATCTGCAATCAATGAAGAATTGGCTTGGCCTGTCAGCAAAGGCACAATCTCAAACTGCTTAAGGGAATATTGTAAAAAGGGTAACTGTACCTCCAGACAATGTTCGCTATCGTGTGGGCTTTCATAAGTTTCAACCCCTTTGATGCGGCTCAGCTGCGGATAGATTTTTTTATCAACGGCAACAGTACCCATCGGGGTAGCAAAATAATCTGCCTCACTCATTGCCACACCTTTGAAATCGGTTCGGTGGGAGGGGCCTATCAAAATAACACGTTCAATATCCTCGGCAATTTCCATGAGAGACTGATAAGCCTTGGCAGCCACCTGGCCGGAATAAAAAAAA
>NZ_JAJAEO010000055.1 GCF_020447225.1 Methylophaga pinxianii | reverse complement strand
ACGCCATTTGACCAGTTAACTGCTGGGTCAAATTTCTCAGCAACCAACAATTCACCTGTTTCACGATCCATGGTGTAACCGAAACCGTTACGGTCAAAATGCACTAACATTTTACGCATTTTGCCTTCGATTTTCTGATCGACCAGGATGTTTTCGTTAACGCCGTCGTAATCCCACTCATCGTAAGGCGTCATTTGGTAAACCCATTTCGCCATACCGGTGTCTAAATCACGACCAAACAGAGTCATTGTCCATTTGTTGTCGCCTGGACGTTGTACCGGATTCCAGGTAGATGGGTTACCTGAACCATAATAGAACTGGTTCAGATCAGGATCGTAAGAGTACCAGCCCCAGGTAGTACCACCACCGATTTTCCATTGGTCACCCTGCCAGGATTTCAATGAAGAATCTTTGCCAACAGGTTTCAGCATAGACATGGTTTTTTCTGGGTCAATCAGCATTTCATCATCAGGACC
>NZ_JAJAEO010000031.1 GCF_020447225.1 Methylophaga pinxianii | reverse complement strand
TTTGACCGTAACGGTTTCGGTTACACCATGGATCGTGAAACAGGTGAATTGTTGGTTGCTGAGAAATTTGACCCAGCAGTTAACTGGTCAAATGGCGTGAACCTGAAAACTGGTCTGCATGATCGTGTAGCGAAATACTCTACTGCACGTAACGGTGAAGACGTCAACACCACTGGCATCTGCCCAGCGGCATTGGGTTCAAAAGATCAACAGCCAGCGGCTTATTCACCACGTACCGGTCTGTTCTATGTTCCGACCAACCATGTTTGCATGGACTATGAACCGTTTGAAGTTGAATACGTAGCGGGTCAACCATACGTTGGTGCTACCTTGA
>NZ_JAJAEO010000068.1 GCF_020447225.1 Methylophaga pinxianii | reverse complement strand
TGGGTTTCCCACAAATTCACGGACACATAGTTAAGCCCGTATAGCCTTTTTCAAATTCTACCGGACTAATTCCGCCTAATGTCGAATGACGACGTTTCGGGTTATAAAAACGTTCAATGTAATCGAATACATCCGCCCGAACTTCATTACGGGTTTTATACCGCCTTCTGTTGACTCGCTCTATTTTCAGCGTTGAGAAAAAGCTTTCCATCGCCGCATTGTCCCAGCAATCACCTTTGCGACTCATACTGCAGGTAATACCCTGTGAAGCCAGCAATTGCTGAAAATCTTCACTGGTATATTGGCTGCCCTGATCAGAATGGTGTAGCAAAGCATCAGGCTTGCCCCGACGCCAAACGGCCATCATTAAGGCATCAATCACCAATTGCGCCGTCATGCCGCCCTGCATCGACCAGCCAACAATACGTCTGGAAAACAAATCCATGACAGCCGCCAGGTAAAGCCAACCCTCAGCCGTCCAGATATAGGTGAAATCCGCTACCCATCGCTGATTCGGGGCACTGGCATCAAACTGCCGTTCCAGCAGGTTTGGTGCAATCGCATGGAGCGCTCTGACACCATTATCGCTCGGTTTATAACGTCGTTTGCGTCGCGCCATGAGCCCTAGTTGCTGCATCAGCCGAGCAACCCGGTTAACAGAGCAGGTAATACCCCAATCATATAAATCACGCCATACACGCGGTGAACCATAGGTCCGGTCACTGCCGTGATAGCTTTCCTGTATATGGGCTTTAATGATTTGGTTAGCTTGTTCACGACGGCTTGGCTTTCTGACCAGCCA
>NZ_JAJAEO010000032.1 GCF_020447225.1 Methylophaga pinxianii | reverse complement strand
GGCATGGTAGAGGAGCGTTGTGTAAGTCTGTGAAGGTGAGTTGAGAAGCTTGCTGGAGATATCACAAGTGCGAATGCTGACATGAGTAACGATAAAGGGGGTGAGAGGCCCCCTCGCCGAAAATCCAAGGTTTCCTGCTCAACGCTAATCGGAGCAGGGTGAGTCGGTCCCTAAGGCGAGGCAGAAATGCGTAGTCGATGGAAAACAGGTTAATATTCCTGTACCGGTTGTTACTGCGATGGGATGACGGAGAAGGTTAGATCAGCCAACGGTTGGATGTGTTGGTTTAAGCGTGTAGACGTGCCGAATAGGAAAATCCGTTTGGCTTAGTTGAGGCGT
>NZ_JAJAEO010000081.1 GCF_020447225.1 Methylophaga pinxianii | reverse complement strand
GCGGTGATGACCCCCAGGTTGATCACCACGTCGTTGGCCGAGAATATCCAGCTTGCCTTCATGTGCGCCCCGCCTTCCCGATGTTTGGATATGAGCAGCAGACAACTGGTATTGGCAATCAATGCGACGAATGCGATAGCCATCATCACCAGCGATTCAGGCTCACTACCGAATACAAAGCGTCTCACCACCTCTACGAGCACGCCCACAGCCAAGATCAGTTGCAGTACACCAGCAAGATGCGCGGCACGTACCTGCATTTTCACGCTATGTCCAACCGCATAAAGGGCAAGCCCGTACACCGCCGCATCGGCAAAATTGTCCAGGGATTCTCCAATCAGGCCGGTGGACTGGGCGATCAGACCGGCAGTCATTTCCACCACAAACAGAAGTGCATTGATGCCGAGCAACCAGCGCAGGGTCCCGGATTCTTGCTTAGCAGAAGCTGCCGAAAACTCGGCGGCCTTGATGGTCTCCGGATTTGCAGCGACGGTTTCCTGAAGCGAGGCGCCTAGCCCCAAGGTCTTCAGTTTCGAGGTGACGGGCTCGACCTCACCGTCATGCACGACCTTCAGCCGGCGGTTCGACAAGTCGAAGGACAGCGCCCGAATCTCCTCAAAGCCGTTCAGGGCTAGGCGAATCATTCGTTCTTCTGATGGACAGTCCATCTTCGGCACGGCATAAACACTGACCCATCTCCCTGGCGCCTCGGAGGAGGCCTGTATATCGGTATCCGCTGCGGACGTTGCATCACCGCCACAGGCGCCACCACAGGATTTGCTCATGATACGACTCCACTTGAACAATGTTGTGGTACCATTTAAAACTATAAAGCTACTATAAGGTCAATAGAGTAAAGAATCCGTTGGGGAGGAGGCTGATGCGCATTGGTCAGTTGGCGCAGTTGGTAGGGGTCGAAACACAGACGATCCGCTTCTATGAACAGCAGGGCTTGTTGCCGCCGCCTGATCGGCAGGACAACGGTTACCGTGTCTATACCGAGAAGCATGGTGAGGGGCTGGCCTTCATCCGTCGCTGCAGAATCCTGGGCCTGTCACTGGCTGAGATTCACGAACTACAGAGCTATCAGGACGACCCTCATCAGCCTTGTACCGCCGTCAACGCCTTGCTCGATGATCACATCTCTCATGTGCGGTCGCAGATAACCGCTCTGCAAGCGCTTGAGAAACAACTCGTTTCACTGAGAGCGAGTTGCAACGATGACCGGGAAGTTGAGGCGTGTGGGGTTCTTGCTGGAATTAGCGAAGGAAACATGCACCAGCAGTAGGTGAAGCATCAACCAGATAATCCGATGAGATGCCGGTCTGTCTCACTCTCATGCAAAGGTAAGATCAACCATTTAATCCGCTTACCC
>NZ_JAJAEO010000171.1 GCF_020447225.1 Methylophaga pinxianii | reverse complement strand
ACGCAACTATCACAGCATGTTGATGCTGGCTTTTACTATGATGTGGCTGCCAATGTGGGCTGATTAATTTTTGTACAGCAAAGATCAACAGACCCTAGTACTATGCATAAAATGACCACTCAGATTCAGCTCGCCTGTCAGCAGGATGTATCCCAATTGGTGGCCATGTTAACTGCCTGTGCAACGCATATGGATCAGCTGGGCATGTCACATTGGTTGGGTGTCTACGATGCCGCTTCTGTCAGACAGAACTTATTACAAAAATCAGTCTATGTGCTTAAACAGAACTCACAAATTATTGGTTGTGTCGCTTTAGGGATCCGACCAGCTGATTATTACGTCGATTGTTGGCCAAATGCACCTGAGGCTGATTTTTATTTGACTCAACTGGCGGTACACCCCGATTATCAACAAGCAGGTTATGGGCAATTATTACTTCAACATTGTTTAAACCTGGTTGGTACGCGGACACTTCATCTGGATGCGGTAGCACATTATCCAGAATTATTGAATTTTTATCGGCGCGCTGGATTTATACAGATCGCCGAGGGAATGGGTTTAGGTGACCTACGCTGCCTCTTTGAGTACCGGGCTTCAAGCCAATAGGGTATCTATCAGCATAATCAGAAATAAACCACCCATTAATCCGACTGTCGCGCGTGTTTGATGACCATGTCGATGGGTTTCCGGAATTACCTCATGTGACACGACAAATATCATGGCTCCTGCAGCAATTCCTAAACCTATTGGGTAGGAAACCGCTAAACCACTGGAAAGAAAAATTCCCAACACCGCACCGATGGGTTCAACTAATCCTGTGGCAGCGGCAATGGCCACGGCTTTACCGGCTGGCATATTGATTCGTCGCAAAGCCAGGACAACTGCAAGTCCCTCTGGGATATTTTGTAAAGCAATTGCTGCTGTTAAGGGGATTCCTACAGACAGGTTGCCATCGGTATAACTCACTCCAATCGCCATACCTTCTGGAAAGTTATGCAGCGCTATAGCCAATACAAAGAGACCTACTCGTCCTACCTGCTGATGTCCCGCACCGCAAGGGCCTGAGTGTTGATGTTCATGCGGGAGATAATAATCCAGGCCCAGCATCAATAAAACACCACCTACCATACCAAAAATAATAATGATAACGCCGCTGATGGCATGGCCCGTTAAGGCTGAACTCACTTCAATTCCAGGAAGAATGAGTGAAAAAAAGCTGGCTCCCAACATCATGCCTGCCGCCATGCCAAGCATGGTATCTTCTGTAACCGCGGAGAGTTTTTTGACAATAAGGCCTGGTGCTGCCCCCAAAGCTGTCGACATCGCACCAACCCCACCGCCAATCAGTGCCCAGGTTAGAAAGCGGGGATCGATACTGGTATGAATATTAAATAAATTAAAAATAATCCATCCGACAATCACTGCCGTTGTCAGCAACATAAGAATGGAAAGGCCGGGACGGGCATTAAATTCTTCTTGCCAGCTACTCAAGAGCGATAAAAAGGTTTGCTTTTTGGCCTGTTGCATTTTGTTGTCCCAAATTAGATTTTGCCCCTCCTTATAGAAGATTGAATCGCCAATTACAAATAACTTCAATATTTGCATGCAAAATTGAACTTATTCGCCCCGCTTAATTTCCTATTATGAAACTGTAAACTCAGGAATAATCAAATGCAGGCCTTACAAGAATACGCTGTGATGTGTCCTTACTGTGGTGAAACGATTGATGTTTTACTGGATTGTTCGGTGGATTATCAGCAATACATTGAAGATTGTTTTGTATGCTGCAGACCAATACAATTTTCGGTTTATGTAAATGAAGATGGAGCACTACAAGTGGACGCAGTGGATGAAAATGCCTAAAAATAGTGTTCGCATTTACTGGCAAAAAGATACAGTTCGCATCTTCGAAAGGCACCCTGCAAGCTGTTTTTTAGGCCAATAATACTTTGGATAGCTCAATAAAATGCAGGGCTTAACTCGGTTAAAAATTAAGCCTATGGATTTAAAGGAAAAATATCCTGCTTAAACAAGGATAGTTTACTTATTGAAGGATGTTATATTTCGGTTTCTAATGGACTTGAACCAATGATGGGAATACACATTGAATCATATTTGGCACAACGCTTTTTATCCAGCCGTCCTAATGATGCTGTGGTTACCACAAGCTTATGCATCACTTGATCTTTTAGCCGGTGTGGAAGCAGGTATTGAAACCGATACCGCAATGACCACTATTGATTTGGATCGAACCCAGGAAATTTTATCTTCCAATGACTTTGAATCCGAACATATTTGGCACAACGCTCATACTGGTATTCAATATCAAATCAAGCTGTTACGCAGCTATTCCTATGGCCACTACCCCTGTCTGGCTTATCAACTGAGAATTAAAAATGGTGAAGTTCTACAGGAAAAATCACTTGATGCCTGCCAGCATCGAAGTGGAAAGTGGATTTCTGTCTCCCCCAGTTCCTTAGCCTTTTAAGGCGCGTCCGCAATAAAAACCGCACGCTTGGGTGCCGGATATCCCTCAATCGTCTTGGTGATATCTAATGGATCGAGAAAATCTTTTAATGATTCGAATGTCATCCACTCGGTTGCGCGCTGCTCATTTAAAGATGTGATGCTTTCATCCACACAACGTACATTTTTATAGCCACATTTACGTAACCAGAGCAACATGGTCGGAATCGATGGAATAAACCACACATTACGCATTTTGGCGTAACGCTCTTCTGGCATTAAACTCATGCCCTCTTTACCTTCGATGACCAGTGTTTCCAATACCAGCTCACCGCCTTGTCGTAGGCAATGCCGTAACTCCATCAGATGCTTCAAAGGCGAGCGTCGATGATATAAAACCCCCATTGAAAACACCGTATCAAACAGATGCAGTTTATCCGGCATATGCTCTATGCCGATAGGCAGAACAAAATGCTTATCACTTTGAATAAAATGCTGCATCAGCTGATATTGCATACTAAACACCAGGGTCGGGTCGATGCCCATGACCATTTGAGCTCCCTCACCCACCATACGCCAACCGTGATAACCATTTCCCCCACCAACATCCAGCACCTTCCGGCCCTGCAATGAACTGATATGAGGCAGTACCCGATCCCATTTCCAGTCGGAGCGCCATTCGGTGTCAATGTGTATATCAAATAACTGATACGGTCCCTTACGCCACGGATGAAAAGCTTTTATCAGTTCAATAAACGAGGCTTTGTCAAAAGCACTGAGATCTGTGGCTTTTCCGATAGCTATCTGTGTTTTCAGTTCTATCTCAGTTGGTTGTATAGCCGGTAAATCTGCTAAAGCCTGTTGCCATAAGGGCATTTTGCCGTGAAAGTCATCCGCAAGTCGCTCTGCAGTAAATTTGGCTAATTGCTCGGCCCATTCAGCCTGTCCAACGGATTCCAGCCAACGAAAAAACGGTTTATATACAGTCATTTAAAAGCTATCAAAGAGGCAAAATTAAAACATTGAAACCAGCATTCGCTACGATTGAACCCAGCATTGCTGAGTCGTTGTTGATGCGCAGTGAGCGTTTCAGGGATTAACACATTTTCCAAAGCACTGCGTTTCTGGCTGATTTCCAAGTCGCTGTATCCATTGGCTCGTTTGAAATCATGGTGCGCATCGGTAAAAAATGTCTGTTGTTGATGACTGTCAAAAGCCAGTTTTTCTGACAGGATAACCACACCACCCGGTTTCAATCCCTGGTAAATTTTCTGAATCAACGCATCACGTAAAGCGGGTGCAATAAACTGCAAGGTAAAATTCATTACCACTACCGAGGCGTTCTCGATAACTATCTGATTAATATCTTCACAGCGCATTTCAACCGGCACCCGATTGTTGTCGGCAGCGATAATTTTTTCTGCGCGTTCTATCATCGCAGGAGAGTTATCGACCGCCACAATCTGACACTCCTCAGCCTTGATGCGCTGACGCATCGATAGTGTGATAGCACCCAGTGAACTGCCCAAATCATAGCAATTGCTATGTTGTTGAGCATAGCGCGCGGCCAGAATGCCAATATTGGATATCAAAGTGCCGTAACCCGGCACCGAACGCTGGATCATATCGGGAAATACATCCACCACGCGTTCATCAAAGCGAAAATCCACCATCTGTTCCAATGGTGAAGCAAAAATGGTATCGGCTTTTTTAATCATCCCTGTTGTGCCTTCTTTTTTGCGACATCATTACGAAGATACACAGGTAGCGCTTTATCAGCACTGACAAATTCACCTTGCTGATAAAGCCGCTCAGCAAGCTTCAGAATGGTTGCTGCCTGAGGAAAAATATCCGCTTGCAGATTGATTAACTGCTTGGCGAAATTGGTTTGTAAGGCGTTAGAGTACACCGTCCATCCATTGCCGGCTGCAAGCCACTGCGCTGAATTTACCGGATGAAATGCTTCAGCAGCGCAGACCATTTCTTCTCCCAGCAGAGAAACCATCCCATCAATGACTTCAAAACTGGCGGCATAGATTTCATCCATACGCGCATCCATCGCCACCGCTATATTTTGCTGTTTAGTTTGTTCATAGGCTGCTTGAGCAACTGCAGCTAAGGTTGAGACTGGAATAACCGGAAGCTCACGAGCGAATGCAATTCCCTGAGCGACACCGACGCCAATTCGAACCCCAGTGAACGAGCCTGGACCGCGCCCGAAAGCCAGAGCCTCCATATCAGCGATTGAAGCTCCGGACTCCTTGAAAAGCTCATCGAGCATCCCCAATATAAGTGTCGAGTGACCCCGTTGAGTCATTTGTTGCCGCTGATACAACACTCCATGCAGGGTAATTGCAGCAGAACAACTTTCTGTACTGGTATCAAGGGCAAGCAAATTCATTGGTTAGTCATCATCATGTCATTTGAACGTCATAGACGCGCATTATAATTCAACCGTCGACTACAAAGGAGGTTCGCAATGGGTTATATCGCTGATACTATCTATATTTTTCGTGAATTGATGCGCCTGTTTTTTGTGGTGATCACTTCACCCTTCGCCGCCGTAGGCAGTCTCTTGATGTTAGGGAGCATCGGCTGGCAGGAATAATTACCGGGGACAAATATGAGTGTCATTCATCTGCAAGCACTGGATAAAGTTCGTGAAAAAGACTGGAATGGCGCTCATCAGCTTATTCAGCAATACAATGATCCGATGGCATGCCTGATTCATGGCTACTTGCATCGAATTGAAGGCGATATGTCTAATGCTGCTTACTGGTACAACCGAGGTCACGAAGTTGTACCAGCAAACAGTTTAGATGATGAACTGGAGCGTTTGTACGCGCTTGCCAGTCAAGAATAATTCACTACATTATTGTCTGATGCCTTCAATTGAAAGCGTCAGATAGACTTCCTCAGAGCTTGGACCCAATTTGCTGACATCAATACCATAATCAGCAATGGTAAATTTGGTTTCACCCAAAAAACCTACCCGGTAACCACCCCAGGGATCTTCACCTTCCCCAACTTTTTCGACCGGTATAATCATTGGCTTAGTTACACCATGCAGTGTGAAATCCCCTTTCATTAATAACGTGCCATCCGCCTGCTGTTCAAAGCTGGTTGAGGTAAAACGTGCTTCGGGATACTTATCGGTATTCAAAAACTGTTCGCGCAAATGTTTATCACGCTCGGCAAAATTGGTATCGATGCTGGCCACATCAATCTTCACATCAATTTTTGATGCTTCTGGACTCTCTGCGTCATAAGTGAACGTGCCTTCAAACTCATTAAAACGCCCGCTCATCCAGCTAAAGCCCAAATGCTGAATTTTAAAATCAATAAAAGCATGTGCTTTTTCAGTATCAATGACGTAATCAGCTGCCTGAACGGGTACTGCAAATGCCGCACTGATAACCAAAGCAAAGATAGTCAGTTTCATAGTAACTCCTGTTAATTACAAATTAAGCATGCGACGCAACGTTGCATCGTTATTGATGAAATGATGTTTTAAAGCGGCCAGAGCGTGAAGAGATGCCAGCGTAATAATCAAATAGGCTGACCATAAATGCAGCTTGCTGACCCATTCACTGGCTTCTACGGTTAACGTGGAAACAGCTGGAATAGCGAACCAATCAAAAATGCTCAGAGGCTGACCTTTTGCAGTAACTATCAGATAGCCGGTAACAGCCAGAACAACGACGGTAATATTCATTGACTGGTGAGCAGCTTTAGCAGCCCATTGTTGCCAGACAGGTGTGGAGGCTATGGCATCGGGTTTTGCGGAGAATATATTCCACAACCAGCGAAACAACACCAGTATCAAAACGATAAAGCCCAATCCTTTGTGCCACCAGGGGGCCTGATAATACCAGTCATCGTAATAACCAAGATCAACCATCCACAAGCCCAGAATGAACAAACCAATTGTCAGCAGGGCCACCGACCAGTGCAATAGGATGCTGATAAAACTATAACGTTCAGGACTGTTGGTAAAACGCATGCACTCCTCTCCCTGAGAAAATTTCAGAATGCTTTTCTGACCCAGCTAAAGGCACAGGGTTCCGTTCATAATCAGCGTTTACGGGAACGTTGCGTTCCACTTTTTACTTTTTTGGATCGCACATGCTGGGTCCGAAAAGCCGGTTGGGTGGAAGGCGTTTTGGCCTTGCGGGTTATCCGCTTGCCTTCGCCCATGTCCCCCGTACCTTTAGGTTGAAAGCTGGGTATCAAATGTTTTTTACCATTACCGATCAGATCGGAACGTCCCATACTCTTCAGGGCTTCCCGTAACATTGGCCAGTTTTCTGGGTCGTGATAACGTAAAAAAGCCTTATGCAAACGACGCACCTTCAAGCCTTTCGGTACCGTAATATCCCCCCCTTGGCGACGCACCTTATGCAAGGTGTCTTTCCCGGAATGATACATCGCTGCTGCAGCAGACATTGGCGATGGTAAATAGGCCTGAACCTGATCGGCCCGAAAGCCATTCCGTTTTAGCCACAATGCCAAATTCATCATATCTTTATCTGTGGTACCTGGGTGGGCTGCAATAAAGTACGGAATTAAATATTGCTCTTTGCCAGCCTGTTTGGAATATTTATCAAACATGGCCTTGAACTTGTCATAGGTACCAATACCGGGTTTCATCATCTGTGATAACGGACCTTCCTCGGTATGTTCAGGCGCAATTTTCAGATAACCACCCACGTGATGGGTTACCAGTTCTTTGACATATTCTGGTGACAGCACCGCCAGGTCATAACGCAAACCTGATGCAATCAATATTTTTTTGATACCCGGCAAACTGCGGGCGCGACGATATAAATTGATTAACGGAGTGTGATCGGTATTGAGGTTTTTACAGACACCCGGGAAAACACAGGATAAACGACGACAACTGGCTTCAATTTCTTCGCTGTTACAGGCCAGTCGATACATATTGGCAGTTGGTCCACCGAGATCTGAAATAATGCCGGTAAAGCCTGGCGTGGTATCACGAATCGCCTCAATCTCGCGAATAATCGAATCTTCACTACGACTTTGGATAATGCGACCTTCATGTTCGGTAATCGAACAGAAGGTACAGCCACCAAAACAGCCACGCATGATATTCACTGAAAAACGGATCATTTCATAAGCCGGGATATTGGCTTTGCCATATTCCTTATGCGGTAAGCGACTGTATGGCAGATCAAATACCGCATCCATTTCTTTGGTAGTCAGCGGTATGGGTGGCGGATTGAGCCAGACATCCTGGTCACCATGTTGCTGAACCAGCGCTAGCGCATTGCCTGGATTGGTCTCGAGATGCAGAATCCGTGAAGTATGCGCATAGATTATCGGATCATCTTTAACTGTTTCGTACGGCGGTAAACGAATCACCGTTTTATCGGCGTTACGTGGAGATACACGGTGAATTTTGATCACATTGCTCGCAGGTTCAACGGGAGCAGCTTTTTGTTCGGCCGTTTCAGCCTTGGATTGTTCGCAGCTCTCTTCGGTCTGCATCTGATACGGGTCAATAGGTGGATTTAACTGACCAGGCTTATCAATACTGGTCGAATCTTTTTCCCACCAATCTTCACGTCGGCCATGACGACGGGTATAAACGGTGCCCCGAACATCCGTCAGATCTTTTACCGGTTCACCCTGAGCCAGACGATGTGCTATCTCGACAACCTGCCGTTCACCATTACCATAAACCAGTAAATCCGCTTTGGAATCCATAATCACGCTACGGCGAACTTTTTCAGACCAATAATCATAATGCGCGATACGGCGTAAGCTGGCCTCAATACCACCAATAACAATCGGCACGCCTTTATAGGCTTCACGACAACGCTGACTGTAAACCACTACACTATGATCCGGACGTTTACCGCCCTCTCCATCCGCCGTGTAGGCATCGTTACGTCGGACTTTTTTATCTGAGGTGTAACGATTGACCATCGAATCCATATTGCCGCCGGTCACGCCAAAAAACAGATTCGGTTTACCCAGACGCTGGAAATCTTTCGTACTGTTCCAATCGGGTTGCGAAATAATCCCGACTCGAAACCCCTGAGATTCAAGAAGCCGGCCAATTAATGCCATACCAAAACTGGGGTGATCCACATAAGCATCGCCAGTAATGATGATGACATCACAACTGTCCCAGCCCAAAGCTTCCATTTCACTGCGTGACATCGGCAACTGAGGTGCCACACCAAAGCGGTGAGCCCAGAATTTGCGGTAAGAAAAAATATCAGGAGCGGCTTGCATAAAACCTCAGATCTACAGCAGTGAAAAATCAACGGCTTATTGTAGCAAACACGAGGTAGCTTGGTGATTGGATTTGGGGCAATAAGAAGTATATTGAGAGGTAAAAGTGGTCCAAATACAGTTTCACTATGGATTAGCAGCGGCTTTGAAGGACTCGAGTGAATCCACAATAATCACGGGTGTGCCTTCATCTACCCACATCGCCAGCTCACGCACTTCAGAGTTGCGCATGGCGATGCATCCCTGAGTCCAGTTTGATATTTCATGAATATCCAGTTTATCGGGCGTCTCTTCGCCAATGCCGTGAATTCCAATTTGCCCACCCAGCGGTGTATTTTGCGGCGGTGTTTCATTGTAGATAAAAGCGGCCAGAATTTTGCGATACTGGATGCGAGTGATTCTGCCATCCTTAAGCGCCTGTTTCGCATCATCCATATTCGGGTAATCAAGATGCATAAACAGATAAAAGCGATCACTGCTACGGATATCTTTTATTCGATAATGGCCCTGCGGTGTTCGACGATCACCTTCTTGAGTTTTGGGTTGACGGCCGCCGCTGCCCAATGCCACTTTGAAAGTACGTAAAGTTTTATCATTTTTACGAACCAGTAATTTATTTTCTGAGCGCACTATCACCACCTCGATTACATCGCTGTCTGCCAATGCGACGGCAGCTGGCCAGTGAAATAAGAGTGCTAAGAAAAGCAGCCTGAGCATAGGGTAGTTAATCCACTAAGAATATTGAAATTACGTTTATCATAAAGCGCCTTAATTATCACCTGTAAATAAATATTTTTAAAGAAATAATCGATTTAAAAATGAAATATTTTGCTTTATCAGATCATGCAGGGATTGTGGTAGATCCACATCAAATTGTTGATTCAGTGATTCGGCTAAGGGACGGTATTTTTTTAACTGGCTCACATTGAATTTTTGCTTTAATGCCAACCCAATTACATTACCTTTATCAGCAACGGGCAAAACCAGTGTCTGGTTATCAAAACTTCGATTGATACGTTGCATTGATTGACTGAAACCCGGTCGGTCAGTTCCCCACAAATTAATACTCATCAGACCATCATCGTTCAGTATGCCAGCGCAGGCATCAAAAAAAGCCTGACCTTCAATGCTGGCTGACATGCCTAAATGATCGTACGCATCAACCAGCAGCAAATCATAAAAAGCACCATTGCTGAAAAACTGATCGCTGACGAACTGATAACCATCTCCGTGGTGAATACGTAATCTGGGATCATTTTGTGGCACACTGAAATACCGCTTTGCCACATCAATCACATCCTGTCTGTATTCAATCACATCTATCTGACAATCATCAAAATGATGTAACAAAAACTTTACCAGTGAGCCACCACCCAAGCCAATAACACAAATATTTCTTGGTTTGGGGTGAAACAATAAGCCCGCCATCATGGCGCGGGTATAACTCAGTTCAAGTGAATGCGGTGATTCCAGACACATACTGCTTTGCCTGGGATAAGTACCAAAATGCAAATTGCGTTTATCACCAATATCAACGACTTCGATAATACCTTCGTCAGATGCTGCCTGATAAATCACTGCCCCACCATAATACAAGCGCATTAACGGGGTTCCTCTTGATCAAATAATTGTTTGTATAACCAGCCATGAACCTGATTGGTGAGTTGTATCTGCAAAGGCACGCTACTGAAATAGTGATCTGCGCCAATGATTTGCCGCAGCTGATAATTGGTTTTCTGTGCTGTTTTGATCGCTACCTGCCGTTTCAAAATAGCCTGTTTAATAGCGTCTTGTTGGCGACTCCCCACAATCTCGAGCGTGGGGATCTCTACATCAACAATACTGACGCCTTCTGATAATTCAGCAGTATTTATCATGATCAACGCTGCTATCGGAACCGCTGTTGCTTTCAGGGTTTTTAATGCCAGTTCACCCCCTGCGCCCTGACCAATAAGAACAATATTTTCGTGTCCTTCCTGCTGCAGTTTTAGTAAGGCAGCGTCAATTCGTTGAGGCGTAGTGATAGCGGTGTATACCTGTTCAGCCGGTTCAGTGGTTTCAGGGGATTCAGCTGCTGTGGCTTCTTCACCTGCAACCGGGGGTGGTGCTTCCGCTGGTGGCGTTTCAGCGGGGTCAGCCTGGGCATCTTCTGCTGCAGCCGTTGTATCCTCAATGTTTACAGCAGGTTCCTTAGCATCACTATCTTCATTAAATCGAATAATTTTAATGGCCAGTGTATTCCACCCATGCTCAGGCAATTGACGTCTTAAACTACCAATGGCAGCACTATCAATATGTTCATTCAAATCATGCAGTAAAAGCACAGCTCCGCGAGAGGTGCCCAATGTTTGAGGTAAGTAAGCGGCAGCAATGGTTTGCTCTCCTATCGCCAGTGGTTCGTACCCCTTTGTTACCGAGTCCTGACGTAATATTTGTGGTTTATCGACCGTCACATTTTCTACTGCCCCGGCATACAGGGCCGTAACGGGTGCGAAAAACACCCATAATGCAATAATCAAACGTCTTTGGATTGGCACCGCTATCCCTACTAAAATTTATTAAGCAACTGTCGCCAGTATAATGAGCGCTAGTGAATTTCAAAAGCTGAAAAAACCCTGCTTTTGGGGTAGAGTAACGGGTTTTGATAGCAAATTTTTAATTAACTTAGAGAGAATCCGACATGGCCGAATTCAAAATTGCCCCATCTATCCTCTCCGCTGACTTTGCCCGTCTTGGCGAAGAAGTGGTAAATGTACTGGCCTCAGGTGCTGATATCGTTCATTTTGACGTAATGGATAACCATTATGTACCTAACCTGACTATCGGACCTTTGGTCTGTGAAGCTTTGCGCAAACATGGCGTTACCGCTGAAATCGATGTGCATTTAATGGTTAAACCAGTTGATCGCATCATTCCGGATTTTGCCAAAGCGGGTGCCAGTTACATTACTTTCCACCCTGAAGCCTCCGAGCACATCGACCGCAGTCTGCAATTGGTTAAAGCCGAAGGCTGTAAAACCGGTCTGGTATTCAACCCTGCCACGCCACTGACATTGGCTGAACATGTTTTAGATAAAGTTGATCGTATTTTATTGATGTCCGTTAACCCGGGCTTTGGTGGACAGAAATTCATTCCACATACCCTGGAAAAATTGCGTCAGGCTCGCAAAATGATTGATGAAAGCGGTTACGATATCGATCTGGAAATCGATGGTGGTGTAAACGTACAAAATATCCGTGAAATTGCAGAAGCCGGTGCCCGTACCTTTGTGGCTGGTTCTGCAGTATTTGGTGCCGCACAGGATAGCGATCCAAATAAATACGAAACCGTTATTGCTGCACTGCGAGCAGAACTGGCGCAAGCAAAAATCTAAATTAATGGCATTAACAAAGCCAGCGCTTGCTTTAATTGATTTGAACGGCACACTGATTGACAGTGTGTCGGATCTGGCCTGGTGCACAGATCAGACATCGAGCCTACACATGCGTTAATGACTGGCGACTCGGGCAACAATGTCAAAGCAGCACGGGCCGCCGGTTTTCAAATTGTTTGTGTGAGCTAAGGTCTACAACCATGGGAATGATATCCGCACTCTGCTAATCCAGACGCGGTTATTGATAGTTTTGCTGAGTTAAACACTCTTTTTTAGAAGCCGAAAATGAAACAGGCACAATTCGACCAACTGGCCAGTGAAGGCTATAACCGCATCCCGTTGTATCGCGAAGTACTCGCGGACCTGGACACGCCACTAAGTACCTATCTTAAACTGGCAGATGCACCCTATTCCTATCTCTTTGAATCTGTTCAAGGCGGTGAAAAATGGGGTCGTTACTCGATTATTGGTCTGCCTTGTGAATCGGTTATTAAAGTTTACGGTGATCAAATCAAAATTTATCAGCGCGATGTGCTGATAAACGAAATTCAGCATGATGATCCGCTGACCTGGATCGCTGAGTTTCAGGCCAAATTTAATGTGCCAGCCCTGGAACATCTACCAAAATTCAACGGTGGGTTGGTCGGTTACTTTGGCTATGACACCGTTCGCTATGTTGAAACCCGTTTAGGTGAAGCACCGGAAAACGATCCGTTGGGTTGCCCGGATGTTTTGCTGATGGTGTCAGATGAATTAGTGGTATTTGATAATCTGAGTGGCCGATTGTTTTTGATCGTACATGCTGATCCTACGTTGCCAGATGCCTATGACCAGGCACAGCAAAGACTGGATCAACTGATTCGTGAACTACGTGAGTCAACTCCCAGGTTCAATGATAAACGGCCACAAAATGCGGTCTCAGAACAGGACTTTGTCTCGGGTTTTACACATGATGGCTTTATTGATGCGGTCAGTAAGGCAAAACAGTACATTAACGACGGCGATATCATGCAGGTCGTTCTGTCACAGCGTTTATCAGTGCCGTTCCATGCTGCGGAAATTGATTTGTATCGAGCATTACGTACCTTAAATCCTTCTCCGTACATGTATTACCTGAATCTGGAAGACTTTCATATTGTCGGTTCCTCACCGGAAATTCTGGTACGCATGGAGGATAATGAAGTCACTGTTCGCCCCATCGCTGGCACTCGGCGTCGTGGAAAGACAGAAGAACAAGACAAAGCGCTGGAGCAGGAACTGCTAAGCGATCCCAAAGAATTGGCAGAGCATTTGATGCTGATTGATTTGGGGCGTAACGACGTGGGGCGGGTCAGTCAGACCGGTACGGTAAATCTGACCGACAAAATGGTCATCGAACGCTATTCTCATGTGATGCATATTGTTTCCAATGTGACTGGACAGGTTCTCCCCGGCATGACGGCATTGGATGCCCTTCGTGCGACCTTCCCGGCCGGTACCGTCAGCGGCGCGCCAAAAGTACGGGCAATGGAAATTATTGATGAATTAGAACCGGTTAAACGCGGAGTTTATGCCGGTGCAATTGGTTATCTTTCCTGGGCTGGCAACATGGATACGGCCATCGCCATTCGTACTGCCGTGATTAAAGACAAACAATTGCACATCCAGGCAGGTGCAGGCATTGTCTATGATTCGGTTCCAGAAATGGAATGGGAAGAGACCATGAATAAAGCCCGCGCCATATTCAAAGCTGTTGCCATGGCTGAGGCAGGTCTTGAACCGCCAAAACCAACTGAATAAATAACAGGACACCCTATGCTGTTAATGATTGATAACTATGATTCCTTCACCTATAACCTGGTGCAGTATTTTGCTGAGCTGGGTGCTGAGGTTGAAGTGCAGCGTAACGATAAACTGACGATCAATGATATAGAAACTCTGAATCCTGAACTGATTGTGATTTCACCCGGCCCGTGCACACCGAATGAAGCCGGTGTGTCCTTAGAAGTTATTCACCATTTTGCTGGCAAAAAACCTATCTTAGGGGTCTGTCTGGGTCATCAGGCAATCGGCCAGGCTTTTGGTGGCAATGTCGTGCACGCTCGCGAAATCATGCATGGCAAAACGTCACCTGTACATCACAATAATCTGGGTGTGTTTAAAGGGTTGAATAACCCATTACAGGCAACGCGCTATCATTCACTGGTCATCAAAAAAGAAACCCTGCCCGATTGTTTTGAAGTAACTGCCTGGACAGAAAACCCGGATGGCAGCATTGATGAAATTATGGGCGTCCGCCACAAAACTTTGCCGATTGAAGGCGTGCAGTTTCACCCAGAATCAATTTTGACCGAACAAGGCCATCAGTTATTGAAAAATTTCCTGGATGAACACCATGGCTGAAAATACATTCACCATGCAGGCAGCGATTAAGCTGATCACCCAGAATCAACATTTGTCCGAACAGGAAATGACCGCGGCAATGCGGATGATCATGACTGGTGAAGCGACAGATGCGCAGATTGGAGGCTTTTTGATTGGCTTGCAGATGAAAGGTGAAACCATCACTGAAATTGCTGCAGCCGCATCGGTGATGCGTGAACTGGTAACCCCGGTTAATGTAAGTGGTGATCACATTATTGATACCTGTGGAACCGGTGGTGATGGTGCCAGCAGTTTTAATGTTTCCACCGCCAGTGCTTTTGTGGTCGCCGCAGCGGGAGCAAAAGTGGCCAAACATGGTAACCGTTCGGTCAGCAGTACCTCTGGCAGTGCGGATGTACTGGAAACCGCTGGGGTGAATCTGGAATTAACACCAGAACAGGTGGCTCACTGTGTGGAAACTACGGGTGTTGGTTTTATGTTTGCTCAACGTCATCACGGTACGATGAAATATACCGTGGGCCCACGTCGCGAAATGGGCGTCAGAACCATTTTTAATCTACTCGGCCCACTCACTAATCCCGCCAAAGCCAAGCATCAGGTGATGGGTGTGTTTGATAAAAAATGGGTTGAACCGATTGCTCATGTATTACAAAAACTGGGCAGTAAACATGTGATGGTGGTTCATGCAGCTGATGGTATGGATGAAATCAGTATCGGGGCTGACACCTTTGTTGCTGAACTTAAAGACGATAAGATTTCGACCTACACCATCCGTCCCGAAGACTTTGTCATGCAACGTGTTGATATCAGTCAGCTAACGGTCACCAATGCACAGCAAAGCCTGGAGATTATTCAGCGTGTATTTGCTGGTGAACCCGGCCCGGCACGCGATATTGTGGTTCTTAATGCGGGTGCTGCCATTTATACAGCCGATCTGGCTGATAGCCTTGCAGAAGGCGTTCGACAGGCAAAACATTTTATTGATAGTGGTATTGCCCAACAGAAACTCGATGCACTGATCACGTGCAGCCAACTTTAAAAGATCATTTATGACTGATACACCCGATATTCTGAAAAAAATTCTGCAACGTAAACAACAGGAAATTGCCGAGCGCAGCAAACGTCTGCCAATTAACCTGTTACAACAACTGGCTGAAAATGCCGAACCGGTTCGCGGTTTTGTCGAAGCTATTGAACGTAAGCTGGCCGCCGGACAAAGTGCGGTCATTGCTGAAGTGAAAAAAGCATCGCCCAGTAAAGGTGTCCTGCGAGCCGACTTTCGCCCTGCTGAAATTGCGGTATCTTATGAAAATGGTGGCGCAGCCTGCTTATCCGTCCTGACCGATCAGGACTTTTTTCAGGGCCACGAAGATTATCTCAAACAAGCACGTACCGCTTGTCAGTTACCGGTTATTCGTAAAGATTTTATTATTGATCCCTACCAGGTTTTTGAAGCCAGAGCGATTGGGGCGGATTGTATTTTACTGATTGTCGCGGCATTGGATGATGAGCAACTGGAACAGTTAAGCCAGTTAGCCATACAGCTTGATATGGATGTATTGGTAGAAGTGCATAACGAAGAAGAATTACATCGTGCGATGGTGCTTAATCTGCCACTGATGGGCATTAATAATCGTGACTTACATACTTTTGAAACATCACTGGAAACCACCATCAAATTACTGAATTTCATCCCCGATGAAACGATTGTGATCACGGAAAGCGGTATCCTTGGTAAAGAAGATGTCGCTTTGATGCGTGAACACGGCGTAAATGGATTCCTCGTCGGTGAAGCCTTTATGCGCGCTGACGAACCAGGCGAGGCGTTAGCCGACCTTTTTAATTGAGGCGTTCACGCCACGATGGTCATCATCAAAAAGCACCATGGTCTTACCATGTGCCCATAACACGCCGCGTTCCTGTAATTCTTTCAGTACCCGGCCCACCATTTCTCGCGAACAACCGACAATACGGCTGACTTCCTGACGGGTGATTTTAATTTGTCGGCCTTGTTCGTGACGCATTGCATCAGGCTGTGAGGCCAGGTCTTTCAATGCTTCTTCGACTCGACCCGATACATCCATGAACGCCATATTGGTGGCTTTGCGTGTGGTGGTCAGCAGACGTTTTGACATCTGTTCGCCCAATGTTTCCAGCAAATAAGGATAACAGCCTTTTAATTCCGTTTTGGAAAGCGCTTTCAATGTCTGGTAACTGATTTCTTCTGTGCGGCAATCAGTTCTGGCTTTCACCACCGACATTCGGTCATTGATATTATCGTGGAAATAGCCGACTTCACCGATAAAATCACCTTGATTAAGATAGGCGACAATCAACTCTTCGCCCTCTTCATTTTCAACACAAATACTGATTGAGCCTTCGCGAATATAGTAAAGCTTGTCAGGAATATCACCCGGTCGGGCCAACATTGTTTTGGCAGGATAGACTTTACTGTGGCAGTGTTTGAAAAATTCTGCCAACTGCTCTTCTCTCTCTTTATGTTTTAAATAATCCATGTCTTAAAGGCTCAGCTTTATTTTTATAAGGATTAATTCTGCCCAATTCCGATGATTATGGCAAAATTAAACGTTGTTATACGTAATTTATGCAGGATGAGTTAAATGAAAGCAAGAGTAAAGTGGGTAGAGGACGTTTTATTTGTTGGTGAATCCGGAACTGGCCATACCATAGTCATGGATGGCCCGGAAGAATCGGGTGGACACGGCACTGGCATGCGACCTATGGAGCTCCTGTTACTCGGCTTGGGAGGATGTACTTCATTTGATGTCATCGATATTTTAAAAAAATCGCGTCAGGATGTAACAGATTGCGTAGTCGAGGTTTCCGCAGAACGCAGTGAAGAAGCGCCCAAAGTCTTTACTAAAATCCATGTGCATTACACTGTTACCGGCCGCAATCTTAAAGCAAACTTTGTTGACCGTGCCGTAAAACTCTCAACTGAAAAATACTGTTCGGCATCCATCATGCTGGCAAAAACAGCTGAAATCACTCACGACTATGAAGTGATTGAACAGGCCTAATCGAATTTCAATAAACCGGAGCACAACCATGCAGCGACCAACACGAACAGGCGGTTTGCGTCATGTGGCATTAACTGTCGAAAATCTCGAAGCCTGTGAACAGTTTTATGTCGATTTATTGGGCATGGAAGTGGAATGGCGACCCGATGCGGATAATGTCTATCTGACTTCCGGCAATGACAACCTTGCCTTGCATCGTGGCGAGAATATCAATAAGGCACCGGTACAACCGTTAGATCATATTGGCTTTATTATTCCGACACTGGAACAGGTGGACGAATGGTATGCCTTTCTGGATCATCATACGGTGCCCATACGTCAGCCACCTCGTACTCATCGCGATGGCGCACGCAGTTTTTATTGTTACGATCCGGCCGGCACGGTCGTACAGATCATTTATCACCCACCGATTTCGTAGAGTGAGTATGAAAACCTATATTTATAAAAGCCGTAAGAAAGAAGAATTGTATCTTTATCTCAGCAAGAAAGATGACTTTTCTGAAGTCCCGCCAAGCCTATACAGCTCAATGGGGGATGAACCGATATTTGTGATGGAGCTTGAGCTGAGTCCGGAACGCAAGCTGGCTCGCGAAGACGTCAAAAAAGTTATTCATAATCTGGAAACCCAGGGCTTCCATGTGCAAATGCCGCCCACCAATGATCTGTTACTGCATCGTGAACGCACGGGTCAACTGCACTGATCAAAAATATGAACTCAAACCAGCTTTTTAAGCTCGTAAAGCAATTCCAAAGCGGCTTTGGGCGTTAATTCATCAGGATTGATTTGCTCGATCTTATTCAGCAAAACAGTATTATCCGGTTGAGCAAATAAATCCTGTTGCGGTTGTTGCTCCTGGTTCTCTGACCCCACAGTGCGTTGAGATTCCAAGGTGGCCAATTTGTGTTTGGCTGCCTGAATCACATCATTTGGTACACCAGCCAATTGAGCGACCTGTAAGCCATAACTCTGATTGGCTGCGCCTGGTTTTAGTTGATGCAAAAAGACAATTTTGTCGCCATGCTCAATCGCATCAAGGTGCACATTGCAGGCTTTGTCATACAAGCCCGGCAACTGGGTCATTTCGAAATAGTGTGTGGCAAATAAAGTATAAGCCCCAATATCCCGCACCAGTTTTTCGGCACAACTCCAGGCCAAGGCCAGCCCATCAAAGGTACTGGTGCCCCGCCCCACTTCATCCATTAATACCAGGCTTTGTGCTGTGGCGTTATTGAGAATATTGGCCGCTTCATTCATTTCAACCATAAAAGTAGAACGGCCTGAGGCCAGATCATCACTGGCACCAATGCGGGTAAAAACCTGATCAATCGGACCAATAGTAGCCGACTCGGCAGGCACGTAACTGCCCATATAAGCCAGGATAACAATCAACGCGGTTTGTCGCATATAGGTCGATTTACCGCCCATATTCGGGCCAGTAATCACCAGCATGGATTGTTCTTTTAATTGCAAATTATTGGGACAGAAATGTGTTTTCTGCACCGCTTCGACCACCGGATGTCTTCCAGCCTGAATCGATAAACCGTTTTCTACTGTTAACTGTGGCATGACGTAGTTCAGTGTCTGAGCGCGCTCAGCCAAATTGGTCAGCACATCAAGTTCAGCCAGCGCGGCAGCACAATGGGTCAATGCGGCCAGTTCGGGGTGAATCAGTTTGAACAGTTCTTCATACAATGATTTTTCCAATGCCAAGGCTTTTTCGCTGGCACTGAGCACTTGATCTTCATGCGTTTTCAACTCTGCAGTGATATAACGCTCAGCATTTTTCAGCGTTTGCCGCCGCTGATAATCAGCGGGTAATTGAATGTTGTGGGCACGGCTGATTTCAATATAAAAACCATGTACTTTGTTATAACCGACTTTTAAGGTACTGACACCTGTGCGTTCCCGTTCCCGCTGTTCCAGTTCACGCAAAAAGTCATTGGCATTCAGATGCAGATTCCGCAGTCGATCCAGTTCGACATGATAGCCCTCGGCAATCACCCCACCGTCCCGGATCAACACTGGCGGCTCTTCAACAATGGCTCTGTTTAATAACTCAAGCAATTCAGGAAAGGTCCCCAACTCCCGATCAATCTGCTTTAACAATCTGGCCTGGGTGCCTGATAACGATTGATGCAGATCCGGCAGCGCCGTTAACATACGCCGCAATTGCACAAAATCACGCGGTCTGGCACTGCCAAGCGCCAAACGCGTCACAATGCGTTCAATGTCCCCGAGTGGTTTTAATAATGGCTGAAGTGAGGCAACAGCATCCTGCTCAATAAGATCACCAATCGCTGCCTGACGTTGCTGCAAAATAGACAAATCACGTTTTGGTTGTAACAACCAGCGACGCAGCAACCTCGTTCCCATTGGCGTAACGGTATTATCAATCACCGACAACAAGGTATTTTCACGCCCACCTGACAGGTTTTGCTCCAATTCCAGATTGCGACGGGATTGCGGATCAATGCGGATACTATCGGCAGGTGTTTCCACACTGATTTTGCGTAATTGAGGCAGCGCGGTGCGGTGGGTTTGTTGGGCATAATTTAATAAACACCCGGCCGCCATCACAGCTAAAGGCAGTTCATCACAGCCAAACCCTTTCAGATCAGTGGTACCAAAGTGTTCGCATAATCTGCGTCTTGCGGCATCCAGACCAAAATGCCATTCGGGTACAAATCGCAGTCGCTTGCTATAGCTGCTAAAGGTATCGCCATGACTATCATCGATCAGAATTTCGGCTGGTTGCAGTCTGGCTAAATCGGCCATGAGATCAGTTAATGATTCATGCTGACATACATCAAAACGTCCACTACTGATTTCCGCTACTGCTAAGCCGTATTGGTCTTTTTGCCGAGCAATAGCAACCAACAGATTTTCCTGTTTACTATCGAGCAAGGCTTCATCGGTTAAAGTGCCGGGGGTTAACACCCGCACCACTTTCCGTTCTACTGGACCCTTGCTGGTTGCCGGATCACCAATCTGCTCACAAATCGCAACGGCAACGCCACCTTTGAGCAATCGAGCCAGATAACCTTCAGCCGCATGATAAGGCACGCCAGCCATCGGAATCGGCGCACCATTGCTATTACCCCGAGCTGTCAGGGTAATATCCAGTAGCTCGGCAGCCTTGTGGGCATCATCGAAAAACAACTCATAAAAGTCGCCCATTCGATAAAACAATAACAATTCAGGATGCTCGGCCTTGATACGCAGATATTGCTGCATCATTGGCGTATGATTGGTTTTTTCGGTCATTTATATAGTTTAGCGTATGCAAGATTATTCTGACGCAACACTTTATCAGCTTACCCAGCAACTGGCACAAGCGCTTCAATCTAAAGGCTTGCGTTTAGTCACTGCCGAGTCGTGCACAGGTGGCTGGCTGGCGAAATGTTGTACGGACCTGGCTGGCAGTTCCAGTTGGTTTGAAGGTGGAATCGTCAGTTACAGTAACCAAATCAAACAACAGCATCTTGATGTCCAGTTCAGCACGCTCGAAAAATATGGTGCGGTCAGCGAGCAAACCGTTATTGAAATGGCATCCGGTGCCATCCAAAATTTCGGCGCAGATATCTCTGTCGCAATAAGTGGCATTGCCGGTCCAGATGGCGGCTCAGTTGAAAAACCGGTGGGGACTGTTTGCTTTGCCTGGGCAGATGAAAACAGCACATTTTGCAATACCTATCACCTGCATGGTAATCGCGAATTTATCCGTCGTCAGGCCGTATTTATCGCTCTGGATGGCTTAGTAAAAAAATTAGCCTCGACTGAATATTACGCCTGACCTCAAATACAAAATTAATATCGTAGAAATGCCTGCCTGAAAGCATAATCGGCTCTGGTGAGACATGGCTATCTGTGTGATAATCCATAGTTTTCTGATATCAGCTAAAGGGCACACCAAATGGATGAAAACAAGAAGAAAGCGCTTGGCGCAGCCTTAGGTCAAATCGAAAAACAATTTGGCAAAGGCGCAGTCATGCGTTTGGGCGATGGAACTGCCCACCGTGATATCGATGCGGTCTCAACCGGCTCTATCGGCTTAGACGTTGCACTTGGCATCGGTGGTTTACCACGGGGTCGTGTAGTTGAAATTTATGGCCCGGAATCTTCTGGTAAAACCACATTGACCTTGCATGTGATCGCAGAAATGCAAAAAATGGGGGGTACAGCAGCCTTTGTAGACGCCGAGCATGCACTTGATCCACTTTATGCTGAAAAACTCGGTGTGAATATCGATGACTTGCTGGTCTCACAACCAGACACCGGTGAACAAGCCCTGGAAATCACCGACATGCTGGTCCGTTCCGGCGCGGTCGATATCGTTATTGTCGACTCTGTAGCCGCCTTAACACCCAAAGCCGAAATTGAAGGTGATATGGGCGACAGTCACATGGGTCTGCAGGCACGTTTAATGTCTCAGGCGCTGCGTAAACTCACCGCCAATATCAAACGCTCGAATACTCTGGTTATCTTCATCAACCAGATCCGCATGAAAATCGGTGTCATGTTTGGTAACCCTGAAACCACTACCGGTGGTAATGCACTCAAATTCTACGCCTCTGTTCGTCTGGATATTCGTCGTATCGGTGCCATCAAAAAAGGTGATGAAATCCTGGGTAATGAAACTCGTGTAAAAGTGGTCAAAAACAAAGTGGCCCCACCTTTTAAACAAGTCGAATTTGATATTCTTTACGGCGAAGGTATTTCCCGTGAAGGCGAGTTAATCGACTTAGGTGTCAATGAAAACATCGTCGAAAAATCGGGCGCGTGGTATAGCTATGACGGCAACCGCATTGGCCAGGGTAAAGATAATGTTCGCATCTATCTCAAAGAGCATCCGGAAATGGCCAAAGATATTGAAGCCAAAATTCGTGCTGTGATGTTGCCAAAGAATATCAAGGCAAGTGCTGAAACCCCAGTGGATGATGAAATCGACGCGTGAAATCCCGTTCCGCAACCGAACAAGCCATTGGCTATTTAGCCAGACGGGAACACAGCTCTGCTGAATTGCAGCAAAAACTTCAACAAGCCGGTCATGAAACAGATAAAATTCATGCCGCTTTAGAAAAGCTGCAACAAAGCGGTCTGCAAAATGATGAACGTTTTGCCGAAGCGTTTATCCGGTCCCGCGCCTTGCGTGGCTATGGTGAATTACGCATTCGGCAGGAAATGAAACAAAAAGGCGTGGCGGATGAGCTGATCAACTCCACCATGCAACAGGCAGAAACTGATTGGTTTGCGCTTGCTATTGAAGTTCGATGCAAGCGTTTTGGCGAGCAGAGCCCCGATGATTATAAAGACCGTGCCAAACAGATGCGGTTTTTACAATATCGGGGCTTTACTCATGAACAAATAACGGAAAGTTTTAAACTGAACTAATGAAAACGAGCGCTGATATACGCAAATTATTTCTGGACTTCTTCGCTGACAAAGGTCACGAAGTGGTAGCCAGCAGTCCATTAATTCCGGCCAATGATCCGACATTGTTGTTTACCAATGCCGGCATGGTTCAGTTTAAAGAAGTCTTTCTCGGCCAGGAAACCCGAAAATATACTCGGGCGACCACCACACAGCGTTGTGTCCGTGCAGGCGGCAAACATAATGACCTGGAAAATGTCGGTTACACCGCTCGTCACCATACTTTCTTTGAAATGCTGGGTAACTTCAGTTTCGGTGATTATTTCAAGCGTGAAGCCATTCAATACGCCTGGGAATTTTTGACCGAAACATTGCAGTTGCCTGCTGAAAAATTGTGGATCACTGTCTTTGAAGAAGACGATGAAGCGGCTGATATCTGGTTAAAGGAAATCGGCGTTGATGCATCACGCTTTTCGCGTATTGGTGCCAAAGACAACTTCTGGTCGATGGGTGATACCGGTCCTTGTGGCCCCTGCTCTGAAATATTTTATGACCACGGCCCGGAAGTCGCCGGTGGCCCACCAGGTACCCCAGAAGAAGATGGCGATCGTTATATCGAGATCTGGAATCTGGTCTTTATGCAGTTTGATCGCTCTGCTGACGGCACATTAACACCACTGCCAAAACCTTCTGTCGATACCGGTATGGGTCTCGAACGTCTGGCTGCCGTATTGCAGCACCAACATAATAACTACGATATTGATCTGTTCCAGAATCTGATCAAATCCATTCAAAAACTGTCGGGTACCACTGATTCCAGTAATACTTCGCTACGCGTTATCGCTGACCATATCCGCTCCTGTGCCTTTATGATCACCGATGGCGTTCAACCTTCTAATGAAGGTCGCGGTTATGTATTACGTCGTATTATTCGCCGAGCCATTCGTCATGGACATAAACTGGGTTTAAAAGAGGCTTTCTTCTATAAACTGGTTCAGCCATTAGTTGACGAAATGGGCGAAGCTTTCCCCGAACTTGCCAAAGCACAAGCCATCGTTGAACAGGCACTGCAGATTGAAGAAGAACGTTTTGCCGATACATTAGACAACGGTCTGAAAATTCTGGATCACGCCATTGATCAAATGGCGGATAAAGAAATTCCCGGCGAAACCATATTCCTGTTGTATGACACCTATGGTTTCCCAATTGATTTAACCGCTGACATTGCCCGCGAACGTGGTTTGACCATTGATGTGGCGGGTTTTGAACGTCATATGGAAGCGCAACGTAATCGTGCGCGCAGCGCCAGCCAATTCGGTGGCGGGTTATCGGAAACCCTGATTATTGATGGCGAAACCGTGTTTTGTGGGTACGACCATGTGCGCAATGAAGGGGTTATTACCGCCCTGCTCGTTGATGGCGAAAATGTTGATAAGCTTCATGCCGGTCAGCAAGGTATTATCGTTCTGGATCACACACCGTTTTATGCAGAATCAGGCGGTCAGGTCGGTGATCAAGGCGAAATCAACACCGCGGGTGCTCACTTCATCGTCAAAGATACGCGTAAACAAGGCAAAGCCTTCACCCATATCGGTGAATGTAAAGACGGCACCTTTGAAGTCGGCCAACACGTTATCGCACATGTCGACGAATATAACCGTCAGGCAACAGCACTGAATCACTCGGCAACACATTTATTACATGCTGCTTTGCGTAAAATTCTCGGTGAACATGTCACGCAAAAAGGCTCTTTAGTTGATTCACAACGCTTACGCTTCGACTTCTCGCATTTTGAACCGGTTTCGGCAGAGCAACTGCGTGAGATTGAACGTTTAGTCAATCAGCAAATCCGGGTAAACCACACTGTTGAAACACGCTTGATGCCGATTGAAAAAGCTCGCCGAAGCGGTGCCATGGCATTGTTTGGTGAGAAATATGACGACGAAGTTCGCGTGCTGAGCATGGGCGAGTTTTCGATTGAACTCTGTGGTGGTACACACGTTGGCCGCACCGGTGATATTGGCTTATTAAAGATCACCAATGAAACCGGCATTGCTTCTGGCGTTCGTCGTATTGAAGCGGTCACCGGTGAAGCCGCTTTAAAATATATTGAACAATCAGAAAACCGCCTGAATAGCATTTCGAATCTGGTCAAAGCCAAACCGGAAAATATTGAAGAAAAAACCCAACAATTGGTTCAACGCACTCGCCAACTGGAAAAAGAACTCGAATCACTTAAATCCAAACTGGCCAGCAGTGCCGGTTCCGATCTGGCCGCTTCAGCGACTGAAATCGGATCAATCAAAGTCCTCGCGGCCAATCTGGAAGGTGCCGATGTTAAAAGTCTGCGGGATACCGTTGATCAACTTAAAAACAAACTGGGCAGTGCCGCCATTATTCTGGCGACCGTAGAAGGTGACAAAATCACCTTGATCGCAGGTGTCACCAAAGATGCGACCGATAAAATCCGTGCCGGCGATCTGGTCTCTCATGTCGCGGCGCAAGTTGGCGGCAAAGGTGGCGGCCGACCTGATATGGCTCAAGGTGGTGGCTCCGAACCACAAAACTTAACTGCTGCACTCGACTCCGTCACCACTTGGGTGGCATCTAAGCTGGAAAATTAAGTCATGGCACTTATCGTACAAAAATACGGCGGCACTTCAGTCGGTTCTGTTGAACGAATTCAGGAAGTCGCTAAGAAAGTTATCCAATATCGCAACGACGGCCACGATATCGTCGTGGTTGTTTCGGCGATGAGCGGTGAAACCAATCGTTTACTGGCATTGGCAAAGGAAATTAATCCCGATCCACGCGGCCGTGAGCTGGATGTTTTATTGTCAACCGGTGAACAGGTGACTATCGCCCTGCTCAGCATGACATTGCAACAAATGGGCATGCCCGCTCAGTCCTATACCGGCTCTCAAGTCAAAATCCTGACTGACGATGCACATAATAAAGCGCGCATCATGCAGATCGATGACGAAAAAATGCGTCAGGATCTGGCCGAAGGCAAAGTCGTTGTTGTCGCCGGATTTCAGGGTTGTGATGAGCAAGGCAATATCACCACGCTCGGCCGTGGTGGTTCTGATACGACTGCAGTCGCCTTGGCTGCCGCATTGAAAGCGGATGAATGTCAGATTTATACCGATGTGGATGGGGTGTATACCACCGATCCACGCGTCGTCCCGGAAGCACGCCGACTCGATCGTATTACTTTTGAAGAAATGCTCGAGATGGCCAGTCTGGGCGCCAAAGTTTTGCAAATCCGCTCGGTCGAATTTGCGGGAAAATACAACGTGCCTTTACGCGTACTTTCATCTTTCACCGAAGGTGGCGGCACATTAATTACGTCTGAGGAACCCTCAATGGAACAAGCGCTTATTTCAGGTATTGCCTTTAATCGCGATGAGGCAAAACTAACTATTTTAGGCGTGCCTGATCAACCAGGTGTCGCACATAAAATTTTGGGTCCGATCGCCAAGCAGAATATTGAAGTCGATATGATCATCCAAAACACTGGCCATGATTCCACAACCGACTTCACCTTTACCGTTCACCGCAATGATTATCAAACTGCGTTGAAACTGCTCAAAGAAACCGCTGTTTCATTGGGTGCACGTGAAGTCACCGGTGATGAGCATATCGCTAAAATTTCTTTAGTCGGCGTTGGAATGCGTTCACATGCAGGGATTGCCAGCACCATGTTTGAAACGCTCGCTAAAGAGAATATTAATATCAGTATGATCTCCACTTCAGAGATAAAAATCTCTGTTGTGGTCAATGAAAAATATTTAGAATTAGGCGTCAGAGCTCTACACAAGGCGTTCAAGCTGGAACAGGCTAACTAAACCATTGATATCAGGAAGTTTTTCCTATCGATTAGGTGTAACTATCCTGATATACTTTTTGCACATTTGATACGCGGATAATTTTTTGTCCAACGCGGTCATAAAGGAAGGAAGGCAAAGATCTTCCAAAAGGAAATAAACGGAACTGGCACGAGGCCAAGCTTAACGAAAGGAGTCATCTCCTCATCCCCCTCGGTGCCAGAATTTATACTGCAAGGGGAATAACAATGTTAATACTTACACGTCGCGTTGGAGAATCACTCATCATCGGTGATGATGTTGTTGTAAACGTACTTGGTGTCAAAGGTAATCAAGTAAGAATCGGTGTTGATGCACCAAAAGATGTCACAGTACATCGTGAAGAGATCTACGATCGGATTCAAGCAGAAAAAGATCAATCAAACGCTGGTTAATTGAGTAATTCGACTAGCCAAAATCATCATAGCTGGTATAATGGCCGGCTTGATGGAGAGCTGGCCGAGTGGCTGAAGGCGCGCCCCTGCTAAGGGCGTATAGGTTAACCCCTATCGAGGGTTCGAATCCCTCGCTCTCCGCCATTTTTTTTCTGATTTTATCCTTGTGATAATCAGTAAAAAACAGTACAATTTCACGCTTTAAAGCGCCTGTAGCTCAGCTGGATAGAGTACCTGGCTACGAACCAGGCGGTCGCACGTTCGAATCGTGCCAGGCGCACCAAAAATTGAAATACAATCAAGCAGTTATCATTAATTTGGTAGCTGCTTTTTTGTTTTCAGCGTTTGAGCAGTAGCCGAAGTGTAGTCATCGGTTTCAACTCACACTGCTCTATTAGATGTTCAGCTGATTGAGAGCATATCGCTGTTCTGATACCTCCTAGAAGCTTATTCCGTGAAGAGTTAGGTATTGTTTTTCTGTTATCTTATCCAATCACTTTACGAAAGCGGCATTGGGGGAAGTTAGAGCAACCTAAAAATTTAACTCCAATATGACGACCTTTTAATGCTTGTCGCTCAACTAATTCAGCATTGCATTGTGGACATTTGTTCGTAATTGATTCATCGGTTTCGCTGATATCCAACTCTGGTTCAATTCGAATTTTTATCTCTTCACTATCTGTAGATGCAGTTATGGGTGCTGTATTTAAAATCGAATTAATTGCCTGCTCAATCTCTTTAGAACTATATGTATGCTCAGCTTTGAACCTAAGTAACGGCAGATTGGCTCTTTTTAACGCCGCTTCCACAAAGCCATCACGCTGTTGTCTTTTAGGGGTATTGTGAGAAGAGTCATCCAGTTCAATACCACATAGAATTTCTGTAGTTATTTTATCAACCAGCACAAAATCCACATGCTTTGCTTTTATCTGATTAAAAGCTCTAGACCATTCAGACTTCGGTAATCCTTTATGCACTGAAATAAGATCAGCCAGACGGACTTTAGCATTAATATCATAAGAGTTTCCGACAACAATTTTTAAGCTATGTCGGAAGGATATTTCTGCGGGGGTAAGTAAAGCTGTATTTTTAAAGTAGGGATACTTTTTTGGATTAGGTAGATCGGATTTCAGCCCACTAAGTCCAGAGAGTTTGTATATGACTATTGCGAAGACGAATAAGAGTAATATGAATAAAAATTCCATTTAAAGCCGTCCTTGAGAATAGTGTCTTATCAAATATAGTCGTTAAGGATATTAATTACCGGATTAAAACTAAACCTATTTCATTGTCAGGCTCCATAACTAGTTTGATAGCTGCTTTAGTTTGTATTGCCATTGCCAAAATAGGAACCTGGAACGTTCAGCTTTCAAACTACCCTGTTAACTTGAAATCCACTGGCACGACGACGGTAAACGACTTATTCGACAAATTGCCTTTCACGGGTAATTCTCTTACGGCTTTTTCTAACATCTCGCGGGCAGCTCTATCCAGGACTTGATGGCCGCTGCCTTGTCCTATGATGTTTATTTCTACCATTTCGCCTTTATCAAACCGGACGCTGACCATAACAATGCCTTCCAAATTACGGCGAATTGCTTGTTGGGGGTATTTTTTATTCTTGGAAACCATGGCGTAAAGCAATTGCCCGTAACCTTTCCAGGCTTCGTTACGATCGACTTCATCTGCTCCGCCTCTATTGTCTTCGTTGGGGTTATCACCGCTGGCGTTGACCGTCTTGCTGGTTGATAAGGCATTCTCTGAACTAACCGTAGACGATGGCAACGGAGATATTTCCGCTACCTCTTCATTTATAGGTTTATCAGGGACGGGCTTGTCAGGCTCAACCACTTCGGCAACTTTCGGTTCGGCTATCGGTAATTCCTGTTTTGGCTTATCAATAACTTTCGGTTTTTCCGGCTTGGGTTCAACCTTTGGTTTAGGCTTTTCGACTTTTTTCGGTTCAGGTTTTACCGGTTCGGGTTCGGGTGGTGGTTCAATCGGTTTGACCTCTGCCACCACTTCTTCTGGTACTGGCTCAAGCACAACCAATTCTTCGGGCTCTGGGGGCGTAGCGTCTTTGGCGATAAGGATTTGTTTATCCGTAACGGGTGGTTTTATCAGCTCAACTGGTTCTGGAATCGGCTCTGGTTCAACTATTTCGGGCTCTTCATCTACCGGTTCAACTTCTTCTTGAAGCTGCGTCACTTGAACAGCAATTCGCATAGGGGCTGCCGATGGCGAATATTCCATGGCTGGCAAAAACAACAGAACCAAACCAATATGTATTAATAGGGCCAGCAAAAACCCAGGAATCATTCGGTCAGAGCCGATGGCCTGGGTTGATGAAAAATCTGGAACCAGGGTTGTCATCTCAGTTATTCACAAATTTATTTTGCCAATAGACCATGGTTAATTAATCGTCTCAGGCTGCATCACAAACGTGAATTTAGTGATACCCGCCCGCTGAATAGCAGCCATCACTTTGGCGACTTGTCCGTATTCAGCTTTTTCATCAGCAAAAATTTCAACCGTGCTGTCAGCATTTTCTGCCGTCTGCAGTAATCGCAGATCAAGATCCTCTTGAGAAACGGCCTCATCGGTAAAATAGACCGTGCCATCATCTGTCACACTGATACTGATGGTATTTGGCTGCGTTAGTGAGAGATCAGAAGTCGCTTTGGGAAGATTAACCGGTACTGCGTTAGTTAATAATGGCGCGGTAACGATAAAAATGGTCAGCAATACCAACATAACGTCTACTAAAGGTGTCACATTGATTTCACTCATGGCAGCGTCATCACTACCCATATTCATTGCCATAACGGAATTCCTTACAAAGTTAAGACGGTTACTTCTACAATGATCGTTAGATTTTTATTGAAAACCGTTGTCTGAATTTTTAGCTCGACTTATTCCATCAGATTGACCACCGGATTTCAGCACTAATAACTGAAACGCTGAAGCAAAGTTATCCATCGTCGCGACTGAAAGACGTACCTTCCGCAGGAAATAGTTATAAGCCAGAACAGCAGGCACCGCCGTAGCAATACCGACAGCCGTGGCAATCAACGCTTCACCAATTGGCCCGGCCACCACATCCAGACTGGCTGAGCCGGTTGCTGTGATGGCTTTAAGCGCATTCATGATTCCCCACACCGTACCAAACAAACCGATAAACGGTGCAGTAGAACCAACGCTGGCCAGTATGGATAAGCCATTTTCCATCCGAGTTTGTTCGATATGTGCTTGCTGGCGAAGGGCATGCAGCAATATTTGCTGTCTGTCTTCTGGCAAAAACACCGTGTTCATTTCTTGCAATGACGAAAATTCAGCTAATCCAGCCTGACACACGCGTGATAAACGGCCTTTGGTAGATGAGACAACCGCCGGCAATTCATCAATATGTTTTATCTGCGAAAACTGCCTTAAAAAATGTCGGTCATGACCGGTATTACGATAGAAAACAACAAATTTGGTGATAGCTACAGCCCAGATCAGGACCGATAAAAATGCGAGAAAAATAAGTACCGCATCAACTATATCTGGCACTGAATCCATAAAAACGCTTTCCTTTGTTGTGAATGTAAAAACAAGGTCGTAAGGTTTAAAGCTTGATGATTTACGGATTAATCCGTCTCAGAACACCAAACTTTTAGAATATTTATCAGCGGACATTACCTCCATAATTGGCAGGTTTATCTGTTTCCTTATTATCTATGCCAATTGAAAATGCAAAAGTGACAATTATTTTTGAACTTATTTTTGAAAAAATTTAACGAGACCTAAAATAATTTCGCTTTGCATCAGCCTTTCTAGCTAAAAAACGCTAAATGTTAAAGGGAAAATATCCTTTATTTGCTGTTTAAGTCTTACACGCACATGATTAGCAAGCTATTGTTTTATATATGATCCGAACTGCACTGTTATACGTTATTGGATTTTCTAATCAATTTTGAAATCGGGCGGCGACTATTTGCAGATCATCAAATCCTAATGTTCCTACGACTTTTTTAAGATTCAGATAACTTTGCAAATAGTTATAACGGGCCAGTAACAAATCGCCTTTGGCTTCAAAAAGCTGGCTTTCAGCATTCAGCACATCAATATTGGTTCGGGTGCCACCTTTGATACTTTTATGAGTCGCAGTCACCAGCAACTGTGCTGAATTAACCGCCGTAGTTAATGCCGTTAATCTCAGTTTAGAATCCAGAACCAGGTTGAATTGTTTTTGCAGTTCGATGATGACGGCATTGGCTTTTTCATCAAACTCGGCTTTGGCTTTAAGCAGATTTGCTTTGGATTGACTGACCCGGGCAGGCGTCGCGCCACCGGAATAAATTGGTAAGGTAAATTGCAAACCTATTGAGTTGACTGTGGCGTCTTGGTTATACGTGTTAGTAGTGTCAGAAACATTATTATTCCAACTCATCACAGCATCCAATCGGGGCATATAAGCGGCTTTACTGCGATTGACCTCTTGTTCGGCCACTTCAAGGCTGTGTCGTTGAGCCGCCAGCTCAAGGTTACTTTTAAGTGCGAGAAACTCCCATTGCTCCAGGTTTATTGGCTCAACGGGCAGTGTGGCAAAATCTTCAATTAATGGCTGTATCTCGTCAACCTTACGGCCTAAAACCTTATTCAATGTGGCTCGGGCATCGGTCAGAATATTCTGTGCTTCGACGATATCCGCCTCTGCCAGATCAAATTTCGCCTGGGATTCCAGAATATCGGTTTTGGTGCCTTCGCCATTTTCAAACATAAACAGATTTGCCTGTTTTTGTGCGGCATAAGCGGCCCTTTTGGTTTTGGCTAAGCCCAACATATCTTCAGCATATAAAACAGCCGCATAGCGATTGAAAACACGCAAAATCAGTTCCTGCTCACGGATGGCAAACTCTTGATCACTCAACGCCGTTTGTGCCACACCCTGTTTATAGCGCGCATAGCCATCAAAATTGATCAACGGTTGGCGTAACTGCACTGAGGCCGTCTGACTGGCGTAATCTCTTTCTTCGGTGCGGCTGATCAGGCTATTCTCAAATTCAATATCTGCGTGATTTTTATATCGCGAATAACTTGCTGTAATCACAGGTAACAGATTGGAACGGCCAAGCGCTTTAAACTCCTGACCTGCCTGATGGGCATAAAATGCGGCTTGGAATGTCGGGTCATTATCACGAGCTAAGGTATACGCTTCAATCAGGTTGATAGCTTGCGCTGCAGGCATGCTGAACAGACAGCAAACAAACAGACTGAGACGTTTAACCAAAAACCACATGGGTAAGCTACTCTTCTGACATGGAAAGTTTGAGACGATCAATAATCGGCTTAAGCAGATAATTCAGCATGGTCCGCTCGCCGGTTTTGACAAACATCTCAACTGGCATGCCGGGTTGTAACCTCAAATCCGGCATCATATCAATGCCTTCGGGCGAGACCTTGGCAATCAACTGGTAATAAGGAGATCCGGTGACCTCATCCATTAATCGGTCGGCTGAAACCCGTGTTACCTCACCCGGAATATGTGGCGTCAGGTTTCGATTAAATGCGGTGAACATCAGCTCAACGGGCAAGCCGGGGCTGACTTTATCAATCAGATGCACCGCCAGTTGCCCTTCGACCACCAGACTGTCGTCTCTGGGCACGATTTCCATCATGGTAAAACCGGGCGCGACCACGGCACCTTCGGTAAACACATTCATGCCCACCACCGTTCCCGACACCGGTGCCCTCACCAATACCTTTTCCAGATCGTAATCAAGGCCAGTTAGCTGGTTGCCGAGTGCATCAACCTGTTTTTGAACTTCCGAGAGCTGCTCACGTACCTCAGCTTTATATTCCTGACGCAATTTGAGCTGACTCAATTTCAGCTCAGCCACCTGACTGCGGGCCTGTGCAATATTGCCCTCATCTTCTGAGATAGTCGCATTAATCTGAGCCACCGTCTGTTCGAGTTCCAGCAAGCGATTGCGAGCAACATAACCCTCTTTTTCCAGTTCTCGAATTCCTGTCAACTGTTCATTAAGAAAAGTTAATTGCGCCAGTTTATTTTCCCGTGAAGCTTGTAATCCTTCGGCTTTAGAGATCAATCCCTTAATATTTTCATCAATGACCGATAATTCACTTTGTAAGGTGCTTCTTCGCGAGGTAAATATTTCGGTTTGTGCTCCCAAATAATTAGAAATACGCGGGTAATCCACCACCTCTTTCAGCATTTGGGGAAACTCAATGGTGTCCAAATCATCTCTTTCAGCAATCAATCTCGCTTCGGTGGCTTTGGCAATGTAATACTGCACGCGATTGGTCTCGGCATTGGCTCTGGCTTGAATGCTATTCATCCGCACCAGCACCTCACCCGCCATCACCAGATCGCCTTCCTTAACTAAAATGTCTTCCACAGTACCGCCATCCTGATATTGAACAGCTTTCTTTTTGGTAGCGACAGAAACTTTGCCATTAAGCGGCACACCCTGATCTAACGGTGCTATTGAGGCCCAAATCAAAAAGCCGCCAAAACCGGCAATAACGATGCCCCATCCCAATCGTGTGAATTTTTTGATGTCTTTATTCAGTGACGTCAACACATCTTGGTTTTGTGACTGGTTATGTTCGTTTTGCATGTTTGGTAACGTTTCCATGTTGTTATGCAACGGCAGAGGCTCGAGGTCTGGGTTGATTTTCTTTATTTTTCTGAGCGATGGTTTTCATCACATTGGTTGTAGGACCAAATAACTGAACTGTGCCATCGACTAACAGCAAGAGTTTGTTACTGACTGCCAATGCACTGGATCGATGAGTGATCATGACAATGGTTTTTCGTTGTTTTTGAAGTTGTTTAATTGTCTCGGCGAGGGCTTTTTCGCCGATTTCATCCAGATTTGAATTGGGTTCATCCAACACAATTAAAGCGGGTTCGTTGTAGATGGCTCGTGCTAATCCCAAACGTTGTTTTTGTCCACCTGAAAGCCCTGCACCATCGTCGCCGAGCAAGGTGTCATAACCATCTGGCAGCCGGAGGATCATTTCATGAACTCCGGCCTGCTTGGCTGCAGATATCACTTTGTTGGCATCCACTTCACCAAACCGGGCAATATTTTCACTGACCGTGCCGGCAAACAGTTCAATCGTCTGCGGCAGGTAACCAATATGTGGCCCCAGCTCTTGTTTGTTCCACTGGAAAATATCGACTGCATCCAATCGAACCTGGCCCGCTCGGGTAGGCCATACCCCAACCAGAATCCTCGCAAGCGTCGACTTACCCGCACCACTTGGCCCAATAACACCGAGAATATCACCGGGTTCCAGTGCAAAGCTGACATTTTTTAAGGCCGCTGTTTGAGCACCGGGAGGCAGCGCAGTAATACCTTCCACCGACACCAATCCTATAGGTTCTGGCAATTCCATACCGGCTTCACGAGCTGGGTTAGCAACCAGCAATTCCTTCAGCCGGGAATAAGCACTCTTGGTGGCATTCCAAGTCTTGCCGACACTGATTAATTGTTCGACCGGGCTCAAAACACGGCCCATTAATATTGAGGCGACAATCATCATGCCGGGGGTAATTTTGTTTTCCAAAACCAGCAACGCACCCAGGCCCAACACCAATGACTGGAGACTGATACGGATAAAACGGCTCATCGCCCCAATTGAGGCCGCTTTATCACTGGCTTCACTTTGCAATGCTAAATATTGTTGCTGCAATCGATACCAACGGCCCATCAGATTATCCAGCATGCCCATCGCCTCAATCGCTTCGGCGTTACGTAGATTATTGGTAGCGAGGTTATTGGCTTTTACCGCAATGGTATTGGCTTCAGATAGCGGCTTTCTGGAAATAACTTCACTGATGACGGCTAATAAGATCAATACAATTGAACCGGCTAATGCAAACAGCCCCAGCGATGTGTCAAATAGGAAAATAATCAGTATGTAGATGGGAAACCAGGGCGCATCAAAAAAGGCAAACAAACCATTACCACCAACAAATTGCCTGATGGTGGTGAGATCCTGTAATGACTGTCCAGCGTTGGTGCCTTTGCTTTTCAGGCTTTGTTCAAACGCCGCGGTATAAACCCGTTTGTTTAACACCGTATCGAGTTTTGACGACACGCGAATCAGCACAAAGCTCCGTACATATTCCAAACCACCTAAAATGAGGTACGCGCCCACTACAATAAGGGTGAGCATTAACAAAGTGGCTTCATTGCGGCTGCTTAATACCCGGTCATACACCTGTAGCATGTACAGTGATGGCACCAGCATCAGCAGATTCAAAATCGCACTGAAAAGCCCCACAGTGATAAACACCGATTTAAAGGCTAATAAGGCTTCGGCGATTTCATTTTTTGCTGTTTTTAAAGGCTGTTTCATAAGTCACTCAATTTTCAGCAAGATAGTGTTTTAAAGATAATTTTCGACATAGACGAAATACCACTGACCGTAATAATCCTTATCCTCAAAATCCTGATAGATAGGTCTAAAATTTTTCTGTTTGAACGGCTTTTCGCCCGACAGACTGTTAACGCCCATCACTCCCCCATTGGGCGCAACCACAATGCCCCAGCCTTCACGTTGCGTGACGGGATCGATATAGAGCTTGCGAATATGCCTCTTGGGCGAGGGAAATCTGTCGTCGTAGAGTAAGGCTTCCAGTGTCGGTGGATACTGCTTCACCACACCGGGAGTGGCATGGTAATAACTACCTATCGCTTTTCTGATCGTATCGCCGACCTTTAACAGTTCCTGTTCTCTTTCACGCTTGACCACATCACTCCATTTGGCACTGGCCTGAGTCAGAATGTAGCCCGAAATCACCAGCAAACAGAGCATGCCGAGCAGGATAAAGCCGCGATTGGCTGCCTGTGAATTACCATTCCGCATAAGGTGTTCCTTCTGACGAAATCAACGGTGATCCGCTAAACACATCGGCAATGCTGCCTTCATATTCATTGGTTTTAGGCTCGCTAAAAACCCAGGTATCACGCCGATCGGTAATGGGATCAACGGGTACTTCTCTCAGATATCGACCATCGACCAGATCTTGCAGACTATTCGGATATTCATTCCGGTCGCCCAGATACTGATCAATGGCGCTTCGCATCACAATTAAGTCATGCCGCAGCACTTTTTCTTTCGAGCGATCGACCGAATCAAAATAGCGCGGTGCCACCAAGGTCAGCAAAATGGCAATGATGGTCAGCACCACCAATATTTCAATTAAGGTAAAACCGGCAAATGAATGTTTATTACGCATCACCATTCCTTATAAGGTTGTTTATTAATACCAATGGCGTTCGAGAGTGAATAAACGTCATACACATCCTCACCGGGCTCTCCTTCATCAAAAGAGCTTTCATAACTTCGCAATCCCCAGGTTTCGGCATTGCTTAACGAGTCATCGGTGGCAAACGGATCGCGTGGTATCCGGCGCAGGAAGTAGATTTTTTTGTTGTCCGGGTCTTGAGCATTTTCCACCCCATCAACCAGTTCTTGTAACGAACTCGGGTAACCGGATTTGTCATCTGACATTTCAATTCGGCCGTCTTCAACGGCCTCCTTATAAGCATCAATCGCATCACGCATTTGCCACAATGCCCGTTTCAGCTCTTGTTCTTTATTGCGCTTGACGGTCATTTGCATCAGCGGTGCCGCAGAGGTCACGATTAACGCCAGTAACACCAACGCCACCAACAGTTCAATCAGCGTAAATCCCTGCGTTTTTTTCTGAATCGTCATCACTACATGCCACCAGGCGCTTGGATTTGTCTGGCAAATTCTTCAGCAGTTGTCGCATTTCGTTCCTGCTCATCTTGTTCGGTCTGGATCACAATCGGTGCCATCGGATTCTGAGCGACAGGTGCCATTGGACGTGCTTGAGGCATCTGAGCACTACGGGCTGCTTGACTAACGCCAGAAGGGAAAGCGGTGTAAACCGAATTGGCTGGCACAATGTTGTGCAGAATACGTGGAGTTATCAGCAGAACGATTTCGCTTTTCTGCTTATCCGTGCTGATATCGGTAAAAAATCGGCCGACAAAAGGCAAGTTGGACAATCCTGGAATCTTATAAGTATTATTCTGCCGATCATCGGTGAACAGCCCCGCCAGAACCTGGGTTTCACCATCTTTTAATTGCAATGTCGTCACCGCATTACGGCTACCAATCGAATAGGCTAAAACACCGCTACTACTGGTCACTTGATCAATGATATTGCTGACTTCCAACTCAACTTCAATCGAGACCTGATTCTGAATCAGAATCGTCGGTTCGACCTCGAGTTTAATACCGACATCAATGTAGCTGACCGATTGCGAAACAAATCCCGTGGAATTAGCCACGCTGGTCAGTACCGGTACTTTGTCACCGACATGGATTTTGGCTTTATCGCGGTTTTTCACCCGAATTTTTGGATTGGCTAACAAATTGGTATCGGTCTCGCGATGCAATAAATTCAACGCCAGCACCGGATCGGTAATACTAAATACACCCAAATCTGAATTAAACTCTTTCAATTCGGCCAAGCTTAATCTGCCAGGTATTTCATCCTCACCTTCTACACCCACACCGATTTGCACCGGGTAACGAATACCAATTTCTTCCAGATTACGGCGATTGACTTCCATTACCTCGACTTCAAGCATCACTTCCGGCTCAACTAGATCTTGGGAGGTAATTAACTTTTCGGCCGTTTTGATCGAATCCAGCGTGTCACGCATCACCAGTGTGTTGAGCTTTTCATCGATATACACTTCTTCGACTTGCAACACGGTTTTAACCAATAGCATCGCCTGTTCAGCATCCATGTTATTCAGGTAAAAACTGCGAACGTATAACTCTTGATATTGCTGGCTACGGCTTAATGGATAAATCAGAATCGTGTTTTCATTAAGTACTTTTTTGCCTAACTGATTAGTCGTCAGAATGGTTTCAATGGCATCACTGATAGGCGTATTGCGTAATATGACGCTGGTCAGCATGCTATCGCTGAGTTCACGGTCAAAGGTGAAGTTCAAATCTCCGGCTTTACCGATATATTCAAACACCGATTTGATGGGCGCATTGTTAAATTCCAGGCTGACCGATTGTTTAAAGGCTGTGGTGATTTGAGGAACATTATTGACCTTGTCCATGGCCTGCTGGTCGATCTTTTCAAACAAGATTCTGGCTTCTTCATGGGTGGTATCTTCCGCCAGGATTGCTCTTAATAAAGATCGCGCTGTATCAAAGTCCTGTTCTGCATAAGCCTGCTCAGCACTGTTAAGTAACGTTTGATGCTTTTGCGCGATGGCGACTTTTTTTAATCCATTCAAAGCCCGTTGATTTTCAGGAGCTGTGATTAAAATATTTTGAAACTGTGATTCGGATTCACCCAAGTCGCCTTGTTTTAATAGAATTTCGGCAGATTTTATACGTTGGGCTACTGCTAAATCCTGATGCATTTTCAAGGTATTTCTGTAATGAACATTGTCGGGATATTGTTGAACCAATGCGGCCAGTTTTTGCGTTCCAGCGTCTAAGTGGCCCTGAGCAAGCATTTGCCTGGCCTCATCAAACTCTAGATCAACCTGCTCCTGTTTCTGATGCGATGACATGGCGGAACAGCTCTGCAAACACAGCATGGCAATCAGCAAACTACTGCGTTTTAGCATCGTTAACCAACAAAACTCCCTATTTAATCTCAAAGTAACGCTCCAATTTTCACACTGACTTGGGTTTGGGTTGGCAAGTTAACTAGAATCATTTCCGTCGACTCAATAGATTTAACTTGCCATGTGTCTTCCAGCGTATCGCCAGTTTTTACAACATAATTTTTCTGCCCATTGGTCAAAAACACGCGCATTTCGCCATCCTCGATCAGTTTTCCAACATAGATATAAGGATTGGCTGGCATAACTGGTTGGCTAGGTTGAGGATCTACCGCTAGTTCCGGCTCAGCTATTTGAGGTACGGCAAACAGGTTTTTCGGGGTTTCGATAATCGGTGTGCGTAACTGAACATCCTCATTTGTGGTATCAATCTGAGTGTTTAGTAACGGTTGAACTTGCACAGATTCAGGCGCCCTCACCTCAACTGCTTCAATGTCGTCTTCCTGCTGCTCAACCAAATAAACCATGAGCAACGTTATTGCCAAGCCTATCCATACCAAATAGTTTTTGATGCTTTGCACTTACTCTTTCCCTGCTGCTTTGGTATATAAAACAAATTCGAGGTTGGCACTAACCACGTCGCTGTTGAGATCATCACGCTTAAAGTTGATATGGCTTAATGCGATGGTTCGCTGGCTATTCATCACTTCGGTGACAAAGTTACGGATGGTTGGATACTGTGCAACCAGAGGGAATTTGATCTGGTACAACACCATGGATGACTGCGGAATAGCACGAGTCGAATAATCTGATCGATTCAAGGCCAGACCATGCTTTTCTATCAGGGTCAAAACATCGGCAATTTTTTGATTCGCTTCATTCTCAGAGGGTAAAGCCTGATAAAAACGTTTCGCGATGTAGTTAGATTGTTTCTCGCGTTTGATCTCGACCGGCACGCTACGTTGCAGATCCTCAACCACCAACTGCAGTCTGTCTGCATCAGCGTTATTAGACTGAACGATAAAAAAGATAACCACCGTTGCGACCAATAACAGAATGGCCAACTGTCCTTGCCAACCTAATCGACGCAGTTGATATGTCAGCCACTGCATTTTTGCATTCATGGGTTTGCTCTGTGTCATACCCTCACCACAGCACTAACAGTTCAAACTGGGTAGCATTTTGACCATCCACTCTGACTGACTCAGTTGAAATCAAACTCACAGCGGTGAATTCATCCTGCTGTTTAAGCTGAGTGATATAGGTCAGTATTTCTTCCACCGGATAAGTCACTGCCGTTACCTGAAAGCTTTTGGATCGGATATTTGGCTCAACAGAAAGCACATTAATCGTTTCCAATCTGGAGGTTTCCAAAGCACTGAACAAACGTGGCCAAGGCATAACAATATCGTTGATGGCGGCTTTTACCGCCTCTAATTCCGCTTGTTCCTTTTCGCTGAGTTTTACTGTCACCGAGTTGTTATCCGCGGCACGCGAATATTCAGATTGTTCATTTTCGAGTTGCTGCAAGGTCACACTGCTACGCTGCAAAAAGAACAGGCTGATTAACAGCATCACCACACTGATAAACAACAGCGCATTAGCTATCGGATTAGCGTGAGAGGCTTGCAAACTGTGATTCAGGCTAATCATTTTCATGGTGTGATTAACCTGGCTATGTGGTTTTCTGCCGGATCGGTGGTGAATAGTTTTGAAGAGGCCAGCCTAATCACCCGATGGTTTGGCATATGTATTCTTTGGTTCAATGGCAAATCAGGCCAATACACTAACATCGGTAACTGACGCCCTTTTTTTATCAGCTTCTCGATCTCGTTGTTCATCAAACCTTCGCGTTGGATGAGCATGGCTATTTGTGCAATAACATCTGTTTCCTGCTGCACATTTTTTACCCAGCACCACTCACCTTCTATCATCAAACACAGACATAACCGACCATCAGCGATAAGCACTAACCAGCATGCACTTTGCAGATTCTGTTTTTTAATCACCGCCAGTGCCTGGTTGGCCACATGCATTAAATACGGTTGAACCGATTCAAAGCGAATCATCATGGGTGAAAAAACATCGTGCACGGTTTGTAACAGCGCCTGTGGCATCGCACTGGCCAACGACTTTTGACCATACGAAGCCGGGCTTTGACATTTATTCCAGCTCGCCACGGCGTCACCATACACGCTGATAAAATAATGATTTAAATACGCCTGGGACTCATCGGCTGTTTTGATTTCCGGGTTCCATGAAATCACCGCATACCGCACTAAATGATTGGCGACCACAATGGTGGCTGTAGAGGCTTGCCAACGTTTTACGTTCAGCGCTTCTTTAAGAACTTTGGCTAAATAGCCTGATTCAACCTCGGCCTGACTCATCGTCTTTTTCAAAACGATCTTCTGCTGATCAACGCAGGTGGTTTTACCGGTTAGCCCTTTAAAGCGCCGTAAAATAAGACTGTTGGGCCGAATACACACATTCAGCTCATCTTTCATCCAACTAAGCCAATGTGGTAACACGGTTAATCTCCTCTAACGTTGTCTCACCCTGATTGACCAACAGCAATGCGGCTTCACGCATAGTCTTGGTGCCATTGGCATAAGCCGCTTCTTTGATCTTGCGAACCGGCTCTCTGGTCACAATCAATTCTCGGATGTGATCGTTGAAACAAAGCAATTCCGCGATGGCTTTGCGGCCTTTGTAACCCAGGCCGTGACACTGTCCACAGCCCTTGCTTTTTTTAAAGGTGAAGTCGCTGACTTGTTCCAAAGTTAAACCTGATTTTTCGATCAAAGCGGTGTCAGGGTTATCGTCGACCAGGCAATGTGGGCAATTCACCCGCACCAGTCGCTGCGCCAAAATGCCATTCATCGCTGAAACAAAGTTGTAGGGATCTACGCCCATATTGGTAAATCGGCCAATCACATCAAACACGTTATTAGCATGCACGGTGGTTAACACCAAATGGCCGGTTAAGGCAGATTGCACTGCAATTTGTGCGGTTTCGTTATCACGGATCTCGCCTACCATAATTTTGTCGGGGTCGTGACGTAAGATAGAACGCAGACCTTTAGCAAAAGTCAGGCCTTTTTTCTCATTCACCGGTATTTGTAATACGCCGGGAAGTTGATATTCCACCGGATCTTCAATGGTGATGATCTTGTCGGTACCGTGATTTATTTCAGAAATAATGCCGTACAAGGTGGTGGTTTTACCGCTACCAGTTGGCCCGGTAACCAGCAACATGCCATAGGGTTCTTCGGCTAATAAACGAAACCGCGCCATGATGTCGGGGGCAAAGCCCAGCAAATCCAGACTCAGGCCCTGTGCCTCTTCGCTTAATGCCTGTCGGTCCAAAACCCGTAATACGGCATCTTCTCCGAGCACACTGGGCATAATCGATACCCGAAGATCCACCTCACGACCCAATACCAGAATTTTAAAACGGCCATCCTGTGGAATACGTCGCTCGGCAATATCCAGCTCCGACATCACCTTGACCCGTGAGATAACCTGTTCTGCCTGGGCAGCACCTTGAATTCCACCGACATGACTCAAAACACCATCAATACGGTATTTCACCTTCAGGCCGTGTTGATCGGTTTCCAAATGAATATCACTTGCCCCTGACTTAAGCGCATCGTAAAGCGTTGAACGGACAAACTTCACAATCGGGCTGGTATCTTCGCTAATAGAGCGAAGCGAAATATCCTCCAAGCCATGTTGTTCATTGGTATGTTCGCCATGATTTGAGTTGACCTCGCCCAACGCCCGCATACTGGTTTCATGGTGGGCTAGATAAACGTTTAAATCATCGCTGTGGGCTAATACCCAAACCACAGTTTCGGCAATCAGCAGATCGATTTTGCTGGGCAAATTGGCTTCAAACGGATTGGCGTGGACTATATATAAGGTATGTTGCTGATCGCGAACTGCAATGCAGCCTAATTTTTCGGCCTGAGTAAATGGCAACACGGTAAAGTCCGGTTGCAGGTCATATAGCTGGGAAATAGTCAGTACCGGGTAGTGCACCAATTGGCCCAAAGCTTGAACAAACAAATCGGGCGTTAAATTGCTGATATCTTCTAGCACTGTTAATAGCGGTTGCTGCGTTTGCACGGCGAGCTTTTTTGCTTGTTGCAATTGCTCTGCCGTTAACACTGAATCGATCTTTTCAGACTTGGGTTGTAATGTTGCTTGATAAGCCGTGTTCATTGGATGCTCCCTGCCAATTCAAAAATCGGCATATACATCAACACCACCACCAACCCCACCACCAAACCAATAATAATCATCAAGGCTGGCTCAAGTAATTTGGTAAACCATTCGACTGCTCGGGCAATTTCATCGTCATAAAAGATGCCGATGCGTTCCATCATGTCGCCCATCTGACCGGTGCGTTCACCCACTCGTAACATACGCACTGAAATGGATGTGGTCAGCCCATGCATTTCCATGGCACTTGATAACGGTTTGCCTTCTTTCACATCGTTGGCAACGAATGCCAGTTTACTGCGTAACAGGGGCTGCAATAATGACGACACCATCTGCATCGCCGTCATTAAAGGAATCCCACCACGCAGCAACATGCTTAAAGTTCGGTAAAATCGAGCGAGTTGATAGATTCGAAGTGTTTCGCCCAACTTGGGAATTTGCCAGGCTTTGGCCATGATCACTCGGCGAACAAACGGTCGGCTCAACACATAGACCAACACACAGCTGCTGATAATAAAAACCGCAAAGGCTTCGGTTCCGTGGCTATGTAATAAACGGCCCCAGCTAAGTAATAACTGAGATAGCCAGGGCAGATCAGCATTGGTGCTCTCATAAATCACGCTGAATTTGGGCACCACATAGCCCAGTAAAAACAACACTACCAGACCGCCAACTACCAGCAGTAATACTGGATAGATTGCCGCTGAGACAATTTTCTTTTTCATCGCATCAACCTGAGATTGATACGCTACATGGCGGCTTAACGCGACTTGCATATCACCGGTGCGTTCACTGGCCCGGATGAGTGCTATATAAAGTGGAGTAAAAACGTCGGGCACCTTTTCTAATGAAGCCGAAAGCGGCTGTCCATCAAACAAAGAAGCCTTGATTTGATTTAACACCGCTTTTGACTCAGCGTGTGTTTCTTTCTCGGCCAAGGCTTCGATGGCCTCAACCAGACTTAATCCTGATTCAATTAATGCCAGTAATTCCTGGCTGAATAACATCACATTGAATTTGGTTTTTTTCAGACCGGCCAGATTGAATTTGATCGGCCCAGCCTTGCGCTGATTTACCGAAAGCACATGATGCCCTTGTTGCTCCGCCAACGAGCGAGCTTGCAACGCATTGCCAGCTTCCATCTCCATTAGCGTGATGGCATCACCTTGGATCACTTTCAAGGTAAACTTCATAAACTAAAGCACCTACTGCCAGCTCACGATATCGGCAGCTGTGTCCTTGCCGCCGCTGGCACCATCACTGCCTAACGACCACAAATCATAATCATCATATTGACCATGAGCACCCGGCATCTGGTAGTGATACGGATTATCCCAAGGATCATTGGGTACTGCTTTTTTCAGGTATGGCCCCTGCCATTTACGTTCATTTCCCGGTGGCGTATTTAACGCAGCCAGACCTTGTTCAGTACTTGGGTAATGGCCTACATCCAGCCGATATTGATCCAAGGCTTTGCCTAACGCTTCAATTTGCGCCTTGGCGGTTTTCACTTCGGATTTTCCAATTTGAGCAAAATATTTCGGCCCGACATAGCCGGCCAACAAGCCAATAATGACCATTACCACCAGCAATTCAAGCAACGTAAAACCTTGTTGAGTCTTTGCAGTTTGGTTAGAAAAAGCGGTACTTCTGCTAAAAAATAAATGTTCTGACATGGCTTTCTCGATTAATGGTTAAGTTTAAAAAAAAGGGTGTACCTGACTGGGGAAAACAGGCACACCCTTCGCTCAACGCTTAAGCAAAAACTTCCACATCTGTAGCACTAAATGACGTCACACCATCTAACGTAGCAAACTGGAATGCAGCTCCAGCACCACTACCATCGGCATCGTAACTTAGAGCAAATGTTGAGGTATCAAACAATAAGAAGTCATCCGCATCACCGGCACTTGCACCGGATCCAACCACTAAATTACCTGCGGAAAAACCACCTACGGTCAACGAACTGAACATGTCGGTATTAAGAGCAATTTTGTCCAAACCACTCATAAAGTCAGTGATAAAGTCGATACCGCTTAATTCAAACGCTGTATCGGTATAGGTTTGGACTTCATCATCATCGCCAGTAACAACCTGCTCGTGCACTTTGCCAAACACAAAGGTGTCAGCACCGGCACCACCGGTTAGGACATCATCACCACTATTGCTAACAAAGACATCGTCCTGAGTTGTACCGATAAAGGTATTGTCATCGGCATTACCCTCAAAACGCAGACCATTAGCTGTTACGCCAGACGCATCAACAACCACGTTGTTAATGGTGCCGCCGTTATTGCCTAAAGTATTGCTGAGGTCATCGACATTGCCATTGGCTTGGAAGTAGTAATGATCATTCAGCATCTGCAATGCATCATTTTCAACATTCAGTTGGTCAACCGTAGCACCGACCTGAACGACTTCCATGCTTTGGAAATTGGCATCGTTTAACACAATTGTGCCGTTCGCTTTAGTATCAGCACCGATGCCTGTGGTAATACGCAAGGTATCAACACCATCACCACCAACAATCAGATCATGTTCCGCACCTGTCGCGATCCATTCTTGCTGACCATCATCTGCAGCCGATGTGGTACCTGATACACCAGTACCAAAACCACCGATTTCAAAGATGTCATCGCCATCTTCTCCATACAGCGCATCAGCACCACTTCCACCAATCAGCACATCATTACCATCAGCGCCGTAGTAAGTATCATTACCACCATTCATGACACCGAAGTCGACGCCAGCACTGCCATAAACGGTTTCAGTAGCACCAGCTGATTCATTGCCACCGTATACATGCGTAAAGCTGCCTGCTTCGCCTTCGCTGGCGTCGTAGATCATGTCGACGTTATGAAACAGATTGGCAACAGAATATTCTTCTACTGAAAATTCAGCCGCGTCATATTCGACTTCAACCGCACCTACGATGTCTTCGTCCGGTTCGAATTCAGCTTCTTCGAACTCTAGTTCTACAGTCACAGACTCACTTTCACCGCCAGCAACACCATATACATGAGTGCCTGGGTTCAAAAAGCCTAGGCTAAGAGATTCGCCATTATTTTCAAATTGCTCAGAAGACAGGGTGATATTAACGCCACTGTTTAATTCGATGCGTTCGATGCCAGTAAACGACAAAGATTCATCAAAATCACCACTCTCTGTGAATTTCAGTTTATCTACGGCGTTGTATCCAGCAACAGTTGTGGCTGCCGTGTTGATCTCAGAAGACCCCGGACGCGTGGCGAGATTAAGACGAACATCAGTCTCAATCTCTTCAGACATTTCCTGATCTTCGATTTCAACATATTCACCAGTTACCGTATCCAAAACGACGAGTTCCTCCTCTTCCTCGCCACCCTCTTCTTCCTCTTCTTCACCTTCCAGTTCACTGACATTGATATAACGTGCAGCATCACCTGAATTATCCAATCCTGAAACACCACCCTGAATGTAGGTTATTTCCTCGAATTCTTCACCGATAACAAAAGTGTCATTTCCGCTGCCGCCGAGCAAGATATCTTCAGATGATACAAAATATAGATTACCTGTTACGGTCTCATCTCCAGCAGTACTACCTTGACCTTCGGCAATATCGTAGCCATCGCCACCGCTAAGGACATCATCACCCTCACCACCATAAATGACATCATCACCCTCACCACCAGAAATAACATCATTACCTCCAAAACCGTAAATGATATCGTCACCAGCATCACCGGAAATAATGTCATTACCATCACCCGTCTCAATGGCATCATTTCCATCACCACCTGAAATAATATTATTTCCAGATTCTGCGATAATGAAATCATCGCCAGCACCACCAGAAATGATATCGTTACCGCTGCCTCCAAACAGGTAATCATTTCCATTACCACCAATGATGATGTCATTACCGGCACCACCATCAATAAAATTGCCTAAATCATTGCCAACAATCTGATCTGAACTTGAAGTTCCTGTGTAGGAAGTTTCAGTAGAGTTAAATATTTTAATAGCCATGTTTAAATCCTTTAATCCAATAAATTGAGTCATGGGGCACTCAAATAAGTGCCCCATGCGTTAGTGTTTAGTAAGGATTAGTATGTGCCGGAGTCAGAACAGCTCCTGTTGGCGCATAACCAGGTAGTGATATTTCAATAAAACTATTGTCGGTGACACCATCACCTGCACGTTCCTGAAATGTTTGACGCAACCTGATAGCGTTATTAACCTGTGTATATGGGGTTGCAGGACAAACATCACTTTTGACGTAGTACATACCAGAGTTGGCGGTGGTGCTGCCATCATCATCAAGGAAATTAGCATCCGTGGTGAAAACGACCCAATTATCATCAATATCCGCTAGTTGTTGTGTTGATGAAGCAGATCCAGGCCAGGAGTTCAGACCATTGATCGAGGGGTTTGAACCAAGACCGGTCAATGGTTGATCATCATCACCAGGTCTGTGTTGAACAGCGGTATAAGTCAAACCAATTCGGTAGACAGGTGAAGCGATGGATGGGATTGTAGAATATGCTGCAGAAACATTCAGACCAGACCAACCACCACGAGCTACATCATTTACCTCAAAGTTTTGAGTGCCTGCTGCGACGTTGTAGTCCGTACTGTTAAGTTCAATTTTTACACCGTAAATACATTCACTATTATCATCACTGCGCCATACATAATCACGATAGTTACCAATCGATTTATTAACTCCACCGGTGTATGTATTGTTAACGATAATACTGTTCGTAGAGCCCGCAACTGGAAATACGCGAGCCCCGGTATAATCTGCAGAATTACCGGGAGATCTGTTCTCTGTGGTTGGGAAAACTGCGCAGGTATTATTTGTAGAGGTGGTAGGGTTACTTGGAATACCTGAACCAAAGTCACCTGTTGTATTGCATAAGGTATATGCACTGGTACCGCCAGAAACGGTAAATCCCGTATTAGGCAAAGCAACAAAGCCAGTTGCAAATACATGTGATGCGGTTAATCCGAGCGCGCTGACAATTGCCAGCTTCAACTTAATATTTTTCATAATAAACTCCATCTATTATAAAATAAGCAGGCATTTGTGGCTGTCTGCAGCACCTATTCATCACAACCTATAGTTCGTGGCTCAATACTTACCGAGGCTGTGATTGAATCCCTTGTATGGCAGTCACAAATGCACCGCCTTAATAACCTTCCCTAAATTGAAAAATCATTTCTAAAATCGCCATCTCAGGCTGACCCACCCCCCACGTGGGGCACCTGGCGCAACAAAATTGTCCGTATCCCATTCCAAGGAATTATGGTTGTAACCACTTTGACTGGTAGCACCATAAGTAGCAGGTGAGAATGGATTGCGACCCAACGAACCAGCGCTGAAGTATTCAGTATCAAAAATATTGTTCACCAATAGATTGATACTCAAATTTTCATTAAAGCTGTAGGTGCTTTGGAAATTGAACGTGACATAACCAGGCACTTCACCATTACTTAGGGCCGCTTTTCTATTGACTTTAGTTGGTGTACCACCCATATCAACTGTATCCGTGATAACTGCACCAGCTTGATGTTTATTGTTTTCATTGCCACGAACATAACTGGATGAATGGGCAATGGCAGTCAGACCGACTTGCCATTTGGGTGTCACGTTATAAGCCACTGTCGCATTCAAATTATGCAAAGGAACCCCTGGCATACGGTCCCCCGGCTTCACTTCAATCATGCGGCTGTAATCATAATTGCCGTAGAAGTCTTCCACCGAACTGCTGTTGTCGTTCGCTGGCATCCAGAAGGTGTTCTGAAAGGTGGCTTCTGTCATCGCATAGTTCAACTGAAAATTCCATTTATCGAAAGCAGCTGTAATTCCAGCTTCCAGACCTTGCCTACGGGTATCACCAATGGTGTCAAAAAAGTTACGATTACCGGGGAAGCCGATCATGTATATATCGTCTTTAAGCTCGGTAAGGTAAGCGCCCAGATTCCATTCAACATTGTCATTGAAACGTCCGCGGATACCCATATCCCAACTAGTCGCCTTGATTTGTGGCAAGTACGGGTCACCTGACAAGGTGGTCGGCAGGTCACAAGAGCGATTTTCTATAAGACTTTTAGGGCCTCTATAACTCCCATCAGGTAAGTACATGGGCGTGTCATCAAAAGCACAGCCCAACTCAATAACAGAGGGTACCCGTGTGCCCTGGGACCAATTTGCATAAATATTGAGATCGGGTGTCGCCTGCCAAGCAGCGCCTAGTGAAGGATTCAACGAGTAATAACTGAAATCTTCCTTCTCCGCATCATTCAATAGGTTTGATGCATCCGGCACGATATAGCCTGTCGGACAATCTTCTCCTGGACTGCATGCATACCAATTATTAGGAGAAGCTACATACTGTGCTAAATTCCAGACCCGGCTACCGTAACTTCTTGCGGCAATTTTGTTTTCACCTTGTGTTTCGTTATAACGAAGAGCACCAGTGATATGCAGGGTTTCAACCGGGCTCCAGGTATCACTTGCAAAGATGCTTTTGGTAACTTGATCGCCTGAAAAGTTACTGTTACTGATTTCCGTGCTGGCGGCCGCATACTGATCACGAATTTCATCCGGCGCCAGATACGCATTACGGTTCGCATCCAGCATGCCTAACATCTGTCCGCTTTTATACTCCGCTGACGGCGTGTCTATTGAAGCCCCCACCATAAATTTGTGTTTATCCAAGTTCCAGTTGAATTGGATAGAGGCACCGTCAGTGACTTGATCAATAGTTGTGTTAGTAAATACTGCCGTGGGTGTCCCATCAGCATAACCAGTCCCTGTCTCTCCATAGTAAGCGCCGTCTACCGTTACTGCGAGCCCCTCAGAATCTGTAATGATCAAGTCATCGTCACCTATATCCCCTTGACACTCATCTGCGTTTGTTGGGGGTAAAATAAGCATCATATGTTTTACACCAACCCCATCACCGGGGGTTAAATCACCATATTCTGCGGTATCAGGGGTGTAGAAATAAAAAGACTGATCCGCCATAAAAACAGTCTCAAACGACGATTCAAATTTTAGGGTTGCTAAATTCGATTGAGGTGCATATATGTATGATTTTTGCCCACCGGAATAATCAGTGGGCTCGCCGTCTAGCTCAGGAGGAGTATAGTCAGCCCCCGGAATGAAAATTGCGTTCTGAGCAAAATTATTAAATGGACCATTAAAACCGTATTGTGCAGTATTCAAGTAATATTCAGGTAGTTCTGCATTTAAGTATTGCCCATAGCTGGCGGGTAAATTGGCAAATGCATCCTGGCTTGAACCCGTAAAGGCAAAATTCAATAAATCAGGATCGGACCAGAAATCACCATTTTGCACCGGAACCAGATAATAATCCGGTAGTTTGTAGTCATTTGTACTGGTGAAAAGACAGGTATGTTGCTCACCCGGATTTAAGTTTCTTCTAGCGACCTGATTCTCAAAGTCTGTATAAACATCCGCCCCTTGCTGTTTTCGTTTGCTATTTCTGCGATAGACTTGCGCCGTAATAGAGAATTTATCATTGACCTGATAAGCGCCCGATAACTGAAACTGCTGTAATGAATTTTCTGTTGTGTCCGGAGAAGTAAAAACACCATCTCTATTCTGCTCATACATTTGAGTTGGGACTAAACCATTACCCACTAAATCTGTTTCTACTAATAAGGTACTAAAATGCAGATCTAGCCGATCACCACGATAACTTGCTTTACCAAAGGCTTGATTGACTTCACTGGGTGATTTCTCCCGCCAACCATCTTCCATAAAAAAACTGCCCGCACCGAAGAAGGCGATGGTGCCGTTATTCCAACCACTTTCAGCCATCAATTGTTCACGGCCAAATGAGCCTTTTAACACTTGAATATCGGTTTCTGTATTATTAAAACCATCCTTGGTTTTCATGGTGAACGCCCCACCCAGGGTATTGAGACCAAAGATCGGATTGGAACCAGGAAACACATCAACAGCAGAAATAGCATTCATCGGAATCATGTCCCAGTTGACGACATCGCCAAAGGGTTCATTCAAGCGAATACCATCCATGAAAACACTCAAGCCTTGTGGTGTACCGATTTGAGGGCCTGCTGTAAAACCTCGGTACTGCAAATCCATTTGGAAGGGATTGCCCTGATAATCGTTGACCGTGACGCCCTGCAGCTTTGAATTAAATAAATCGGTCATGCTTAAAGAACGGGCTTCTTTAATTTCTTCAGCACTGATGCTTTGCACGTTTCCGGGGATTTGTTCTTTGGTCAGACCTAGACCAGGTAATGGACCCACTTCATAGAAGCGTTGAGCACGAACGTCTACCTTTTCCAGGGTCAAGGTTCCTTCGCCTAAAGTAGGTAACGCCGGAACCAGAAAATAACCACCGTCTTGATCATCAATTGCTTCAAGACCGCTGTCTTTTAAGAGACGGTTAAAGCCTTCATTAACAGAATATTCGCCATCTAAACCTTTGGTTTGTTTGTCCTTGGCGATGGAGGGATCAAAGGTTAATCGCACGCCGGTTTCAGCGGCGTAGTCCGAAATCGCTTTACTTAATGGACCCGCTGGGATGGAATAGCTTTTTCTGGGTGCTTCCTGCACAGTTTCATCTGCTGCCATGACGATATGATTCAACGGTAAGGTTGAGGCCATACTCAGTGAGGCAACTGATAGATAACGATAAAACTTTTTCTTCAGGCAGAGTTTGCCCTGTGTGTGCAAATTCAACATTCTCTCTCCGATCTTATTTTATTGTTCTATTAGCTATGCCAATCGAAAATCGGAAAGTGACAATTTTTTTTGAAATTATTTTTGAGTTTTTTGAATACGAGGGTCTATTGGTCTTTCTGAGGGGCTATGAAAGATCAACAGCCCCTCTCTGCTTAGGCAGGTTTGAGCATGACCAGATAGGGCGTGAAACTTTCAATACGAATAGAAAGTGTTTTAGCGATGCTGAGTAATGCAGCATCCACATCGGTGATTGGAAAAGCACCTGAGATTTCTAAATCAGCAATAGCAGGATCACAACGCACCACACCGTGGCGGTATCGTGATAATTCGTCGATGACTTTTACCAGCGGCATGTTATCGACGATGATAAAACCTTTGGTCCAGGCATCAGCTGCTGACATATCAAATAGCATTTTTTGCTGGAACAGCATCGAGGTAAATTTCACTTCTTCACCAGCATTGACCACGACTTTATCGCCAAGTCCATCAATTGGTCTCACTTCCACGGCATCTTCAAATACATTAACGCAACTGCGATTGTTATAAATGCGGGTACTAAACCGGGTGCCTAACGCCGTGACGGTGCCATGCATGGTCTGAACGATAAATGGACGATAAAGCGGATTAGTTTCTTGAGCGGTTTCAACATAGACCTCTCCCTGCAGCAGTCTGACGATTCTGACTTGTTCGTCAAAGTGAATCGACACCTTGGTATCGGTGTTTAACACCAGTTTGCTGCCATCGTCCAATCTGAATGTTTGGATTTCGCCTTTTGCGGTGGTGTAGTCCGCCATAAAGTGATACCAGGGCTTTTCCCTGTAAGTAAGCCAACCGGCAGAACTAAACGCAAAAAGCAGACTGAGGTTTTTGAGCACCTGTCTTCTGGTGCTGGATACGGGTGTATAACTTCGATTGAGCACAGCAATGCTGGTTTTTGAATTGAGCCCCATAAAAGTTTTGGTGACTTCTTCAACTTGTTGCCAGGCAAATTTATGTTCGGGATCGGCGTTTATCCATGCTTTCCATTGCGCACGATCACTATCAGTGGCTTCTCCTGAGGTGAGATGAACGTACCAGTTCGTCGCATCACGAAGGGCTTTGGTATTAAGCTGTGCCATTTTAAGCTGGATCCAACATCTAAGCCGTCATGGTAATGCAGTGTAATAAGGCCTTGGCAATGTATTGACGAACAGAACTGACAGAAACCGATAATCTTTCTGCGATTTGGGCATGGCTTAAACCTTCTAACTGAAACCATAAAAACGCATTACGAATTTTGCTTGGCAACCCATCGAGCATCTCATCAATTTTGGTCAGGGTTTCAATCATGATATTGATGGTTTCGGGTGAAGGCGCTTCTGCCTGAGGCAAGTTTGCAATTTCATCAAGATAGGCCGCTTCAATATCACGACGTCTGACATGATTCACCATTAAGCCATGGGCGATGGTGGTGAGGTAAGCTCTAGGTTCTTTGATATTGCTCAGATCATCTTTTTGCAGGACACGGGAGAAAGTATCTTGCATCAGATCGGCGGCATCAAAACTACAACCCAGCTTTTTACAAAGCCAGCCCATTAGCCAGCTGTTATGTGTTTGATACAGTTCTGTAATCAGTGAATTTTTTGTTTGAGTAATAGTATTCACTGAGCAGATATCTGCTTCCTGATATATAGCGGTAGTACTCAAGCGACCTCTCCCAGTAAACATGTTGAGCGAATTTCTATCATTCGCCCGCCTGTAGTGGTGTTAATTGACCAGATCCCAAACCACTACCATGTAGGCCAAGTCTGTGAAACGAATCACACAGTGGCATCAATTTACTACGTAAAGAGGGTGAATAAATATAGGAAATAATCCTAAAGTTACAAAGGAACATTTATAAATAGTTTTTCGATATATATCCCGTGGTATGACTGGGTTTGAGATTGAAAATTAATTTTAGTCATCCGAAGTTGGAAGGCTAAGTTTTTCTTTATTCAGGTAATTTAAGTGTTTTAGTCCGCTCGTTCATGATGAGCTACAACAAATTGGAGGCAGCAATTGCCTTTGTTTAAAAATTAACCATTTTAATATGTCCATACTCCAGATTTGAGCAGCATTACTTGCAGAATATCATCCAGATTTTGAACCTCTTCATTCTAGAACTCGATCAGGTTAAATCCATACTTTTTGTAAATCTCTATTTTCTGTTTTTATACGGGCCAGATGTTTCTGATTGGTTGGCATCAATGATCGGGTCATACTCTGATGATTTACCTTGTATCTGATCAATCGATTTCTTTATTAACGATTTAAGTTCAAGGGTACGGATGTCTTAGCTTGAAAGAGTGGACCAAAAAAAACTCCGATGCAGTGTATGCACCGGAGTTTTAAATCCCGATCTTAGACAAATAAAGATCGGCTGAGGAGTTTAAGCTGAGAAATCAAACAATGGTTTAGTGACTGTTTCGGCCACCTTTTTGACCTGCTTTACTAGCTTCTTCTGAGTCAAACTCATGGGCAGTACCTCTTTCATGAGCCTCTTTGCCACCTTTGCTTCCTGCTTTACGTGCTTCTTCGGAATCAAACTCATGAGCTGTGCCTTTTTCATGGGCTGCTTTACCGCCTTTTGAAGCAATATCTCTTTGTTTATCTTCATCCATTGAGCCAAAACCACGATCATCTTTTGACATGATAGTTTCCTCCAAATGATTAAAAATTTTGCGACAACTGGCAAAATTGTAGTTGTCATGAGGGTTAACGCAATATGGATGCCAACATGAATTATTTACTAGGAAAAAGACGTGTACTCAAATCAAAATGGGAAATGACGAGTGTAGAAAAATTTTATGAATGCTCTTATACCGCTCTAGCTCATCAATTTGAACTTGATTAGTTATTTCAGGGGTCTGTGAATTTTTTACAAATTTCATCAAGCTCTGCTTCAAATGATGAGAGCATTTAAATAGATCCCCCCTCGAATATTACCGATGGCTCTGACTGGAACATTGATTGCTTGCTAAATAAATGGCTATGCAATTATTAATTCTGATGGCATTTATTTTTACTACTTTAAAAATTCCAGTCAGTTGATTCACTCCATATGTAAGTAGCGTGTCGTCGTTGTTTATTTAGCTACTTACTATCACCCGCAAGCATTATCATTTCCTGGACTGTTGTGATGAAAGAAAAATCTAACTATTCCTCTCTGAGTCTTCATGTATTTTTGCGTCATGAGCATCAAAAAATCCTTGAAGCCTGGGGGAAACTCAGTAAGCAAAAAATTTCTGCGGCTTATCATTTATCAGATAAGCAGCAACAAAACAGGATGCCGGAGTTATTAGAAAGTATCGCAATCAGTGCTGAACAGGTTAGTAGCAATCACGATAGCCCCAAGGTGCCCCGGAAATGGCCTAAACATCATGCCAAGCAACGTAGGGAACTTGGCTTTACCCTAGAAGAAATTACTCGAGAATACAGTTTATTAAGAAGAGTCATTTTCAGCCATCTTTCTCCTCATATTGAAGGTTTAAGTGACGATGAAATTGCTTTCTTAAATGAAGCGTTGGATGAGTCTGTTCTTGAGGCTGTGACATATTATATTTCCAAGACAAACCACAGACTGAACAGCGAAAAAGAACGTTTAAGAGTTACTTTAGAATGCATCGGTGATGGAGTCGTTTGTACAGAGCCTGATGGAATAATCAACTATATCAACCCTGCCGCACAAACAATTTTGGGTTGTTCACTTGATGACGCGATGGGTCAACAAGTCAACGATATTATGGTTACTCTGGATAAAATGACAAAAGAACGGCTAAAGTGCGCTGCACTCTGTGCTATTGAAAATGGCCAAATGACGCATCGAGGTCCTGATGTTTTATTGAAACGTGCCGATGGCATACTTATTCCCGCCGAGGAAACTGCAGCGCCGCTAAGGATTAGTTCTGGTGAACTGATAGGAGCCGTTACGACCTTTCGGGATATAAGCGAAATAAGTTCTCTTACTCAACGGCTCGGTTACCTGTCTGCACATGATGCTTTAACAGGCTTACCAAACCGAGCAATGTTAGTTAAACGTCTTTATCAATCTCTAGCAAAGGCTGAAGTCCCACAGCAGAATATTGCAATCTTTCATATTGATATCGATCAATTCAAAGATACAAATTATATGTTGGGTCGAGCTGCCGGAGATGCATTGCTCAAAAAGATTGGCGAGAGATTAGGTTCGTGCATCACCTCTCCGGAAAATGCCTGCAGAGCAGGAAACGATGAGTTTACATTTTTTGCAGAAGTGGAGGATAAACACGCTGCCGCAGTAATCTGTGAAACCATACACAACTGTATCCGTCGCTCGTTTAAAATCGACAGCAACGTCATCAATTTAACCGCAAGCATTGGTATCAGCATGTATCCTGTTGATGGCGAGGATCCTCATCAACTTCTCATGCAAGCAGAAACAGCAAGTAAAAGAGCGAAAGCTGAGGGTCGTAATACGGGAAAATTTTTTACCGATCTGATGACTCGAGATCTGGAAGAACGTCATCAGTTACAAATCCATCTGAAGCAGGCATTATCAAAAGGCCAACTCGCTTTAAATTTTCAACCACAGATTTCACTTTCATCCGGGAAAGTAAAAGGAGCCGAAGCACTTTTAAGATGGGAACATCCTGAACTTGGACAAGTCTCCCCGGCCCGTTTTATTCCTGTAGCCGAACAACACGGTGACCTGATGATTGAGATAGGCGATTGGGTACTTTCTCAGGCCTGTCATCAATTACGAATTTGGCAAAATGCCGGTTATCCATCCTTACGAATTTCAGTCAATGTTTCCATTGTTCAATTGCGTCGTAACCATCTGGTGAAACATATTTCCGATCTGCTTGAGCTCTATCAATTACAACCGAAATGGTTACAGCTTGAGATAACCGAATCGTTATTGATGACGCATATAGCTGGTGCTATTGAGCAAATTAACGCGCTTAAAGGGTTAGGCATCGAGATTTCAGTAGATGACTTTGGCACTGGCTACTCTTCCTTGAGTTATCTACAAGAGCTACCAGTAGATGAACTGAAAATTGATAAACGCTTTCTTCGTGATGTCACCAGTAATCATGAGAAAAAATCCATTATTAAAACCATTATTTCATTGGGAGAAAACTTAGGCATCCGGGTTCTGGCAGAGGGCGTTGAAGATATATGCACAGCCGATTTTCTGAAAGAAAATGGCTGCGAGTGTGTCCAGGGATTTTTTTATAACAAGGCGGTTCACCCAAAGATATTTGAAGCACAATATTTACGTCAGCAGTAATAACTCTTGCTGTAATAAGGCCTTAGTCAGTTGCCTCCCGCTTTAAATGAAGCTGACTCTCTAGCTCGATCAATGTTGAATTTTTCATGCTAATGGTCATTTATCACTATTAACAAAAGGAAATCTTATGTTGGCAATGAATTATCGCGGGCCTTATCGAGTCCGCGCTGACAAGAATAAACCCCACCCTGAAATTGAACATCCAGAAGATGCGATTGTTCGTGTTTTACGTTCATGTATCTGCGGTTCGGACTTGCACCTTTATCACGGATTGGTCCCTGATACCCGTGTAGGCTCAACATTCGGGCATGAGTTTGTCGGTGAAATAGTCGAAGTTGGCAGCGAGGTACAGAATGTCAAAGTCGGCGACATCGTGATGGTGCCATTTAATATTGCGTGTGGACGATGTGCTTTTTGCCGTCAACAACTCTATGGCAATTGCCATGAGGCGAATTCTCAAGCCACTGCTGTGGGAGGTATTTTCGGCTACTCCCATACAGCCGGTGGATATCATGGCGGTCAGGCTGAATACGTTCGTGTTCCCTATGCCGATGTGGGACCTACGGTTATTCCCGAATGGATGAGCCTTAACGATGCAGTGATGATGACGGATGTGGTGCCAACCGGTTATCAAGCTGCTGAAATGGGTGGCATTCAGGAAGGTGATACGGTGGTCGTCTTTGGTGCTGGTCCAATAGGAATTATGGCAGCCAAATGCTCGTGGCTATTTGGTGCAGCCAGAGTCATTGTAATTGATCATCTGGATTATCGACTGGAGTTTGTTAAAGACTATGCTCAATGTGAAGTCTATAACTTCAAAGAACTTGAAGACCCGGTAGTTTTCCTGAAAAAAACCACAGACTCACTGGGAGCAGATGTGTGTATCGACGCAGTGGGATGTGAGGCTTCCGGTAGTGCTATGAATACATTATTAGGCCGGAAATTAATGTTGCAAGGTGGTGCCACCACCGCCCTTCACTGGGCAATTAATTCAGTAAAGAAAGGTGGCATTGTTTCTGTTATTGGTGTGTATGGTCCGGTGAACGCCCTTGTCCCTATCGGCAATATTATGAATAAAGGAATCACCCTTCGGGGTAATCAGGCAGCTGTTAAAAAACAGTGGCCACGACTGTTTGAGCATGTAAAAAATGGAATTATCAAACTGACCTTTCCCCCGAATTTAGAGCCATGACATTGATGAGATTTCCAATAAACTATGGGAGTTGGAGATCTCAAAATGAAAAAACGCTACAGCGAAGAA
>NZ_JAJAEO010000077.1 GCF_020447225.1 Methylophaga pinxianii | reverse complement strand
AGTAAAAATTTCAATACGTTCCATAGACACTCCTTAAAGATAGGTCTAAGCCTATCGCTTAATAATTGAGTGTCCGTTTTAAAATGGGGCTATTACATGATCAAAGATCAGTTCATTACCGCTAGGTCTCTTCTTGACTTCACCTACCAGATACTCGCATCGGAATCATATCTTTTTGATAATTTATTCAAAGGTGGAGACAATGAAATATTAGAAAAAATAATTGATTTTGACCCTGCAAAAATTCGAACCAAAGAGATAGACCAATTCATACTTCAATTTGCTTTAGGTATTAATAATCCTGAATTTGAAAGCTTTAAAGAACAGATCAAAAAATTAGGTGTTTTTTCAATCAAAGAGGCTGAATCATACATTCGTCTTTTACACTTGTTGGGGGAAGCGGAAATTTCAAACCCTTTCAAAGAGCTACTTAACTTTAAGTTTAAAGATAACACCCTAGATTACTATGCAAAAATTTGGAGATTACATAGTAGTTTTGAAGGCTCAGTACAACAAAAGCAATTATTGAACAAGTTTTATAGGGAAAGTCTTATTTCTGCTGTTCATAAATATTGCAATAGAAATGCACCAAACCTTGAAAAAGATCACTTTCACTTAGCTGATTATCATGAACATTGTGTTGCAACGCCCGTCGAGATTAAGCCTGATTTTGAAAGAATCAAAAGCTCAGCCTCTAAAAAGCAAGGACACTTTTATGCATATCTAAAAGTAAATGATATAAGCTTGGATCCTATTGAAATTACTATGAATTTTATGGAGTTATTATTAAGCATAAAAGACGGATATAGGCCTAATAAACATGACAAGGGTGCAGTAATTCTTCTTGAGGAATTATTAGAGAAAATTCTAAGTATTGCTAATCAAAATAATACCATATGGATCTTTCATGCAGACAGACGAATTAAGTTAGTCAATGAAGGTGACGAATACTATGAAATTAGTGGGATTAAATGAAACATGGAAAGCACAGTAATTCACCTACCCATTAATCGCTCATTGGCAAAGTCAGCTGATCAGATTGCCAATAAGAACACCATCAACCATTATCTCCCTGTTAGAAATAGGGGTTCTACCCCGTTTCTACGGACGGTTTAAAAACGGTTGAAAACGTCATATCGCTTCTTGCGACTCGTCTTCTCATGCGAGGATTATGGAATCGTTC
>NZ_JAJAEO010000101.1 GCF_020447225.1 Methylophaga pinxianii | reverse complement strand
CCTCCCATGTCAAAGCTGCGTTGCTGCATATCGACATACTGCTGACTAACCTCATACTGCTCTTTTAATAAGCTTTGTCTGTGCTGCAATGTTTTAAGATTATCCATAGCAGCCAGCAATTCCGCTTCCAGTCGACGTTTTTGTTGTTGGTGAGCGATCTGCAAATCAGCCAATTGTCGACTGGCTTCTGCAATAGCCGGTTGCTGATAGGCTTCATCATTCAGTGCAAAGCTGACCCCAACGCCAATACTGTTGTTATAGGGATCGGCGTGTTCATCCCGCTCACGCTTCACACCCAAGGATAAACTCGGGTGACTCACATTATCGTAACGCGCATTTGCCATTTCACTACGCTGTCTGGCAATTTGTTGTTCAAGTTCTGCCAGCAAAGGATGTCCATGATCTATTTCAGTGACTGACGGTAAAGCTTCTTCAATCACATCAGGTAAGACTTGTTGCCCCGTTAAATAGTGATACTGATTCAGACTCTGCTGTAGCTCCATTTTGGCTGAGGCTAATTGTGATTGCATTTCCAGCTGATGACTTTTTGCCAGAAGTGATTCTGAAGTCGCCAAATCACCGCCTTTAACTCGATTTTCTACATTTTTCAGTAAGTTATCAGCATTTTCCAATAAGGATTCCGCATGACGTACTTTGGCGGCTGAGAGCATCACCAACCAAACATGGCGCCTTACCTGAGCAGAGGCATCCAATCGGATACGCTGTTGATAATAGGGAACTTCTGCGGCCAGCTGACGTGACAGATTCTGTTGCTGACGCTTTTCACCCGGTAGCCAAATCGGCATCTCAACAGAGGACTCCCACTCCTGCAGCCCATCACTGCTGCCAATAACATCATTAAAATGATTAACCGACAAACTCAAAGGCTCAGCAAATAGTTTGCCAGCAAGTGTGGAACGGCTCTGAGCCAGAGCATCCATACTGGATTCAGCTTGTCTCGCAGGGTGATGCGTGAAAACATAATCGGTCAATGTTTTCAAGGTGATGGGCGCATCATCTGCAAGAGCACTGTTACTTGATACAGCACAGCCAATTCCGAATAACAAACAAACTACACGCAAATTCATGTTCTCTCCCTTATTCGGTGGTGGCCGCTTTACCAGCTCGAAGCTCGGCAAACTTTCCAGCAATGCTTTCATGAAATGATAATAATGCTGGAATGACCAATAACACTAAAATCGTCGCAAACATTAACCCAAATGAAATCGATACCGCCATTGGAATTAAAAACTGCGCCTGCGGCGAGGTTTCAAATAACAAAGGTGTCAGGCCACCAATCGTGGTTAATGATGTTAATAATACGGCTCTTAAACGTAAAACCGAGGCTTCAATAATCGCATTTTGTATATCCAGCCCCTTTTCTCGCAAATTTTTAAAAAATGTCACCAGTATAATCGCATTGTTCACCACGATACCCGACAAACCAAATATGCCAAATAAAGACAGAATGGTCAGATCAATATTTAATAACCAGTGGCCCACCAAAGCACCAATAAGACCAAAAGGGATTGCTGTCATCACCACTAATGGCCAGCCATAAGACGCAAATACCCAGGCGAGAATGATATAAATCAACGCAAACGCCAACAGAACACCCTGTTTCATATCACCAATCGTGTCGGCCTGTTCTTCGGCTCTGCCTTCAAAGACTACCTGTATGCCATAACGGGCCATCAGCTCGGGCAGGAATTCACCTTGTAAGTCGGCAAGAATCACATTGTTATTGGTGACTTGACTGTCCACCGTCGCTGTCACATGTACGGCCAGACGGGTATCGGTATGGCGTAACACATCAAAGCCACGTCGGGCATCAAAATGCACCACGGAGTCCAGTGGCACACTACCACCGTCTGGCAAGCGGATCATAAAGTCGTCCAAAGAAGCCTGCGTATTTCGCTGACTATCCGGAAACATTACCCGGACCTCGACTTCATCATCGCCGTCCTGAAAAATCTGCACCAGGCGCCCGTCATAAGCTGAACGTAATTGTCTGCCCACATCTTCGACCGTTAATCCCAGGACTTGCCCCTGCTCCTTAAGACGATATATCAGTTGTGATTGACCATAAGGCAGATCATCTTCAATCGCACTCACGCCAGGATAACGCTGTAATGCTTCTATAAGGTCTTTGGCAGCAGCTTTCAGATTATCGGTATTCCCGCCGGTCAACCGGATATCAATATCACTGCCCGGTGGGCCACCCCGACGTTCGGAAATGGTGAAGGTTTCAATACCTGCTGGCATCACGATCTTCTCACGCCATGCATTGATAAATGTCTGGTTTCTGACATCGCGTTGATCCGGAGACGTTAGCTCAACTTGCATGGAGGCAAAACGATCATCAACCTGAGCATCAGACATGCCGCCGGCTGTACCCGCTGCGCCTAACTTGCTGGTTGCCACATCAACTAACGGTTGATCCCATTGCTGATCGGTTTCTTGTAATGTGGCCGTCATATGCTGTAGAAATTTATTCACTTCACTGCGTGGCGTACCAGCGACAAAACGTGCATTGGCTAACACCGTCGTACCTTCAGGTGATGGGAAAAAGTTAAAGCTGATTCGCCCGCCAACCAGTAATCCGAAACTGACGATCAGCAAAGCCATAGCAATACTCACCGTTAAACCCCGGTTTTTAACTGATTTGGTTACTAACGGTCGGAAAAGATCATCACGAAGGTAATTGAAAGCGCTGTCCAGTCGAGCACGAATCGCGGAAGGTTTGGCATGATGAATATTGTGAAAACTATGACGTAAGTGACCGGGTAGAATTAAAAAACATTCAATCAACGAAGCGGTAATCACGCAAATCACGACAAACGGAATATCAAACAGAATATTACCTATGACACCACTGATGAGCATCAACGGAATAAAAGATGAAATTGTGGTTAAAGAGGAAGAAAGAATCGGTGCCAACATCCGTCTGGCACCACCCTCTGAAGCGGTCAGAGAAGGTTCACCACTTTGATAATGCGCAAAGGCATCCTCACCTACCACGATGGCATCATCCACAATAATCCCTAGCGACATAATCAGACCAAACAAACTGATCATATTGATACTGCCACCCAGGGCATATAGCACAGCCAGTGCGGCCATAAAGGAAACCGGAATCCCCACCGCGACCCAAAAAGCCACACGGCCATGCAGAAACAAAAACAGAATGCCTAACACGAGCAACAAGCCACCCAGGCCGTTTTTTAAAAGCAGATTAATACGTTCTTTAATCAGCTCCCAACTTGCGTCATATACTTTCAGCTCAACGCCATCTGGTAGCGTGCCGGCCCTTTCATCCAGCCATTGTTCAAGCACACGAGCACTTTTCAGTGAGTCGGCATTTTCAGTACGTTGCAACTCCAATTCAATAGCGGGTTGCCCCTGATAAAACAGATTCATCTGCTTACGTAACGGCCGACGTTCAATCGTTGCGACATCTTCCAGTTTGACCAGTCCATTGGCAAAATCAGACTGCAGGGCAAATTCAGCAAATGCTTGTACATCTCGGCCCTGATCCAGACTGCGAATCTGCCGGGTGCTCTCAGCATTGCCAATTTCACCGGCAGGTAAATCCTGACTCAGTTGAGCAATACGATTAGCCACTTGATCCAGATCTAATCCCAGCGCTTCTAATTTGGTTTTATCCAACTGGATAGCAATCTCTTCCAGCGGCAGCCCTGTAATATTGATTCGCGAGATACCACGATCCAGAAGTTCATGTTCAATATCATGAGCAAGATAGCGTAATGACGCTAAATCACCGGTTTCACTGGTAATGAGA
>NZ_JAJAEO010000086.1 GCF_020447225.1 Methylophaga pinxianii | reverse complement strand
AAAAAAAACTAACGCCATCTTGAAGCGTAGCTGAGAGGCCTACAAATGTTAGAGGAGCCCTAACCAGGAAAGACAGTCTTCGAAGGAGATACCCAACATTTGCTCCATGGTTCCCAGAGTAGGTGTGCACCTCATCCAAAAGAACCATCTCCGGTGGGCGAATTGCTCCCGGGCGCAATCCAAAAAGGTGTCTCGTAGCCGTATCCGATAAACGCTGATTTAACATCTCTGTAGTGGTGAACAATATATCCGGTGGATCTTTCTTAAGCGATTCACGCGTAATCGCGATTTCATCTTCCTTAATTTCATACCCACATTGAGAGCAGAAAAGTCTCTCTCTTTTGGAGTCAATATCTTCGTTTTTCCATACCAACTCACCGTCACAACTATTCTGAACACATGTCATATAGCCACAAACAAAGCCTACAGAGACCCTACGCCACTTATGTTTCTTGGGGTTTCTGAAGGTTAAACTACTCTCAGGGGTGTCACCAAAAAGTGCTCCGATTCGTATTTTTTTTGAATTATTTGAACTTAAAAGAGCATCAAGACGTCGAGATTCGGCATATACCTCAGCGAATTGATCTCTTAATAGCTCAGTACGAGGATAGAGTGCTAGAATTTTTGTCCAGGCAACTCCTTGAGCCTGCTTGAGTTTCAACTCACCAACTCTAGTAATTGCTGGCAGATAAAATGCGAGTGTCTTCCCACTGCCTGTACCAGCGCTTACAAGTGTTCCTGTGGAACGCCCTTTTCTCAGACTCTCTAGAATCCTTTTTAAAGCACGAACTTGAAAATCAGCTAAGTGATAATTATTTGCTCTGTCAGAGAGGAGTTCCTTTAGGACAGAAATTTGGTCTAGATTATTTTCGGTACCGGATATATCGCTGATTAGAACTTCAGGAGTTGTATTTCTGATAGGGTAACGTCGTAGCCTTCTTGTAAATCTAAAGTCGGATACCAATGTTTTTGCTCTTTGCCACCCATCGACGCTGTCGTGATTAGGAAATAACTGTCTCAATCGAAATGCCAGACGAACTGTCTCAGCCATTCGTGACCTGTACCCCTCATATGGGTCAGCATCTGTCTCAAACAATAAACCTCGACTCTTAAGTTCTGAAATCACGCCCTCAGAATCAAAAAACTCCTCTAGACCTTGCTCAAGTGCTTGTTCAACCCTTGGATAGATAATCTCATCAATTTCCGTTCTGGAGATTCTGCCATCAACCACCCCCCAGACTAGAAGTTTTGCTTCTTGGCTCTCAATAGCATCAAGAACACTCTCTAGAAATCTATCAGTATCCAGAACCATTGCGACTCACCGGCTTAGTTACGATTCGATAATTGTTACTAGTATTCTTTTTATGCAGCCAATCAAGTACTTCTGTGGTCAATAAATCTAAATCAGCCCCTCCCTCAGCTACACTAACAAGAAACATCCTCACATCATCAGGCACCTCAAAATCAAATCTCTGATGTATTTCTCTGAGTTGATTTGAAATTTGACGAACCGAGTCAAAGTCTCCCCTTTCTTTGGGTCTTGATCGCCCAAGTTGTTTCAGAGCTAGATATTTTTCACGAAAAAAAAGCAAATTTGACTTGTTTATATCAGTCGGAGCGAGAACACTTTCAAGCTGAACCGGATCCTGCCCTTCATAAGAAGATTGAACAAACTCCAGCCATTTTTGTTTAGATAATACTGAGCAGTTTGTAGTGATTTTTTT
>NZ_JAJAEO010000065.1 GCF_020447225.1 Methylophaga pinxianii | reverse complement strand
GCATTCCACAGTTTGTTGCAGAAATTGCGATAACCGGCAATCCGATTCATATCAAAGTTAATATCACGGCCGGTAGTGGCCAGCGAGGCAAAGGTAAAGCGCAGGGCATCAGTACCATGTGGCGCGATACCTTCCGGGAATTCCTTGCGGGTGGCTTTTTCAATTTTGGCAGCCAGCTGGGGCTGCATCATGCCGCTGGTGCGTTTGGCGACCAGGGATTCCAGATCGATACCATCAATAATGTCGATGGGATCCAACACATTACCCTTGGATTTTGACATTTTCTGACCATGCGAATCACGCACCAGACCATGGATATACACTTCTTTAAATGGCACCTCATCCATGAACTTAATGCCCATCATCATCATCCGCGCCACCCAGAAAAAGATAATGTCAAAGCCGGTGACCAATACACTGGTCGGATACCAGGTTTTTAATGCCGCATCATCGGCTGGCCAACCCAGGGTGGAGAAAGGCCATAAGGCGGAAGAGAACCAGGTATCCAGCACATCCTCATCCTGTCTGAGTGCAACAGAATCCGATAGTTGATGTTTTTGACGCACATCATCTTCATCCTTACCGACATAGATATTGCCCTGTTCGTCATACCAGGCAGGGATACGGTGTCCCCACCAGATTTGCCGGGAAATACACCAGTCCTGA
>NZ_JAJAEO010000091.1 GCF_020447225.1 Methylophaga pinxianii | reverse complement strand
CCAACGGTGTAAAGATGATCCATTAGCAACGGTTCAAAACTGATCCACCTGAGGCAAGATAGCTGCCTTTTTCATCAGGATAAGGCGGCTGAAAATGCTAACTCAGGAGCAACTAGTGGATATACATGTTTTATACCGACAAGGAATGACCCAACGCGAGATAGCGCGTCGCCTCGGCATTTCCCGTAACACCGTAAAAAACTATCTGAGCAGACCAGCAGTTACGCCAAGTTATGCAAAGCGTGAGGCCAGTCCGACGAAGCTACAGCCCTATGAGACATACCTAAAAGCGCGGATCAAAGCTGCTGAGCCGAACTGGATACCGGCAACCGTTCTCTACCGTGAGATAGAAGCCCAGGGATATAGCGGTGGTATGACCCAGTTACGCCAATTTGTCGCATCGTTTAAAAAACCAGCACCAAACGATCCGGTCGTCAGGTTTGAGACACAACCCGGCGAGCAACTGCAGGTTGATTTCACTAATATCAACCGGAACCGACAACGATTTAAAGGATTTGTGGCAACACTGTCGTATAGCAGAGCGACGTTTGTTCATTTTTCAACGCACGAACGTCAGGAAGACTGGTTATATGGTCTTGAGGAAGCATTTAATTTCTTCGGTGGAGTGACGCAGCATGTGCTGTTCGATAATGCGAAGACAATTATGATTGAGCGCGATGCCTACGGGATGGGACATCATCGCTGGAACAGTAGTCTGCTTGATCTTGCCAATCACTATGGTTTTCAGCCCCGAGCCTGCCGCCCTTACCGCGCCAGAACCAAGGGCAAGGTGGAGCGCTTCAATTCGTACTTGAAGAGCAGTTTTATCACCCCATTGGCCGCGAGTATGAAGCAGCATGGACTCCGTTTTGATGTCTCTGTGGCCAACGCGCATATCGGTGCCTGGCTTGAACATGTTGCGCATCAGCGACTGCATGGTACCACTGGCGAGAAGCCACAGGTATTGCTTGATAAAGAGCGCTTTGACTTACAGGCTTTGCCAATCAGAGAGGCGTTTCGGCATTTGCCTGACAGTATCAGTCGGCCAACTCCGATTGAGAGTCTGCAGCATCCATTGAGTGTTTACGACAGTTTGTTGGAGGGCCAGCAATGAACCTTCAACAAGAACGGATACAGGTTGCCTGTGACACACTCAAACTTGGCACAGTCAGCAATGAATGGCCGGCATTGGCGGACACACTCATTGCGAAAGAAGGCACCTTTGCTGATTTTCTGGAGCAACTGCTAAACCTTGAGCTTCAGGCCAGGGCCCGACGGACGCAGGAGACGTTACTGAAGTTTGCCGGTTTTCCGGCGCTAAAATCATTTGAAGACTTTGACTTTAAGTTTGCCAGTGGTGCGCCGAGGCAACAGTTAAAAGAACTCACCGGACTCGCCTTTATTGAGCGCGCTGAAAATGTGATTTTACTTGGGCCCAGTGGTGTGGGTAAAAGCCACCTGGCGATTAGCCTTGGTTATATGGCCGTACTGCGCAGTATAAAAACCCGCTTCATTACCGCAGCGGATTTGATGCTGCAACTGGCAACCGCTAAAAGCCAAGGGCGATTGGAGCAGTATTTAAAGCGCAGTGTGCTGGCACCCAAACTGCTCATTATTGATGAAATAGGTTACCTGCCATTTGGACGGGAGGAAGCGAATTTATTCTTCAATGTGATTGCCAAGCGGTATGAGCATGGCAGCGTTATTGTCACCAGCAATTTGCCGTTTTCGCAGTGGTCCAGTGCCTTTGCTGACGATACAACGCTTACCGCAGCGTTACTGGACAGGCTTTTACACCATTCAAATATTGTACAAATCAGTGGAGAGAGCTACCGACTGAAGGGAAAAAAGGCAGCTGGGGTGCTCCCTGCGATTAAAACCGGTAATGAGGTACTAAAAACGACATAAATGACGACTTTGGCTCACTTAAGGCCGCTGTTTTACGAGATTTTGACCATAACAGTGGATCACTTTTAAGCCGTTGGTTTTTTT
>NZ_JAJAEO010000161.1 GCF_020447225.1 Methylophaga pinxianii | reverse complement strand
TTGAACTCAGTACTGTACTTTCTTCTCTTCGACATAAACACTCCTTTTGCCCATTATCAGGCTTCTTTGAAGTGTCCGCAAAATCGGGGTAGAACCCGAATATTCAAGTCACAGCACGCAATGGATTGAATAAATGAAATAGTGTTAGCTGATTTTTTGATATTTTTGCTTTGGCACACGGAAGAATTATGAAGATTAAAAAAATCCGAATAAAAAATTATCGATTGCTCAAGGACGTTAATCTGACGTTGGATGATAGAACAACCTTGATTGTCGGGCGCAACAACACAGGAAAGACCTCATTTGCAGAAATTTTCCGAAGCTTCTTGAATCCAGCAGGCACGAAAGTCCGGTATGAGGATTTTAATCAATCATGTCTTAAAGAATTTGAAGAAGCTCTGAAAGCTTTCAAGAGTTCTGCTGAAGATCAAGAAGTTCGTTCTTTAATGCCGACGATAGTATTAGAGCTTAGCCTTGACTATAAGGACAATGAAAACGACTTCGGAGTTTTGGGCGACTTTATCATCGATCTCGACGATACGCTCTTTGAGACCTGTGTGTTGGTTTCCTACCAGTTGAAGGACGGTAAGGTTAAAGATTTTTTTCATCCGCTTGATCTTGCCAATCGAAAGAATTATTACTCAGATCTTAAAGGATCGATAAATCAGCATTATGAGCCTGTGATATATGCAATTGAGCCGACTAACCACGAGAATAAAGTTAGGCTAGAATTTGCATCATTTAAACGGCTAATCCTGTCAGGCTTGATCAATGCGCAGAGAGGGCTCGATGACGAAACTCACAATGAACGAGATGTACTTGGGAAGTCTTTAGGAAATATCTTCAAAAGCGCTAACAGTCCTGGTGCGCCTGAGGCATTCAAAGCGAAATCTGAAGAGATCAATAAGGTAGTCGAGGCACTCCAGGAAAAAGTAGATACTGACTTTCAAGAGAAAGTTAAAGCACTTTTGCCGACACTTAATATTTTCGGTTATCCGGGGCTGCAAGATCCCAACTTAAGTGCTGCCACCGAATTGAATGTAAAGTCTCTGTTAGAAAGTAATACTAGGGTATTTTATGAAGGAGAGGATCATTTTTCTTTGCCCGAAACCTACAACGGTCTGGGTATCCGTAATTTGATATTCATTCTCTTCAGAATCTATGAATATTTTAGAGAATTTCAGTCGCAAATTACGCCTCCCAAAGGTCATTTAATTTTTATTGAAGAGCCTGAAGCACATCTACATCCTCAAATGCAGGAAGTATTCATTCGGCAGCTAGAGGAAATAGTTAAAGAGTTTCAAAAGCAGCTGAATGATGGAAATGTATGGCCTGTACAATTTGTTGTTAGTACCCACTCGTCACATATCGCTAACGAGGCTGACTTTAGCAAAGTGCGTTATTTTCTTTCCAAAAGTGGTAAGCAAACCAAAGTTAAAGACTTGGCGGAAGCGTTTTGTAGTGAAGAGTCAAGGGCAGATAAGGAATTTCTGCACAAGTATTTAACGCTCACAAAATGTGACCTTTATTTTGCGGATAGAGCGATTTTAATTGAAGGGGCCACCGAACGAATACTTTTGCCAGAGATGATCAAGAAGATTGATGACACTGAACAGTGCAATCTACGCCGGAAATATATGTCGGTAGTCGAGGTGGGAGGAGCCTATGCTCATCATTTCTACAAATTTCTGGATTTTCTCGAGTTAAAAACTCTTGTTATTACTGATATTGATGGAACCAGACCCGTCAAAAATGGAAAGCGGACATCTTATGTAGCATGCCCATCAACGCAAGCTCTTCGATCGTCTAATCCAGGAATAAACAGATGGTTCGATCGGAGCAGAGATATTTTGTTCAAGAAGTTGAAGGATAAGACAGATGCTGAAAAGTTGTCTGGAAGTCGTCGAATTACCTATCAGGTTCCTGAAGAAGGACATACCTGTTGTGGTAGAAGCTTTGAAGACGCTTTTGTATTTGCAAATCAGGCCAAATTTAACCTAACTGGGGTCACCACTTTAGAAATGGAAGAAAAGGCTATCAAATTAGCGGAAAAGGAAGCTAAAGATGGGAAGGCAAACTTTGCAATTAAATATTCAATTGACCAGACAGAATGGGTGGTCCCTAAGTATATTCGTGAGGGACTGAAATGGTTAGATAAAGATGTTTCAGGCAATTCCGAGGGCGAGCAAATATGATGAGTGTAGGGCCGGCTGAACAGGCTTCTATCGAGGCCCTTGAACAAATCAGGCATTGTATCGATAACAATTTGTGCTTTCGCTTGGAAGCAGGTGCGGGTGCTGGCAAAACCTATTCATTAATAGAATCTATTAGATATCTGATCTCACGCCAAGCCGATACATTGTTAAATAATCGCCAGCAAATTGCCTGTATCACATACACCAACGTAGCAAAAAACGAAATCAAAGATCGAACAGACCACCACCCGGTTATCTTCTCCGATACCATCCACGCTTTTTGTTGGAACATTTTACAAACTTATCAAGTTAAGTTGCGAGAGCATATCCCTGAGCTAGGTGAAAAGTGGGTGCAAAGAATAGCGGATTCTCCTGGTATTAACGTGCAAAGCGTTAAATACGAACTGGGATTTCCTTCGATTAACGAAAGAGAAATCACTTTGCATCATGATGATGTAGTTTTATTGATGGCTCGCATGCTTTCTTATCCAAAATTTCAAAAACTGCTAAGAAGTAAATTCCCTATAGTGTTTATCGACGAATATCAGGACACTGATCGCATGCTGGCCGACAGCATTGTTGGCAATCTTATAGATAACGAATCTGGTGTTATTGTTGGTCTTTTTGGTGACCATTGGCAAAAAATATACGGTACTTCTGCTTGCGGTTTGATTTCCAGTGCCAAAGGAAGAATAGTAGAAATAGGAAAAAAGGCGAATTTTCGATCGGATAAAAACATAGTGGAATGTCTGAACAGAATGCGACCAGAGCTCCCGCAGGCTGAATCGAATCCAAACTCAGTGGGGGTCATAAAGATTTTTCATTCCAATGATTGGGATGGTGTTAGAAGAGATGGTAAGGGTGGTGGGCATTGGAAAGATGACCTTCCAGAATCTGACGTAAAGGATTATATCTTAAAGACGAAATCACTGATGGTTGCAGATGGTTGGGACTTGTCTTCCGAAAAGACAAAAATTCTGTTTTTAACCAATAACTTTATCGCCAGTGAGCAGAATTTTAAAAATTTAGCAGACTGCTTTTCTTACACGGACGATTACTTAAAAAAGAATGACAAATATATAAAGTTCTTTCTTGAGGTTGTCGAACCTACCCTATATGCCTATGAGCATAAACAGTATGGCGAGTTGCTGCAAATTAAGGCGCAGAATCATCCTCAATTAAAGCGTCAATCTGATAAAACGAATTGGCTTAAAAACATTGATAAAGCTCTCCAAGTTAAGGCTCATGGAACTATTGGCGATATGCTGGATCTTTTGACTGAGACAAAAACACCAAGAATTCCGTCGAAAATAGAAGATTCAGAAATAAAATTCAAAAGCTTAGCGTCAAAGTCACTCAGTGAGTTGGAAGAAGATGAGGCGAAGTTTGTTCGCAAGATTAGTCAGTTTCGCTCTATAACTTATCAAGAAATTTCCGGTCTGGGTGCCTATATTGAAGATAAGACCCCATTTTCAACAAAGCATGGTGTAAAAGGTGCTCAGTTTGATAATGTGCTTGTAATCTTTGGCCGAGGTTGGAACCAATATAACTGGAATCAAATGTTGGAGTGGATGTATGGCTCTTATCCAATTGATAAGCAAGATACCTTTGAGCGAAATCGAAATTTATTTTACGTAAGTTGCTCCCGTGCAAAGCACAACCTCACCTTACTTTTCACCCAAAAGTTATCCCTAGAGGCAATTTTGGCACTTGAACAGATTTTTGGTAAAGATAATATTTTTGGGAACCCGCTAGTCCTTTAGTAGCCTCAGAAGTGGACTGGATTATGAGGTAGTCAACTTGATTTACTTTTGAATCGAAAGGGCGAGATCCAAATGAAGATCATAAGGCTATCAGTGATAAATTCGACATAAAAACGGGTATTAATAGAAAGCTAACCATCAACAAATCTATACTGGCTTGAGGTGCAAACATGGATGAATTAAAACAGAAAATCGCGTTATTTATTGATGCGGATAATGCGCCCGCAAGTAAGTTTGAAGATGTCCTGAGCGAAGTCGCAAACTATGGTGTGGTAACCATTCGTAAAGCCTATGGCAATTGGAAGTCGCCTACGCTAAAGGCCTGGGAAGATCTGTTGCATGAATATGCCATTCAACCCATCCAGCAATATGATTTAACCAAAGGTAAAAATGCGTCAGATATCGCTTTGGTGATTGATGCAATGGATGTGATGTATACCAAGCAGATTGATGTGATGTGTTTTGTGTCATCGGATTGTGATTTTACGCCGATGGTGACCAGAGCCTTAGCTGAAGGCAAGGTGGTATTGGGCTTTGGTGAGCGGAAAACACCGTCGGCATTTGTTAATGCGTGCTCTAAGTTTCTTTTTCTGGATGAGGAAAAAGAAATCACTAAAACAGCGGTTAAACCCAAAAATATAAAATCCGATACCAAACTGATTCATTTGCTGCGGCAAGCGATTGAGGCAACCGAAGACGAAGACGGCTGGGCGGCACTTGGGCCTGTTGGAGCAAATATCTCGAATAAGACCTCGTTTGATACTCGAAATTATGGTTTTAAAAATCTCAGCAGCCTGTTTAAAGCCATTGATTTATTTGAGCTAAAACGTGGCCCCGGTAATTCGTTTTTAGTACGCAATGTACGAAATAAATAAATTGATGAGCGCAAAGGGCTGGCTAACCAGGCCAATATCAGTTTTCCAATTTTGTGTATGTGCCTTAGTTCACATTAATTTTAAAATTCATGGATTTGTCACAATAAAACACTATCTTCAAGTCCGATGTTCATATCTGACTTGGAGGTTACGTGAAAAACACACATAAATTGGTTTTCGTTTCCATGCTGGCGGCTCTGTATAACGCGCCAACAATGGCAGCAACTTGTATTCCTGGTGGCACTATCGATTCTCCCACGCTGATCTGCACCCCGACTGATAGTGGCAATATTGATGATGATAGAGACAATCTGTCAGTGACTGTTCAAAGCGGTGCTGAGATTGTCCGTGCAAGCGGTCGTCCAGTGCAATTGGAAGGTTCAAACCAATCACTGAACAATCAGGGTCTGATTGAAAGTGGCGATGATGATGCGATCCGTGGCAAGGGTGTCAACCTGACCATCGACAACTCTGGCACAATTAGTGGCGGTGACCGCGGTATTCGTCTGCAGGACGATGCGGATAATTTCACGCTGATTAATCGTGAAACCGGCGTTATCTCTGCTGAAAATCAAGCGGTGAGATTGGATAACGATTTCGCACTTGAAAACGCTAATATTACCAATTATGGCCTGATCGAAAGTGCTGATGGTCGTGCCATTCAAAGCCGTGGCCCAGGTACTACCGTGATTAACCATGGAACATTACGCGGCGGTGAAGAAGTTATTGAAGCGCGTGAAGATTTCACTCTTGAAAACCACGGCACCATTGGTTTGAATGGCTTGTCCTGGGATGCCGATACGAAGACCTGGACCAATGCTGGTGCGACTGACGATGAAGACGGTGTGCAATTTGCCAGCGGTGAAGCCAATAACTACGGTGTGATCATCGGTTCTGATGACGGTATCGACATCGATGAAGGTAAAGTGCACAACCATGCAACAGGCGCCATTGTCTCTACAGGTTCTTTGAGTGACCCATTGGAAGGCGGTAACGGCATCGACGTAGACTCACTGTATGAGCCATCAGTAGGTGAAGTCCGTGAAGCGGGTCCGCTGACCATTATCAATGAAGGTTATATCGAAGGCGTTCATGCAATTGGTACAGATGGTGCCAGCACATCTCAGATCACTATTGAAAACAGTGGCACTCTGGTTGGCCGTTCAGGCACTGCCATTCAGTTTGCTCCAAATCAGGGTGACAGTAGCTTGCTACTGTCTGGAAACAGCGAGATTATCGGCGATGTTATCTTTGGTGCTGGTGATGATATGTTGGTTGTCGATGGGTTGACCTCTAACATGTTAAGTACTGGCATTTTTGACGGCGGCCGGGGTGAGAACAGTGTTTTCTTTAATGATTTTTCGCTGGCTGATATTTTGTCATTTGATATGACCGATGCGTTGATTTACATGTCCTTCGGTATCGCTGGTGATGAGCTGTTCTCAGGAAAATTCACAAACTTCTCATCATGGACATTTGGCACGGATGGCTCTTTCTCTACCGAAGCGCTTGCCAGTCAGTTTATGAATCCAAGTGCAGTACCGTTACCAGCAGCATTACCGCTGTTTGCTTTCGGTCTTTTTGGACTGTGGGCTGGTCGGGCACGTCTGTTGGGCTAATCGTCCTGAGGACGAACTAATCATTAGGTCTATTACGACTTAGCGTTCGACCTACATCAGCTGAATATTTAGGGCCAGTGTAAACACTCAACATGTTTGCACTGGCCCTAAATCATTTGGCTCTCTACGATAAGATTTTATAAAAACCGCATGACTTGATATTTTGTTGGTCAAACATTTATCCAACCACTTTGTATTTTAGGAAAAGGTTATGCAACAAAATCGTGTGGATCCGTTAACCCATGGTGCGACAGCAGTAATTACTCATCAGGTTAATAAGGACAAACATGCCGAATACGAAGAATGGTTAAATGAAATTGCGCCGCATTGTAAGAGTTCGCCGGGGCATCTGGATTTAAACGTTATCCGGCCCATCGCGGGATTAACCGAAACCTATACGATTATTATCCGTTTTGATACGCAGTCACATTTACGTGGCTGGATGGAATCGGCCAAACGCAGTGAGTTGATAGCTCAGGTTTCACCGTTGCTGGTGAAAGGCGACGATTTTTATATTAATAGCGGGCTGGATTTCTGGTTTACCCCGGAGCAGGCGAATACCAAGGTTCCCATTCGCTGGAAACAGGCGCTGGTCACCTGGTCAGCTATTTACCCATTGGTGTTGATATTGCCGTTTTTACTTCTGCCACTTCACAAATTGGGACTGCCTGACAATCATTATCTGGATACCTTGATTATCACCGGTATTGCAGTCTTGCTGATGGTTTATGTGGTGATGCCACGCTATACCAAGTTGATTCATGCCTGGCTGTTTCGCGGCTGTTAGGTAAAAGTAACTTTGTGAATTTGCAACAACGTGCCAGCAACGTCATTTTTCTGGTATCTGCTTTGTTAATCACTACGCCCCAAAAAAGCGATAGAAATAACGCAGTTTTTCCTGAGCTTCTTCTAACGACATCTGTGTAAATCTGACTTCGGTATGAGCTTGTTGTTGAGAGAGTAGAAATGCATCGAGCACAAACAGCGTGCCCAGTTTAGGGTAGCCGCCCATGGTCTGGCGATCTTTCAGCAGGATGATGGGTTGCCCATCTGGTGGTAGTTGGATGGTGCCATAGGCGATCCCTTCAGAAATAATACCGTTCAATTTAGGCCTGATTGGTTCACCTTCCAGCCGAATCCCCATGCGATCGCTTTGTGGCGAAATACGGTAGGTCCAGTGATACAGCTTTTCCAGTTCGGCTGCGTCAACTTGATCCGTCTGTTCACTGGGAATCACGCTCAGAATTAATGGTTGCTGATAATCCGGGATAAATAGCGGCGGGACATGTGTAGTTAATTTAGGTTTATGTTCTGTGCAGGGTAAAAAGTCACCAGCTTTCAATGGACTGCCGTCACCATCCAGTCCGCCCATTTTTTCACGCATCACCGTCGCGACGGACCCAAAGCTGGGCTGCAACTGAAAGCCGTCCTGAATCGCCAGATAGCTGCGTATTCCGGAGGTCGCATGGGCAAATTTCAGCTTATCACCGACGTTGAGAGTATGCGTTTGCCAGTTTTTAATGGGACGCTCATTGAGGGTGGCATTCATCTCTGCGCCGGTGATGGCGATATTGGTTTTGGCGAATGCTTCGAGTTGTAAGCCGCCAAAACATATTTCCAGCGCAGGACTGTTAGGCCGATTACTGAGTAAGCGGTTTGCCCATAAAAACGCATGCTCATCGGCAGCACCGCCGGGTGAAAGACCAATATGTTGATAGGCAAAACGCCCCAGATCCTGAACCAGTGTTAACACACCGGGTTTGATCACTTTCAATCCCGACTGCGTCATTCGAGCTGGCCTCCTGCCAACAGAAATTCGTCTTTGCTGACCGGGACAAATTTCACTCTATCGCCAGGGCGAACCGGACAAAGTTTGGGGTTTTGCCGATCAAACATTTTCATTGTGGTGCGGCCCAGAATATTCCAGCCACCGGGTGTACTGACAGGATAAACCGCTGTTTGCTGATCGGCGATGGCCACAGAGCCGGCTGCAACATGAGGTCGTGGTGTTTGTAATCTTGGTGTCGCAAGTTGATTTGAGACATTGCCCATATAGGCAAATCCCGGCGCAAAGCCAATGGCAAAGATATGATAAATAGTGTCACTGTGACGTCGAATGACGTCATCGATACTGATTTGATGAAAGTCGGCGACATGCTGTAAATCGGGACCGACAGCCGGGTCATACCACACCGGAATTTCGATCAGTTTGCCCATTTCGCTTTGACTGACATCCAGCTTGGCAAGCTGCTGCTGGATTTTATCCTGAATGGCGGGGAAGTCGTTTTTACGCGGATCATAGCAAAGCATGAGGGTGGTATAACTTGGCACCAGCCCACGAATTTCTTCCTGTAATTCTTTTTGCAGCCGTTTGGTTGCTGCACGAATAACGGGGACGAGATCGGTGTTTATTTGTTCACCAAACCGGATTAAAACGGCATCTGGTCCTGCATGTTCAATTTGCCATTGCGGTTTCATTACGATTGGTAGAGTTTGTTGAGCGCGTTGCGGATATGTTGAACAGCCTTAACCGATTCTGCATTATCGCCATGTACACATAATGTATCGGCATCAAGTGTTAATCGCTGACCATCGTGGCTGATGACGCTACCTTCAGTGGCCAGCAATAAGGCTTGTTCAAGGATTTGCTGTTCCGAATGGAATACCGCACCTTGTTGAGTGCGCGGACGTAGCAAACCGTTATTCTCATAAGCCCGATCAGCATATGCTTCGAATAACAAATTGACGCCAAATTCGGCAGCGATCGACGCGGTTTTATGATTATCAGTGGAGGCCAGAACCATTAACGGCAGCTTATTATCGTAGGAAGCAATAGCCTCCAGTATAGCGCGCAGAATATCGTGGTCCTGCATCATGTCGTTATACAGCGCACCATGGGGTTTGACATAAGTAACACCCGTGTCATGCGCCCGGCAGATGCCATCCAACGCACCGATTTGATATTGCACCATAGCGGTAATTTCCAGTGGGGTGCATTGCATGCTGCGACGACCAAAGCCGATTAAATCAGGATAGCTGGGGTGCGCACCAATCTGCGTGCCGAATTGTTTTGCCAGTAATACCGTGCGTGTCATGGTCAGCGGATCGGAAGCATGAAAGCCACAGGCGATATTGGCCATATCCACCAGGGGCATCACTTGCTCATCCATCCCCATAGACCATGGTCCGAGACTTTCGCCCATATCACAGTTCAGTAGCAGTTTTTTTATTGGGATCTGGCTTTGCTTCATGATTCAAACTGATTCAGTACGATTAGTAACAGTGAAAGGATACACACTTATTTTAGGGACAGAAATTTGTCTTAATAGTTGAGTTAGTTTAATAGTTGTTTTTATTATTAATGGGCGTAATTCCTGTGATATGAACTTATAAAAACCCTGCGTGTCACAGGTCTTATTCGTTTGGCAGACTCAGACACAACAGTGGGGCTATGCAAGATCAACTAGCCCTGGCATCGGTAAAAAGCGAGAGAAAAGTCTGAACGAAAGTGACCGATGTGCTTGAGTTGTCAAACGTTTACCGGTCATGTGGAGATTTCATCGTCACTAAAGTGATGGTTATGAAAACACTGCAAGGCCACAAGGAGAGAGTGGTAAACGTCATCCAGACGGTACCGTTTTTTGTTCGATAATAATCAATTTATAAAAATTTAGGGCAGGTGCTTATGGTATCCAATGATCTTAATAATAGCTCTACGCCTAACTGGGCCAGTATTCTTGGTGTGGTGGCAATCATGCTGGGTGTTTTTCTGACAGCCATGCATGGTACAGAGCTCATGAAACAATCAGTAATCACTTCCAATATGCCGGCTTCGGGCGAAATGCCTGCGGCAGATTGTCCGTTAGGTGAGCTTGATGAAGAAGGCATTACACTGGCGCAGTGTGAATTTCTTGTCGATTACGTTGAAGGGGTTGTACAAGCTACTCCTGAGGGATTCCCGGAAGCGATGATGACGCTGGCCACTATCGGCACAATTCTGGCGTTTGCGTCAGTGATTATCGGTGGTGCACTGGTGAATTACACTTCCTGGTCTTCTACGGCCGCTATAGTGGTATTTGCTGGATTGGCGATAGTCGATTTACTGCAATTTGCCACCGTCGTGAATGCTGGACCCATCTTGCGAGCTATGTATCTGTGGAGCATCCTGCTGTGGTTTTTACTGCATTTGATGTTACTGGTCGGCGCCCTCGCTGGTCGACATACTGAAGCGGCACGCATTCATCGCGACGTTGCCTAATTCTCACAAATAATTAATTGGAAGATATTATGCAAAGACAAGGTTTTAACAGAGCGGTTGTGGTCCTTCACTGGTTACTGGCCGTTTCAATATTTTTTCTCTTCATATCAAGCTGGTGGATGATGGGGTTACCTTTACCATCTGAGGAACTTCAATTCCGGGCTTTCCCATTTCAATTACACAAAAATATCGGGCTGACCCTCGTGGTACTGCTGCTCATTATGTTGTACATGCGATTTAAATATCCGCCTGCACCGCCTTCTGAACAGGACATGACACCATGGATGCATAAATCAGCCATTCTGGCGCACATTGCCATTTACGGACTGATCTTTTTTGTGTGTATCTCGGGTTATCTGTCATCGGCCCATACGCGTTGGGATACCGTGGTGTGGTGGTCTTTTACTCTGCCACGCATTGCTGAAGCCAACGAAGATATGAATGAATTCTGGGGTGAGTTGCATACTTACTCCGCATGGATTCTATTGGCATTAGTCGCCGTGCATGTCAGCGGGGCGATTTACCATTCCTATCGTAATGACGGGATTGTCAGACGGATGATGCGTTGGTAAAACGTAGTTTAATCAGTAAAGAAAGGGCCGTTTAACGGCCCTTTTTTTATGAACACGGATGCTTCAAGATTATTGCAAATGCTCAATCAGCGCACGGTGAAAACGTTCAGGTGCCTGGATTTGCGGAGAGTGACCTAAATCTTCAAAGGTCACCAGCTTGGCATGGGGAATTTGCTCAGCAACATCGCGACTGATTTTGGAGTAATTACCCAGCTCGGATTGTTTGTCTTTCGGTGCCAGTTTTTTCCCGACAGCCGTATTATCTTGTTCACCTATCAGTAATAAAGTTGGCACCTGTAGATTTTTAAATTCATACACCACCGGCTGCGTCAGAATCATGTCGTAAGTCAGGGCTGAGTTCCAGGCGACAATTTCTTTTCCCGGGCCACGGAACATGCCGGCCTGCATCTCTACCCAATGATCATATTCGGCTTGCCAAGTGCCTGCATAATAGGTGTTTTGCTGATATTGACGAATGCCCTCTGCATTGGTTTTCAAGGCATTTTGATACCAGTCATCAATTTGTTGATAGGGCACACCCTTGGCCAGCCAATCTTCCAGTCCTATTGGATTGACCAGCACCAGCTGTTGAACCCTGTCAGGATTAAGTAAGGCATGCCGAGTTGCCAACATGCCACCCATTGAATGTCCCATCACGGTGTAACGATCAATCGCTAATTGCTTCAGTAGCGCTGAGGTGTTGGCAGATAATTGATGAAAACTGAATTGATAATGTGCCGGTTTGCTGGATTTGCAAAATCCGATTTGATCGGGCGCGATAACCCGATAACCGTTATCTGTTAAAAACTGAATAGTGCTTTCCCAGGTGGCAGCGCAGAAGTTTTTACCATGCAGCAGCACGATCGTTTGGCCATTAGCCGTTTCAGGTTGAATATCCATGTAGGCCATTTCTAGAGACTGGCCTTGTGAGTCAAGCTGAAAAGTGTGAACAGCAAACGGGTAGTCAAAGCCTTCCAGACGTGGACCGTAATGCTTTTCAGAGGCGAAAACGGGCAGGGCAAAAAGCGCAAAAACCAGATACAACAAACGCGACATAAAATTTCTCCGTCAATACTATTCAGTCAGTCCATTCAAACTGAATGAAGTTCACCACAAATAAAAACGCCCGCAGGACGGGCGTGATGGAGTGTAAGCGAACAGTTCTAGCGATTCTGTAATAGCTGCACAACCTGGCTACCCATGGCGCGTGCAGAGTTTGGATTTTGTCCGGTTACCAGTCGCTCATCCACACTGACTTGTTCCATGAATGGCAGCCAGGACTTATTAATCTCGGCGCCACGTTGTGCCAGACGATGTTCAAGTAAAAAGGGCATATCATCAAAGCGTCTGACAATACGCTCTTCGAAATTGGTAAAGGCGCTGACAGTACGGTTAGCAACCAGGTAGCTGCCATCCGACAGTGTTACGTTGATCAGAGCGGCCGGGCCATGACAAACAGCCGCAACGACGCCATTGCTTTCATAAATTTCTTTGGCGAGCCGCTGTATGTCGGCATTATCTGGAAAATCCCACATCGTGCCATGACCACCGGCAAACACAATAGCACTGTAGTCTTTTGCCTGAATATCTCTTAGCAATAAGGTTGCTTCCATTTTCTGCCAGTCTTCGCCTGTGCTCATAAAACGATTGTTGTCATCATCTGACAGTTTATAGCTGCCCGGATCCATCGGTGGCAGACCACCTTTTGGACTGGCGATATCAATATCAAAGCCGGCGGCTTTGAACTCGTAATAGGGATGACTAACTTCAGAGAGAAAGTAGCCGGTTTCTCCATCATTATTGGCTTCATCCTCACCAATATAGCCATGACTGGTCACCACGATTAAGACATTTTCGCTGGCGTAGGCGCTGAAGGGCATGATTCCTATCAACACGAGCAAGCTGAAACGTTTTAAAGTGAGTTTGAGCATAATGTTTCCTCTTCGGTGAGGAGTAGTCCACCACATAGATGGTTACTGGTATGACCGCCTGTTATACCTTGAATAATTTTGAAATAGCCAATTAACTGTTTATTGCGGTGATGACTAAACCGATAACCCAGCTGATTAACGCAATCATTAGCACCAGAATGCCCAATAAAACGGCGATAAAGATAATATTCTGGATCAGCGATTTGCGATAAACCTGCTGTGGTTGTTGCTGGTAGGTTTCCAGCAATACGGCGTTACGTTTATTGGCTTTCCAGATAAAATCAAATGCATCACCGGCGATGGGGATAGCACCCAGAACGGTGTCTATAATCATGTTAATGATCATTCTGCCTAAAACCATCCGTGGCACACCTATTTGATGCGCTTTGTAGATAATGACACTGGAGAGCAAACCGCCAATAAAATCACCCACCCCAGGAATCAAGCCGATAAAACCATCCAGACCGATTTTATAACCACCCGGTAGAGTAATGCTCTCATCGAGAAACCAACTCAACCGTTCAATAAAGCGACTTTTTGTTTTCATGACTCGATTTCCTTTTCAAATGGGGTCACCACGTAAGCCTTGTTGATAAAACGGATAACACAAAGGCGATTGACGTTTCACCTCCCCATCATCCAGTGCCACAGTTAACCACCTTTTTCGTGAGTGTACTTTAACCTCGACTAATTCGAGAATCATCTTATTCAGCTGCTTTATGTCTGTCAGAGTGATGCACAGGTTACTGCTCGTACCAGCCATCAGACTGTTTTATAAAAGATTGCTTGGTGAGATAAGCAAATTCGCCCTTTGACCAGTGATAACGCGAAATCAGAATATGCTCCGGTTGAACCTCAAGCATATTGAAGCTGTTGGGATAACCCTCCAATAATCGATCGGAAGTTGTGGTGCCAGCATGTGAAACAATAATGCCGCCATGAACATGACAGTAATCCAGATGTACGTGACCACTGAGAATGATGTCCGGCCCATTATCCTGAAATTTTTCGATGGCCGGATCTGCGCCGCCAATCAAACCCCGGTGTTCATGACCGGTGGGCAGCCAGAAAGGATGGTGGGCAACTAATATCCGGATTTGCTGAGCAGATGCTGAGGCAAAAAAGTCCTGAACACGTTTGATTTGACTGGCATCAATACGGCCTCTTGACCAGTCCGATGAATGGCCGATTCGTCTGGCGGTATTAATACCGATGACTTTATAAGCTGCGGTTTCAGTTGCAGGCTCCAGATCGGCGGCAATAAAGCGCTGCCATTTTTTCCAGGGATAGAGAAAGCGCTCATGCAGACGAAAAGTACTTAAATCATGGTTGCCGGGGATAATTAAGTACGGCGAGGGCAGATCATTCAGAAAATTTGCGGCCTGAATAAATTCACTGGTTTTTGCCCGCTGTGTCAGGTCACCGCTGATCACAATCAGCTCAGGATTCAACGCAATTATTTTTTGTTTTAGTGCATCAGCGACTTCGGGTATTAAACGCCCAAAATGCAGATCTGAGATATGTAAAATCCGTTTCATGCACCACCTCTTAATAGTGTTGAATACAGTTAAGACATTTCATTATGTCTCATATTCATCATTCTCCTGAGTTCCCGCTATTTTAACCTTAATGTAAAGCAACGCCTCTTTTAAAAGTGATTTAAGTGCTTGTCTTTTCTCGAATAATCCCTTAAATATGATTTCTGTTCATTCACTGAGAATTGCAAGGAGGGGGAATAATGAACAAGCTTACCAGAGTTATATTGGGCTTTTTGGGTTTTACTTTGATGACGCCGCTATTGGCTGATGAATTTGATATCGTCGGATTGAAACTGGGGATGACGGTTGAAGAAGTGGAGGAAACCTTACTGGCTCATGGCGTTATCCCGGAAAGTGTTCAACAAAAACATCAGTATTTTCAGTATTTCGATGGGGCTGAGCTTCATGATACCGAGTCTTTTTTGCATAGCGTGACAGCCGGTAAGGAAGTGCGAGGTGAAAAGGGCCGCGATCAGGACAGTTTTGTGGTGGTGTTCAATTCACCTCCGGAAGAGCAGCGGGTGGTTGCAATCACACGCACTATTAAGACCCTTAATAATCCGACCACCATAGGGCAGTATATGTCCGCCCTGAATGAGAAATATGGCGAACCCCAGACTATCAATGGTCGTCTGGTCTGGTGGATAGAGGAGGGCAAACAGAATTGTTATGCAGCCAACAATCTGGTTTTGTCACCGAACATTGATCAGATCATGGGAAGCATATTTTTATCCGGTGGCAAGCGCTATTTTCTGGACCGTTTTCAAAATACCAAACTCACCAGTGTTGACGATTGTGCAGGTTATCTAGTGTATGACATGGGCATGCTTCAGCCTGACGCTCCGGCTACCAGAGTGACTGCCACCATGATCGATGCGCCGACCTGGGTAAAAGCCAATCTTAAATCAATGGAATGGGTTGATAAATTGCAACAAGAAGCCACTGAAGCCCGTTTGGGCAGCAGTACCAAACCAACTTTATAAGGACGACTCCGATGAAAAAAATAGTAATCATCAGTTTGTTAGCAGTGTGGTTGACGGCATGCGGCTCCGGTCTGGATGGCACCTATGCCGATGCAAATGGCATCTATCACTATGTTTTCGAACCGAACGGCAAAGTGAAGATTCGAGAACAAGGTCAGATGCAGGAATATGACTATCAACTGGAGGGTGATCAGATACTCATTGATTTGAGCGAAGAGAGTGAAGAGGTGCTGGTGGTGAATGATGATGGTTCACTGTCACCTAAAGGGTTGAAAGATGTTTATTTGATCAAGCAGGAATAAGTTTTGTAATTTACTATGACCTACATAAAAAAGGCGCTTAGGCGCCTTTTTTATAGTTAAACATCAATGGAGTTTTTTATGAATATCCCTGTGGTGGGTTTGCTTGGTTTTATTCTTTTCAGCGCGAGCAACGCTTTTGCTCAATTGAATAGTGAAGCGCGTTCTGACTGGCAGGTGATTTTTGATAATGAAGCTGCACAAGGCACCATAGTGGTGTTGGATAAACGACATGATGATGCAAAGCTGATGGTGCTGAATGAAATTCGTTCACAAAAGCGGTTGCCTCCGGCGTCCACTTTTAAAATCCCTCATGCTTTGTTTGCATTGGATGCGGGTGTCGTAAAAGATGAATTTCAAATATTTCCCTGGGATGGCGTGAAACGAGCCTTTGCCATGCATAATCAGGATCAGGATTTGCGATCTTCCATGCGAAATTCCGCGGTATGGGTTTATGAGATATTTGCTCAGCAGATTGGATTGGATCAAGCCCGTGAATATCTGACCAAAATCAACTATGGCAATGCAGATCCCACGGGTAATACCAGCACTTACTGGATAGATGGCAACTTGCGAATTACCGCGCAGGAGCAGATCCGTTTTCTGCAACGTCTTTATTTTAATGAGTTGCCGTTTGATAAAGCGGATCAGCTTTTGGTGAAAGATATAATGATTGTCGAAGCCGGAAAAGAGTGGATACTTCGGGCCAAAAGCGGATGGGAAGGACAGATTGGCTGGTGGGTTGGCTGGGTTGAATGGCCTACGGGGCCCGTATTTTTTGCCTTGAATATCGGTACCCCAAACCGGCTTAAGGACTTACCTAAACGCGAAGCGATTACTCGCAAGGTTCTGCAATCCATTGATGCACTCCCTGCTGAATAAATATAAATTTAAACGTGATTCGATGAATGATCTGGATTCGAGGATAATGGGGTTTTTAACTTTGGGTAGGATGCCATGCTGAAAGTGATCTACAGCAATTCGATGTCGCAGCTGGCCGCACATCTGGCTGAAACCCAACAACAGAATCCTTTACCACCATTACAGGCTGAAACGATAATGGTGCAGAGTAATGAGTTGGCGCGCTGGCTTAATCTCTTCCTCGCTTCCAACCAATCGATCGCAGCACATCTTGAGTTTCCATTTCCATCGGCCTGGTTGTGGAAGTTATTTCGCAAGGTCTGGCCGGATATCCCGCGTGAGTCACCTTATTCGACTGATGCAATGAGTCTGAAAATTTTCGAATTGTTGCCAACGATCAAAAAACAGCCCGAGTTTGAAGCGATCGGTCGCTACCTTGGTGAGACTGATGACTCACGTAAAATGCTGGATCTGGCACAACGGATTGCCGATAGTTTTGACCAGTATCTGATGTATCGCCCGGATTGGATCGCGCAATGGGAATCAGGGAAAGCGGGCAATTGGCAAGGTGCTTTATGGCAATTGCTTACGCAGGCTGACCCTGAACCGATGCATCGGGCGCGTTTACTGCAGAAGATGCAAAAAGCCTTCAAAAACAAAGAGTTTCCAACCTCCATCTTACCGCCTCGAATCGCTGTCTTTGGACTCACAGCGATGCCACCTGTTTATCTGGATTTGCTGGCACAAATTGCTGAGTTTACCGAGATTTCAATTTATTTTCTGTCACCCAGTGAGGGGTATTGGGGAGATCTGGTTAATCAGAAATCTCAGGCAAAACAACGTTTGTTATTTGATGACGAAAATGAATTCACGACTAACGGGCACCCGTTACTGGCTAGTCTGGGAAAGCTTGGTCAAACCTTTTTTGAACAGCTACAGGCGATGCCTCATGAAGCCGAAATGTTTTATCTTGAGCCCGAGGCCAACGATTTACTCAGCCAGTTGAAACAGGATATTTATCAACTCGATACCGATAATGAGAAGCTGACGGTCTCGACCGATGATGATTCAGTTCAGGTTCACAGCTGTCACAGTGCTCTGCGTGAAGCAGAAGTCCTACACGATCAATTACTCAACCTGTTTGAAAAATATCCCGAGTTATCGCCTACCGATGTGGTAGTGATGACTCCGGATATTGAAAAATACGCGCCTGCGATAGACGCCGTATTCAGCAGTCAGCCGGTTGAGCGATATATTCCTTTCAGCATTGCCAATCGCGGTGATGCACAACAGCAAACGCTGATTTCGGCATTTACAGATTTACTGGCATTGCCTCAATCCCGGTTTGATGCTGAAACCATTATGCGTTTGCTGGAATGTCCGGCGATTCAACGTCAGTTCAACCTGGATCACACTTCATTGGATGTGATTCGTGATTGGCTACGAGAAACCCATATTCGCTGGGGATTAGACGCTCACGATAAACAAAAGCTGGGCCTTGCGCCTTTGGATGCCAACACCTGGCGAGCTGGTCTTGATCGATTATTGCTGGGATATGCACTGCCTCCAGCGGAACGTGATCAATGGCAGTTGTTTAACCATCAACTTCCTGTCAGTGGTATTTCCGGTGATCGGGCTCAACTCATGGCACAGCTAAATAGCTTTATCGAGCAGCTGGGGCAGCTGCGTGACGTGCTTAACAGACCTCGTAATCCCATCGATTGGCAAATGGTGTTGACTGATTGGCTACGCCGGTTATTCAGCATAGGTGATGAAAACGAACAGTTACAGCTTGATGCAGTGTTAAAGGGCATCAATTCATTAACCGAAGCTGCTTTGCAAGTGGATTTTGTACAGACCTTATCCATTGATTTAGTGCGTGACTGGTTGAGTTTGCATATCGAACTGCCGGGGGCCGAGCACCAGTTTATGGGACGAGGTCTTACTTTCTGTGACATGGTGCCAATGCGCAGTATTCCGTTTGATGTGGTCTGCCTGATTGGTATGAATGACAACAGTTATCCGCGGCGCCAGCCTAAACCCGGATTTGATCTGCTTTCCAGTGATTATCGACCGGGTGACCGTTCAAGACGTGATGATGATCGTTATCTGTTTCTGGAAGCTATTCTGTCAGCTAACCGGCATTTGTATATCAGTTATGTGGGGGCCAGCATTCATGATAATTCGCTGATACCACCGTCGGTGTTGGTCAGTGATTTTGCCGATGTGTTAAGTCGCCGTTTTCAGACTATTGAGGGTGGTGAGATCTGGGAGCAGTTACTTACCCAGCATCCCTTGCAGGCTTTCAGCACACGATATTTTTCCGGACAGGATAGTGCACTTTTCAGTTTTAACGCTGAAGCCTGTCCGCCTCCGCAAAAGCAGGTTGACCGCGAGAACTGGTTTGATACGACATTGCCTGAAGCCGATGAAAGCTGGCGGTTTGTCAGCCTCAAGCAGTTAATACAGTTTTTCAGTCATCCGGCAAAGTATTTGGCACAACAACGCTTAGGCATATTTTATGAAAGTGATGATGCCACACTGGAGATCCGCGAACCTTTTGTGCTGGACGGGCTTGAGGCCTGGTCAATACGCCAGCAGATGCTGGATGGTCGTTTAGCAAAAATGCAGCAGGAACAGATCCAGCCGGTTATAAATGCCAGCGGCATATTACCGCACGGCCATTTTGGTGAGCTGTTATTCGAACAGCAGCTGGAAACCGTCGATGCGTTTACTGAAAGACTCCAGCCATTAAGAACGGCTGAGCCGTTGGCACCACTGGCATTTGAGTTTGATTGTGAGGACTTTACGCTTATAGGCCAACTTGAAGGCCTCTCCACAGCTGGACTTTTACATTATCGACTGGCCAAAATGAAAGCCAAAGATTTGCTGGGAGTGTGGTGTTCGCATTTGGTGCTCAATTGTCTCAGACCGCAAGGCGTGGCATTACAAAGCCAACTGCAATGTGAAGACAACTATGTTTTGCTGCAGCCCGTGGAGCAGCCAGAACAATATCTGGCAGATTTATTGGCCATCTACTGGCAGGGCATACATCAACCTGTGCCGTTTTTACCGAAAACCAGCCTGGCTTATGCTTCAGCTGAATTGAATGCCGGTAAAGCTGATCCGGAAAAAGAAGCCTTCAAGGCCTGGACGTCCGGGTTTACTGCAGGTGAGGATGCCGATCCCTATCATCAATTATTATTTACGCAGTCACCGTTAACCGATGAATTCCAACGTTTAAGTTTGCGTATTTATCAACCTGTCTGGGATGCCATGGAGGGAGACAAACTATGAAACAGTTTGATCTCGAAACCACTCCGTTACATGACGTTAATCTGATTGAAGCGAGTGCCGGCACCGGTAAAACCTTTACGCTGGCGGGCTTATATCTGCGATTGATCTTGGAGCATCAGCTCAATGTTGATGAGATTCTGGTGGTGACATATACCCGGGCCGCAACTCAGGAATTACGCGATCGCTTACGTAAAAAACTCAGTGAAGAACGTAAGCTGATTCTGGATAAACAGCCACAGCGTACTGAGGATCTCAAACGCCTGGATCTGGCGATTCAGAGTTTTGATGAAGCGGCGATTTATACCATCCACAGCTTTTGTCAGCAGGTTTTGAAAGACTTTGCATTTGAATCCGGCAGTCCATTTGAGATGGATTTGATTGGCGATGATCGTGAGTTATTACTGTCGGTGACAGATGACTTCTGGCGCAGAGTGGTGGTGCAATCTGACAACGATTTCAGTGCATTTTTACTTGCAAAAAAACAAACCCCCGAAGCACTACTACAATCCATTCGGCAGCTGGTGGGAAAACCGTATCTGCAGATCCAGCCATTGCCCGAAGTGGATACTCTCAAAGCCAAACAGGCTGCGAGCCAACTTTTTGAAAATATACAACAACTATGGCAACAGCATCGTGATGACTATATTGCGATGTTGAATAATAAAAAAATCCTCAGCGGTAAAAAATACCGCGCAGATTGGGTGGCCTCCTGGGTGGGCATGTTGGAAAACCTGCTCAGTGAGAGTGGGTTGCCTTCTACCGTGTTCGAGCAATTTGATCGCTTTACCATGGAACGATTGCAGGATGCCCTGGTGGCGGGGCAGGATTTGCCTTACCCCGAGTTCTGGCAGGCCTGTGAAGATTTTTATCAGGCCTTTTGTGATTATCAAAATCAAAATGCACTGGCTTTGCAACGTCTGCGATTACAGTTGCTGAGTTTTATCCGTGAACAGTTGCCACAACAGAAAATACAGCAACAGGTGCAGTCTTATGATGATTTACTGATTAATCTGTCGCAGGCTTTACAAGGTCCACAAGGTGAGTGGTTGGTTAGCCGGCTGCGCGAACAATTCAAAGCCGCATTAATCGATGAGTTTCAGGACACCGATCCGGTGCAATACGATAATTTTCGCCGGGTGTTTGCAGACAGTGGTTTGCCGGTATTTTTTGTCGGCGATCCGAAACAGGCGATTTACAGCTTTCGGGGAGCCGATATTTTCACCTATTTGCAGGCCAAACAAGCTGCGCAGCAAACCTACACATTAGGCAAGAATTGGCGGTCTCATATCTCGCTGGTGGAAGCCGTCAATCGTCTGTTTATGCAAAAGCCAGCACCTTTTATCTATCAACAGATCCCGTTTGTTGAAGTGGATGCCTCACGCAATGAGCAACCGGCTTTGCAGGTGGATGAAGGCGAGCAAGCGGCTTTGCAGTTCTGTTATGTAGACAACGATAAACCCTTGACCAAAGAAGCTATGGCGGCGATTTCTGTCGAAGTCACCACTAACCAAATAGCGCATTTATTGAATCTCGCGGCACAAAATAAAGCACGATTGCTGGATGAATCTTCGCATCAATCCCGTCCTGTCACTGGCGGGGATATTGCCGTGTTAGTGCCTAATCACCGACAAGCTCAGTTAATTCAGCAGGCTTTACGGTTGCGGGGCATTAATAGTGTGCAGCAAGGCAAGGAAAATGTATTTGCCTCTAAACAGGCCGCCGATATTTATTGTCTGTTGCTGGCCCTGGCTCAGCCAGACCATCAGCAGCGTCTTAGCACCTTACTGGCCGGGCCATTATTCCAATATTCTGCCGCTGCGCTTTTTGCCATTCAGCAGGATGAAGTGCGCTGGAATGGTTTGATGGATCAACTGCAACTGCTACAACAACGCTGGCAACAGTCAGGTTTTATGGCAATGTTTCGCTCTTTATTGCAGTGGGATGAAGGGCTACAGCGACTATTGGCACAAGTCGATGGTGAGCGACAACTGACCAACTTTCTGCATTTGGCCGAGTTGATCCAGGCCGAATCTGCCAGGCAGAATCATCATATTGAAGCGGTGAGCCAGTGGTTTGCCAGACAACAGGAAGCCAGTGCTGCCGAAGATGAAACCGCACAGCTGAGGCTGGAAAGTGATGCGGCGCTGGTCAAGATCATGACTATACATTCCAGTAAGGGTCTTGAATATCCGGTTGTGTTTTGCCCGTTCAACTGGACCAGCAGAATAACCAAAAACAAAGTCGATATTGTGGAGTTTCATGATCCGCAAAACCACTATCAACCCAGTGTGGCATTGGCAGAGCCATTATTATCAGAAGCGCTGCAAGTGGCTGAAGAAGAGCAACAGGCAGAAGCCCTTCGTTTGTTATATGTCGCCTTGACCCGGGCCAGAGAACGCTGTGTCATCGTTTGGGGAAATGTTAAAGAGATCCAGCAGTCCGCGTTGTATCAGTTGTTACATCCCGAAAATACCCTGGATATGCGTGAGGATTTACAGCAACTTTCCATTCACAGTGCTGGCAATATCGCAGTCTCGGATTATGTGGCTGAAGCACCCGTTATCTATCAAGGTGAGCAATCCAATACGTCGACCTATCAACCAAGAATGTTCAATGCTGTTATTCATAAGCCCTGGCGTATTGGGAGTTTTTCGCTGTTAAGTCGTGGTCATGTCTCCGAACAACCTGACTATGATGCCGAGCCTGTGACCACGGTGAGTGAAGCTCATGTGAAACGACATGTTATGGATAGGTTTGCCTTTGAACGTGGCCGACAGGCCGGTAATTTTCTGCATAAGTGTCTGGAAAATATTGAGTTTGACTCGGCAGGGCCACAACAAATCGCCCAAACTGTTGAGCGATTACTACCGCAATTCGGGCTGGATGCAAAATGGTTGGACGTGGTCAGCCAATGGTTACAGGAAATACTGAATACACCATTAGATGCACTAAGTCATTTACGATTATCTGATTTACCCGCAAGCCAACGCATTAATGAAATGGCCTTTTATTTCCCGGTAGCGGGTTTGAATATGGCGGCATTGAAAAATATCTTGCAACAAACTGCTGATGATTCGGTATGGCATAAACTGGCGAATGATCTGTATTTTCAGGATCTAACAGGTTTTATGAAGGGCTTTATCGATCTGGTGTTTGAATATGATGGCCGTTTTTATATTGCCGATTACAAATCAAATTATCTGGGGACAGCAGCGGAGCAGTATCAAGGAGAGGCATTACAAAATGCCATGCTGGGTCATAGCTATCCATTACAGTATCTGATTTACAGTCTGGCACTGCATCGACACCTGCAACAGCGGTTACCGGACTATGATCCGGAACAACATTTTGGTGGTGTTTATTATCTGTTTTTACGCGGCATGCATCCGGAGTGGTCACAAACCGGTGTGTATTTTGATCGCGTAGATCGATCATTACTGGCTGCACTGGATCGCTTAATGGCAGGTGACGTATGAAGCCGTTGAATCTGCTGCGAGAAGCGGGTTTTTCAGAGCTGGCCTATCAATTTGCCGCCTATATCGGCCGCCAACAACAGACAGAAGCTCCCCTGGTGACGCTGACTGCGGGCCTTCTCAGTGAAACCATCAGTGAAGGTCATGTCTGTTTGAATCTCTATCAATTCAACTCGCCGAATCCGTCAATTCAAAGTGTTTTACCGGAGGCTTCCAGCTGGCGCAGTAGCTTGCATAGCAGTGATGTCGTTGGTCAGCCCGGTGAGTTTAAGCCATTGATTTTGACAGCTGATGGCTTGCTGTATTTATATCGTTACTGGCAGTCAGAACAGCAGGTTGCCCAGGCCATACTACAACGTCTCAATGTCAGCGATGTATTGCCTGATAACGCCTCCCTGAAAAACTTTATGGCGGAATGGCAAAATGATCTCCCTGATATTGACTGGCAAAAAGTCGCGGTCTTAAGTGCATTACGGCATCAGTTTTGTGTGATTTCCGGTGGTCCGGGCACAGGCAAAACCACTGTGGTTCTAAAAGTATTGCAATGTTTGCAGTTGCTGGAATCGTCACCACGTATCGCGCTGGCGGCACCGACAGGTAAAGCTGCAGCCCGGTTACAGCAGGCCATCAGTCAACATACCGGTGAGCAGTTTGTCGCGAAAACGCTGCATCGGTTACTGGGAATCAGTGCACGATTTGATCAGGGACGTTATTCCGTTGATCGGCCCTTACCCGTGGATGTGTTGATCGTCGATGAAGCGTCAATGATTGATATTAATCTGATGGCGATTACGCTAAAAGCCCTACCACTGCATGCCCGATTGATTTTATTGGGCGATAGCGATCAATTGGCCTCCGTTGAATCAGGAGCCGTCCTGGCCAATTTATGTGCTGATCAGCCAGACTTTTCAGCTGAATTCAGATCCTGGGTAAAACAAATCAGCGATATTGATTTGCCCGCTACCCATGGAGCAAATCCGCTACAGGATAGTCTGGTCAAATTGCAGCACAGTTATCGGTTTGCTGCGGGAGGGCAGGTTGGTCTGCTGGCCACGGCGGTTAATCAGGGTGATGCAGATGAAGTCGGGCAGTTATTAAACAATCAAGCTGTTTCGGCTTTACGAGCTCCATCCCCCGACCATATTCATAACCAGTTGTTGCAAGGATATCAGGCTTATATTCACGCAGTTGAGAAGCGGGCCAATGCTGAGAGCTGTATACAGGCGTTTGAACAGTTTCGGATGTTATGTGCGGTCAAAAACGGCGCCCAGTCTGTGTACTCGGTCAATCAAATGATGATGCATTTGCTGGCAAAACGAGGATGGCGAACCGCCCAGCCCTATTATTACGGACGTCCGATTATGATTACCCAGAATCATTATCGGCAAAATCTGTTCAATGGTGATATTGGTATGGTGTTACCTAATGCGGATGGTGAGCTGCAGGCTTGTTTTCTGTTTGGTGGTGAATTACGCTGGCTGCCGCTGAGCCGATTACCGGCACATGAGACGGTGTTTGCGATGACCGTACATAAAAGCCAGGGATCAGAGTTTGAGCACATCGCCTTGTTGTTACCAGAAGAGGATTCAGCTGTATTGAGCCGAGAGCTGATCTATACCGCTCTGACCAGAGCTCGGCAAACGGTACAGATATTATCGACGCCAGCAATTTTACAGCAGGCGGTCCAGCGTCGACATCAACGGGAAAGTGGTTTGTCGAAGCTATTACATAACGCTGGAAACGTTTAGTAATCTTTTTGTACCGCCGTTGGATTCGCCCTTACGTAATCTGGATTCGGTTTTAAATCTTCTGTCAGCTCAGGTGGAATATGTTTATTTGCCTCCGGACCATCGAGCAAAGCACCGGCACGGTCAGGTAATACCTTGCGTTCAGTGAAGTTGCCGAGTTTGTCATAACCTTCTGTCAGATGATCAAACATTTCTTTGTAAGGTGCTGCCATGGAAACAAACAGGTTCGCTGTTTTCTCGTGAAAGCTATGCACTTCTTCACGGTAGGCATCTAACTCCGCTTGAGTTTGCGCTAATTGACGCTCATGCGCTTGAGTGAGTTGTTTCAGTTGTTCCGGGCTGCCCACGGGTTGCCGCCGACCCAATAGAAATCCCAAAATCCCTGCAATAACTACTGCAACAATTCCAATGGCCCATATTTCAATTGATGTCATGACAAATCCCTAATGAAATCTTTACTAAAAAGCTTATTATTAAATGTGACGGTGTTGTGGTGAACCCGTGCTGATAGCTACAGCATAGCTTGCATCAGAATAGTCCGCAAACACAGGACCTGTAGACCACAGTATAGTAACGACCATAATTGGACATTGAATATCCCGGATGTGCAGATAAGGAGAGCATATGGCACAACCCATTTTTGTAGGACAGGCGGATCAGCCGGTTTTTTTGTTACCACAAATGGCCAATCGCCATGGTTTAGTCGCAGGGGCAACCGGCACCGGAAAAACGGTTACTTTACAAGGACTGGCCGAGGCATTTAGTCAGATCGGTGTGCCTGTGTTTGCTGCAGATATTAAAGGTGATTTGTCTGGCATCAGTCAGCCTGGTAAGCCACATCCCAAAATCAGCGAACGCGTCACCTTAATGCAACTGGAAGACTTCCAGTTTTCAGGATTCCCCACCACGTTATGGGATGTTTTCGGCGAGCAAGGACATCCTGTGCGTACCACCATTTCTGATATGGGACCGTTGCTATTATCGCGATTGATGAATCTCAATGATACGCAGCAAGGCGTATTAACCCTGATTTTCAAAGTAGCAGATGACAATGGCTGGTTAGTGCTGGATCTGAAAGACCTGCGCGCCATGCTGCAATTTGTCGCTGAAAATGCCAGTGAATTCCAAACCCTGTATGGCAACATCTCCGCAGCCAGTGTTGGCGCGATTCAACGACGACTACTGGTGCTGGAAGAGCAGGGTGCGGACAAGCTGTTTGCTGAACCGGTGTTGAACCTTGATGATTTATTGCAGACCGATGTGCATGGTAAAGGCATGATTAATTTGCTGACGGCTGACAAATTAATGCAATCACCGCAGTTATACAGCACCTTTTTATTGTGGCTGCTGGCCGAGTTGTTTGAACAATTACCCGAAGTCGGTGATCCGGAAAAACCCAAGCTAGTGTTATTTTTTGATGAGGCGCATTTATTATTTGATGATGCACCAAAAGCCTTGTTGGAAAAGATTGAGCAAGTGGTGCGGTTAATTCGTTCCAAAGGGGTGGGCGTCTATTTTGTAACACAGAACCCGACCGATATTCCGGACAGTATATTGGGCCAGTTAGGTAACCGTATTCAGCATGCCTTACGGGCCTATACTGCCAAGGATCAGAAAGCGGTCAAAGCAGCTGCAGAAACCTTTCGCGATAATCCTGCGTTTTCTACGGCTGAAGTCATCACTGAAATGGGGGTAGGTGAAGCATTGGTATCGGTGCTGGATGAAAAAGGGCGGCCACAGATTGTTCAGCGAACAATGATAAAGCCGCCACAAGGCCAGATTGGGCCAGTCACTCCACAGCAACGTCAGCAGTTAATGCAACAATCTTTGGTGGCTGGGGTATATGAAAAAATACTGGACAGGGAGTCAGCACATGAGATCCTTGCTGAACGCGCTGAAAAAATGCAACAAAAAGCCTTGGCTGAACAAACTGAAGCCGCCAAAGAAACCGCCAAGCCAGCACGCAAAAGTAATCGTGAATCTGTCTTTGAAGCGTTTGCCAAAAGTGCGATGCGTTCTGTAGGCAGCCAGATTGGCAGGCGGCTGGTACGTGGGATATTAGGCTCTTTGTTAAGTGGCAAATAGCTGAACAATCTGCGTTAAATTGAGTCCGATGAAGATTGCCGTAGAATAGCAATCAAATACACAACTAAGGAATGATTATGATTGATCCCAAAAAATTTGATGAAATTGCAGACACCATCACCCGTGCTTTACCTCCCGGTCTATTACAAATGCGTGATGATGCTGAAAAAAATATTCGCGCGGCAATGAGCTCTACATTCAATAAATTAGATTTAGTGACACGTGAAGAGTTTGAAGTGCAATCTCAGGTCCTGCTTCGCACCCGTGAAAAACTTGAAGCCTTGGAGTTACGGGTCGCAGAACTCGAACAACTTATCAATAAATAAAAACCGTTTTACCCATAAATTAAAGAAAGAGAGAGAAAATGGATAAATCCGGAATTTTATTCCCGGTAGCAGCTTTGCTGTTTTCAATGCCGATGATGACAAGTGTTCAAGCTGACACCGCTTCAGCAGCTGCTGCGACTATCAGTCAAGACCAACAGCAAAACCTGCAAGGACAGTGGGTCGATACGTCTGGACGTGGGGTGTTAACCTTCGAAAATGGTATGGCTTTCTTTTCTCCAACTGGAGAGGCTGATCCACAAAACACCTATCAGGTTGAATTAACCGATAGCAATCAATTGACGATGACGCCGACCCAAAGCAGTAAAAAAACCAATAAAACCATCACCACAGAAATAGATTGGGACAAGCAGACTTTCAGTTTTAATAATGGACTGTATAACTTTGTTCGGCCACCCCAAATCAGTGGCCAGACGCTGGATGGCTACTGGTATGAAGAAGCTGATACGCAAGGGGCCAAACATATCCGGGCGATGGAATATAAAAATAACGCCAGCAGTTATGACTATTATTGGTGGCGAGTCACACCGGTATTGGGTACTTACCAGAAAGGTGTGGATCGGGATGTATCGTTAAAAGTACAGCATGGTTTTGTGTTTACTGATCCGACCTCCAGCAGTCCCTATGTCCATTACGCGATTAAAAAGGATGACGATACCATTCACTATGTTGATCGTAACGGGGCCACCTGGACAGAAACCAAAACCGATAAACTTTACGAGTATGAGGTGCCTAAAGGCTTTAAAGAGATGAAAGACTGGATGACACAGTGATAACGGAGGCGTATATTTCTTCCCATTTTTACTCAAGAGAATCGTATGTCTACATTTGAAAATGTCACGGTAACCCGTGAAGCTAATATCTATTTCGATGGCAAAGTCACCAGCCGTAAAGTCACTTTTGAGGATGGCAGTTATAAAACCCTCGGCATTATGATGCCCGGTGAATATAAATTTGGTACCGAGAAAGCAGAATTAATGGAAATTCTCGCCGGTCAATTACGTTACCGTCTGGATGGCGATAGTGAATGGACACCGATTACTTATGGCCAGTCTTTCAATGTGCCGGCCAATTCTTCATTTGATATCGAAATCACCGAATTAGTGGATTATTGCTGCAGTTATCTCGATTAGATTTTATTTAAACTGATTTTGCTAAACCGCCGTATGCGCTGCTACGGCGGTTTTTTTATGCCTGTTAAAACACTCTTTGTCATTAAATCGTCATCTAATCTTCATTTTTTGGTCATACACAAACCTTAGCATTCGATTGTAAACCGCAATACTGCGGGACTTAATATTGCGAAAGGTGATGATATGACTGCAAGCAAGACACCTCAGCCGATTCTCTCTATTGATAATCTGGGGATTACTTATTCAGGCGGGATTGAAGCGTTACGAACTACTTCACTCGATTTTCAACGGGGCGAATTCAATGTGCTGCTGGGCTTATCAGGTGCCGGTAAATCATCGTTATTAAGATCATTGAATCATCTGGTCAAACCGACTTCTGGCAAGGTCATTTCCGCCGAGTTTGGCGCACTGGATAATCAACGTACCTTGCGGCGTCATCGCCGTAAAACAGCCATGGTATTTCAGCACCACCAATTAATCCTGCGCCATACCGCTCTGCAAAACGTCTTGATGGGAAGGCTTGGCTATCACACCTTCTGGCGAAGCCTGATGCCAATGCCCAAGCATGATCTGGAGCTGGCATTGCATTGTCTGGATCGGGTGGGTCTGGCTGACAAAGCGCTGGCACGTGTTGATCAATTATCCGGTGGGCAACAACAGCGAGTCGGTATCGCTCGCGCGCTAGCCCAGCAGCCAACTATTATTCTGGCGGATGAGCCGGTCGCCAGTCTGGATCCGGCGACTTCCGAAAAAGTGTTGTCCCAGCTAAAACACATCTGCAGCGAAGATGGCATTACTGCCGTTGTTTCATTACATCAACTTGAGTATGCCAAACGATTTGCTGATCGCATTATTGGGCTGGCTAACGCCCAAGTCGTGTTTGACGCCGCACCACAACAGCTTGATGACACACATCTGGCGTTGATTTATCAGCAACCGGTCGAAAAAAGTAAATCTGCCAAAGATAGCCAACCCAAGTCTTCCCCTGAACGTTTACCTACTAAAACTGCAACACAACTGGAGATTGCCTGATGAAACTGTTTAAACAATTACTGTTAGCCACCTCGCTTCTGGTGACAGCCATCGCCCCGAGCATGGCCGCTGATGCCGATCCGGATACCTTAAAAGTGGCTTTATTGCCCGATGAAAATGCATCAGAACTCATCAAACGTAATCAACCCTTAAAAGACTATCTTGAATCCACACTGAATAAAAAAGTTGAACTGATTGTGACCACCGATTATTCCTCAATGATCGAAGCCATGCGCTTTGGCCGGATTGATTTGGCGTATTTCGGGCCTCTGTCATATGTGATGGCCAAATCCAAAAGTGAAATCGAACCATTTGCTGCCATGGTTATTGATGGTGTTCCAACCTATCGTTCCATTCTGATTGCCAATGTTGATTCAGGTATCGAATCGTATGCTGACATTAAAGGTAAAAAAATGGCTTATGGTGATCGTGCCTCTACCTCCAGTCACCTGATTCCCAAAACGGTATTACTGGAAGAGGGTGGTATCAAAGCTAAAACTGATTATGAGCAGCATTTTGTCGGTACGCACGATGCTGTCGCGGTAAATGTTGCCAGTGGTAATGCTGATGCCGGTGGTCTGTCTGAAGTGATTTTCAATTATGTTGTCGAACGTAACCTGATTGATCCTGCCAAGGTAAAAGTACTGGGTCACAGCAAACCTTATCCGCAGTATCCATGGGCCATGCGTTCTAATCTGAATGATGATTTGAAAGCGAAAATCAAGGATGCATTTATCAAGCTGGATGATGCAGAAGTACTGAAAAACTTCAAAGCCGAGGGATTTGCACCCATTACCGATGCCGACTATGACGTCATTCGTGATATGGGCAAATTATTGAATCTTGATTTTTCCAAGATGTAAGGGCGATTTATGAATACCCAAATTCTCCAACATTCAGACGTATTGAAACGCTACAGTCAGCGCTGGAAACGTCAAACCCTGCAAGTGATGGCCTTAATGGCCATCATTCTGCTGGCTGCCTGGTATGTCAATGTACTCAACTTCGAGATACTGGCAAATGGTTTACCGGCAATTGGCACCTTGGCTGGCGAATCATTTCCACCTGATTTTACGAATATCCGTAACTGGTTTTCGCCATTACTCGATACCTTGGCAATGAGTATTGCCGGCACCGCGATTGCGGTGATGTTTTCGGTACCGATGGCTTTTCTGGCAGCCCGCAATACTTCGCCACATGGTGTGGTGTTTCAGCTGGCACGCGTTGTATTAAATGCGCTGCGCTCGGTTCCGGAATTGATTATGGGGATTATCTTTGTTGCCGCTGTCGGTTTTGGTGCATTACCAGGTGTGTTGGCCTTGGCATTGCATTCGATCGGTATGGTCGGCAAGTTCTTTGCTGAGGCGATTGAACATGTGGACGAAGCGCCGGTTGAAGCGGCCCGAGCGGCGGGTGCCTCGCCAATGCAGGTGCTCTATCACGCGATTCTGCCACAGGTCATGCCGCAGTTTGCCGATGTAGCAATTTATCGCTGGGAATATAACTTTCGTGCCTCTACGGTGATGGGCATGGTGGGTGCCGGTGGTATCGGTTTTGAGCTGATGGGGTCGCTGCGCATTATGCAATATCAGGAAGTGTTAGCGATTTTGTTGGTGATTCTGCTGATGGTCACGCTGGTGGATGCACTAAGCGGCGTATTACGTAAAAAATTCAAGTAAAGGATGACAATGAAACCAAAACTGGTCATTACCCATAGAGTTCATGATGAAGTGCTGGAGATGCTGGCACCGCATTGTGATGTGATAGCCAATCAGACCTCCTGCAGTCTGTCACGCAACGATACCATCCAGCTGGCACATGATGCAGATGCTTTGATGGTGTTTATGCCGGATCGCGTGGATGCAGAGTTTTTACGGCGCTGCCCAAAATTAAAAGTCATTGGTGCGGCATTAAAAGGCTATGACAATTTTGATGTCGCAGCCTGCACGGCAAATAATGTCTGGCTGACTTTTGTACCGGATCTGTTGACCGTACCTACGGCAGAGCTGACTATCGGTCTGATGGTGGGTCTCATTCGCCATATTCGAGCGTCCGATCAGCATATACGCAGTGGTTATTTTAAAGGCTGGCGACCACAGTTTTATGGTCTCGGGGTTGAAGGTTCCACCATTGCCATTATCGGTATGGGAGCCATTGGTCAGGCCATTGCAAAAAGGTTGTCAGGCTGGGATGCAAAATTAATTTATACCGATCAACAGCCTTTGTCAGCTGAAAAACAGGCGGCATTAAATCTGGAGTTCTTGTCACTGGATGAAGCGCTTGTACAAGCCGATATTGTGATTATGGCGCTGCCCTTAAACGTACAAACTCAGCATTTGATCAATCAACCGCGCTTGCAGCAGATGCAGCCGGGTGCTTTTCTGGTTAATCCTTGTCGGGGTTCGGTTGTCGATGAAGCAGCCGTTTTACGTATGCTGAATACGGGCCATCTGGCGGGATATGCCAGCGACGTGTTTGAAATGGAAGACTGGGCCCGCGAGGATCGGCCTGATGAGATTGATCAGGATCTGTTGGCGCATACCAATACGCTATTCACTTCTCATATCGGTTCAGCAGTCAGTAAGGTTCGGCTGGCCATTGAAAAACGCGCTGCGGAAAATATTATCCGGGTGTTGCAGAACGAACAGCCACTGGATCCGGCAAATCAATTAACTGAGAAAAGGGAAGCAACATGCTCAACCTGATCTGGCTGAAAAGTCTGATTACCGTGATTGAGCTGCACAGTTTTCAGGCGGCTGCCAATCAATTAGGTCTGGCTCAACCGACAATCACACAGCACATACAAAAACTGGAAGAGATGCTCCGCGTACCGTTGATAAAACGCGTGCGAAGTGGTTGTCAGCCGACAGAGCATGCTTTACGACTGATGCCCTATGCGGAAAGCATGTTACGCATCCAACAAAGAGCATTACAGGCTGTGCAGCAACCCTCACTGAAGCTGGGCGCCAGCTCCAATATCGGTATTTATCTGTTACAGCCATACTTGAGACAGTATTTGCAGGATAAAACGGTTGAGTCTGACCCACTGGATTTGCTGATAGATAGCAATCCCAATGTCGCCGAAAAACTGGAAAATGCTGAAATTGATATGGCGCTCATGGAGTGGTGGTCGCCTAAAGCCGGCTTTGATTCGCAAATCTGGAAAACAGAACCGCTGGTACTGATTACCCCAAACGATCATCCTCTGGCAAAGCTGCCATCGATCAGTAAAGCCATGCTGGCGGGATTAAACCTGATAGGCGGAGAACAGGGAAGCGGCACCGGGCGTTTATTAAAAGCCTATTTGCAGGATTTTCAACAAATGCCTACCGTCACGATGCAACTAGGCAGTACGGAGGCTGTTAAACAGGCAGTTCGTGCCGGGTTGGGGATTTCACTGGTGTTTGCATCAGCGGTTCGCGATGAAGTGAAACACGGCAGTTTGGCGGCCATTCCTGTAGAAGATAATGCCTTAACAAAATCCATTCAGCTGGTCTGGCGACAACATCCGACCGTTCAATATAAACGGCCGGATTTTGTCGATTACCTGCTACAGGGTAATCCCTAGGGTCTGTTGATCTTTCATAGCCGCCTCTGTTGTGACTGAAAATACACCAATCAAGGCGGGAGGAGAGCAGTTTGTGAGATACATCCTTGTATCTCACCCCTTTGGGGCTTGCGCTCAAAAACGCTCCTGGCGTTTTTGTAGTTATTCTAAATAAACGACGAGTAACGCGGAGTGGTGCATTTTCAGTCACAACCCGCAGGGCTGGGACTATTTTTCCGCCTCACGGCGTTGGAAATGACTTATGTAGAGCAACTACATCGCATCATTTCCGCCTTGTGAGACAAAAAATAGCCTCCAGCAGTGGTGGCTCTGAAAGATCAACAGACCCTAAGGCGTTTAATCCCAGTCGTACACCAGATTCAAGCGATAATTAGTATCGGTCGTTTCGGCATCAGGTGCGGGTTGGCTGTTGTACTGGCTACGCAGACTGGCACGTAGTTTCCAGGCTTCATCATTGGTGATCGGCATTTCAGCACCAAAATTGGTGACCAGCAGATAATTTTGTCCGGGGCTGCTAAACGAGGGGTAATAGGTTAAATCGTGAAATAGATTCATCCGGCTGTTCAGGTTGTAATTGGTTTCATATCCTAAAACCCCGGTTGGATCTTTTTCAGTCGTGCCGTCGGAATAGCTCTCAAACCGATAACCGACACCAGCAAAGCCTTTAAAGATTAAATCCGGTTCCTGAATAAAAAACCGACCCAGACTGGCGGTGGTAATGGCGCGTAAATCCAGTTCTTCAAAATCATCAATCTCAAAATCGGCACTGCCACGCGCAAAGTAATTTTCACTGATATCGCGTTCTAATTTAATCCCAGCCAGTTTTTCATTTTCAGTCTGCTCGTCATCTTCCTTGGCGTAGTTGATTTCCAGATACATGCCCATTCTTTCATCTGCCGTCTCCCGATTCAGTTCACCGCGACCGGTCACTGCCATCCGATCGGTATTACCACTGGCTCCCTGAACACCAAACGCCAGATTCCCGCTCCACGGATCCAGCAGCGCTTCGCGTTCGGCTCTAAGTTGCTGCACTTCTGCCGTGTAAGTTTCTTCTAACTCAGCTTTTTCCTGTGCCTGAGTGGTTTTGATTTGCTCAATTTCCTGCTGATATTTTTGTTCCAGTTCGGCGACTTGTGGTTTAGCGGCATCTGTTTCCCACAATGTATTAATGCGTTTTGGATCAATATCCACTGTGCCAAATGCTGTACCAGTCAGTTGATGCTGACCCTGTTCATTAACCGTCAACTGGCCCAGAACCCGGTCACTGCTATCCAGTTCAATCAGATGTTTCTGATCGGTACTGATTTGTGTCACCCGATTAAAATCAACGGTCACTTCATCGGCAAAGGCGGTATCCATAATAACTTTGCCTTCTGAAATCTGTTTGATAGAACCTTTAAGAATGCTGCCATCATCAAGCAGAATCTGATCTGCCGATAGACTGGTGGAGGTGAGAAGTAGAATAGAGGATATAGCGGTGCTCAATCGACGTTGAAGCATGATTTCTCCATGTTTGGTAAAGGTCTTCCGTGAATCTGGACTGATAATTATTTGGATAACCTTTGATTCAAAAATGCTTTACCAAGGATGCGAAATCACGACGATATAAATCGGCTGTGGGAAGAAGATAGCTAAACGATTTATTCGCGGTTTTGGAAAAACGACTTCAAAAGACCCTAAAAAATGCAATGTGAAAATTACGTGAAATAAAAACACTATTCATTACTGCATGACCATGCAGAGAGTAAGAACCTAACGATAAAGTGCCAATTTGTACCGAAAAAAATCAGATTTTATTTTTCTGTAGATGCTAATGAATTTCATTTAGATTATTATTGACACTATTTGTTGCGTATACGATAATTCATTAATTAATTGTCGCTAAAAAACGACAATTCCATTTACAAGTGCTGAAGATGAATTCCCTGATGAGAAATAAAAAAACTTTCATAGCAAAATTTACCCCCATGCAACGTAATGCAGCTGCAATTTTTATTTGTGCCCCTTTTATGACAGTTCCAATGAGTACTATGGCGCAGGAGGAGAGTGATAAAGAAGTTTATCGTTTTTCCCCTATTATCGTTAACACTCAGGCTCTTGCTGATGATGATGCAAACTCCATTGTTGCTCAGGAAATCTCTGTAGGCGGCAAAGTCGCAACCAGCATTCTTGATACGCCAGCATCGGTGTCTGTGATCACAGAAAAAGAAATCGAGCAACGTCACGCCAGCACCACCGAAGAAGTGCTGCAATACACGCCTGGTATTATCACGGATTTTTACGGTACTGATGATCGTAATGATTACTTCCAGATCCGCGGCTTTCAGGCCACGACATATCGTGATGGTATGACATTAGGATCAATGCGCGGTGTTCGTGAAGATGCTTATGCCTTTGAGCGTGTTGAAGTGTTGCGCGGTGCAAACTCAACCTTGTTTGGCCCTGCTGACCCAGGCGGTTCAGTTAACTTTGTCAGCAAAACACCAAAGTTCGAGCAGTTTGGCAGTGGTTATGCCCGATATGGTTCATTTGACCGTAAGGAAGTCGGTATTGATGTCGGTGACACCTTAAATGAAGACAAAACGGTGGCTTACCGTTTTACCGGTAAATTTCAGGACAGCGAACGCGAATACGATTATTCCAAAGACGATAATGAATTCTTCTTGGGCGGCATTACCTGGGAGCCAACAGATTTCACCTCAGCCACATTATTATTGGATTATCTGAACCGTGATAGCACACCAAACAGTGGTGGTTATCCTAAAGACAGAGAGTATGACCGCGATGAGTTTTATGGTGAACCCGATTTCAATTCTCAGGATGTAGAACGCACCAGCATAACCGGTTTGTTCAGCCATGACTTTGATAACGGTTTTATTGTTCGTGCTAATTTGCGCTACAGCGATTTAACCGATGATTTTGGTTATGCCTATTTGACTGGCACATCAAGCGCTGCAGGGGCAAACAGAGCTTATTTTGGGACAGACAGTCAAGCTCAGGAGCTAATAGGTAACGCAATTGTGCAATATGATGCTCGCTTTGAGCACTTTGATACAAGTACGCTCATTGGTGTTGAGTATCGTGATGCATCTACCGAAGACAGTAGTATTTATGATGAGACTGTAGTCGCTCCTATCAATATTGCAAATCCAGTTTACAGCGGTATTACGAATCTTCCGGCACCCTATAGTGCTAATGATCAGGAGTACACCACGGAGTCTTTTTTCCTACAACAAAACTTGTCATTTGCTGAGCGATTTATTGTTACCGCTGGAGTTCGTACTGATCACATGGATCTTTCAAGTACGGATATTACCGGATTCGAAACGTCGGATAATTTAACTGAAACATCATTGCGTGGCGCGCTAACCTATAAAGTTACAGACGAAGTGTCCACTTATATTAGTATGGTTGAATCGGTAGCTCCTCCATCAATTGGTGTAAAACCAGAGCGTGGAAAGCAATATGAAGTGGGCTTGAAATTTGCCCCTGCTGGTTCAAACGCGCTTTATTCAATGGCTATCTATGATCTGAGCAAAGACGATGTCACTATCGCTGTTGTACAAGAAAATGGATCGATTGAACGGGAGACAATTGGTGAATCAAGAGTAAAAGGGCTGGATCTAGAGGCCAAAGTAGAATTAACCGATCGTTTCAGCTTAACTGGTGCTTATTCCTATATGGAGACAGAAGTAGTAAGTGGCACCTTACGTGATGGCTCTTCTATTAAAGGTAATGAATTTACTGCTGCGCCAAAACAAATGGCTTCAGTTTGGGGGCATTACACATTTCCGGCTCAAGCCATGAGTTTGGGCCTTGGTGTTCGTTATACCGGATCGTACTACTTCGATGCGGTGAATTCAGCAAAGAGCGATTCAGCAACTTTGGTTGATTCTTCATTCAGTTATGAGTTTTATCAAAATACCGATTTAACGGTGTACGTGCGTAACCTGTTTGATGAGCAACACGTAGTGGGATCAGGCACTGCCGATTATTACAATCCAGGCCGTGAAGTCCTGGCAACCGTCAATTACAACTGGTAAACCTATCTGCGGATCATGGAGGTCAGACATGTAAAATGTCTGACCTCCTTTTTATTATTGATGGAGGAAACTGATAACCAGTTTTGATTAAGTCACCTTTGGCCTTCATCACATAGCTTTAATCGTCTAGAATCAACACACACTAATTTTCCAGGGAAGGAATATGAGTATTGCCACGGTTTACAGTCGTGCTTTGACCGGTATTTATGCTCAGGCAGTGACCGTTGAAGTGCATCTTTCTAATGGTCTGCCCAGTTTGTCGATTGTCGGCATGGCCGAAACAGCAGTAAAGGAAAGCAAGGATCGCGTTCGTTCGGCGTTGATTAACTCCCAGTTCACTTTTCCTCAGCAACGTATCACCATCAATCTTGCCCCGGCTGATTTGCCCAAAGAAGGCGGGCGGTTTGATTTGCCGATTGCGCTTGGCATTCTGGCGGCTTCCAATCAAATTCCGTTGCAATCACTAAGTCATATGGAGTTTATTGGTGAGTTGGGTCTGACTGGTGAATTACGGGCGGTTCGTGGTGTGTTACCCACGGCTTTAGCGGCGGCTGAAGCCAATCGACAATTGATGGTGCCATTTGAGAATGCCGAAGAGGCAGCGCTTACCAAGCAGGGTGAGAGTTTTGCTGCCAAAACGCTGCTGGAAGTCTGTGCTCATTTGCATGATCAACTGCGCTTACCAGCTAATATCAACCAATATCAGCATATTCAAAATAACTATGCTGATTTAGCTGATGTGCGTGGTCAGGCATCCGCCAGACGGGCTTTAGAAATTGCTGCTGCCTGATCTCATAGCCTACTTTTCGCTGGACCTCCCGGTACTGGAAAAACCATGCTGGCAAGTCGTCTTCCCGGAATCCTGCCGCCAATGACTGAGCAGGAGGCGATTGAAACGGCAACCATTCACTCAATATCCTCTGCCGGATTTCAGGTAGAAAACTGGATGCAACGACCTTTTCGTGCACCACATCACACCGCTTCTGCTGTGGCTTTAGTTGGTGGCGGCAGCCAGCCTAAACCGGGAGAGATTTCGCTGGCACATCAAGGCGTATTATTTTTGGATGAACTCCCGGAGTTTGATCGTAAAGTATTAGAAGTTTTACGCGAGCCAATTGAATCAGGAAAAATCACGATATCCCGCGCTGCCAATCAGGCAGAATTTCCTTCACGATTTCAATTGGTTGCCGCAATGAATCCCTGCCCATGCGGTTATCTGGGGCAGGCAAGATGTTATTGCACAGAGGAGCAAGTCAGGCGTTACCGTGGTAAGATCTCCGGCCCGTTATTGGATCGCATTGATATGTTGATGGAGGTGCCGGCAGTGGATAAAAAACTGTTGCGGCCTAAGCCTGATGATGTGCCACCGGAGTCCAGTGAAGTGGTTCGGCAGCGGGTTATTCAAGCGCGACAGATTCAACTGGAACGTGCCTCCAAAGCCAATGCGTCCCTGCAACATAAAGAACTAGAGGTTTTTTGCACCTTGTCAGATCAGGATTTTCAATTAGTAGAAAATGCCATCAGCCGTTTTGGACTATCGGCTCGGGCCTATCATCGTATTTTAAAAGTTGCCCGCACCATTGCGGATTTGGCCGGTTCATCCACCATTCAAACAGTTCATTTAACAGAAGCCATCGGCTATCGACGCCTCGACACAGCGAATTAATATTTAGTGAAAGATCTCAATCCGCAACAGCGGGAAGCTGTGCGTTACATCGATGGACCGTTGTTAGTATTAGCCGGTGCCGGCAGTGGCAAGACGCGGGTGATTACCCGTAAGATTGCCTATCTAATCGAGCAATGCGGCATCAAAGCCAGCAATATCGCCGCCGTAACCTTTACCAATAAAGCGGCTCGTGAAATGAAAGAACGGGTTTCTGATCTGATGTCTACCCGACAGGCTTCAGCACGTGGTCTGATGGTCTCAACATTCCATACGCTTGGTTTGAACATTCTGCGTCGTGATGGTAAATCATTAGGTTATCGCCCCGGTTTTTCTATTTTTGATGCCCAGGATTCACTGGCCGTGTTTCGCGATTTGATGGGGCGGGATTTTGCCGCCGACAGCGATCATGCTCAGGAAGTGCAAAACATGATTTCCAACTGGAAAAACCAGTTGATCCTGCCCGAGCAAGCCGCCCAGATAGCCGATGGTGCCCAGGAAGAATTTGCTGCCAAGGTCTATCCACGTTATGTGCAGGCTTTGCAGGCCTATAACGCCGTGGATTTTGATGATCTGATTTTAAAACCGGTGCTTCTGTTTCGTGAACATCGTGATGTTTTGCAGAAATGGCAGGCGAAAATCCATTATCTGCTGGTCGATGAATACCAGGATACCAATGGCTGTCAGTACGAACTGGTCAAACAATTGGTCGGCATCCGTGAAAAGCTCACCGTGGTAGGGGACGATGATCAATCAGTTTATTCCTGGCGTGGTGCCCGACCCGAAAATCTGGTGCAACTGCAAACGGATTTTCCCCGATTAAAATTGATCAAACTTGAACAGAATTATCGTTCGATGGGCCGTATTCTGCGTGTTGCCAACACATTAATAAGTCATAACCCCCATATTTTTGAAAAGAAACTGTGGAGCGCGATGGGTGAGGGTGATGCGATTCGGGTTATTGGTTGTCGTGATGATGAGCATGAATCGGAAAAAGTCATTTCCGAACTGCTCTATCACAAGCTCAAACATCAGGCGAGTTTCAAGGATTATGCGATTCTGTATCGCAGCAATCATCAATCCCGCTCGTTGGAAAAAGTCTTACGTGAACATAATGTGCCGTATTTTTTGACCGGTGGCACCTCGTTTTTCTCACGGGTCGAAGTCAAAGACATCATGGCCTATCTGCGTCTGCTGGCCAATCAGGATGACGATAATGCTTTTTTACGGGTCATAAATACCCCTCGTCGCGGTATTGGTTCATCTACATTACAGGCACTGGGTGAATACGCAGCCAAACGTAACACCAGCATGTTCGGTGCCTGCTTTGAAATGGGACTCGCCGAAAGCCTGCCGGCTAAATCTGTGCAGAACTTGGAAATCTTTACCCGCTGGCTAATTGATATTGCTGATCGCGCTGCCCGTGGCAATCTGCTCGATGCCATCAAGGATATGATTGAGGAAATCAATTACCGTGGTTGGCTGGAAGAAGTCAGTGGCGATCCCAATAAAGCCAATCGCCGCATGGAAAATGTTGATGAGCTGGTCGGTTGGATCGAACGAATGATTGATCAGGATACCGAAGAAAAATCGATTGGCGATATTGCTGCCCGTTTAACGCTGATGGATATTATGGATCGGCAGGCTGATGAAAATCAGGCGGATGCAGTACATTTAATGACGTTACATGCGGCAAAAGGACTGGAGTTTCCACATGTATTTATTGTCGGTATGGAAGAGGAAATTCTGCCGCATCGCACCAGTATCGAAGAAGACTCCATTGAAGAAGAGCGCCGTCTTGCGTATGTTGGCATTACAAGGGCGCAACGCAGCCTGGTCATGACACTGGCAAACACCCGTAAGCGTTATGGCGAAAAGGTGGATTGTGAAGAAAGTCGTTTCCTTCGAGAGTTACCACCAGAAGATTTGATTTGGATGACCGAAAAAACACAGGTTGATCCAGAAGAACGAAAAGAGCGTGGCAAAGCCCATTTATCCAATATTCGCGATATGCTTAAGTAACATATTGATCTGATTATTCATTTGTGGGCGTTATCTCGCCCACGGCTAAGGTGGAAAATATGAAAACAAAACTTCTCTATTTGGCGATGCTGATTCCAGGTTTGGCAAATGCACATGTCATGCTGGAACAAACAGAAGCCGAAAGTGGCAGCTACTATAAAGGTGTGCTGACTGTTACCCAAGGCTGTGATGCTTCTGCGACCACAGCGATTACTGTAGATATTCCTGAAGGACTGCAATTTACCCAACCAATGCCCAAAGCTGGCTGGCAGGTGGAAATTGTGAAAAAGCCGATCGAACGGCCGTTCTTTCGCGATGGTATCGAAATAACCGAAGCCGTCAGACAAATTACCTGGTCGGGAAATACATTAAGCGATAATCATTTTGATGAATTTATCTTCCGGGGCCGTGTTGGCGTTGGTGCGACCAGTGTGCTGTATTTTCCTGTCACCCAAAAATGTGAATCTGGTGAATTACAATGGGATCAGATTGCGGAAACCGAACCAGCCAAAAAGACCATGCCAGAAGAACCTGCTCCGGAAGGCGTGATCGATATGATGGAAGATGTGGAAGAGCTGGACGAAGAATATCAGCAAGATCAGCCCAAGAAAAAACCAGAACCTTCTGCTGAACATGATCACGCGAAAGCCCATCAACATCAGCATGATCAGCAAATGGATATGACGGACAAAGCGGATGAAATGGATCATTCTGCTCATGCTGGCCATGGACAATCCCTACTGCAATACCCGGCACCGTTTGTAAAAGTGGTGGATGGCACAGGTGAACATCACCATCATCATCACTAATTCATATTAGCTAAATAAAAAGGCCCGGTTTTAGAACTAAAACTGGGCCTTTTTTTTTATTTCTATTGTTAGCACTCAAGCGGGAGGCTGCGGCATAGGAGGCGCTTTTTCGGCCTCTTTCTGTTTATCATCATCCGGGTCATCTGCCGGCTGATAAGTGCCTTCCGAAGGATCCGGAACTTGAGGCGATTTTTTCTCTTCTTTGTCTTCGTCTTTAGAGAGCTGCAAAGAAGCGGCAATAAGCGTCGAAATGCTAGCTGATTTTTGTTGATTTATTTGCTGTAGTGTCATGATGTTGATTCCTTAAGGTTATTAAAGAGAACATCTATCTTGCAGTAATAGAAGGCTGAAACGCTTTGATTTCTGGATTTAGCCAGAACAGATGAAGTTAAATAACCACGCTCTAGTATCACAACAAGTAAATGCTGTTTCAATTAGACGGTACTACATATCAATAGATTCACACTTAATCTGCATCAATATGATCAATATCCGGCGAGTTTAAGAAAGTGGTAATACGGAAAACAGTTTTATCATGATTACTGTTTGGCGTATAAATTGAGAAAAAGGTGTTCACCAAAGATTTGACCCATATCAAAAGTTAATAAGCTTAATCACAGTAAACTTGTTCATTAGCTAACAGCAATTGCCAGACAAGGATCAAACGTACATGAAACTTCGCTTTCTCGGTGGTACAAACACAGTAACCGGTTCCCGCTACCTGCTTTCTGATGATAACCACCGATTACTGGTGGACTGTGGTTTGTATCAAGGGGTGAAAACCTTGCGGCGGCGTAACTGGGCACCGTTTCCGGTCGATCCTTCAACCATCAATGCCGTGGTACTCACCCATGCTCATATAGATCATTCCGGCTATTTGCCAGCGCTGGTAAAAAACGGTTTCAAAGGCAAAATCTACTGCACTCAGGCCACACACGAGCTGTGTAATGTGCTGCTGCCAGATGCTGGTTATCTGCAAGAAGAAGATGCCAAATATGCTGCACGTAAGAAGTTCTCAAAACACAAAAATCCTGAACCGCTATTTACCGAAAAAGACGCCAGAGAAGCCTTAAAACATTTCGAATCCCTGCATTACCACGAAATATTTGAGCCGGTAAAAGGCTTTGAAGTCAGCTTTACCCCCGCGGGACATATTCTGGGCTCATCCTGTGTGCATGTTCATCACAAAGGCTCAGACCGAACAGTGGTATTTTCGGGTGATGTGGGACGACAAAACGACATTATCATGCGACCGCCCGAACCACTGCAGCACGCAGATGTACTGGTATGTGAATCCACCTACGGTGATCGCCTCCATGGTGAATCAGATCCCGAAGCTGTACTGGCAGAAATCATTACTAAAACCGCAGCTCGTGGTGGTATCACGCTGATGCCAGCCTTTGCCGTGGGCCGAGCACAAATGCTGCTGTATGTGGTGCATAAACTCATGGGAGAAGGCAAGATCCCCGAATTGCCGGTCTACCTGAACAGCCCGATGGCTATCAAGGCCACTGAAGCTTTCATCAAACACCACAAAGAACATAAGCTGGATCAAAGCCAGTGCGCGCTGATTGATGATCAAACTCAGTACATCCGCACCGTAGAAGAAGCCATCGAACTGGATACCATGCGCTATCCATGTGTGATTGTATCGGCCAGCGGTATGGCCTCCGGCGGTCGAGTGCTGCATCACCTTAAAACCTTATTACCGAATCCACGCAACAGTATTGTCTTCGCGGGCTTCCAAGCCCCTGGCACCCGTGGTGATGCGTTGGTAAATGGGGCCCAATCCGTCAAAATCCATGGTGCTTACTGGCCAGTAAAAGCCGAAATCCATAATCTGGATTCCATGTCTGCCCATGGTGACTACAACGAAATTCTGACCTGGTTAGGGCAGGGCAATCTCAAGCCGGATAAAGTCTACGTCACCCACGGCGAATTAGTCGCCAGCGACACCATGCGTAAACACATCACCGAAAAATTCGGCTGGGATGCCGAAGTGCCAGAACTGTTTGAAGAAGTGGATATTTAATTGCCTAACTCAGGCGAAAAAACTGGCTAGGCTTTTCATCAACCGGGCCCGGCCTCTCATTACAAACAATGTGCCGATGAGTTTTTGAAAATACATCTTTGGATGCAACCGCTTTTGAGGTTAACCACAGAGCCACGTAGGGCAGATATTTTTGGAATATGGCGTGATGCGTGTGTTGAATATCGACTTTGCCATGCTTTACTCCAAACAAATCAGATACTTGTGCTGATCTTGAAAAAACTATAAATTGTGAGCCATCTCACGTTTTTGAGACCGATATGGATATTCAACTCACATCACTATTCCAAGCCTGCTCAGGCAGAAAATTAATCGTAAATCATTCACGATTAATGAAATCGGTAAAAATCCACCTGAATAAAATTAACTATTTCATAGCATTATTTGACGCGAATTTGGTTCGGCATAATTATGACCCATTCACGTTAATAATTATTATGAGGTCGCAGACCTCATTTATATTGTTAGGAAGGAGGCAGGATAGTGCCAGAAAGACTCAGATTGACTAAGAATGCACAATTTTACAGAGTCGATGAGCCTGTAGAGGATGAATTAGTTAGAAGTATCATCGACACTGCCTCTGATAATATGAATCCCGATAGTGAATTTGTAATTGATCAATTTAGGCAGGAAAGGAATGTAGATGATCTAAATTTAAGTTTTGTCTATTCGGTCAGAGTGTTTCCTTCTAATCGGCCAGTTTACTTCTTGGACGATGATTTCGAAGACACGGTTTATGCATTTATATTGATCATTGAGACTGGCAACTACCTTGCTGTTCTAAAGAAGAGCTGTGCCAATATATTCGACCTGATGGATGAAAACTTTACACTTGTCAGCAGTAAGGAATTTTCATCTTCATTCTCTGACTGACCTTTCCCCTGAGTTAGTACCAATCCCTTGATGAGATTTGGTTACTTTATGCGGCCTGTTTTGCATATTCAACTGGCGACATGTAATTCAGTGAG
>NZ_JAJAEO010000128.1 GCF_020447225.1 Methylophaga pinxianii | reverse complement strand
AACGCAAGTACCCACACAAATTACTTGATACCAGTTTTTTAAAGAGCTTGCAGTTCTTGTCGTCCTGCAAAGAAGCGAGAATTATACAGCCACTCGCCGAGCTGTCAACAACAATTATTACAGAATTATGAAACTAGAATAAAACTGAAATCTTGCGGAAAAAATGGTGGGCCGTCTGCGACTCGAACGCAGGACCATCGGATTAAAAGTCCGGTGCTCTACCAACTGAGCTAACGGCCCAAACCAAGCGCGACATAATACTATACTTGATAAAAATGACAACCCCAGTGGACAATATTTTTATCTCTATACCACTGTATCTAGGCTGGGGCTTGCAACATTAGACTGATTTTTACCAAGAAACAATTACTTATTGGTAACGAGTAGGATCCATCAGATTTGCATCAAGGAAACCTTGCCGCCTAAATCGACAGGAATCACATTGACCACAGGCGCGACCTTGCGCATCAGCTTGATAGCAAGAGATAGTTTCACTGTAATCAATCCCCAGTGCTGTTCCTTGCTTGACGATTTCTGACTTTGAAAGATTCATTAACGGCGCTCTTATATATATAGCGCTACCTTCAACTGCCGATTTGGTTGCCAGGTTGGCAAGTTTTTCGAAAGCATCAATAAATTCAGGTCGACAATCTGGATAGCCAGAGTAATCAACTGCATTTACTCCAACAAAAATAGCTTCAGCATTGATCACTTCGGCCCAGCCAAGCGCGATGGATAAAAATATCGTATTCCTTGCTGGGACGTAGGTGATCGGAATACCTTGCTGTTCAGTTTCAGGCACATCAATATCATCTGTTAATGCCGACCCACCAATTGAGCGAAGATCTATTTGAATGACTTTATGAGAAACGACACCTGTTTCATGGGCAAGGTGTTCCGCTGCCAGGAGTTCCGTTTTATGGCGTTGACCATAATCAAAGCTGATACTGTAACAGTCATACCCTTCAGATTTTGCAATAGCCAATGCCGTTACAGAATCCAGTCCACCTGAAAGTAATATGACAGCGCGCTTCTTCATCGCCCTTGAGCATCGTTCCATAAATATTTATGTAATTGAATTTGCATTCTTACCGGGAGATTATCGGCGATTATCCATTCCGCTAAATCTTTGGGTGTTAACTCGCCATGAACAGGAGAAAACAAAACTTCACAGCGGTTTATCAAACTAAATAATGATAATTGCTCGCGAGCCCAATCATAATCGTCTCGATTGCAGATAACGAATTTAATCTGATCCTGCTGGTTTAACAGGTCGATATTGCTATAGCGGTTTTTGGAAACTTCACCAGATGCTGGAGTTTTTAAATCCATCACACGTATCACACGAGAATCAACACCACTGATGTCCATAGCGCCACTGGTTTCCAATGAGACTTCCACATCAAGATCGCATAAGGCAGTTAATAATTCACGACAGGAATTTTGCGCCAACGGTTCACCACCTGTCACCGTAACATACCGAGGGTAATAACTTTTTACCTTGGCAACAATGTCACTAATTTCCATTTTTGTACCGCCGTGAAAAGCGTAGGCAGTATCACAATAGCCACAACGTAATGGACAACCAGTGAGTCGGACGAAGACTGTAGGTAGTCCGACAGTTCTGGTTTCACCTTGTAATGAATAGAAAATCTCGGTAATTCGACATTGGGCCATCTGCGCGGTCTACAAAAAAATATTTATTGTGCATTTTGCTGGATACGATCCAGGCGGACTCGAGCCAAACGTGAAGCAGATGAATCAGGATATTGTTGAATAACCTGGTTTAGCGTCGCCTCAGCCTTAACCGCATCACCCGTTTCATACTCACTGAAACCACGTTTTAGTAAAGCATCTGAAACCTTATTGCTATCCGGGTAACTGGACAGGACCTTATCAAAAGCATTAATTGCTTTATCAAACTCGCGTAATACGTAATGCGCTTCACCTTGCCAGTAATAGACATTGGGTAAATAAGTGCTGTTAGGATAATTTTGTGGAAATTCACCTAAGGCTGCTAACGCTTCCTGATAACGGCCACCACGTAAATCCTGCAATGCTGCTTGATATGCTGCTTCGCCGCTTTCAACTGCTACGGGGGCGAGAGTATCTACAGCACCTTCACTTTGTTCTGATGCGGGAGACTGCGGAGCACTGTCGGCTAATTCTGAATCAATGGAATCATTCATCATCGGAGTTGAATTATCAGCAGCAGGTGATTGAGCTACCGCCGATTGCTGCTTAATTTCTGTGATCCGTTGATCCAAATCCAGATACTGTTCACGCTGTCGTTGTTGCAACTGGTCGATCTTATGATTCAGCTCTTCATTTGTGCCATTCAATCGCTGAATCTCGCGTTGCAACTGATCAACCTGGGTAAGTAATGATGTTAATCCCTGTCCTTGTATGATTCGCTCAAGCCGATCCATACGTGCTTCTATTGATTCCTGTTCAGCCCAAGAAACAGAGGGCGTCATGACGACGCCCACCATTAAAGCTAATACAAGTTGTTTTTGCTTTTTAAAAGGCATATCAACGACCAATATAAATTATTTCAACTCGGCGATTTTGAGACCATGCAGATTCATCACTACCATCAACCGCAGGACGTTCCTCACCAAAACTTGTCACTCTGAACTGTTGTGCACTTGCACCTTGCAACATCAATAATTGACGAATCGATAATGCACGGCGTTCACCTAAAGCAAGGTTATACTCACGTGAGCCACGCTCATCAGTATGTCCTTCCAAACGCACGGTTAAATTAGGATTTTTACCCAGATAAGCTGCATGGGCTTCTACGATTGATTGATCTTGAGGTCTAACACTTGCACTATCGTAGTCAAAGTAAATTACCCGGTTTGATAATGGGTTAGAAGGATCATTCAATTCGCTTCCTGTATAACCATCTTCCCCCACAATTACACTGGCTTCAGCACCCAGATCACTACCATTAACACCATCACCAGAAACACCTGAAGTTGATGCGCCATTACGCTCTTCAACCAAAACGTCATCTGTACCATCTTTTGTGGCATTCCCGCTACAAGCATTGAGTAAAAACAATGCAACAAGCAGAGCCGAGAATTTATAACGATTCATAACAAACACTCCTGACATAAATTATTTTTTCAGCGGAGACCATGCTGGTTCACGCACAACAGTTCCGGATTCGCTCAAACGTTGATGGATCCGGCCATCAACAGAGACAGCAGCTAATACACCGCTACCTTTTTGCTCAGTAGCATACAGGATCATTTGACCATTCGGCGCAAAACTCGGCGATTCAGCCCGTCCTGATTCAGTCAGAACTTGCATAGATCCAGTTTTCAAATCCTGTACAGCAATATAGAACCCGCCATTGGTACCATGCACCATGGCCAGCTTGCTTCCATCTGGGGATAAATCAGGAGAAGCATTGTAATTTCCTTCAAAACTAATTCGCTCGGCTCTACCACCGTTTGCTGAAACTTTGTAGATTTGTGGTCTACCACCACGATCAGAAGTAAAGTAGATATCATTTCCATCCCGCGACCAAACCGCTTCGGTATCGATAGCCTGAGCATTATTTGTAACGCGAATTAAATCCCCATTCGCCAGCTCCAATACATAGATTTCTGGATTGCCATTTCTAGACAGTGTCAAAGCCAGCTTTCTTCCATCTGGCGACCAGGCCGGTGCACTGTTTATCCCTTCAAATGAGGCAACGGATTTACGTTGACCACTGAGTAATTGCTGGACAAAGACTTCGGTTTTACCATTTTCAAACGATACATAAGATAATTGATCACCGTCCGGTGCCCAAGATGGCGACATAATCGGTTGAGTAGATTGTAATACGGTGCGAGGATTTGCTCCATCAGCATCAGAAATCTGTAAAGCAAAACGTTTTTTTCCATCACCAGCAGTGATTTGAGTGACAAATGCCAGTCTGGTAGAAAAGATACCTTTCTCGCCAGTCAACGTTTCATAAATCACATCGGCAATCTGATGTCCCAATGCACGCAGACCTGAGGCCGGAACCTGATAACGTTTTCCAGCTAATTGCTGTCCACGGTATACATCAAAGAGCTGAAACTGAACCTGATAATTCTCGCCATCTTGACTAGAAATTTTCCCGATCACCAAGCCTTCAGAACGCAACAATCGCCAATCAGCAAAGTTTACCTGTGATTGCTCAGTAGGTCTTGAAACCAAATCCTGATTATCCAGTGGCGCAAAACGTCCACTACTTTCCAGATCATTACGAATGATACTGCTGATATCCTCAGGCGCCTTCTGTCCTTCCGCACCAAAAGGCACAATGGCTATCGGCAGCGCACTATCCGACCCGCCGGTAATTTCTACTTTCAAAACGGCAAATGCCTGAAAAGGCATAAAAAAAACAGCCACTAAGGCGAGCGAACGAATTAATCTCATGGCCATATCTGCTTCTCTCATTCAGGTTTAAAGTATATTTCAATGCCTTCACTAATGATCTTTTGTGCTGCATCAGGATCTGAAGGCATTGGCATTGGAGCTGCCTTGTATACAGCGTTTTCAGCAGAACGATCAAAAATCTCACTGCCACTGCTTTTTATGACTCTTACACTACGAATATCGCCACCTGGAATAAGTTTGACTTCCAAGGTAACAAGCAAGCCTGTTTGGGCATTCGCTGGTTTGGTCCAATACCGTGTGATTCTCTGTTGAATTTGCAAACCATAGGTATCCAAAATTCCCGCGATTCGTTTCTGTGTACGTTGTTTCGCTTCTGCATCAAGCTGCCTTTGCAGCGATGCTTCCGCTTCAGCTCTCGCTTTTGCTTCGGCTAGCCGTTTAGCCTCAGCTTTGCGCTTAGCTTCTTCTTCGGCGGCTTTGCGCTTGGCTTCTTCTTCAGCTTTACGTTTAGCTTCAGCTTCCTTTCGCTTAGCCTCTTCTTCCGCTTTGCGTTTAGCTTCTTCCTCAGCTTTACGTTTGGCCTCTTCTTGGGCTTTACGCTGAGCTTCTTCTTCGGCTTTACGCTTTGCTTCAGCAGCTTCTCTGGCCTTTTCAGCCGCTTCGCGCTCAGCTTCAGCTTTTTGTTTAGCTTGTTCAGCTGCTTTGCGTTCAGCCTCTGCCTGTTGTTTAGCCGCTTCTGCTTTCTGACGCTCTAACTCGGCCTGTTTACGCGCTTCTTCCTGCTCGATACGTTGCTGTTCCAGTTCTTTTAAGCGTTGCTGTTCTTTTTCGGCTTCTTGTTTTAGGCGTTGTTGCTCTTGCTCTGCTTCCTGTTTGCGTTTTTCAGCCTCCAGCTTCGCACGCTCTTGCATATCGAGCAGTTCCTGCTCTTGGCGAGCAAGTTCTTGTTGTGACTTTTCCAGTTGTTCATCGAGTTTTTGCTGACGTTCTTCTTCGGCTGCACGCTGTTTATCTTCTGCTTCCTGCAACCGAGCCATTTCTTCTAAAACCAGATCTTCATCAATCACCGTCGCTTGCACGATTTCCACTTCCGGTTGGCCAAACTGCCGTATCTCAGTAGGCATTTCGAAACTGAAAATCAATAACAACACCAACAATACATGCAGTATTGTGGATGCGCCACCGGCAATTAAATTTTGCACAATTGAATGTTTCATCTTAATTACTGTGTTTCCGTTTCCGGACGTTGAGTAATCAAACCAACATTAGGTACTCCAGCTTTTTGCAATAAAGCCATAGCGCCTACTACTTGTCCATAACTTGCCGAACTATCCCCTTTCACCATCACCGGAGTTTGGGGGTTGCGACGTAATACGGCTGAAACCCTGGCAACCAGCTCCTGAGCACCAATACTCTGATCCTGGTTATCTCCGACTGAGGCATAATATGAACCTTCAGAGTCAACCGAAATCACCAGGGGTTCAAGGTTTTCAGGTGCCTCAACCGGATTGGCATCCGCACTTGGTAAATCAACCTGTACGCCTTGCGTCAGCATAGGTGCCGTAATCATAAAAATGATCAAAAGCACCAACATCACGTCGATATACGGAACGACGTTAATTTCTGCCATAGGCTTGCGACGTTGGCGGTGTTGTTTATAAAGCGCCATAGTTGGCTCCGTTATTAACCTTGTTGCCGTTGCAGAATTGAAGAGAACTCTTCAACGAAATTATCATACCGACTAATTAATCTCTCAACTTCATGTGAATAGCGGTTATAGGCTACAACTGCGGGAATAGCCGCAAACAAGCCCATCGCTGTTGCAATCAATGCCTCAGCAATACCGGGCGCCACCATGGCAAGCGTTGCTTGTTGAACCTCACCTAAAGCACGGAATGAATTCATAATACCCCAGACCGTTCCAAATAGACCAATGTAAGGGCTGGTTGAGCCGGCTGTCGCCAGAAAGGGTAATGAAACTTCCAGTTCATCCATCTCTCTGGATAATGAAATACGCATTACCCGTTGAGTACCTTCCAAAACATAGGTGGAGTCAGTGGATGTTTTTTTCAGTCGCACAAACTCTTTAAATCCAGCCTCAAAAATACCTTCCATGCCACGCCCGGTGTGTGGTCTGGCAGTGATGTCTTCATAAAGTCGGTTTAATTCATTGCCTGACCAGAATTTATCTTCAAACAAATCTGCATCACGTCTCGCCACTGCAAGCTCGCTGCGTTTTTTGAAAATAATGGTCCAGGAATACACTGATATCAGCAACAAAATCAGCATCACAATCTTAACCAGTAGACTGGCTTCAGATATCAGGGTCATCAAGGATAGATCAGCATTCACATTGCATCTCCGTCAAAATAAAAGAAGGTATAGGGCACGGTTTAAAACGCAGAGCATCCAAACAGGCCACTCTGACCGATGCGCTGCATAACAGTTCATCATCACGCAGCACTGATTGTTCAAACTGCATGCTTGCACCGCTCGTTTGTGTCATTTCAGATCGAATTACCAGGGCATCATTAAATCTTGCTGGACGACGAAAATTGAGTTGCATCGAATGGACTGCAAACAAACAGTTATATTCGTCTTTTAAAATATTTTGTTCAAAACCAAGCTGACGCAACCACTCTGTGCGCGCCCGCTCCATAAATTTCAGATAATTTGCGTGATATACCACGCCACCACTATCTGTATCCTCATAATAGACTCTTACCGGCCAATCAAAAGACTGCATTAATCACCTGTCAGCTCTAAATCGGGTGTCAGTCCCAAATGCAAAAAGGCTCTTTTCGTGGCAATCCTTCCTCGCGGCGTCCGCATGATAAAGCCTTCCTGAATCAAAAACGGTTCAATGACATCTTCAATAGTGCCACGCTCTTCGCCAATTGCTGCCGCCAAATTATCCAGCCCAACCGGGCCGCCGGAAAACTTTTCAATGATGGCCAATAACAATTTCCGGTCTAACATATCAAAACCAAACTTATCGACATCCAGCAAGTCCAGTGCCTGGCGAGCAATTTCTGCTGTAACTAAACCATCAAAGCGAACTTCAGCATAATCTCTGACCCGGCGTAATAACCTGTTGGCAATCCGAGGGGTACCTCGTGAACGATGGGCGATTTCACCAGCTCCGTTCAGATCCAGTGTCACACCTAAAATACGTGCACTTCGTTGCACAATCGTACTTAAATCAGCAACATTATAAAATTCCAGCCGCTGAACTATGCCAAAACGATCTCGTAGCGGCGAGGTTAAAGAACCTGCCCGGGTTGTCGCTCCGACCAAGGTAAATGGTTCAAGATCCAACTTTATCGAACGTGCTGCGGGCCCCTCCCCGATCATAATATCGATCTGGTAATCTTCCATTGCGGGGTACAGCACTTCTTCCACTACCGGACTCAACCGGTGTATTTCATCGACAAACAATACATCATTCGGTTCAAGGTTCGTTAACAATGCAGCCAAATCACCCGGACGCTCTAAAACCGGGCCTGAAGTTTGTCTTAAATTCACCCCCATTTCATGGGCAATAATATGGGCTAAAGTGGTTTTTCCTAATCCCGGCGGCCCAAAAATAAGCGTGTGGTCCAATGCTTCTTTGCGTTTGCGGGCAGCAGAGACAAATAATTCCATCTGCTCACGAACCACAGGTTGTCCAATATAGTCCTGCAAACTAAGTGGACGAATAGCACGATCCACCCTGTCATCATCGTTCAGCGTTTGCGGAGAAATAAAACGGTCATCCATAGTTAGTTACGCTGCAAAGCCTGTCTGATGATTTGTTCGGTTGTCATATCTTGCGCATCAAAACTACGAATCATTCTGTCTGCTTCGGCGGCTTTATACCCTAAAGCGATCAAAGCTTCCAGTGCTTCTTTTCGGGCACCGCTACTACTCGGCATATTCGTAGTAATTTGCTCATCAAGACCCATCGCAGAACCAACTTCTTTCAGTCTGTCGCGCATCTCAATAATCAGTCGTTCTGCTGTCTTTTTACCGACACCGGGCAGTCGCGTCAAACTGGCGGCATCACCTTCCTGCACACTTCGGGCAAAGCTATCAACATCGCTACCGGATAAAATCGTCAATGCCAGTTTTGCTCCCACTCCGTTCACCTTAAGTAAACTGCGGAATAATAATCGTTCACGACTAGTAGCAAAACCATACAATAATTGGGCATCTTCGCGCACAACTAAATGGGTATATAAACTCACCTTCTGGTTAAGCGGAGGCAAATTTACAAAAGTGGACATCGGCGCTGACACTTCATAACCAACACCTTGCACATCAAGCACTAATTCGGGTGGCTGTTTTTCAATAATAATTCCAGTAAGTCGACCAATCATCGGCTGTAACGTCCTCCTCGACGACGACTGATCCGCATTCCTGCGGGAAGTTTATTGGTTAAGCTATCCAATGCGGCATGGTTTGCATGGGTAATTGCGCAGGCCAAGGCATCTGCGGCATCTTCCATGGGAATTTCTTTTAATTGCAACATGACTGACATCATATACTGGACTTGTTCTTTTTTGGCATGTCCATTACCAACGACGGCTTTTTTTATTTGTGTTGCGGAATATTCATGAACTTTTAACTGCTGATTGACTGCTGCACATATGGCAGCGCCTCGTGCCTGACCGAGCTTCAGCGCAGAGTCAGCATTTTTATGTAAAAACACCTGTTCGATGGCCATAATGTCAGGCTGATAACGTTGGATCAGATCAGTCAGTCCATCAAAAATTTGTTTCAGACGATCCGCAAACTCGCCATCACCAACCAACAATCGGCCATTAATAACGTGTTTGATTTGTTTACCATCAAGCTCTATGATGCCAAAACCGGTTTTTCGAGAACCAGGATCCACACCAAGAATGCGCGCCATAATGTTGGCAATCAGCTACCCAGCTGCGCCATAACCTCGTCTGAGAAGTCTGCATTTGAATAGACCTGTTGAACATCATCCAGCTCTTCAAAAGCATCAATCATGGCAATGGCTTTTTGTGCGTCATCCAATTCCAGGCTGACTGTATTGTCAGGGTGCATGGTGACCTCGGCGGATTGCACCTCAAAGCCTGCTGCATCCAAGGCATCTTTAACAGCAGCATACTCATCCGGGGTAGTAAACACATCTATGGAACCGTCGTCATGGGTGACAATATCTTCTGCACCCGCTTCCAAGGCCACTTCCATGACCGCGTCTTCATCCACACCCGGCGCCAGACTGATGATCCCTTTTTGATTAAACATAAAGGCCACGCAGCCATCCGTCCCCATGTTTCCACCACGTTTACTGAAAACATGACGGACTTCAGCAACCGTACGGTTACGGTTATCCGTCATACAATCAACCATAATGGCTATGCCATTTGGCCCATAACCTTCGTAACGTACCTCTTCGTACGCAGCACCTTCCAGTTCCCCTGCACCACGCTTAGAGGCTCGTTCGATAACATCTTTGGTCATATTGCTGCCCAATGCTTTATCGATGGCAGCACGTAACCGCGGGTTAGTTGCAGGATCACTGCCCCCCATTCTGGCAGCAACAGTAATCTCACGAATCAGCCGGGTAAACAGTTTGCCGCGTTTGGCATCTTGCGCACCTTTTCTATGCTGGATATTCGCCCACTTACTATGACCTGCCATTTGGTACTAACCTCTTTGTTATTACGTTAACGATAATTTGCTTATGCTTTAACCAGCGTATTCCAGTCACGATAATATTCACTGCGACCATAAACCTGATCAAAATACATGCTCTGCAGTTGTTCCGTTATAGGTCCGCGCTTGCCTTCACCGATGGGACGGTTATCCAATTCGCGAATTGGCGTGACTTCCGCTGCCGTTCCAGTAAAAAAGGCTTCATCGCAGATGTAAACTTCATCCCGTGTGATGCGTTTTTCAATCACTTTCAAACCAATATCATTGGCCAGACGCATTACGGTGTCACGGGTAATACCTTCCAGTGCTGATGTCAGTTCAGGCGTGTAGAGAACACCATCACGCACCATAAAAAAGTTTTCGCCGCTGCCTTCGGTGACAAAACCATTGGCATCCAATAAAAGTGCTTCGTCATAACCATCATTAACGGCTTCTTGTAATGCCATCATTGAATTCATGTAGTTGCCGTTGGCTTTAGCTTTACACATGGTGATGTTGACATGGTGGCGGGTAAATGAAGACGTTTTGATACGGATGCCACGCGTCATATTTTCTTCACCCAGATAGGAACCCCAGCTCCAGGCGGCAACCATTACATGTGTGTTCAGATTATCCGCACGGATACCCATGCCTTCAGAGCCATAAAAACACATCGGACGAATATACGCTGAGTCCAAATTATTCTCACGAACGACTGCACGTTGCGCTTCGTTTAAGGTGGCTTTATCAAAAGGCATTTTCATACCAAGAATCTTGGCGCTACGGAACAACCGATCGGTATGTTCCTGCAAGCGGAAAATAGCGGTTCCAGCATCCGTTTTATATGCGCGAACACCTTCAAAAACCCCCATACCGTAATGCAAGGTATGTGTCAGTACATGGACTTTCGCTTCACGCCAAGGCACAAATTCGCCATCTAACCAGATAACGCCATCACGATCTGCCATTGTTACTGCTGCCATAATTACCTACTTTCGAGACTTAAATTGATATCAAACTGGTCGTTAGCTTAACCAGCGTTGCCAAATAATGTTTACTTGTTGCTTAAAATCGGCCACTTTCGCCACCGGCACCAGTGCCGGTTGTTCCTGGAGGACACAATGATTTGCTTCACTTCGATAATATCGATAGGCATCGGCAAGCATGGTTCCCTCTTGCTGACTAAGCTTGCCGGTGGTAACTAATGCATCCAAAATTCTAATATTATCGGTGTAAACCATCAGATCAGGCAAGCTTGATGACCAGGCAAGTACCGCATATTGCACCATAAATTCGATATCAGTGATACCACCAATTCCTTGCTTGAGATCAAATTGTCCCTCAGAAGACTTGTCCAATTGCTGGCGCATTTTTTGACGCATTTCACTGACTTCTTTTGCCAATTCCGCTTCGGTGCGGGGTTTAGACAAAACTTGTTGGCGAATGTCACTGAATTGCTCGGCCAACTTTTGATCACCGGCAACACAGCGCGCTCTCACTAATGCCTGATGCTCCCAGGTCCAGGCTTCATTTTGCTGATAATCGGCAAAACCTGATATCGGACTGACCAACAAACCAGAATTTCCTCTAGGTCGCAGTCGCATATCCACTTCGTATAATACGCCTCCCGAGGTGACCGTATTTAACAGATGAATCATGCGTTGAGCCAACCGGGTATAAAACACCATTAATTCAACAGGCTTATCCCCATTGGTGACGCCTTCACGCGCATCATCAAATACAAAAACCAAGTCCAGATCGGAACCATAGCCCAGCTCTAAACCACCTAACTTGCCATAAGCAATCACACTAAAGCCGCATGTGGACATATCACTTTCATTTGTCCTAGGTGGTAAACCATGACGACTGGTGAGGTACAGCCATGCCAATTGCAATGCTCTTTCTAATTGAATTTCGGCTAACTCGCTTAATTGATCGCCCACTCGCATCAGCGGTAATACTTCGGTGACATCAGCCGCCGCCACATGCAAGGTGGCAATTTGGCGAAATTCGCGTAGTAGATTCATTTGCTGTTCGAGGTCAGTCTCGTCAGCAACCGATAAAAACTGATGTAATAAAGCTTTTTGCTGTTCGCGTCCAGGCACTTCATAAAGCGAGCGCGGATCTAACAATTCATCCAGCAATACGGGGTAACGCGCTAATTGATGACTGATCAACGGACTTGCTGCACAGAGCTTGACCAGTTGGGATAACGCCAAGGTATTTTCCACCAGTAGTGACATATAGGCAGAACGCCGCATGATTGATTCCAATAACGGAATCATACGAGTCAGACAGGTATCTGGATCGTTTGTGCCAGCGGCCGCCTGCACCAGTAAAGGCAGTAATTTTTTAAGCCGACCTAGCCCGGTATGACTGAGATTTTTGACCACATGCAGGTTTAACAATTTTTCGATTGTCTGCTGTGCCTGTTGAGGATCGTGATATCCCCATTTTTCAAGGTAGGCGATGACTTCTGCTTCACTGGCTGTTAGCAATGCAATACTTTCGGTACTTTCATCCTCTGCCTGGGGCGCCGTGAGTAATTGTTCAAAATGCTCATGTACCTGTTGACGATGTTCATTAAGCGTTTGCAGAAAAATCGGCCAGTTTTCAAACCCCATGCTAAGTGCCAATCGTGCCCGTGCCTCTTCGTCTTTGGGTAATAAATGAGTTTGTTGATCTGCCCAGGCCTGAATGCGGTGCTCGGTTCTTCGTAGAAAATAATATGCATCTTTTAATGCTTTTACGGCATAACCTGACAATAACTTCCGTTGTGCCAATAATTCCAGAATTGTCAGAATGGGACGTTGCTGTAAAGGCCGATCACGGCCACCGTAAATAAGCTGAAATACTTGGCCAATGAACTCGATTTCACGGATACCACCAGCTCCAAGCTTGATGTTATCTTCCATACCTTTTAGATGAAGCTGGCCTGCGATCATTGACTTCATCTCACGCAGAGAATCAAACATGCCATAGTCAAGATAACGCCGATAGACAA
>NZ_JAJAEO010000052.1 GCF_020447225.1 Methylophaga pinxianii | reverse complement strand
ACGCCATTTGACCAGTTAACTGCTGGGTCAAATTTCTCAGCAACCAACAATTCACCTGTTTCACGATCCATGGTGTAACCGAAACCGTTACGGTCAAAGTGGACGGCAGTTTTGTGCATTTTGCCTTTCACTTTTTGGTCAACCAGGATAACTTCGTTAACGCCGTCATAATCCCACTCATCGTAAGGCGTCATTTGGTAAACCCATTTCGCCATACCGGTGTCTAAATCACGACCCCATAAAGACATTGTCCATTTGTTGTCGCCTGGACGTTGTACCGGATTCCAGGTAGATGGGTTACCGTTACCATAGTAGAACATGTTCAAGTCTGGATCATAAGAGTACCAGCCCCAGGTAGTACCACCACCGATTTTCCACTGGTCACCCTGCCAGGATTTCAATGAAGAATCTTTGCCAACAGGTTTCAGCATAGACATGGTTTTTTCTGGGTCAA
>NZ_JAJAEO010000023.1 GCF_020447225.1 Methylophaga pinxianii | reverse complement strand
GTCCGGCAGTCCGTAACCGATGGTTTTCTTGTAGAAAGGAGAGACCTTCGCAGTCGGTGCCTTCTTCTTGTGCTTCGTGGTGTAGAGCATTCGTGCCCGCATCACCTCGAAGGAGTAACCGCGCCCTTCACGGTTCTTGTCCTTGGCCAGTCGGTTGATGGACTCCGTGTAAGCGTTGGTGACGGGCATGTCCGTCTCGAAGTAGGTCATGGTCTCTTCGCGCCAGTTTCCCACTGCCCTGACCAGATCGCTCCAGACTTCCTTTTGGCCCTTCGGGATGGTGGCTATCCACTCGTCCAGG
>NZ_JAJAEO010000054.1 GCF_020447225.1 Methylophaga pinxianii | reverse complement strand
AAGGCAAAATTTGAACGTACAAAACCCCACGTAAACGTGGGCACCATTGGTCACGTTGACCACGGTAAAACTACCCTGACAGCAGCGATTACGAAAGTAATGGCAGAAGCCTCGGGTGGCGAATTCAAAAATTACGCGGATATTGATAACGCACCAGAAGAAAGAGAGCGTGGCATCACGATTGCGACAGCACACGTCGAGTATGAAACACCAAATCGCCACTACGCTCACGTAGACTGCCCAGGCCATGCTGACTATGTTAAAAACATGATCACGGGTGCAGCCCAAATGGATGGCGCGATTTTGGTGGTGAATGCGGCTGACGGCCCGATGCCCCAAACCCGTGAGCACATTCTGCTGTCACGTCAGGTTGGCGTTCCCTATATCATTGTTTACTTGAACAAAGCCGACATGGTTGATGATGCTGAGCTGATTGAACTGGTCGAGATGGAAGTTCGTGAGTTATTGGACAAATA
>NZ_JAJAEO010000079.1 GCF_020447225.1 Methylophaga pinxianii | reverse complement strand
CATCAACCAGGTCGAGCAATTGTTGCCCTGGAATATTGATCTTGGACAATCAGCCGTCAGCGAGGCTGTCTAGGGTGTAACGCGTCAACGCTTACGCTCTTGTGGTAGCAAAGCGCACCCGATTGTTCAGCATCTCATACTTAGCAAATGGGCAAAGATTCATTTCCATCACAAAAGTGTTAACCCACCGCCGAACCGAGAGAACAATTTCCTCGTCATTTCGGATCTCACTTGGTCGTGATAATTTCTTCATTCGTCTTTCATATTTTCAAGTTGGCTGAGCCCTTGATACCTTTTATCTTACAAACTTGGCTGTATATCTTGTAAACACCCAGCCCGACATGACTTCACCATCTCCGTATGTATACGTTACTTCGATCCAGTTTCTGTCTTTCGATAATATGGTTACTATCTGACCTAATACTAATTCGTCAAGAATTTCAGATTTTGTAGAAGGCTTAGATCTAAGTCTTACATTATTAGCAGTTATAAATCGGAGCCCTTCAGTATTTACATCATTAATATATAAAGGGATTTCTTTAATCTGTTTTACTTTTTCCCTGTCTGCTAGATTATTATCCTGCAAATAAGATTCAACCACTGGCGTAAGTAAGTTGGCTGATATGTTAGTTAAAATTGGCTGTAAAACATGAAACAGAATATAGAAAAATATAGCTTGAAAAAGTGGGGGTAGAGCAGTAAATTTTGTGGCTAAAGAACTTACATTTTCTGCTTTCTTAAATTCATTAGCCGCTGTTGTCAGTTCATTTTCAATGTTTTCAAAATTGAATGATGAAAAGTCAGCTCTCTCCATTGATGCAAAAATAGTTGATAAAGCACTGTGATCATTCAATATTCGAGCGCTAGATGAAGCAAAGCTACTGAGCATATCGTCCATTTCGAGAAAATTAGCTATAGAACCAAGAGCACTATTAATTCCCATTTGCTGAGAATTAATTGATTCTATTGCTTTCCGAAATGTAGATGTTTGAGTGAGATTAGCTAAAGCCAGAGCATTATTAATTCCTATTTTTTGCGAACTAATTGATTCTATAGCTTTATCAAATATAGATGTTTGGGTGAGATTAGCTAAAGCCAGAGCACTATTAATTCCTGTTTTTTGCGAATTAATTGATTCTATAGCTTTATCAGATATAGATGTTTGGGTGAGATTAGCTAAAGCCAGAGCACTATTGATTCCTGTTT
>NZ_JAJAEO010000040.1 GCF_020447225.1 Methylophaga pinxianii | reverse complement strand
GCACCAGGTCTGGTCGCTGCTGATGAACTCATCGATATGCAAAAAAATGCGAATAACTGGGTTATGCCTGCAGGTAACTATGCTAACCAACGTTATAGCGAACTGACTCAAATCACTAAAGACAACGTCAAAGATTTGAACATGGCTTGGTCTTTCTCAACAGGTGTTTTACGTGGCCACGAAGGTAATGCTCTGGTCATCGACGGCACTATGTACGTTCATACAGCGTTCCCTAACATCGTTTTCGCACTGGATTTGAACAACGATGGCGCCATCAAATGGAAATATGAGCCAAAACAAAACTACGATGAAACTGTACCAGTCATGTGCTGTGATACCGTTAACCGTGGTCTGTCTTA
>NZ_JAJAEO010000048.1 GCF_020447225.1 Methylophaga pinxianii | reverse complement strand
TCGCTGCGACAACGTTGGATCGCCTGATATTTCAGGACGACTCCCTGGCAAAGAACGTTGCCGCTTCGCGTAAAAAATCCCGTTCCTTCTTCACCCGGGCCAGTTCGCGTTTGAGGCGGGCAACTTCTTCATCTCGAGGACTGCCAGTACCACTGAAGGCCTTCTGGCCAGCAGAATCAGCCTCACGCCGCCAACGAGTCAGCAGACTGGGGGCAATACCCAGTTCATGTGCAATCTGGGCACAGCTAACACCGGACTGCCGGGTTTGTTCAACAGCACCATGTTTGAACTCAGTACTGTACTTTCTTCTCTTCGACATAAACACTCCTTTTGCCCATTATCAGGCTTCTTTGAAGTGTCCGCAAAATCGGGGTAGAACCC
>NZ_JAJAEO010000164.1 GCF_020447225.1 Methylophaga pinxianii | reverse complement strand
GAAACGTCGTCATTCGACATTAGGCGGAATTAGTCCGGTAGAATTTGAAAAAGGCTATACGGGCTTAACTATGTGTCCGTGAATTTGTGGGAAACCCACCCCCCACAGCATCATATTACGAGTACTCCAGTGCCCCTGTAAGGCACCTTCATCTCTACCAGAGTTTCAACGAAATAGCGTCTAGTAGTTTGTTAGTTCTACTTCCGATTATTCCGAGGCATGGCGTTATTCCCAGTCCAACCCGGGCGCATTACTCTGGACAGCTTCGACTTAAAGTCATAGTGAAGGGTAAGGGAGAAAAACCTTAAATGTCTCTGTAAAAAACACTTTTGTCTTTACGTCGAAACTTTCAGATTCACGGACTTATAACGAATAGTTTCCTTTTCATGCCGTCAGCATACGATAAAACGCATACTGCCCCCGGTCGAACTATGTTAGGTTCTTCCTAAGGTGCGTGGTAATTTGTGGATAAGTAAGTTAAGTCATTGTCAGGAAAGACAGAAAAACCCCACAAAATACTTCAGAAAAACTAACGTATTTCAGAGCTTGATCTGCCAGTTATCCGTTAGAGATTGTGTCAGTATCAGTTCAGCGACTTTGGTCATTGTCAGGTCATATATTGATGACAATCATGAAAAAGTATCAGCTTTAAGGATTCCCCAAGCCCTTCTGATCGTCTTTCTATCCTTGCTGATAGAGTGATGGCTCGGGTCTGCTGAAAGTCGATCAGGAGATCATACTTGCGGTATTCTGAAAAGAATAAACAGGGCATCACATACATGACACTGAGAGCAGCTTCCAAGAAACTGAAATTAGTTACATCTTGATCTAACCGCACAGAATTTGTTTCAGCTACCCTAGGTTCATCCTTCAGGAGAAACAAGATCAGAGGATCACGAAGCGCGTTCTAAGGGTATTGAATGCAGTCAACAACCTTTAACACGTCTTTTAGTTGGAAAGTATGAGTGTAACGATCAGTTTGTCCAGCACCATACTTCTCGTGCCCAACGACTTGCTGAACCAAAACATTATTTATTCCAGCCGCTCTAGCCTTTGTAATAAATGTATGTCTGAGAGAGTGAAATACTAGACGTTCACCGTGATCATTGACGTTTCTTTCAAGTATGGAGCCGAATAAATCAGTTACTCTGTTCAGATTCTCATAAGCAGTATTGAAAAAGCGGTAGTTGCTGGAGTCAATCCACTCCAATAATCCGAGTTCAATCAGATGGTTGTGTATCGGAACTGTACGTCTAGCCGCTTTAGTCTTACCCTCCTTGACGATAAAGTAATAACGCTTGGTATCTGGGCAAAGCTTAATGTCGTCCTTTGTTAGCGCTGCAATTTCACTGCGTCTTGCTCCAGAATAAGCAGCCATTAACAAGAACCACCTAAACCACTCTGGTTTTAACTTAGCTTTTTCAATCGCATCCATTACTTCTGAATCGGTTAGGCAACCAAAACGTCTGTTTTCGTAGTCCCAGCTTACGCCTTCACTTGGTGAAACTTGAATAAGATCAGCTTCATGCTTTAGATAACTGCTAAAGAAGCTCTGTGCAAGTTTGAGGTGTTCTTTAACGTACTTGCCGGATACCCTATCTTCATCAGGTATTGTGATCTCAGGTAGCTTCTCAAGGGGAATCTGATTGTATTGTTTCTTGTTTCTCTGAGGTAATTGCGAGATGCCTTCCAATGCAATTTTAAGATGTCTCTTGGTGATATCCCTTACATCTTTATTACCAAGGAACAAACGAAGGTTATCAAACATTCTCTGATTTGCTTTGGCCTGTTTGTCAGTCCATTTTTTCCATTCACTGAAGTCTTGCCATGCACGATCGAGAGGAATCACTTTACGCTTTCGTTCAGGCCATGCGGGTGGACTCTCAAGTTGTTGCCCATAACTTTTCAGTTTGGACTTAACCCATTGGCTTACTTGTTTACTGAAGTCGGATAACCGCTGACATATTGCCAACAAAGTATCAGCATTATCAGTGCTTCTTAACAAACGAATCAGAGGGATTTTGTCACTGACCATTGCGAGGGCATCTGTCAGGGAGTCAGTACGAAGGCTACGTTTTATCTCTCGTGGTAACGAGGGACAAAGCTCTCGTAAATGCTGAGGAATCAACACGCGGAAATAATAAGTTTTCCGTCTGAGATAAACGTAAGAGTTTCCAGTTTGTACCAGTTCTTGTACCATAAGTCAGAGTCTCCTTGATTGGAGTCGTAACCCATTGATACAGAACCATAAATATAAGTTTGAGATGGCCGATAAGCCGGGTTCTGTCGTGGACAATCATTCATCTGGGACAGATGTCACCATCTGCCTCAAGCAACCTACCCGGGAACCATGCGGGCCGCATGTCATGCCGAAGCATTTGTTCCTCTATTTGGTCTTGCTCCTGGTGGGGTTTACCATGCCACTTCTGTTACCAGAAGCGCGGTGCGCTCTTACCGCACCCTTTCACCCTTACCTGAACTACATTCAGGCGGTTTACTCTCTGTTGCACTGGCCGTGGACTTACGTCCCCCAGGTGTTACCTGGCACCTTACCCTATGGAGCCCGGACTTTCCTCACTCTTGCAAGCGCGATTGTCTGGCCATCTCAACCAGTTATTTTACCGTAGCAGTGTTATTTTTGCTGAAGTTTCAACGCCATCTCATAAGCTTTATTCTTCTTGATACCAAGAATCGATGCCGTGATGCTCGCAGCCTGCTTTAACGGCATTTCTTTCAGCAGAATGTTTAACACCCGCAGCTGCTCAGCTTCATCAATATCCGTTACCGTTGATTGCCCTTCGATAAGGAGGACTATCTCACCCTTTTGATGATTTGCGTCGCTGATGACGACCTCGACTAATTCGGCTAACGGTAGTGTAACAATGGTTTCGAACATTTTTGTCAGTTCACGTGCCAAGCATGCTTTACGCTCACCACCAAATACGCTCAACATATCCTGCAAGCTCGCTACCATCCGTTTGGGACTTTCATAAAAAATCATTGTTCGCGGTTCGTTTACCAGCTTTTCCAAAACCTGGCGACGTGCCGTAGCTTTCGGCGGCAGAAACCCTTCAAAAGCAAAGCGTTCAGCGGATAGTCCAGAGGCTGATAAGGCGGTAATAACGGCACAGGCGCCAGGTATAGGAATCACCTCAACACCCTGTTCACGTGCCATATTGACCAGTCGAAACCCCGGATCGCTGATTAATGGTGTACCGGCATCTGAAATCAGAGCAATGGAATTTCCGTCCGCTATTTTTGTTAACAATAATTCACTGCGCTGCTGCTCGTTATGTTCATGCAGAGAAATAGTTGGAGTTTCGATACCGTGATGTTGTAACAAATATTTGCTGTGGCGAGTGTCCTCCGCTGCAATTAAATCCACTGAAGACAGGACTTCAATGGCGCGCGCTGAGATATCGGCGAGATTGCCGATTGGCGTGGCAACAATGTAAAGTGCGGCTGTAGCGTCTTTCACGGCGTATATCCTGAAAAGAAATATTGATTCTGGTCGTAATATACGCGAACAGGTAAGATGATGCCTTCTCCGAACTAAATTTGATGTAGCTTATGACGCAACGATTTTCCGCCCTGCTTATGTTGTTGGCCATTCTGACATTATCAGCCTGTCAGCCAATCTCCATGGAAACTAAACCCAGCGGTCCTGACATGACAACGTTGATTTCTGACGCTGAGAAACAAGGTGATTATGCCGTTGCCGCTGAAGAGTATTTAACAAAAGCGGCAGAATCTGAAGGTGCGCTGAAATCGGCATTCCAATATCGTGCAGCTATCATGCAGTATGAATTGGGCGAATTGGCTGAGGCAGATGCTCTCCTCGCAGAAACCAACCTTGAACAACTGACGTCAGCTGAGCAGCTGACGGCCAATTTATTACGTGCGGATATCGCAGTATTAAATCTGGATGGTCAGACTGCTTTGCAGCATCTGGATAAAATTGATTTTGCTTCCGCCAACACGGCACAACAAAAACGCATTCTTGAGTTACGCATCACAGCTTATGATTTGACTGAAAACTGGCTGGAAAAAGCCCTGGCTCACATCAAGCTTGATGGAATGTTGCCAGAGGGTGAGCGTGAAAATAACCATCTAGCCTTGTGGCAAACATTAATGAAAATGACCCCACAGGCGTTGGATTTATATAATCCGGGTCAACCGCCCGCCGAGGATAGTGGCTGGTTCGCTTTAGCCTATGCTTTTAAAGCCTATGAAAATAATCCGGAAGCGATAGAAGTTGCCATTGAGGACTGGCAATACAGTTATCCGAATCACCCTGCCGATGTTGAACAATTAAAAAAATCCATCAAAACACCAGTCCGTCTTCCTGAGCAACTCGATTTGATAGGCATCTTATTACCCGATTCGGGGCCTGCAGCAAATGCAGCTCAGGCGATCCGCCAGGGCATTATTGCAGCACATTTTAATGCACAGTCAAATGTACGTTTGCAGTTTTATGATGTGCGCCCCGGTAATACGCCGGATGCCAATAATGTCATCTCACAATATGATAAAGCTGTAGCAGATGGCGCCAATATCATCATTGGTCCTTTAGATAAGGTCTCAGTTGAAATATTGGCAACATACGATGCCCTATCAATCCCTGTGTTAGCTCTCAATCGTATTAATCAGGACATTGATCAGGCTAACTTTTTTCAATTTGCTCTGGCTCCTGAAGATGATGCCCGTACTCAAGCGGAATATGCGAACCAACAGGGCTACAAACGAGCTATCGTTTTAAGTCCTCGAAGTGACTGGGGTGATCGCGTTGTACAGGCTTTTGCTGATGAATGGCAGACTTTGGGCGGGCAACTTGTTACACGTGCAAAATATGATGAGGCAGAGAATGACTATTCTCATATCCTGACGCCCATCCTCGGTGTTGATAGCAGTAATCAACGTTATCAGAACCTTCGCCGTACGCTGGGACAATCTTTGGAATTTGAACCACGAAGACGTCAAGATGTGGACTTTCTATTTATGGTTGGCCGGCCTTTGAAAGCGCGGCAGTTATTAACCCAATTACGCTTCCACCGTTCAGGACAACTACCGATCCTTGCGACCTCTCATGCATACGGTGGTGAGGCTAATGCTCAACAGGATATTGATTTAAATGGCTTAATTTTTACCGATATACCTTGGATGTTTAGCGAACAATCTGCACAGGATCCAGCTTATGCCGCTGTACGGCGTCAAGCATCCGGTGATATCGGGACATTTATGCGTTTGGCAGCATTGGGAGTCGATGCCTATCGAATGATTCCTTTCTTACCGACCATGACCAGCTCTGAAAGCGAAGAATATAAAGGAGCGACCGGTACACTGACAATTAATGAGCAAGGCCAGATTGAACGTTCAATGCCTATCGCGACAATACGTAATGGACTGATTGAGCCACTTACCAGTGAATAAAATATATGGCCGACCATCTCCAGTCTGGTAAGCAGGCGGAGCAATTAGCTTGTGATTACCTTAAAAAACGTGGATTAAAGCTCATCCAGCGTAACTTTCACTGCCGTCGCGGGGAAATTGATCTGATCATGCAGGATGGAACAACCCTGGTATTTATCGAGGTTCGGTTTCGACGCAATGCTTATCATGGAAGTGCATTGGAAAGTATTACAAGTGCCAAACAATCACGTATTATCACCACAGCTCAGCATTATTTAATGCAATCTGGATGGCCCCATAATTGTCGATTTGATGCAATCGCCGTTACGGCAAATTCACCTGATCAAATTTTATGGATTCAGGATGCTTTTCAACTAAACTAAGCCACAATTTCATCAGCACTCTTTCAATGAGGAAAAACCCATGCACCAATTCAGACTGGTCTTATTATTACTGATTCCCATAATGCTTCTGCAAGCATGTGCAGCGGTGGTGGTCGGTGGCGCCGCAACGACTGCTGCAGTCGCGTATGATCGTCGAACCGCAGGAGCGATACTGGATGATCAAAGCATTGAAGTGAAAGCTAAATATGCTATTTTTCAGGATAAAGACATTTATAATCAAAGTAATATCAATGTAACAAGCTACAACGGATTTGTATTGTTGTCAGGCGAAACGCCCAGCGAAGCTCTTAAACAAAAAGCCACAAATCTAGTTAAAGACATTCCTAAAGTACGTAAAGTCTTTAATGAACTGGCGATTTCGGGGCCGAGCGCATTAACTTCCAGAAGTAGCGATAGCTGGATCACGACCAAAGTCAAAACCAGAATTACCCAGGATGAAAATGTCGATCCGTTCTATGTCAAAGTCGTTACCGAAAGAGGAACGGTCTACCTGATGGGCAAAGTTACCAAGCCTGAAGCTGACCGTGCAGTCGCCGTGACTCGTTCTGTAAAAGGAGTTTTACGGGTGGTGAAAATATTCGAATATATCGATTAATTTATGCAAACCTAAAGCCCCTCTCAGAGGGGCTTTTTTTTTAAAACGGTTTCACCACTGCTAAAATCATTACTGCAATTAATATCAGCACTGGCATCTCGTTAAACCAACGATAAAATACATGGCTACGTTGATTTTTATCTGCGGCAAACTGCTTGAGTATTCGCCCACATATTCCGTGATATGCAAACAGGAGCGTTACCAAAGTTAGTTTTGCATGCAACCAATACATGGATTTCAATTGATCCAAGGTGTAGAAGCTCATTAGCCATATGCCCAGTAGCAGGGTAATAATCGCACTGGGGGTCATGATGCCACGATAGAGTTTACGTTCCATGATTTTAAAACGTTCGTTACCGGCTTGATCCTCGCACATCGCGTGATAAACAAATAACCTTGGCAAATAAAACAAGGCAGCAAACCATGTTACAACGGCCATCAAATGGAACGCCTTTATCCATAACATCTGCAATGACTCCTTATTAGAAACAATGATAGTATCCGTTCATATTAAACTGGAGATCAACGATGTCCGATGAACGAAGGTATTTTAGCCGTATTCCTTTCACGGCTAATGCGCATATTTTAACGACTAAGGGTGACATCTATCTGAATTGTCGGGTAATTGATGTGTCACTTAACGGATTATTAATTACCCGCCCCGAAAACTGGTTGGGCAAGCTGACAGATAATTTTAACGTTGATCTGTTGCTAGATGACGCGCAGATTGTCATTAAAATGCAGGCAGAAATGGCGCATATGGATGCCAACAGTATCGGGTTTCATTGTAAACTTATCGACCTTGACAGCATTACCCATTTAAAAAGACTGGTTGAGCTGAATCTGGCTGACGAGGGGTTATTACATCGAGAACTATCCGCTTTATTAGCTATGTCGGATAATTGATGCTCACATCCAGCCATCTTTAAGAGCATCTATTGCTTGCTGCAAATGATGAACAGCAATCACTTTAAGCCCTGAAATTGCCTTTCGTGGAGCATTGGCAGCTGGCACCAATGCCACTTTAAAGCCATGTTTCCCTGCGTCACGAATACGTTCCTCGCCGGCTTGAACAGGACGAATTTCACCAGTTAATCCAACCTCACCAAACACCACCCAATCCTGTGGAATTGCTTTGTTACGTAGACTGGATATTACCGCTGATATAACAGCCAGATCAGCACCTGTTTCGCTAAGCTTAACCCCACCAACTACGTTGATAAAAACATCTTGATCATGACAAGTGATACAACCATGACGATGTAATATGGCCAATAACATCGCTAACCGATTCTGTTCCAGCCCTACTGAGACACGTCGTGGATTGCCCAATGGACTCTCATCAACCAGCGCTTGAACTTCTACCAGCATGGGCCGACTGCCCTCGCGAATCACTGTAATGATACTGCCTGGAACCGCTTGTTCACCGCGGGAAAGAAATATTGCCGAAGGATTGCTGACCTCTTTCAGGCCCAGCTCAGTCATGGCAAATACACCCAATTCATTCACTGCGCCAAAACGATTTTTAACAGCCCTTAAAATACGAAAGCGGGTAGAACTGTCTCCTTCAAAATATAAAACCGTATCGACCATATGTTCCAGGACACGTGGACCGGCTAATGCACCTTGCTTGGTCACATGTCCAACCAGAATCATCGTGATACCGCTGGTTTTTGCAAACCTTACTAACTGAGCTGCACTTTCACGGACCTGCGCTACTGTTCCGGGTGCCGATTGCAGCAATTCTGTAAAAACGGTTTGAATTGAATCTATAACCATCACTTGTGGTTGGCGTAGCTGGGCGGTAGCCATCATTTGTTCGGCATGAGTTTCTGCCAGCAAATCGACCGGTGTTTCCTGTAATTGCAAACGTTCCGCGCGCAGACGGATTTGCTGTAAGGATTCTTCACCACTGATATAAAGCGGATTGATACCGCTTAACTCGGCCATACTGGCCATGGCCTGTAACAACAGGGTTGATTTTCCGATCCCCGGATCACCGCCAATCAGCACCACTGAACCGGTTACTAAACCACCGCCTAGTACACGATCTAATTCTGGCAATCCTGTTGACCAGCGAACAGCCTGTTCAGAAGTGATGGTTTTTAATGCCTGAACCGTATTTTGCTGCTGCCCGGCATACCCCGTATGTTTATTCAGCGTTGCGGTGGGTTTAGCGCTAGTTTGTACTGATTCTTCAAGACTGTTCCAGGCACCACAATCGGTACACCTTCCCGCCCACTGTGGAGTTTGTGCACCACACTCACGACAAACATAGACACGTTTGGCTTTAGCCATCCAGATACTCCCTGATCACACGTGGGGTCACGCAACAGAGTAACTCGTATGGAATCGTGCCCGCCTGTTCAGCTAACCATTCAACCGTCAGCGCTTCGGTTCCCCAAATAATCACTTCATCATCAAGTCTCGCCTCGGGACATGCTTCAAGATTGACACAAATCGTATCCATCGAGACTCGACCAATCACCGGCACACGTTGACCTCTGATAATCACTTCACCTGCATTTGATAAATGGCGGCTGTAACCATCACCATATCCAATGCTGACTACGCCCATCCTCATCGTTTTTTCTGCAGTCCATTGTCCACCATAGCCTACTTCATCCCCTGCCGATAACTGCTGGCTGGCAATCAATTTTGAAATGATTTGCATCACTGGCTTCAGTCCGACCTCTGCTCCCGATTTATCAGCGAAGGGTGATACGCCATAAAGCATCAAACCCGGTCTCACCCACTGATAATGCGATGCTGGCAGACTGATAATCGCGGCTGAATTTGCCATACAAACGGCTAATCCCGACTTTTCAGCAAGATTTTGCATTACTGCTAGTTGTTGTTGATTTCTGGCATCATTAACCAAGTCGGAATTAGCAAAATGACTCATTAATCCCAGTTTCTCGATAAGATCGGTCCGCCCTTCCAGCTGTTTGATAATCTGCTCGATAACTGGCGCAGGCAGCCCCAGTCTGTGCATACCGGTTTCTAACATGAGCCACATAAAAGGAAATGGCTGCTTGATATCAGCTTTCAGTAAAAAATCGAGATGTTTTTGTTGATGCAATACTGGTGTTAAATCATATTCAGCAGCTAATTGCCATTCTTCAATAGTACTGACACCTTCAAAAACAGTGATTGGCTGTTGAAAACCCTGTTGTCGAAGTGTTATGGCTTCTTTTAATCTTGCCACTGCAAACGCATCACTTTGCTTAAGTGCTTGGGCAACCTGAATAACGCCATGTCCGTAAGCATCGGCCTTAATCACCGACATCACTTGACTCTGAGGAGCGAATTGACGAACTCGTTGTAAATTATATTTCAGTGCTGCCAGATCAATGCGGGCAAACGGATAACGACTCACGATTCATTATCACCATAATCTTGATAGTACGCCGGAGCAAAATTTTCAAAACGCGTATATTTGCCCTGAAAGGTTAATGCCACGGTTCCGATTGGACCGTTACGCTGTTTACTGATAATAATTTCTGCCTTGCCTTTTTCTGCAGAATCTTCGTTATAAACTTCATCACGATAGATAAACACAATAATATCAGCATCCTGCTCGATCGCTCCCGATTCACGCAGATCTGACATTACCGGACGTTTATTTGGTCGCTGTTCTAATGAACGGTTTAACTGAGACAAAGCAATAACTGGTACATTTAGCTCTTTGGCAAGTGCTTTTAATGAACGGGAAATTTCAGAAATCTCATTGGTACGATTTTCAGCTTGCCGTCCATTAGCGCTACCGCTCATTAACTGTAGATAATCGATGATAATCAAGCTCAACCCATGTTCACGTTTTAAACGTCTTGCCCGGGCTCTGAGTTCAGATGGCGTCAAACCACCCGTATCATCAATAAATAACGGCGCTTCATTTAATAAAGCAATTGCTGAAGTCAGTCGTGGCCAATCATCATCGTTAAGTCGTCCAGTGCGTAAACGATGCTGGTCAATACGTCCCAATGACGACAACATACGCATCGCCAATGAATCGGCAGGCATCTCCATACTGAATACAGCAACCGGTAGTTTGCTATGAATCGCTGCATTTTCAGCTATATTCATAGCAAAAGTTGTTTTACCCATAGAAGGCCGGCCAGCAATAATAATCAAATCCGCTGGTTGCAGGCCTGAGGTTTGATCGTCAAAATCAATAAACCCGGTAGGGAGACCGGTAATCCCGCTGTCCTGTTCAAACAGCGTATCAATTTTATCAACGACTTTACTTAGTACATCTTTGACCTGAATAAATCCGCCGCCACGTTTTGCCCCTTTTTCGGCAATTTCGAAGACGCGTCGTTCAGCCGTATCAAGCATTTCTTCGCTATTACGCCCTTCCGGAGTAAAAGCCATATTGGCAATGTTATTACCAATCTGAATAAGTTGACGCAAGATAGAACGCTCACGGACAATCGCGGCGTAAGCCTTGATATTTGCTGCACTAGGAGTATTGCGCGCAAGCGCGCCGAGATAGGCTAATTCACCAACCTTATCGAGTTCACCTCGCTGATTATGCCACTCAGCTAAAGTGATGACGTCTACAGGATTGGCTTGCTCCATTAATTCCGCTATGCCGCGGAAAATAAGCTGATGATCGTGGCGGTAGAAATCCTGCTCAACCAGGAGATCAGATACCTGTTCCCAGGCACTGTTATCAAGCATCAAGCCGCCTAAAACCGACTGTTCAGCTTCAACTGAATGCGGTGGGACCTTCAAGGCCTGAGTTGCGCTGTCTTGATAGCTTTCTGGATAAGTTATCTGTTCCACAGCATTTGTCCAAGCTGGTTAAACAAGCATTGATTCAATAACGCTGAATCACAAAAATAACAGGGGTATAGCATTCACTATACCCCTGTCAGTCAAACTTCTTACTGTTGTTCTTGTGCTTTGGCGATTGCTTCCGCTTCTTCACGTGAAGCTTCACGCGCTTTACGTGCTTCCTCTGCTGCAGCAATAGCAGCAAGTTCAGCTTCAGAAGTAATGTTAACTTTCACACTAACAACGACATCCGCATGTAACTGCACATCAATGTTGTATTCACCAGTATGACGTAACGGGCCTGTTGGTAAACGGACTTCATTACGGTCGACATCAGCACCTTTAGCATTTACCGCATCAGCGATATCTGCAGCAGTAACTGAACCGAACAATTTACCTTCAACACCCGCATTAGCCATGATATCAACATCACCAGCTGCAACCAGTTTTTTCTCACGTTCTTGAGCGGCGGTGAGTAATTTGGCAGCCGCAGCTTCTAATTCAGCGCGACGTTCTTCAAATTTCAGTCTGTTGTTCTTGTTAGCAGGTAACGCTTTACCAGCAGGAACCAGATAGTTACGACCATAGCCAGCTTTTACACTAACTTCGTCACCCAAATTGCCAAGCTTTTGAACTTTTTCCAGCAAAATTACTTGCATCGTTCTAACCCTCATTCGCAGTCAAAGACTGCTTATAAAATAACCGCATCACGCCCTTGAGCGCTTGCGAAAATTAAACCATTGTTCCAAAACGCCAAGTGAGGCAGTCAAAATCAACATTTGTGGCAGCATTAACACCATCAGCACATACATCACAACGAGCCAAATAACAGATTTTTGCTTTGCCCGGACTACTGCATGTGCAACAGCAATACCTTGTATTGCAAACAGCACCAGCAGAACAGGTAAACAATCTATTAAAAGTGACAGTGATCCGGCAACAGGTGTCAGCGATAGTCCCATAAGAGCAGCTGTCACGATAGCCAGTGTTTTACCCAGTGTTATCTGAGTAAATTCACTACCGAAAGCCCCTTCGTTGTATAACGAAGCTTGCCAGGCCCGGCCAATTAAAATACCCAGAATAATGTTAACGCTTACTGCAGCGGCCATGAGACCTGTCATCATACTGGCCATTTGCACCAGAAAGTTTTGGGTATCGGCTGCGTTCAATTGCCAACCAGATTGCTCTGATAATAGCTGAACAAATGGCCCCAAAACTTCTTGCCACCATAATGCCGGTGTGGGTAGGAAAATATGGACCACCAACACCACCAGAATACCGGCACCTGCAGCGGCCAAAAGAGCCCGCTCCAAAGATCGACTATATCCCAGTACCAGTGTCACCAAGTAAGCCGGTAACCAACTGGTCACGAATAAAACTACAGCGATCCAGATCTGACCTAATAGCAAACCGGCAACTACCGCAAAAACCACTAATGTTGCCGCCATGACACGCAGCCCTTCTTTGGGACCGACGCGTAAAGTCGCCAGTACAATTACCCCGCTAGCAAGATAATTGAGTGGAGGTATTAACATTGCAGCAACTGATAGCAAAGCAGCGGCTAAAGCAGCCTGCCAGCGACCTTTCATTGCAAAATTAGCTATACCACGCAACATAAATATTTAATTTTGACGTTTCAACTAAGCGGCTAAATTACTTGTGCATGTCACAGTAAGGCAGCAATGCCAAAAACCGTGCACGTTTAACACAAGTTGACAGCTGACGCTGGTAACGAGCTTTAGTACCGGTAATTCGACTTGGAACGATCTTGCCTGTTTCAGTAACGAAATTTTTAAGCAGGTTTACATCTTTATAATCAATTTGTTTCACACCTTCGGCAGTGAAACGACAAAATTTTCTACGTCTGAAAAAACGTGCCATCGTGATATCTCCTGATTAGGCTTGTGAAGCGGGTTTTTCGTCGTCTTTGCGCATCATTGGTGAAGCTTCTGTAACAGCTTCGTCCATGCTGACGACAAGGTGACGAATAACGGCATCATTAAAACGGAAAGCCGTAGTGACTTCATTCAATTGCTCAACACCACATTCAACATTCATCAACACATAATGTGCTTTGTGAACTTTATTGATTGGGTAAGCTAACTGACGACGACCCCAGTCTTCCAGACGGTGAACCTGACCGCCAGCAGCAGTCAATGTTTGGGTATAGCGCTCGATCATACCAGGCACTTGTTCGCTCTGATCAGGGTGGACCAGAAACACGATTTCGTAATGTCTCAATTTGAGCTCCTCACGGTTTATACAGCTTACTGAAAAATTTCAGAAAGCAAGGAGTTTTACCTATCAAAGGTAATCTGGCATTTTACTTTATTTTAGTAGCTGCTCACAAGCGACGTTGACGATCTGCTTCAAATAAGCAGACACCTGCAGCGACAGATACGTTGAGACTTTCAGCAGCACCTTGCATCGGGATATACATAACCTGATCACAATGATCGCGGGTTAACCGCCGAATACCCTGCCCCTCGGCTCCCAGTATGATTGCTAGAGGTCCTTTGAGATCAGCTTGATATAAACTCATTTCTGAGTCACCCGAGGTACCGACTAGCCAGATGCCGCGTTGTTGCAGATCGCGTAAAACTCGCGCAAGGTTGGTTACCTGAATAAATGGCAGGCGTTCTGCAGCTCCACTGGAAATCTTTATTGCTGTCGGCGTCAAGCCTGATGCACGATCTTTAGGCGCAATCACAGCATGCGCGCCAGCGGCTTCAGCTGTTCGTAAACAAGCCCCCAGATTATGCGGATCTTGCACACCATCTAAAATCAACAAAAATGGTGTCTGTTGCAGGTTATCCAGTAAAACATCCAGGTCAGATTCATCCAGTGTGGCTAATGGATGACAACGTGCTACACAGCCCTGATGTCGATTTTCAGGCACCATTTCATCCAGTTGCTGACGTTGAGTTTTATGTAAACGTATCCCCAAATCACCCGCTAACTTATAAATAGTTTCAACTCGTTGATCATGGCGTTCATCAGCCACCCAAATTTCGGCTACTCGTGATACAGGCGACTCCAGAGCCGCCTGTACTGCATGCAAACCAAAAATCAGATCTTGCGATGGTGTCTGATGTCTTTCAGATGTGCCTTTACGGCGTTTGGTAGGCTTCAGCTTCCTGTCCCTCAACAATAGGTTTAACAATAATTTCTACACGACGATTCAACTGCCGTCCGGCTTCTGTGTCATTAGTGGCACGTGGCTCAAGTTCACCGCGTCCCATTGGAACCAGTCGCTCCTGCATCACACCACGGGTTGCAAAATAATTTGTCACCGATTGTGCTCTGCGTTCAGATAGTTGTTGGTTGTAACTTTCTGAACCTTTGCTGTCGGTATGGCCGATAACGTGAATAATTGTTTTAGGATAACGTTGTAAAACATCCGCGACTTTATTCAATGTCGGTTCAAAAGCGGGTTTGATGGCTGAGCTATCAAAATCAAAAGACACTTCATTGGAAATATCGATTTTTAACGATTCATCCTGCAATTGCTGAATTTGCAATTCATTCCGCGCCTGTTCATCCGCCAAGGCCTGATTCATTTCACGCTGCTGATTATCCATATAACGGCCAACGCCCGCGCCTGCCAATGTTCCCACTGCTGCGCCGGCAATAACACCACCAGCACCATCATCGATTGCATAACCAATGAGAGAGCCCGCGGCGGCACCAATTGCTGCACCGCGTTTCGTGCGCATATTCGGATCGTCCGTGGCACATCCCGACAAGATGAGTGCTGATGAAATCGCTGATACTAATAAAACTTTTTTCATTTTTATAACTCCTCACTACGGCATTGCATTCTAGACCCTTGGTTATAGGGTGGCTATACTTGTTTTCAATTCTTTACATTTGAGCACTACGACTAATGGAACAAGACTTTATTGCCGTCAAAATTGCCATTTTAACCATCTCAGATTCTCGTACAGAAGTCGATGATGTTTCCGGTAAAACCTTACAAGACAGAGTGATTGCTGCCGGACATGAACTGGCGGATAAGCAAATTGTGGCCGATGATATTTATCAAATCCGAGCCATTGTTTCCCAATGGATATGCGATGAGCAGGTTGATGTCGTTATCACTACGGGCGGAACCGGACTGACGGGTCGAGACGGAACGCCAGAAGCCGTTCAAGTATTATTTGATAAAGAAATCACAGGATTTGGTGAACTGTTTCGCCAAATTTCTTATGACCTCATCCGAACCTCTACAGTGCAATCAAGAGCGATTGCCGGTGTGGCAAACGGTACTTTTATTTTCTGTCTGCCGGGCTCGTCGGGTGCCTGTAAAACCGGCTGGGATGACATACTACAGCACCAGCTTGATATCCGTCACCGCCCTTGTAATTTTGTTGAACTTATCCCCCGGTTACGCGAAAAATGATCGAACTGCAATTATTTTCAACGGCAGGATGTCATTTATGCGATCTTGCAGTTGAACAGATTAAAACCTTACCCCTGGCTGCTCAGATTACTGTAGATGTGGTTGAAATCGGTGATGATGAAATGTTGGTGGAACAATATGGAGTGCGTATTCCTGTCATAAAATTTCCCGACCAAAGTGAGCTGAACTGGCCATTTAATCAAAATGACATTTTGCATAAAATCGCTTCAAATTACGTGGAACTTTAATACCTGCTGCAGCTCTTAACATAACTGTTTATGTGAATCGCATCGGAGCTAATGAATGAAAGCGTTGATCTGGCCTCTGTTAGTGTTTTGGTCCGTTTCCGCACCGTTAATCGCTGCTGAATTTCCTGCGATTCCTGGCCAACGTTTTGATATCGGTGGCTATCAGTTGCATATCCACTGTATGGGGTCAGGCAGTCCCACAGTCATAGTCGATGTGGGGCTGGGAGATGATTCCACTGATTGGCTGCCGATTCAAAAAGCTGTGTCCAGTTCTGCTCGTATTTGTGTATTTGATCGCCCCGGTTATGGCTGGAGTGATTTTGGTCCATCACCACGTACCAGTAATAGAATTGCTCAAGAGCTGGAAGAGCTGCTTATACAAGCCGAAGTTCCGCCCCCCTACATTCTGGTTGGTCATTCTTTTGGTGGGTATAACATCCGGATTTTTGCAGCAAACAATCCTCAGATGGTAGCGGGTATGGTTTTAGTGGATGCCTCTCATGAGGATCAATACACACAATTCCAAATCAAATTACCAAATAACTTTAATCGCCGTGGCACTATTATGATTTTGCCAAAATCGACGGATAGCACTGCCCATGCCAACAAAGCACCGGTATTACGTGAGCGCGCATTTCATGCAGCAAGAGCTGAAATTTCCGCACTGGATGAGAGCTCAGTCCAGTTACAAAAAAATTCAGCATTACCCACCGTTCCACTCATTGTAATCAGTCGTGGCAAACCTGAATGGTTTGGTGATATAGGCCAGCAACAACGAGAAAAAACCTGGATTGATTTACAGCAGGATCTGTCACGCTTATCACCTATCAGTACCCATATGTTTGCCAACCGAAGTGGTCACGCAATTCCGCATGAACAACCTGAAATTATCATCGAAGCTATTGAACAGGTACTGACCCAGGTACACGCCCGCAATATCCTTTAAAAACAGTTATACTGACCGCTTTTTTTAGCTGGATAACATGACTGTTCTTTACATTGATTCGGAAGCGGCTCTAACACAATTTTGTACAGAAATTCAGCACAGCAAATGGCTGGCGATCGATACCGAATTTCTGCGCGAAAAAACCTATTACCCGCAACTTTGTCTGATCCAGATTGCCAATGACAACGTTATTGCATGCATCGATCCGATTGCGATAAAAGATCTCACTCCTTTGCTTGATCTGCTGTATCAGCCCGATATAACACTGGTTTTTCATGCTGCACGGCAGGATCTGGAATTGTTTTTTTTGTTAAAAAACAGTCTTCCCCCCAACCTGTTTGATACACAATTAGCGGCGACGATTCTCGGCGATGGTGATCAAATCGGCTATGGCAATCTGGTCAAACAACGACTGGACGTCAACCTGGATAAAGCCCATTCTCGTGCAGATTGGACGCAGCGCCCATTAAGTGCAGAACAATTGGAATATGCAGCAGATGACGTACGTTACCTGCGTGAGTTATATCATCAAATGTCCGCTGATCTGGAAAAACAACACCGTACGGAATGGCTTAAGGAAGATTTTGCCGCCCTGTCTGATTCAGCTAATTACATTGCAGACCCAGAAACCATTTGGCGTAAAATTCGTGGTGCCGGTAAGTTAAAGGGTGTACAACTCGCTGTATTGCAACAGTTAGCTGCATGGCGTGAACAACGTGCGATGGACAGGGATCGACCAAGACGTTGGATTCTTAAAGACGAAGTCATGCTGGATCTGGCACGATTTGCACCGGAAAAGTTGGAAAAACTCAGTCAAATCCGCGGTATTGAGGCACGCGATATCGAGCGAAGTGGACGAGCCATTATTGAAGTCATCAGTAAGGCAAAACAGACACCTGCCGAGCAATGGCCCATATTGCTCAAACCTGAACCATTAAGTAATCAGCAAGAAGCACTTATTGATGCGTTGATGGCATTATTACGTAAATTCTGTGATGAGCAATCTATTACGCCAATTGCTGTCGCCAGCCGTAAAGATATAGAAAAACTGGTACGTGGTGAGAAGGATCTGCCTTTATTACAAGGTTGGCGCAATCAAATCGTCGGGCATCATCTGACCGCATTTATCGAAGGTCACCTATCAGTCACTGCTGATACACAACAAATTCACACACAAGAGGTATAGCAACATGTCGGTACTTATCTGTGGCTCATTTGCCTACGACAATATTATGGTGTTTCCAGATCAATTCAAAAATCATATTCTGCCGGACAAAGTGCATATGTTGAATGTGTCATTTCTTGTGCCGGAATTGCGTCGCGAGTTTGGTGGTTGCGCCGGTAATATTGCATACAACATGAAAATGCTGGGTGATAATCCGGTCCCAATGGGAACTGTGGGGAGTGACTTTGCGGCTTATGCAGCCTGGATGGACAAGTACGCTATTAATAGACGCCATGTCCATGTCAAAGAGAATCATTTTACAGCTCAAGCCTATATCACGACCGATATCGACGACAACCAGATTACTGCTTTCCATCCTGGCGCAATGAATCTGGCTCATGAAACGAACATCAACGAGGCACAAAATATTACGCTAGGTATTATTGCGCCTGATGGTCGTGACGGCATGATTCAACATGCCCAACAATTTGCCGATGCAGGAATTCCTTTTATTTTTGATCCAGGCCAGGGACTGCCCATGTTTAACGGTGAGGATCTGCTGCAGTTCGCCCGTCTGGCTTCTTATATTGCCCTTAATGATTATGAAGCCCAGTTATTTGAAGACAGAACCGGTCTGCCATCTGAAGAAATTGCCAAATTAGTTGACGCCCTGATCATCACAAGAGGTGCGCAGGGTTCACATATTTATACAGAAGGTAAACGCATTGATATTCCATGCGCTAAAGCCGAAAAAGTCGTGGATCCGACTGGTTGTGGTGATGCCTATCGTGCCGGGTTGCTGCATGGCATCCAGCATGGCAAGGATTGGGAGATGACTGGGCGTATCGCATCATTACTGGGTGCTATTAAAATCGAACATCATGGTACGCAGAATCATCAATTTACAGCTGAAAGCTTTGCAGCACGCTTTGAACAAAACTTTGGTATGCGCCTCAGCTAACTGATTATAAGCTCTGGGACTGTCTGAGGGCAGTTTCAGAGCATGTAATGACAAAACTGTAAGGCCGCTGCAGCAAATATACCCGCGATCACATCGTCAACCATAATGCCAAAGCCACCATGTAGCTTGCGATCAGCCAGTGACACCGGCCAAGGTTTCCAAATATCAAATACCCTGAATAAGACAAATCCCAGTAACATCCATTGCCAGCCTGCTGGTGCGGCTATCATTGTCACCAGATAACCGACAATTTCATCCCATACCACAGAAGAAGGATCATCCTGTTTCAACCAATTGACTGCTTGCTGACAAATCCAAACTCCGGCAATAAACGCTATCACGGTAATCAGCAAATACCTGATCAAGTCGAGATCACGCAGCAACCAATAAATGGGCAGCGCCACAATTGTCCCGATGGTTCCGGGCGCTTTGGGTGATAGACCCGCCCCGAATCCGTAGGCAAGCAAACACACCGGTCTTTTGAGTAAGTCCAGAAAGCTTATCTTGTTAAGAGAAATGGTCATAGCCCGCCTTTATTTCTGAGAATCCCTGCCACTCGCCTTGGGCATTCCGAAAAAACAAACCTGCTTTATCAGTGATTTCACCAATCACTTGAATCAGCCCAGGAAATTGTCGTTTAATCAACATGACATTGTCTGCCGTTGCGGTAAAACATAATTCATAATCATCACCACCGGTCAATGCCAACTGGGTCGCGACTTCTTCAGGTAATTTTTGCAATGCAACAGATAAAGGTAAAGCCGATAGATCCAGCTTTGCCCCTCTGTTACTGGCCGTCAGAATATGATTCAAATCTGCCAGCAAACCATCTGAAATATCAATTGCAGCATGAGCTGCTCCCACCAACTGCTCACCGATTTGATTACGTGGTGTAGGCATTTCTAGACGTTGCAGCAAATAACCTATATCCGCATCAGTCAATAGCGTCGTATCAAGTTGTCCCAACCGATATTGAAGACCGGCGGCAGCATCCCCCAGGCATCCGGTCACACAAATTAAATCCGAGGCTTTGGCGGCGTTTCGTTGCAGAAGGTTATCTTTAGGTACATGTCCATGCACCTGAATAGTAATAGTTAAAGGACCGCGGGTGGTATCCCCGCCAACCAGCTGAATCTGATAATCATTAGCGATATCTGCTAAACCGGCCGAAAACTGTTTTAGCCAGTCATCATTAATTTCCGGTAAGGTTAATGCCAGCGTAAACCATGCTGGTTTTGCGCCCATAGCGGCTAGATCACTGAGGTTGACCGCCAATGCCTTGATACCTAAACGATAAGGATCCACATCGGCAAAAAAGTGTATGCCTTGTACCAACGTATCGATGGAAATAGCGGTAAAGCAATCTTGCGGATTATCTAAAACAGCACAATCATCGCCAACGCCGACAATCACATCTGCACGGCGCATCGTTAATGCTTGAAAATATTGCTGGATCAATGAAAATTCGGGAGATGGTTTCATTCAGGAAAAGCCCCGTTTGGATGGGTTCATCTTTTCGGGGCAATTAATCAATTCGCTTTTTTCTGAGCGCGAGCAGCTTTGGCAGCTTGATACTCAACCTGACGTAAACGGGCGCCCATTTTATCCAACACACCGTTTACGTACTTGTGGCCTTGTTCACCGCCAAATGACTTGGCTAATTCAACAGCTTCATTTAATACCACACGATATGGAATATCAGGACGATGCATATATTCAAAAACCGCCAGACGCAGGACCGAAACTTCTACCGGATCAACAGCAGATAAGCTTCTATCAACTGCATGGGATAGTTCAGCGTCGATGTTATCCATTTCTTTGGTCACGCCTTCAACCAGCAGTTGAAAATAGTTTTTGTCGATTTTATTGGCATACTCTGCCATAACAAAATCCATTGTATCTTTTTCAGGTGCCTGATTATTCACCAGAGATTGATAAAGTGCTTGCACAGCAGCACGTCGAGCCTGGGTCCGGGGAAGTCCACCAGCCATTTACTTGGCAGCTCCGATTTGACGTAATACATTGACCATTTCAATGGTGCCCATGGCAGCTTCGGCCCCTTTGTTACCGGCTTTTGTACCGGCACGTTCAATCGCCTGCTCAATGGTATCCACCGTCAATACTCCAAACGAGATTGGAATATCCAGTTGCAGAGTCAATTGGCCCAAACCTTTTGAACATTCACCGGCAACATATTCAAAATGAGGAGTACCACCACGAATGACTGCACCGAGTGCGATGATGGCATCATACTTACCTGTTTTTCCCATACGCTGTACCGCCAGAGGAATTTCCACTGCACCGGGAACACGGGCGATTTCAATATCTTTTTCCGCAGCACCATGACGTAATAATGTATCCACCGCACCAGCAATCAGATTATCAACAATAAAGTCATTGAAACGGCCTGCTACGATACCCACTCGTATACCTTTTGCGGAAAAGTCACCTGAAAAGGTTTTGATATTGCTCATATTTCAGAAATGTCCAAAAGAGAAAAAAAGATATTGTACTGTGTTTAAAAATGAATGCCTAACAGTCAGTTACAGCCAGCGCTGCTTTTCAGCCGCTGTTTTATTTTTCGCATGGGGTAAACTCTCTGGATCCGCTTCAACCACCGTCCATTCATACGGCATAGGATCAATACGCACTGCCGTCAATTGCTCTCCCCACACGGCGCCACTATCCAATGAAAACACATTGTCATACTGACCCGTTCCCAATTGGGACCAATGACCAAATACAATTTTGTCATTGATGCTGGCACGATTTGGCATCATAAACCAGGGTTTCTGCTCAGCGGGTTTATCCTTCGGCGCCCCTTTAAATTTTAATGCCAGACTGCCGTCTTCATGACAATAACGCAATCGTGTAAAACAATTAGTGATAAAGCGCAGTCTATCCCAGCCGGTTAAATCAGCAGACCAGCGTTTGGGTTTATTTCCATACATATGCTGAAAAAATTCCCGCCAGTTCTCTGATTGCAATACAGATTCAACTTCCGCTGCTCGATCCAGTGCTTCTTCAATGCTCCATTCCGGAGGAAGACCAGCATGTACCATGGAAAACTGCAATTGTTTGTCATGATAAAACAGGGGCTGATGACGTAACCAGTCAATTAATTCATCCTTGTCATCTGCATTGAGTACCGGTTCGATGGTATCCAGCCTATGGCTGAACTCATGATTACCCGCGGCATGTGCCAGCATATGCAGATCATGGTTACCTAAGACTACTTTTGCTGACTGTTGACCAAGGTTACGAACAAAACGCAACGTATCCAACGAATTTGGACCTCGGTTAACAAGGTCACCCGCCAACCAGATTTGATCCTGCAGCGGATCAAACTGGAGGGCTTCAAGTAATTTGATCAGTTCTGCAAAACATCCCTGAACATCACCAATTGCATAAACAGCCATCTGATTTGCGAATTAACGGCGACGATACAAAGGTTCAGGTCTCAATACTGTTGCCTGATAACTTTCGCTAAAATCGTCAAATGCTGCTAACGCCTGGGTCAGACGGTTCGGGTTGGCCAGTTCAAAACTGTTAAAACCACATTGAGACATATAAAAAAGTTGATCGTATAACACATCACCTTGTGCGCGAACTTCACCTTTATAGTGGTAACGATCGCGTAACAAGCGCGCATACGAGTAACAGCGTCCATCAGTAAATGCTGGAAATAACAACACTACCAGTTGAAAGCGCCCCAAATCCGGAATAATTTCTTCTAGTGGATCATCTCCCGAAAGCCGAATACCCAAACCACCTTCGTGATGGCTCAGAGTTTCATGTTGCTCCTGCCAGCGCGTTATTGAAACAGTAATATTGCCGGCAACCAACGCCGCCTCATCATCAAGGTGCTGCCAGTTGTCTTCAACGATCTCTCGATCTTTAATGATCTTCTGCATATACACGCTCCTTGAAAGGATCAACACCGACACGACGAACAGTGGCGAGAAAACTCTCATCATCGTGGCGCAAATCAATGTAGGCATCCAGTAAATGCGCTACGGTATCAATGACTTCCTCTTTTGGAATGGCTCGGCCAAGGCGCTCACCTAATGAGGCATCCGCTTCAGAGCTACCTCCTAGGGTAAACTGATACCACTCCTCACCTTTTTTATCGACACCTAAAATACCAATATGGCCTACGCTTTGGTGAGCACATCCATTCATGCAACCAGAAAATTTGATTTTGATATCGCCCAGGTCATGCAGATAGTCGAGATCATCAAAACGCTGCGCAATACCTTTGGAGAGTGGAATGGAAGTCGCATTTGCCAAACCACAGTAATCCAATCCAGGACAACAGATAATATCGGTTAGCGTATTAATGTTTGGCGTCGCCAAACCTTCGGCATTGAGACGTAACCACAACGCATACAGATCAGCTTGTTTGACATCCGTATAAACAAGGTTTTGCGTATGAGTAGAACGTACTTCACTAAAACTGAATTCATCAGCCAGATCTGCAACGACTTCTAATTGTTCGGAAGTAATATCGCCCGGAGCCTGGCCTGGTTTTTTTAATGAAACATAAGCCGCGCGGTATCCCGGTATTTTATGATCCGCAGTATTTTGTTTCACCCATAAAGCAAATTCTTTGTCTTGAGCTAACAGCTCTGTAAAGCTGCTATCTGAATCTGCTACATCACGTTCGTATGCTGGTTCAGTGAAATACTGTTTTACCCGTTCAATTTCTTTACTGTCCAGTTTTAGCTGGTCACGAATATGTACCCATTCAGCTTCAACCAGTTCACGGATGTGATTGATACCATGTTCCCGAACGGTAATTTTGATCCGTGCTTTATATTTGTTATCACGGCGACCAAGACGGTTGTACACGCGCAGAATCGCCTCAAGGTAAGACAGCAGATCCTGTTTTTCCAGGAAAGGACGAATTTGTTCGCCAATAATGGGAGTACGGCCCAGTCCTCCGCCGACCAGAACTTCAAAGCCGACTGCGCCTTCGTGATTTTTGACCAGATGCAAACCAATATCATGTAATTTGGTTGCCGCACGATCTTCTTTCGAACCGACCACAGCGATTTTGAATTTACGCGGTAAATAGGCAAACTCAGGATGGAATGTTGACCACTGTCGAATGATCTCAGCCCATGGGCGTGGATCTTCAATTTCATTGGCATTTACACCGGCAAGTTGATCCGAAGTGGTATTACGAATGCAGTTACCGCTGCTTTGAATGGCATGCATTTGAACACTGGCAAGTTCTGCCAGAATATCCGGCACCTCTTCCAGTTTTGGCCAGTTCATTTGAAAATTCTGCCGCGTAGTGAAATGCACATATCCCTTATCATAGCGGCGTGCGACTTCTGCGATTTTGCGGACTTGACGTGAAGACATCATGCCATAGGGAATAGCAACGCGAAGCATCGGTGCATGGATTTGAATGTATAAACCATTCATCAGGCGTAGCGGACGAAATTGCTCTTCAGTCAACTCTCCGGCAAGAAAACGACGTGTCTGATCGCGAAATTGTGCTACTCGCTGATCTATCATCGTTTGATCATACTTATCGTATTGATACATTTATGGTCTCTAAACGGTTTCAATGGAACCGCCCATTATAACGATGACGGCTTATAACAGGAAATTATAAATGGCTATATCGATATTAATGGACAGGTTAAAAATGCATTATCATGATTTGTTCTTGATGGTCTGAAAGTTTATGCCGCTTGGGATAGAAGGCTTTAATCACTTCAGACAGACAAATAAATTACGATTAATGATTTTGCAATGGTCATATTGCGCGCAAAAAACAAGCGCAATTCGTTACGGCATTCCATGTGAAGTACCCTGAATCTGCGATTATTTGAGCAAAACTATTAATAAAACTGAATTTAATATCTTGCAAGTCTATTGAATCGTTATCGTCCTTATTATTGATACTTCAGGAGAAAAATAGATGGTGCTATCTAGCGGTTCGATTATGTCTGATGATAAGACAAGCTTGTAGTTCCGCTATGTTTTGCTGAAACCGGCGCTGTTAATGGAGTCTGCTAACTGATTAGACAACTTGGTAACAGCGGACACTGGTTATTTCAGCAGCCTCATTCAAGTATGTAAGATTCTGTTGTTTATTAAATTGATTTATGGCGGAGCCAATCAGGTATGTCTAAATTCAAACGCATGCAACAAAGAATATGGCTCATATTCGGCTTTGCCATTCTAATCTTTGTCGGCAGTTTTTATGATCCCGAACCACAGACGCCTCAGACTTCGCCAAATGGCAGTGGAATAGAGCAACTTATTGAACAGCGCCAAAGCGATGTTCAAATTGAGGTTTCCGGCACCGTAATCCGTCTGTTATCAGACGATAATGAAGGCAGTCGCCATCAACGTTTTATTATTGAGTTACCAAGCGGTAATACTTTATTAATTGTGCACAATATTGATTTAGCACCACGAATAGACGATATCAGTATTGGTGATCGTGTCAGGGTTTATGGTGAATATATCTGGAATGATAAAGGCGGTTTAATTCACTGGACCCATCATGATCCTGTCAATCGTCATCCGCATGGCTGGATACGGCATCATGATAGACTTTATCAATGATGTTATTAGAACGCGCTTACAGTTTCCCGCCAATTGTCGGAACCCGGCCCAAATTTCTCATTTTAGGCTCCATGCCGGGAATGGAATCATTAAAACAACAACGTTATTACGCTCACCCGCGGAATGCGTTTTGGCCAATCATGACTTCTTTTTTTGAGCAACCGGAAAGTTTAGACTACCAACAACGTTGTGATCTGCTCAAACAGAAACAGATTGCTGTGTGGGATGTATTAAAAAGCTGCCTTCGTCCTGGTAGCCTGGATCAGCATATTGAAACAGAGTCGATGGTAGCTAATGATTTTGTGACATTTCTGCAGCAGCATTCTTCAATAAACCAGATTTTTTTTAATGGTGGCAAAGCAGAGCAGGTTTTCAAACGTTATGTGCTGAATCAGCTTGAAACGGCTCAGATTTCATTGAATTATTTAAGATTACCCTCGACTAGTCCCGCCCATGCAGCGATGAGCTATACACAGAAACAACAGATCTGGCATCAGGCATTATCAGCGCCACCAATCAGCTGATACTTCAGCCAAAGACTCAAAGCTGGCCTTGGCAAAATAAAATCCCTGAAATAATTCAATTCCCATGTCTTGTAAAATATAGAGCTCTTGAGCGGATTCTATACCTTCCGCTATCACCGTGATATTCAAGTCATTACAAACAGCTATGATGCCCCGGGTAATCGTTTGCCGGACCTTGTCATTGTGAATATTACGCACTAAGGCCATATCCAACTTGACCAAATCAGTTTGCATATTCGCCAACAGATTCAACCCGGCATAACCCGCACCAAAATCATCGATTGCGGTGATAAAACCTTGCTGTTGATAGCAATGAATAATATCCTGCAGATGCGCATGATCATTGATCTGCTCACCTTCAGTAACTTCAAAAATGATTTGTTTGATGGGAAAGTTGTAGAGCTCTGCGGCTTCAAGTGTCGTTCGAATACACAGTTCAGGTTTATAAACCGCATTGGGCATAAAATTAATACTGAGTTTCGATTTAATACTGAGTTCGGCAGCAAGCATGATGGCTTTGACGCGGCAAGCTTGATCAAAACGGTAACGATTTTCTTGATTAACATTCTCAAAAACATGGGCGGCTCCTTGTCCTTGCGTACCACGAACCAGCGCCTCCTGTGCATAAACCGTTCGGGTAGTGGTATTAACTATCGGCTGAAAGGCCATCGAAAAATCGAATCCCAATAAACCGCTATTTAAACACTCACCACATCCAATCTTTCGAAAATCAGCTTGTTCTTTCATTATTCACCATCCCGGTTGCACAGAATGTAACCTAAATTATCGTCTTCCACGCAAACCGGTTCACATAATTTACAATTTTTTGAATTGTTACTTTAAAAACTGCTTACGATTACAAATTCGACTTCGTATTTCTTTAACATAAAGCAAACACAGTTAATTACTGCAGCGATAAACAGAATTTAATGAGTATGTAAGGGAATTGTGAAATAGTTTGAGGGCGACATGAAAGAACAAATCAGGCCGTGTAAACGGCCTGATTTGTTTGGGCTTTATTTCAGTAAATCGCTGATATCCCGAGCTTCCCAATGTGGGAAATGTTTACGAATTAGCGCATTTAACTCAACTTCAAATGCTGAAATATCAGTTGCAGCGGTGGTCTCATGAGTAATACCCGTGATTGCTTCGGTAATCATGCCCGCACCAATGGTGACGTTGGTCAGACGATCGATCACAATAAAGGCACCCGTAGTGCGATTACGCTTATAAGCATCGAACACAACCGGTTTGTTTAAAGAAAACTCGCATAAACCAATTTCATTGAGCTTCAATTCAGTTACCACATTGTGGGCCAGCGTATTGACATCCACCTGATGATCAACCTGAGTCATCACACCCGTACTGTCAGAAACGCCGACCTTGATATTGTATTGTTTGTTAGCCACTAACGGCTGCTCTGTCATCCACACCACCATGGCTTTGAAACGACTGGAAACATGTGGCTGATGATCCCGATGCACAATCATATCACCACGACTGACATCAACTTCATCCTGCAAAGTAACAGTTATTGATTCACCGGGAACGGCATGATCCAGTTCACCATCATAGGTCACTAACGCTTTCACCTTGCTTTCCTTACCAGATGGCAAGACGGTAATTTCATCCCCAGGCTTCAGGATACCGGCAGATAAGGTGCCACAGTAACCACGGAAATTCAGATTGGGGCGATTAACATATTGCACTGGAAAACGCGCATCTTCGGTATTGGCATCTTTACCGATTTCGATATTTTCCAGCAATTCCATCATTGTGCTGCCCTGATACCAAGGCATGTTTTCGCTCCGGTTCACTACATTGTCGCCATTTAAAGCAGACATTGGCACAAAGTGAATATCTTCAATTTCCAGTTCACGGGCAAATTCGCTATATGCTTTACGTATATCGTTAAATACCTGTTCACTGAAATCCATCAAATCCATTTTATTAATGGCAACGATGATGTGTTTTATGCCCAACAATGAAGCTATAAAACTGTGACGGCGCGTCTGAGTCTGCATACCATAACGGGCATCAATCAAAATAACCGCCAACTGGCAGGTTGATGCGCCGGTAGCCATATTACGAGTATATTGTTCATGCCCTGGTGTATCGGCAATGATAAATTTACGTTTGGTCGTAGAGAAATAACGGTACGCCACATCAATGGTAATGCCTTGCTCACGTTCGGCCTGCAGGCCATCCACCAGTAAAGCCAGATCGACCTGATTACCGGTCGTTCCGGATTTCACACTGTCGCGCGTCACCGCTTCCAGCTGATCTTCGTAAATCATTTTGGAATCGTGTAACAGTCGCCCAATCAGCGTACTTTTTCCATCATCCACATTACCGCAGGTCAGAAAACGCAGCAGTTCCTTGTTTTCATGTTGTTTGAGATAGGCTTCGATATCGGTCGCAATCAGCGCATCAGTTTCGTATGTCATGTTGAGTGCCTGGTTTAATTATCTTTAACGGGTCAAGATGCCAATCAATTTGAGCATCCTCTTCAATTCTGTTTACTGCTGGATGAGGAAGATGATTATTCCTCTCAATGTAGAAATCAGAAATAACCTTCTTGTTTCTTTTTCTCCATCGAACCAGCTTCATCATGATCAATGGCACGACCTTGTCGCTCAGATGTCGTGGTCAGCAGCATTTCCTGAATGATTTCAGGCAAAGTGTCAGCATCTGATTTCACTGCTCCGGTCAGTGGATAACAACCTAAGGTCCGAAACCGTACTTTTTCCATCCGGATTTTTTCACCTTCCGGAATACGCATGCGGTCATCATCGACCATGATGGTCAGGCCATTGTAATTGACCACTGGACGCTCGGCTGCGTAGTACAGCGGTACGATGGGAATCTGTTCCAGATAGATGTATTGCCAGATATCCAGCTCTGTCCAATTCGATAGCGGGAACACCCGGATGCTTTCACCTTTATTGACTCTGCTGTTATAAATATTCCATAACTCAGGACGTTGAGCTTTAGGATCCCAGCGATGATTTTTATCACGAAATGAATACACTCGTTCCTTGGCTCGAGACTTTTCTTCATCACGGCGTGCACCGCCAAATGCCGCATCAAAGCCGTGTTTACTCAACGCCTGTTTCAAGGCATCAGTTTTCATGATGTCGGTGTAACGAGGATGGTCAAAGGGATTAATACCCGCCTCAACACCTTCCTGGTTGGTATGCACGATGAGTTCCAGCCCCAGCTCTTTTGCTCGCTGATCACGGAATTTGACCATTTCCTGAAACTTCCAGGTGGTATCGATATGCATTAATGGGAAAGGAGGCTTGCCCGGATAAAATGCCTTCATAGCCAGATGCAGCATGACGGCAGAATCCTTCCCAATTGAATACAGCATAACCGGGTTTTCAAACTCTGCAGCCACCTCACGCATAATGTGAATACTTTCGGCTTCCAGTTGTTTTAAGTGTGTCAGTTGTTTTTCTGTCATAATTTATCTCTGTTACTTAGCCTTTACGTGTAAGCCACATTCTTTGGTTTCAGGATTTTCCCACCACCAGCGTCCCGCACGAATATCTTCGCCAGGCGTAATCGCTCTGGTACATGGCGCACAGCCAATACTTGCATAGCCTTGGTTGTGCAATTCATTGAATGGAACATCAAAAGCGCGAATGTATTTCCATACTTCACCATTAGACCAGTCCGTCAGTGGACTGAATTTTTGCAATTCATGATCAGCATCCCACTCAGACACCGGTAACTCATTGCGGGTAATTGATTGGGAGCGACGCATTCCTGTCAGCCAGGCTTTTTTACCTGCTAATGCCCTTTTCAATGGCGCTACTTTGCGGATACCACAGCATTGCTTACGCATATCGACACTGTCATAAAAGGCATTGGGTCCATTATGAGTGACAAACTGCTCAAGACTCAACGCATCCGGATAATACACTTCCACCTCTACGTCATAATGCTGCTTTGCCTGCTGCATTAATTCATAGGTTTCTTTAGGCAGTCGGCCGGTATCCAAAGTAAAAATGCCGATTTCAGGTGCAAATTTGGCAATCAGATCCATCAAGACCATGTCTTCGGCGCCATAACTAGTCGCTAAAACAGCAGGACTATAGTCAGCCGCTATCTGTTGCAACAGCTGTTTTGCCGCATCGACTTTCAGTTGGAGCTTTTCATTTATTTCAGTCATTTCGAACTACTTTTCATTCGTTTATCTATATTTACAGTAAGCATTTGATGCCAACCAATAATAAAATGATTGCCAGCAAAGGCCGTAAAATCTTATCGGATATTCTTACACCCAAATGTGAACCAATGTAGATGCCAGGCAAAGACCCCATCAGCAGATAGGATAATAGTGACCAGTCCACCGTACCCACTGCAGAATGTCCCAAACCCGCAACCGCAGTTAATGGAACAGCATGGGCAATATCTGTCGCTACAATTTCAACGCCACGCATACGTGGATAAAGAAACAATAAAACCACCGCTCCTAATGCGCCGGCCCCAACAGACGATAAAGTCACCATCACACCCAGTAAAGCGCCGATAATCACGGTTGCCGGTGCCTTTAACGCTTCATCCTGCCGTAAACGATACAGATAATTCACTAAAGGATGACCTTGGCGGGCTTTCATAATCCCGGCCAGCCAGTTTTTCAGCAGTAATGCACTGGACGTTAAAATCAAAGCAATGCCCAGAGCAACCGTTATCAGATCATTGTGCTTCCCTTCATGAACACCAGTAGCACTCAAAAACCCTAGTGTCAGCAATGTGGCTGGTAGACTCCCTGCAGCAAGCCGCAAGACTACACGCCAATGCACCACGCCATGCCGCCAATAAGCCCAAATTCCACCTGCTTTGGTTACTGCGGCAAACAATAAGTCAGTCCCTACAGCAATTGCAGGTTGAATACCAAAACCAAAAATCAGAATTGGGGTCATCAACGATCCGCCACCAACGCCTGTCATCCCGACCATAATGCCTACACCCAGGCCTGCCAGCAAAAAACCCCATTCCATTAATAAATTAACCTTAACCTGCTTTGTTGGCAGCAAGTTTACCAGCTGGCAATATTCAATCAATGAATATTATTTTTTATCTATATAATTTAAATGAATATAAAGAAATCCATGCTATCTAAACCGAGGGTCAATTTTTAACATAGCCTTAACCTCAATTGACTGACACTGCTAATTGTTCACATTTCTTTCACGGTGTTTAGACGATGCTCTAACCCAATAACACTCTTGGATGAGAGGCTGAAGATGACAACTTATCGAATTTTGTTAGTTATAACTGCAGCTACTTCTGCATTGATAACCGCGCTATTGATTAACCCCGTTAACTCAAAAAGTTTTGTTGATCCGGTGCGAAATTTTATGCCACCGTTACTAATGCAGGCTCCAGACAGATCGAACTATGAAATCATTGAAAATGCTGATCCACTAACGTTAGCGCTGAAAATTTGTACTCAAACCAACTGTGAATACATCACATTATCTGAGAAGGAATACTTGTTTACCAGCGAGACAGGAACAGAGGATAAACATTATCAAACCAGTGTGCCTTTTCACCTCCCTCAGCAGGGCGTACCCATTATCGAAATGTAAAAAGTCCAGCTAGATTGCTTTTTTATAATCAATATTTATATATTTACTAAAATTAATAACGAAAACGGATATAGCGAATGAAGTTGCAACAATTAAAGTATGTTCGTGAGGTTGCTCGACGCGGACTTAGCATATCTGCAGCGGCTCAAGCACTTCATGCTTCTCAGCCGGGAGTCAGCAACCAAATACAGTTGTTGGAAGACGAGCTGGGGTTATTAATATTCGAGCGACATGGAAAACGTTTATCAGCCATTACCCCACTTGGACAATCGGTTATTGCCATGGCTGAACGGGTGCTGCAGGAAGTGGATAACTTGCGTGAGCAGGCTGCTGACAGTCGTCATGAGAAGAAAGGTACGCTTTCTATCGGTACAACACATACTCAGGCTCGTTATGCATTACCCAAAGCGATAAAAGCTTTCTCAGAAAAATATCCGGACGTTCATTTAAATATGGTACAAGGCACTCCTCCTGAAGTTGCGGAGATGGCTGCCACTGGGAAAGTTGATCTGGCCATAGCTACTGAAGGTTTATCGAAATTTGATAATCTCGCAATTCTGCCTTGCTATGAATGGAATCGGACGGTTATTACGCCCCCCGATCATCCATTGTTAAAAGAAAAAAGTCTGACCCTTGAAGCAATATCAGAATATCCCATACTAACCTATGTAATGGGCTTTACTGGTCGGGCGCAACAAGATCAAGCATTTATCGAGCGGGGTCTGAAACCGAATGTTGTTTTCACTGCAACGGATGCTGATGTCATTAAAACCTACGTCGAACTCGGATTAGGTATAGGTATTATTGCCAGCATGGCGTTTGATCCGGTAAAAGATGCGCCTTTGAAAGCCCTGGATGCAAGTGGTTTATTTAAACCAAGTACAACCCATATGGGAATCCGAAAAGGTAGCTATCTTCGCGGATACAGCTATGCTTTCATTGAGTTTTTTGCCCCTCACCTGCAGCGATCCACTATCCAGAACGCCATCGCTTTGTGAATTTTTCCCTTTAGCATTTAGGAACGTGATGGTAATTTAATTGAGCTGTTTTTTGGCATCTCAAATGAAATATAAGAAGGAAATATAATGAAAGCTGCATTTAAGGGCCTGATTACAGGCTTGTTTTTATTACCGGCATTGGTATTCGCTCATGGTGCTTCTCGTCTGCAAGTTGAAGAAACTGTCATGATTGATGCGGACGCTGCAACAGTGTGGGAAATAGTTAAAGACTTCGACAGTCTGCACAAATGGCATCCAGCCATCATTTCAACAAAAGCTTCCGGTGGTAATGAACCGGGTGCCACTCGCACATTAACATTAAAAAATGATTCAACAATTACTGAAACATTGAAAAAATTTGATGATGAATCAATGAGCTTTATGTATGAAATCGATGATATGAGTTCGGTTGGACAAGTTGATATCGAAGGTGAGATGCACGATATTCCTGCAGTTCCTGTCAGCAAGTACAAGGCATGGTTAACTGTTGAGCCTGAAGGCGAGCAAACCAAAGTTGTCTGGTTAGCGAAATTTTTCCGTGGTTATACCGGTAACCACCATGAGCCAAAAGAATTAAACGACGAAACAGCTACTAATGCAATCAAAGGTATTTTTCGTTCAGGGTTAGACACGTTGAAAGCTAAAGCTGAAAAATAAGCTAACCCCCCTTTAATCATTGAGGCGTCTTTGGACGCCTTTTTTGTATCTGTTAAATGAGATTAAGGTGGGAAAACACCGCACTTTTCTGTATATTTCACTTACTTGCTAATACAAGCCTCGGGGTGGTCGAAAGGCCTGAGATTCACCAGTTGGTGGAGACCCGATGAACCTGATCCAGGTAATACTGGCGTAGGGACAGGCGGCAACACCTTCTTGCTATATCAATGCAAATGGCGTGATCCCCCTGTTCTTTTTATGAATTTAAAAAGGATAGTCATGAAACCTAACTTGCTTTCAATTGCAGTTACCAGTGCACTTTTCTCACCAGGCGTTGTTGCTCAAACAAGCTCAGATAACACTGATTTACCCTCCATGCTGGTCAGTGCTGATTTCCGTCCTGCAGCAGCACAGGACATCCCTGTCAGCCTGACCACGTTTGATGAGGACATTATTGAATCCCGTGGTGCTCAACATATTGAAGATGTGCTGAATCTCGCACCCAATGTAAATATCTCCAGCGGCGCTTCACGTGGTCAGTATTTTCAAATCCGCGGTATTGGTGAACGCAGTCAATTTGCTGCACCTTTAAATCCATCTGTGGGTTTAATTATTGATGGCATTGATTTCAGCCGCACTGGTGGTGCCGCGACATTATTTGATATTGAACAGGTCGAAGTGCTGCGAGGTCCACAGGGAACCCGTTACGGTACCAATGCACTTGCTGGCGTAATTAATATGCAGAGCAAACAGGCCACCAACGAGCTGGATATGGATTTTGAATCCACCGTCGGTAATTACAATACACGTAGCGTTGGTGTTGCCGTCGGTGGGCCATTAATTAAAGACACCTTACTCGGCCGGGTTGCTGTTCATACCTATCAATCAGATGGGTTTATGGATAACGACTTTCTGGGTCGTGACAATACACAAAACCGTGATGAAATTACTGCTCGCAGCCATTTAAAATGGTTAGTGAATAATGACTTAACCATTGACCTGAATTTACTGCATCTGAATATTGATAATGGTTATGATGCTTTCACATTGGATAACAGCCGGAATAGTCTTGCAGATTTTCCAGGTGAAGATAAGCAACATACCAATGCTTTTGCCTTGAAATCTGATTGGCAAATTAATCGGGTAATGTCGATGGAATCGGCGTTAACCTACAGTAAATCAGATATTACCTATAGTTATGATGCTGATTGGAACAATGCGGAAGCCAATGCTGACTTTTTCAATTCATTAACACCAGCACAACAAGCAAACTGTACTGATAACGATTTTGATAATGACGCTTTCTGTCCATACGATGCGTCAGAAACTTTTAATCGCAGCCGCGAAAACTATTCATTTGAAACTCGATTATTATCTGATGAAGCGGGACGAATTTTTAATGGAACAACGGACTGGGTTATCGGTGCCTACTTCCTGTCACAGGATGAAGATCTGGATCTGATTTCCGACTTTGGTAATTTACAGAACAATTACCAAACCTATAACACAGCCTTGTTTGGTCAATTGGATACCGCATTAACCGACAGACTGACATTAATTTCTGGTTTACGCGTCGAGCGCTTTGAAGCGGATTATGAAGATTCCAACGGTTTGGATCTAGATCCAAGTGAAACGTTATTTGGTGGAAAGCTGGGATTAAATTATCAGCTCACTGATGATCATATGCTCTTCACCTCATTGTCTCGCGGCTATAAATCAGGCGGCGTAAATAATAATGATAATTTGCCGAACAGCAAACGCGAGTTTGATACCGAATACATGTGGAATCTGGAGGTAGGTTTGAAATCGCTTTGGCTTGAAGGCGATTTAACTACTAACATCACAGCTTTTTATGCCCTTCGCCGTGATGCCCAAGTCAAAAGCTCTATCCCGGTAGGGGTTGAGTTTGAAGACTCACTTGATAATGCCGCCCGCGGCAAAAACATTGGTATCGAAGCGGATATGGACTGGTTGATAAATGATCAATTCCGGGTCTTTGCTGCATTAGGATTACTCAGTGCAACTTTTGACGAGTATGAAAACCCTGAACTTGAAGCTGAGGGATTTAACGTAGATGGCAGGCGTCAGGCTCATGCTCCAGCCTATCAATTTACCGTTGGCGGTGAAGTCTATCTAAATCCAAACTGGACTCTGCGCGCCAACATTGAAGGTAAAGACGAGTTCTATTTTTCTAATAGCCATGATGCCAAATCGGGCTCTTATACTATCACCAATACCAGTTTGCAATATCAACAACAGAACTGGAAATTTACCCTGTGGGCCCGCAACTTATTTGACAAAGACTATTACACCCGTGGCTTTTTCTTTGGCAACGACCCGCGTGATAATTATACGAAAAAAACGTATAAGCAATATGGCGACCCACGTACTTTTGGTATGACCGTCTCATACGACTACTAATATACAGGGGAGCTGTAGCTCCCCTTCTTCCTTAAGGAAACTATTATGCGAATTTCAGTAGATATCAGCCTATATCCACTTACCGATCAATTTGTTGAACCGATTCTGGCGTTTATTGCCAAGTTGGAAAATAATCCGAAATTAATCGTGCATCGCAATACGTTAAGTACCCAGATTTTTGGTGAGTATCGCGACGTCATGGATGCCATGGACAGCGAAATTGAAGCCGTGTTTGCCCAATTACCACATAGTGTTTTTGTTTTAAAACTTATTGGTAACGATCGTCATCAAGTCAAAGACTGATGTCTGAATCGAATTGGTGGGATATTACGCTGAGCGGTCTAGCAGGAATGAGCGGCTGGGAAATGTTTGCCGCGCTGCTCGGTATTGGTTATATCCTGTTTGCTTCCCGTGAGTCTCAATGGTGCTGGCCATTAGCGTTTATCAGTACCATTATTTACACCATTCTGTTTTGGGAAAATCAGCTGCCGATGCAGGCTTTGCTTAACCTGTATTACATCGGTATGGCGGTCTATGGTTTTATTCTCTGGCATCGTCATGAAAACCAGACAGCAGAGCTGAATATTCACAGCTGGCCATGGCAGTATCATCTGGTCTTTATGGCTATTGGTGGGTTTCTCAGTCTGATTTTTGGCTATTACTTATCGGCACACCCCACCCAATATCCCTATCTGGATGCTTTTGTAATGGTATTTTCGGTGATGAATACTTTATTGATGGCACGTAAAGTTTTGGAAAACTGGCTATATTGGCAAGTTATTAACAGCTCAGCGATTGTGCTTTATGCCCTGACCGGCTTTTACGCCACTATCGTGATGTTCAGTATTTACTTATTTCTCGCTATGGCGGGATATTTTAAATGGCGCAAATTATTAGCAACCCAACAGCAGACTCGAACGGCCTAATTAAACCGTTTTGGATGATTAAGCCAGGAATCCAAATCCATCTCACCTAACACATTCATTAAAAACAGTAATAAACGATATGGCAGACGGACAGCTGTCAAATCAGGTATGGTTTGATGGTTCATATATTCAACAGCAAAAATCTCGGCCTGTTTTTGATCCAATAAATATTCGAGCAAAACAAATTCTAAGGTTTTAGGGCCATAGACTATTGCATCAAGATCCACCAGTGCTGAGAGGTTATCTTGCTGGATTAAAAATTGATCCCACCTTAAATCAGGCATTATCGGCACAAATAGCTTTTCCGACAGTTTTTCTATTTGCCCCAGGGCCTGGTGTAACACCGCTGGATCAATATTATCGGCTTGTTGCCGCATCAAAAATTGCAAGGTTGTTTTCAGACGAAGTGGCCAATCTTTTTCTGTATATTCTGGCTGTTGCAGACATCCCCATTGTTGACGTTGGAGTTGATGCAGCAACCCAAGGTGTTTAGCCAATGAGTTAATCGTTGAATCTGTTATGACCGATACATCGACATCGTTACCAGATAACCATCTTGTCAGCACATATTCTCTTTCTGCGGCTGCAATGAATGGAGGAATGTTCAAAAAGCTGATGTTGGAGATATAGTAGTAAACGTGTGAAATATCTCCCAGCGACGCCGGAAAATTGAGGTTAAACAGGCTATTCATGCCTCGCCAAAATGATGATTGTTGAATATTTGCATGGTCACACAACTTCAACACCATCGGCCCATCAACTGTTTCACAAAACCAAAGTTGATGACTGCTGTCAGTAAATTGGGCGGGTATTCTACTTGCCGGTTTTTTCAGTGCCGGCAAGCCATGTTGCTGCTGGTCAGAAAGCGATGGGTATTTTACCAAGGCAGCACTTCACCATTCATATGCCAGAAAGTGCCGGTATTCTCGATATTCAACTCTGACATGCGATCCAATAAGCCCGATGCCGACTCGTTTGCATCGATCAATCCACCATGCCCTGTCATATCTGTTCTCACCCAACCTGGATGCAGAATCGCCACGGCGATACCCCGCGGTTTCAAATCGATTGAAAGTGATTTGCCTGCAGCATTTACCGCAGCTTTGGACATACGGTAAGCATAGCTACCGCCAGAATCATTATCCGCGATCGATCCCATACGGCTGGTAATAATGCCCACTTTTCCGCCTTGAGGAATATGATTTATCAATGCTTGCGTTGTCAATAAGGGTCCGAGACTGTTTACGGCATACATGCTTTTAAAGCTATCAATTGCATTCGTATCAATATCATTGAGCCCAAGCCCCGCTGCAATGCCAGCATTATTAATCAACCAGTCAATTTTACGGTCACCAAGCTTTTCGGAAAGGGCTTTCAAACTGATAGGATCGCTTACCTCAACGTCTTCAATAACTTCCACATCTAACTCTGCCAAAGCAGGAGATCGATGACGGCATGTCGCAATCACATCAAAGCCACGAGCTTTTAACTGTCGACATAATTCGAGCCCAATACCTCGGTTACTGCCTGTTACCAGTGCGGTTTGTGACATATCCTGCTCCTTAATTCTGCTTATGTAGGTTTTTCATTGTAGACGTTGACGGTGACAACACAACGCCTGCTTCAGTGACAATAGCGTTTATCAGCTCTGCCGGTGTGACATCAAAGGCAGGATTCACCACATTGATGCCTTCTGGCGCAATTTGCTGATTGGCAACATGGGTGACTTCGCTTGATGGTCTTTGTTCAATTGGAATCTGTTTTCCCGACGCTGTCTGCCAGTCTATGGTTGAAAGTGGCGCCACCACCATAACTTTGACTTGATGATATTTGGCTAATACCGCTAATGAATAGGTACCAATTTTATTCGCCACATCCCCATTCGCGGCAATCCGGTCGGCGCCGACAATAATCCAGTCAATCTGACCTGAAGCCATTAATGCGGCAGCCGCCACGTCGGCTTGCAAAGTACAAGGGATATTATCCTGCATTAATTCCCAGGCCGTTAACCGCGCACCTTGCAGCCAGGGACGCGTTTCATCCACATAGACATGTTTTATTTTGTCATCAGCGAATCCCTGCCGAATAACGCCCAAAGCCGTTCCAAAACCGCCCGTCGCAAGTGCTCCCGCATTGCAATGGGTTAATACCGTACTATCTGCATCAATCAGATCGGCTCCAAGCTTTCCCATCGTTTGATTAGATCTAATGTCATGCTGATGGATTTCAATAGCTGCTTCCAGTAAAGCCGCTTCTGCAGAATATGTTTCTGGCTGGTTGAGATAAACCGCCGTCATTTTCTCAATTGCCCATGTCAAATTCACTGCTGTAGGTCGGGACGCTGCCAATTTAGCCAATGGTTCTATCATGGCTTGTTTCCAGTTTATGCCAGCCTTATTCCAAGCCTCGCGAGCAGCTAACACCACCGCATAAGCGGCTGTTACGCCTATAGCAGGCGCGCCCCTTACCACCATTTCACGAATGGCATTGCTGACATCTTCTGGATAGTCAAAACCGAGCCAGACTTGTTGTAAAGGAAGCAAGCGTTGGTCCAACAAGTGAAGTTGTTCACTGTGCCATTTAATAGGTTGAATCATTTCACTTATGCTTTGCACTGTGTTCTCCTGCTATTGGCGGTTATAATCGGACGCTATGAAAAACATTGACCTGATTATTAATGCCCGCTGGTGTCTGCCGATGACGGCAGAACAACTTATTCTCGAAAATCATTCTATTGTTGTTCATGAAGGCAATATTGTAGCGCTATTACCGCAAGCTGAAGCGGAACAACTTTATCACCCCACTCAGACACAGGATCTTCCTGAACATTGCGTGATGCCCGGATTAATTAATAATCATGGTCATACGGCTATGACATTATTCCGAGGTCTGGCTGATGATTTGCCCTTAATGTCCTGGCTCAACGAGCATATTTGGCCAGCAGAACAACAATTTGTTGGTGATGCTTTTGTCGAGGCTGGTTCCGCTTTAGCCATCGCAGAGATGATTCGTGGTGGTACAACCTGTTTTAGCGACATGTATTTTTTTCCGGAATCAACGGCGCGTGTCGTTGATAGCAGTGGTATTCGTGCCAGCCTTGGCATGGTTGTAATTGAGTTTCCCACTAACTGGGCAAAAGATGTAAATGAATACTTACATAAAGGACAGGCTTTACACGATAAGTACCGTCACCATCCGCGCATTACAACCAATTATGCTCCACACGCCCCTTACACCGTTTCGGACAAAACACTCCAGGCGATTATGATTAATGCGGAAGAATTGGATTTACCAATACAGATGCATATTCATGAAACAGCTGCAGAGGTCAACGATAGTCTGACGCAATATGGCAAACGTCCATTAGCGCGACTGAAAGAATTGGGACTACTTTCACCACGCTTGATTGCTGTGCATATGACGCAACTGACAGAAGAAGAAATGGACTGGTGTGCCGAAGCGGGAGTTCATATCGCACATTGCCCCGAATCAAACCTGAAGCTGGCCAGTGGATTTTCTCCAATTGCTGCCTTGATAGATCGGGGCGTTAATATCAGTATTGGTACCGATGGAGCTGCTTCCAACAATGATCTGGATATGTTTGCGGAAATGCGCCAAACCGCCATTCTGGCAAAAGGCGTAGCTGGTGATCCCAGTGTCGTCCCTGCCTATCAAGCTTTGGAAATGGCAACTATTAACGCGGCAAAATCGCTAGGGATTGATTCAGTGACCGGCACACTTGAAATCGGCAAAGCAGCTGACATTATCGCTATCGATTTGAGTGATATAGAAACACAACCCTTTTATGACTTACCGTCACAATTAGTTTATGCCACTGGCCGCGATAAGGTCTCTGATGTGTGGGTAGCCGGTAAACAATTGCTGAAACAACGGCAATTGACCACAATGAATGGTCAACATATATCAGCCCAGGCGCAAGAATGGGCTACAAAAATAAGGTCTGTCTCATGACAAAACACAATGTTGATCCAGCAGAGGTCGCTAAATTTGATGCATTGGCTTCAAGCTGGTGGGATCCTGAAGGACAATCTAAACCGTTACATGAAATCAATCCGCTACGGCTAGCCTTTATTAATGAAAGGGCTCAGTTAAAAAATGCCAAGGCCGTAGACGTAGGTTGTGGCGGCGGTATTCTCACTGAGTCTTTAGTAAAAAGTGGGGCAGAAACTATTGGCATAGATATGGGCGAAATGCCACTTAATGTCGCCAAACTGCATGCGCTGGAAGCTGGTTTGAAAATCAAATATGAACTGATAACCGCAGAAGCCATGGCAGAAAATCATCCGGATGAATTTGATGTAGTGACTTGCATGGAAATGCTCGAACATGTGCCCGATCCACAGGCGATTATTAATGCCTGTGCGACAATGGCAAAGCCGGACGGTGATGTGTTTTTTTCAACGTTAAACCGCAACCCAAAAGCCTATCTATTAGCCATTGTCGGTGCCGAATATATTGCTAAAATGCTCCCCAAAGGCACCCACGATTACGCACGTTTTATTCGCCCGGCGGAACTGGCTCGTTGCTGCCGTGAAGCTGGCCTACATGTTTGCGACATTACCGGTATCAGCTACAACCCGCTGACCCGCCGCTACAAACTCAGTAAAGATGTGGATGTCAACTACCTCGTTCATTGTAGAAAAATATAGTGTTTATTTCTCCGTTTAACGTTGTGCTATTTGATTTGGATGGCACGCTTGTCGATACAGCACCTGATCTGGGTTTTGCATTAAATACCCTGTTAGAACAGGAAGGCAACAAACCATTGGATCATGCACTGATTCGACCTGTTGCCAGTCATGGTAGTGCCGGTTTATTGAAGCTCGGGTTTGGCATTGAAAAAGAAGATCCTATTTATCCGGCGTTACAGCAACGCTTTTTAAGTGTGTATGCAGAAAATATTGCACGGGAGTCCACTTTATTTATTGGCATGCAACAAGTTCTGGATGGCCTGACAGCTAATAATATCCGCTGGGGAGTGGTGACCAATAAACCCTCATTTCTAACCATACCGTTAATGGAAGCGTTGCAGTTAACAGAAGCAGCAGCCTGTATTGTCAGTGCTGATACAACCCCACACAGCAAACCACATCCCGCACCGATGTTACATGCTTGTGAACTTGTGGATGCTAAGCCAATAGACTGTATTTATATCGGTGATGCAGAGCGCGATATTCAGGCAGCGCATAATGCGCATATGCGTTCTGTGGTGGCTTTATATGGATATATTGCTGACAGCGACAAACCTGAAACCTGGCAGGCAGACTGCATGATTAATCATCCCCACGAGATATTACAATGGATTTAAGCCTGGAGTCACTCCTGCAATATCAGGACTTATTCATTGTATTATCGATCGGCATTTTGCTGGGAATTGTCATTGGAATGGCGCTTCGCAGTGGCAAACTGCGTGAGTTGGAAAAACGTTCAGCAGAGCTTGAACTGACTTTACAGCTGGAACAAAAAAATAAACAACAATTGGATGAAATCCTTGATCAAACGCGTGATCAGCTGGCCAATACTTTCAATCAGCTTTCTAATGAAGCGCTAACACGCAACAACACCAACTTTTTACGCCTGGCTGAAGAAAACCTGAAACGCTTTCAAAGCGAAGCCAAAGCTGATTTGGGAACCAAAGAAAAAGCCATTGAACAGATGCTCAAACCCATTAATGAAGCATTACAGCAAACCAGCAAACAAATTCATGATATCGAGAAGGAGCGTAAGGAGGCTTATGGCAGTTTAACAACTACCATTGCCCAAATGACCCTGAGTCAACAGCAGTTACAGCAGGAAACGCAGAATCTGGTTCAGGCATTGCGTCGTCCTGAAGTTCGTGGACAATGGGGTGAAATGACACTACGGCGTTTGGCAGAGCTGAGTGGTATGGTTGCCTATTGTGATTTTTTCGAACAGACACATACCGTGACTGAAACCGGCAATATTCGTCCCGATATGATTGTTCGTTTACCGGAAAAACGTGAAATTATTGTTGATGCCAAGACACCATTAGATGCTTATCTGTCAGCGATTCAGGCCAAAGATGAGATAACGCGTAAACAGGAACTAAAGCGCCATGCCCAAATCATTCGCGGCCGAGTTAAAGAACTCTCTCGCAAAAATTATTGGGCGGAATATTCACGGTCACCAGAGTTTGTTGTGTTATTTATTCCCGGCGAACAGTTTCTATCGGCTGCGCTTGAAGTAGATCCTGCGTTACTGGAAGACAGCATGAGTCAGAATATTATTCTGGCGACACCAACTAACTTCATTGCCTTATTACGTGCTGTTTCCTATGGCTGGAAACAACAGGCATTGGCAGAAAATGCTGAGATCATCCGAGAACTTGGAGAAACGCTTTATAAAAGGCTTTCTACCTTCGGCAATCATCTAAGCAAACTCGGGAATAGCCTTGGCAGCAGTGTGAATCACTTCAATAGCGCTGTTGGCTCTTTGGAGCGTCAGGTCTTACCTGGTGCACGAAAATTTACTGAAATGGGCATTAGCAGTAAAAATGAGATCACTGAATTACCTCCAGTAGAGCAAATGCCCCGACAGGTTCAAAATCTGAGTGATGAAGAGTAAATCCGAGGTCGACAATGCCTACGCATTTTGTCTTAACCTTGCAAAGTCGCATTACGAAAACTTTCCAGTGGCATCCATTTTTTTACCTCGGAAGTTACGTCAGCCGATTGCGGCAATATATGCTTTTGCTCGCACTGCGGATGATTTCGCTGATGAAGGCGACCATCCTTTAGCAGATAGACTAAATTTGCTGAATGGTTACAGCCAGTATTTAACTGATATTGCAAACCAGGGCTATCAGGGTAACGATCCGATTTTTGTCGCATTAGAAGACAGTATTAAGCGCTTTAACCTCCCGGTGACTTTACTGGAAGATCTGCTGACTGCGTTCAAGCAGGATGTGATCAAGTCACGTTACGCCACATTTGACGAAGTACTTGATTATTGCCGATTTTCAGCAAATCCGGTGGGCCGCCTTTTACTGTATCTGCAGGGAGAGCCGACTGAACACCAGCTTGAGCAGTCTGATGCCATATGTACTGCTCTCCAGTTAATTAATTTTTATCAAGATATTGTGCAGGACTACACTGAACAGAACCGAATTTACATTCCCCAGGAAGAACTGACGAAAATTGGAATCAATGAAGTGGATTTGATATGTCCTGAGACACATAAACTGGCTCCAATACTACGAAGTCTGTATTTACGTACTGAAAGCATCATGAGTAAAGGTGTTGAACTTGGCTTAACCGTTCCCGGTCGTCTGGGCTGGGAAATTAGAGCCATGACATTAGGTGGTATCACAACCCTTGCAGCACTTAAACAGCAATCAGATGTCTCGCTTTTGCAGCGACCTAGATTGTCGCGTAAAAGGATTTTTGCTGTGCTCATGAACAGTGCGATAAAAATGCGGTATAAACAAATTGTTCATAAGTTTTCGTAACGGTTTATATCAAATATGCCGGCTTCCAATGGCTGCTGCTCTTTTTGCCAAGCGGTAAAATCATGCAGTTTTTCCCAAAATTGAGGATGTGTTCTGCGTATTCCCCACTGCAGGACTATGTTTTCAAAGCGCTTATGTGTATTTGCAGATTTTAACTGATGACTGAATTCAGAAATTTGTGAAGCAGGTACATCAAAAATAAAGTTGGGATAACTACCTGCAATGCTCGGGTAAATGGTCAAGGTATCATTTTCTGGTTGATGTCTTAATGACTCACCGAAAATGAAGGCGACATTTGTATGAGCACGATTTCGGATAATCGAATACATCGTGCGTTGTCCTTCATTGTTACTGACCCGCAAAAATGTCATTTCCGGTAAAAAATTTAAGCCCGAAATGAATTCCGCTTTTTTGGAGGTCAGTTCTGCCAGTTGAGCATCTACATTATGAATCCATTCTGCCTGATCATGTCGATAACACTGTTTTGTCTCACAACGGTTCAGGCTATCTTTTTCCATGGCATTAATATCCGCCAAATCCTGCAGGATATTTCTCGCGAGTTCATCTTTTACAGATTCTGTTTCGTACTTTTCTACTGTGGGAGTCTCTATATCCAAAGGCGCATAAGTAATATGTGTCTTTAATTTTCCTAAACCGCTATACCACTCATTGAGTATTTCCTGACGTTTGTCTCGGGGGAGTAAACGCAGAAAATTGTACTCGGCACCGTTACGAATCAAATCGAAGTACATCCGGGTTTGTAGCTGGTGTGCAAGGTTGCCAAACACATCAAAATTGACAACTAATTCGTAATAAGTCCGCTCAAATAATGGATAGTCCATCCACCAAATTGTTTCAGGAATATCACCAATAAACCCTTTTTGGACACTGGCACTATCAAAATTACGAAATACTGTCAGTAAAGCATTTTGATTTTCTCCCTCACCGTCCCATATTGAAGTACGGGTGACCCAATTTGGGGCAAATTCACGATAGTGTTCATTGCGGTTGAGATGGTATTGATTACGTTTGGCTTTGTATTTATCCCAGTTATTTCCTGTTTTTAACAAATCATCATTTTGTCCCGGTAAGCCGAGTAATGGTGCAACTTGATTATGATATTTTTTATCTGTAATGAATAAGTCCCGCTCTGGATCCTGAAACATTACCCAGAAATGATCGTGAATAACATCCGTAGCTATTTGCCCCCGACAAACAGGTCCACGAATAAAAGTACGAGTAAAGTATTCAGCATGCTCCAACATGAATTGGTAACGGGCTTGAGCAGGAATATTGGCAAAGGTTATAAATGGATTGGCCCGGTGTTCATACGTATATCCTGGTAGTTTGTTCACCGTCCAATCATTTTTAAAAAATAATGCCTCTATTCGCTGGCGTAATTTTTTATCTAACTTAAAGGTAATATGACGTTTGAACAATCATGCCATCGAGAGCTCTCAATCGATAATAAAACGGCTTGTCAGGATCATTGTTTGGTAAACGAGTATTAACAATCTCAATTGCCTTGCCAGGGACCGTGTATGATCGAACGAGTTCGAAAAACTGAGGCTCCTTAGCCGTCTCATCAAAATAGATATGCGCTAGGAATAAGTGTTCGTATAACCAACGGGCAACTAATTGAGATTTTTTGGATGATTGGTTAAAAAATCTCTCCCAGTCTGCTACTGCTTCAAGATCATTGTCTGTTATCTCTATATTATTTAAATTAAATTTGGCGCCTTGCTCAAGCCACCCGGCGATGACTGAGAATTCTGTATTGGTCAAACCAGATACAGCCAATGGCATTCCTTCCAATGGATGCTCTTGTGCATAAGAAGAAAACTCATTATCGGTCACACAAAGATTTTCGCGACGGATTCCCAGTTTAATGGAGTCTGGGATCTTTGTATTTGCAGGTAGAGGATATCTTTTCCCTAATGCCAGCATATTGTAGAGTAACGGTTTCGTCTCATTGTTCTGGCTCAAGATAGAATAAAAACCAAGCTTTCGCCATTCTGCTTCATTGTTTGCATCAATCCCAAGCCGAGTTGGTGTTTGCGCTTCGGTACGTTTTCCATCATAAACCTCATGATGATGAGCACCACGCAACAAACCTGATGGCGACTCCAGTTTAAGCTGGCATGGAGCATCAAAACAGCCATGACAAGCAATACACTTTTTTTCGATGATTGGTCGGACATCGTCTTGGTATGAAATGTTATGAGTTGCGGCTTTGGGTATTTGTGCGGGAGGAAGGTCATATTTTTCATCACTACAGCTAGACACACAAACGACAAGGAATATAAGTATTAAAAATTTATACATGCTCTTTCCCTGCAGCACAGCGCCAAATTTATTGAGCTGAAGACCTGCCCGGATAGTAGTTAAAGTTTGCTAAAAACAACAAGGCACAATACCTTGAGTGCAGCAAGCATGCAAACAGTTAAATTTTATAAAAGCCGCTTTGTTTTATTACAGTTATTGTTTAGGCGGCCAGCGGGTAAACAGGTTTATGCTGACGTTTTATACATTTTCGGATTTATTAGATTTGGAGCACTTTTGATTCTTATATATATATTTACGCCATTAGTAATTTTTCTATTGTCTGCATCTTTATTGAGTTTGTTGAGGTGTGAAAAATGGTGGATCCGTGCTTTTGATTTTCCACGCATGCAGTTTTTGATATTGGCATTGATTTTACTATTTGCTGAATTAGTATTTCTTGATTACACCAAATTAAGCTTTTGGCTATTGTTTTTGCCAACTTTATTTTCTTTTTGTTATCAACTTTGGTGGATATTGCCTTATACAAAAATCTACCCCTATGAAGTCGAGCAAACATCTCAGAATGATCCTGATAACAGCATAAAAATCATAACTACAAATGTTCTTATGTCGAATCGCAATGCTGACAAGCTTATTAGCTTTGTTGAGGAATATACTCCAGATATTCTGGTCACCCTAGAAACAAATCATTGGTGGGAAACACAGCTCCAATCTCTTGAAAATGATTATCCTTATCAAATAAGCTGCCCACTCGATAACTTATATGGAATGCATGTGTTTTCCAGATATGCCTTATCTAAATCTACCATTGAGTTTTTGGTTGAAGATGACATTCCATCGATCCATACACTTTTAACCCTGCCATCTGGACAGGATATTCGCATGCATTTTTTGCATCCAGCACCGCCGAGTCCGACTGAGAATGAAGAGTCATCTGAACGAGATGCAGAGTTAGTGATGGTGGCCAAGAGTGTAGTAGATGCTGATATTCCAGTGATTGTTACTGGAGATCTCAATGATGTAGCATGGTCAACTACCACTCGCCTTTTTCGCAAGATCAGTAAATTATTAGACCCGCGTATTGGTAGAGGAATGTTCAATACATTTCATGCTGATTATTGGTTTATGCGATGGCCTTTGGATCATTTATTCCATAGTCCGCATTTCAAACTTTATGATATGCGTCGCTTACCGCATTTTGGATCTGATCATTTTGCCTTATTTACCCAATTGGTCTATGTTAATTCTCGAAGTAAAAATGTCTCATCCGGACTTGAAGCCGATAAGGAAGACCAAATCTTAGCCAACGAGAAGCTTTCATCTGAAGAGGTGAGTGAAAAAGAAGTACCAAATCCAAGTTAGTAACTTTACTAGCTTCAAAAAACTAAACGAGGAAGGATTATATTTTGAAACTATCCAAGCAAGTACCGGCCATTCTAATTTTAGCTTTTATGCTGATGTCTGGATGTGGACATTACAAGCATGGACACGTTCCACCAGGTCATGACCCTGCTGGCCCAGGAAATAGTGAAAATGCGCCTGGCCATAATAAATAACAGTCATGCACAGAAACGGTTCATGTAATGTCTCCATAGAGTAGGTAATGGAGTAACCTGCTGTTCAGCTATTATGGCAGCAGGATGAATTATCGTTTATCCCAAGGGATGGCCGCATCTCTCCTCTGCCTTCACGTACATTAAATGCAGACCAATACCAGAAACATTGTCTGTTCTGATGTTTTTATTATCTCTATGGATGGATGGTATACAGTCACTGCAGGAGTAATTGACGGTCACTTCGTTCCAATAGCTCACTTTGTCAAAACGATAGAGAAAAAAAAA
>NZ_JAJAEO010000025.1 GCF_020447225.1 Methylophaga pinxianii | reverse complement strand
TCACAAACGCCTCAGCCATGCCGTTGCTCTCAGGGCTTCTCACGGGGGTTGTGCATACCTTAAAGCCCAGTGATTTCGCGAACTGCCGAGTGTCATCAGCAATATAGCAACTCCCATTATCGGTCAGCCACTCAATCTGGCGAGGTAGCTCCTGAACATCACCAAACCGCTTTTCGATACTTTCGACCAATACGTCCTGCACCATCAAAGCGTTAATGCCAGCGGTGGTAGCTACATAACTCATGACTTCACGGTCGCAGCAGTCGAGACTAAACACCACTCGGACTTTTTCTTTATTCCAACAGCCGATCTCAAA
>NZ_JAJAEO010000070.1 GCF_020447225.1 Methylophaga pinxianii | reverse complement strand
AGCTGCAAAATCGAGTTCATAGTGAGTATCCTCAAAAAACTCGAATAGATTCTCAGCAAGTGCAACTTGGTCTTCCACAATTAATATAGCAAGAGAGGGGATATTCATGGCTTAATGATTTTACTGCCAATAACTAGAAAAAAGACGTTATTGTTGCTCGTTCCAGGCTTGTATTTACAGGGGAAGAAGTCAATGCTCATTTGATAATTTAAGCCAAGATACTTATTTATCTTCCCAGTATGCCTTACTAAAGATAAGTTTTTCATCGAAAAAATATCAAGAAAATATAAACCTTGCCTACCAGCACCCAATCTCAGTTGTCATTACTCTAATAATTGCTATTTGTCATTCCAGAAATGTCTACTAAACCGCAATATTAGTGTCGAAAATCGCTATCTGTCGTTCAACACTTTTGGTTCTGAGGTTTTGAGCGTTATTGGATGCTCAAACAAAATCAATTCAAGGCATTTACATTTCATACTGGTATTCTGTAATCAGATCGCTACGATATTCAAACACCCAAATCCTGACATAATTAAATGCTTAGAAAAACCAAGCTAAAGATTTTTTATATCTTAAATACTGCTTTGATCGCTTTACTGATCGGCTATCAGGTGTATTTGAACCTTGCTGAAACTCATTATGCTTCCTTGCACTTATCAAAAATTCAGGCCATACAACAAGTCCTAAGGGATAAACCGGAATTTCAGTTTGTTGTGGTTGGCAATATCAATAACTCTTCCAGTATCTTTCAAAAGCAATTTATACCTAGGTTGAACAACTCTAAGGCAGCATTTCTAATTTCAGCGGGTAATGCTGTGAGTGATGGTGCAGAACAGAACTATCG
>NZ_JAJAEO010000090.1 GCF_020447225.1 Methylophaga pinxianii | reverse complement strand
GCAAACACCTCATTAAGTATTCAAAGGACGGCGCTGCCGTCCGCGCTATTCATCCCCGCCCTGAACGACGGGGCTTTTCGCGCAATCCGGTAAAATATTCATGATGGCATTAATTATGTTTGTAATCATTACAAAGAGAAGTAGAAACGAGATATTTCGTAGAGTGTCTTAATCAGTTTGTATAGTTCATTTGAATTCTTGTTTCCCCAATCCGACTTAAAATAGTCTTTATCGACAACTAATAGATTAATAAGACCTACGCTTGACCCCGAGCATGGCCGAACTTCACAATAAATTGCATAACATCACCTAAACACAAAGAAGAAAGTCATTGCCTTTTTATATTGGTAGCAACAATTTATTGTTTAAGGTCAATAAACATCCTCTTAAACCTGTGTGAGTTAAAACGCCTATCATTCTAGTAACCGGCATTGACCAATATCCGGTTATTCATGGACTAACCAGGCTTACTCATTTTAAATGCCACCCTGAGCATAAAATTAATCAACAAAAAGGAGAGCGTCGTGGCTGAAGAGTTGGAAACAGTTGACTCCAAAAGAGAAAGTCGTCAGAAAGTTGAAATGGAAAAGGTTAGACAGTTTTTGACTGAAGAAGAGGTTAAAAGCGAGTTTTACATGGAGATGACCGTAAAGCTCCAGTCAGCACAGGCAAAACGATTATTTCGCCGGACCTTCGATCATATCCAAACGCAGATGACAGCAGCAACGTTGCTCACACGTAAATTCGGATTACGTGAGCTTTCTGATGAAAATGTAAAAAAAATTACTGAAAGTATTAAGCATCTGTCTACTGAAATGAATCGGGATATGGAACAAGCAGATCACATTCTGGACAGCATTGGAATCAAGAATGCTGCCGTCACAGATAATAGTGTTTATTTGCTAATCAAAATCACGTGCCCAGAAGGCATGGCATTTATGAACCTGATCCGTCAGCTGGATAATCTGACAATGAAACTTAAAACGCTTTGGATGGCCGGGGAAGTTCCGCTTGCTCATTCAGAAGATAGGTCTCATGCATGGCAAGTTCGTATCTTTAAAATTGCTGATGCAATCAGAGCACTTGGGCAACAAGCTTACATAGCATCTGATAAGAAAAAAGACAGTGATTTAAATAAGGCTCAGGCCAAACGACAATCGTATAAAAAACGTCAGCACAATGCATCCAAGAAAGCAGCGACTACAGGCTGAAATAAATAATAGTCATGAAAGACATCTCGCTGATTCTTATCCTCGACAAATTAAGTCTATCAGCGTTTGAAGCTGCCTATTCTTTTGGTAGTACCGATACGGAGACATGACTTAAATGGAAGTCAAATGAAAAATTAGTTTCTAACACCGTAACTATACGAATTAAGCAATGATGCGTTACTGGTCGTTATAGGAATTTGAGAGCAATGCCTATTTTCGACCTGTGGTTATCAGACGTGAGGTGGTCATTCCTACCAGATAACCAATCAGATTCAGACATAAAGCTGCAGCAGCAATAACAAAAGCTTACCAACCACAGCCAATAATAGTTTCTGCATTTGGGCTTAATATAGTGAGCAATATCAGAAGATAAAGAAATGTGCCAATTCCTGCATAAGCCGAATCACGACGTGAAAAAAATGCTGAAAACTTTGTTCGCAAACTCACTCCCAAAATGGTGGAAACGAGAACAACCAACACTAATTCGAAAATAATGGTGTCAAGTGATACTTCCAGTTGAATGCCCGTCAGCTATAAAAAAAGCAGAGGAACAATGAAAGGGGATAAAGCAGTATTTACGGCATTAAAAACGTCAGCCAGGGCAACATTGCCTCGCGCCATCAACACTAACAACGGAGATGATACATCTGTGGGTGCCAAGCAAAGTTTGACCCATAGCCAACGAACCCCTGCAAAAAAAAAAA
>NZ_JAJAEO010000102.1 GCF_020447225.1 Methylophaga pinxianii | reverse complement strand
TTTTTTTTGGCATGGTAACAACCCTTTACTGCGTTAATAATCTAGAAACCGACTGGGCAATTTCGTTAGCGCCTTGCCTTATTTCTTCCAGCTTATCCTGTGCTGCTCGCAATTGGTCATTGCAATCATTTACTCTGGATTGAATCGAATGCATATTGGCACTGGATTGTATTGCTAACTGACTATTTTTCTTAACTATATTGCCAATTTCAAACGTTGCCTGTGAAGTGCTCACCGCCAGTTTACGCACTTCATCGGCTACTACGGCAAAGCCCCTGCCCGCATCACCCGCTCGAGCCGCTTCAATGGCCGCATTCAAAGACAATAAGTTTGTCTGATCAGCAATTTTGGAAATCGTGCTGACGATTTCCGTAATATGTTCCGACTGTGTTGCCAGCTGCTGCATTACCGCGGAAGCTTCATCCACCGTCTCACTAATCGAACCTGCTGTATTGGCCGCAGTATTAAGCTGTGCCACCCCTTGCGCGCCGACTTCCAGGGTGTTTAACGCAGTAACATGTGCCAATTGAGAGGTCGCTTTAATGGCCTGGCTCTGATGAATACGTTTGGTAATATCACTGGCGAACTTAACGATAACCTGAACTTCTCCCGCCTCATTGAGAACTGGGTTATAGGTTGCCTCCAGCCAGACGGTCTGACCTGATTTAGTCACCCGTTCGAATAATCCGGATTGAAACTGCCCTTTACCTAATTCACGCCAGAATGCATCATATTCAGATATAAAATCTTTGGTACAAAAGATTTTATGTTGCTTGCCACGGATTTCTTCAATCTCATATCCCATGACCTGACAAAATCCTTCGTTGGCATCAAGGATGACACCGTGTTTATCAAATTCAATGAAGGCCAGGGAACGTTTAAGCGCAGTGTAGATAGCTTTTTGATGTTCTAGCTGCTTATATTCAGCAGTCACATCACTGGCAACTTTAACAACTTTAGTTATTTTCCCATGTTCGTCTTCAACCGGAAAATAGGTCGCATCAATCCAGATATCACTACCATCTTTTTTCAACCGGCGAAAAGTACCATGCTGTGGCTGTCCGGCAGCAAGGTTTTGCCAAAATTTATGATAGGTCGGGCTGTCACGGTAAGGTTGTGCACAAAAAATTCGATGATGTTTTCCGACGACCTCTTCAGCCTGGTACTGCATTGCACCGAGAAAAAGTGAATTTGCCTGCAGTATTACGCCATCTGGTGAAAATTCAATATAAGGCACATGTCGCTTTAGTGCCGAAATGATCATGACTGATCCAGTCTTATCAATTGTGCCTGACTGGTCCTCGTTAACCAGCACTTGTCGCGATAAAAAACTGCCGAACATGCATATGCCTCATTGCCAAAGAATTGATTGAATTGTATTTTTTAAAGGTTTTTAAAATTTAATCTAAGCAAATTAAAAAAGCATTCTGAATGACTATGTTCGTTAAAAATGCTAGATGGAACGATGACTTCACTTTCGGTCCTCATTACCTAGACAAAAAGCCCAAATCTGTTCGGGCATAATCAGTAAAGCTGGTGTAAAGTTCTGCTTATGACACAACACCGCAATGCATCCATTACTCTGTATCATTGGAATATCCTGATTTTACTCGACGAGCGTGAAATTTTTGTGGGCTTACGCCAGAGACCAGAAACAGTACCGCCGTTTTCCCCACCAAAAAATCAAGACGAACTCCTACCGTTTCAGTTACAAAACAGTAGTGCCATTAGCAAATTTGATGAATACAGCCGGGTTGGCTTTGATGTAGATGGAACCCGTTATGTTGTGATAGGGAATCCTGGAGACCCAACAGGACTGATACGTATGAGCGTCAGCCAAATGATGAAAGCAGAAGAGATTCGATGGAAGTATGATTTTATTGATTAGCTGCACGTCCCCACAGGGTTGTGGGAACGTGTAATCAGTTTAAAACTCTAGTGTGTTTTGAACCACTCAACAATCGCGGTGGCTGTTTCTGAATTTTCCTCAGGGCTACGATATTCTTTTGAATAGAGGGATAAGGCTTCTATCGCCCTTCTTTCCGGAGGAAAACCTTGTTCCCTAAACTTGCTCTCAATCTGTTGCAACCAATTTTCATTAAGCATATGGCTATCCTAAAGCTAAAAGCAGAAAAAGGGGTGGAAACGGTACAAGTTTTTTCTAACCGTCATTCACGCCGCTGACTGGGTAATAGCAAATGCTGTGCCTATACCCTAATAAGTGTTTATTGACACTATATGGCGTTTATATGAAACAAAAATGACAGGTAAACAAATTTTATGATGAGCACGATTTATGTAATTAATGCCTTAGAACAGGTAATTTTTACCCACTTACAATCCGAGATAACTCGGCCTATATGCACTTAGGGAGGTAATGCGATATAGGTTCCGTCATTGCGTTTGCTCAACTCACGCATCAGGATGCTGAATCTATCCGTACTGTTTATCGATAGAAAACCAATACCGTGAATTTTGGCCAGGCGTCGACCATCACTGAGCTGTTTGTTCTGAGTCGTAATACGCTCAATCACGGGATCATAAGATGAGCCGGTATAGTCATCACCAAACACATAAATCGATGTTGTAATATTGGGCTTGGCATATTTTCTAAGCGCGGTTTCAAGACCTTCAACTGGACTGCTGTTAGACACAACCGACCAGTTCTCGAACATTTTAATCGCACTGTTTCGAGTTGAAGGTGTATCAGGCATCCACCGGCCATCGTAACCAGAAATCATTGGCGTGCCCATATCATTCAAAATCTGAAAACCTTTTACTTCAGGGTGAATATTCAGCACATTGACCACTTCTCTGGATACCCGTGGCCAGATTTGTTTCATACTGCCAGAGGTGTCAATAATAAACACCACATAATCACTGTCGACAGGAATGCCCCCTACTTCTTCAGAACGTTTGTCTGTGGATTTTCTTGGTGTGGGTAAGGCGGCTTGTTTTAGGCGCGACTCCACCAGACTTAATCCGGAAATATTTTCTTCCAATGCCGCATTTTTCTGTTGTAAAGCCTTAAGCTGATTTTCCAATGATGATTCGGCTTGGGCAATAGCCTGTTGTTCACCGGATAAAGCTTCCAGGGTCGAAAGCTCTTGCTGAATTTGCTGACTGACCTGGGCCACAGAGTTTTCCAGACCAATCAATGATGCCAGTAAACTGCTGACATCATCCGCCCCCGCGGTAGAGACATCCACATCGGTTTTGGAAATCAGTATCAGCATAACAACGGCACCAAAACCACAGGAAATGACATCCAGAAAAGATAAGCTGAATATATCCAGATCCTTTTTGCGATGTTTCATGGCCAGTTGCTCGCAGGACTGATCAATAATCCACCGGTAGTCGCTGCCCAAACCCAATATTGATTAACTGCATCGGGATCCCCTTCCAATGGCAGCATAATCACATCCACCTGTGTTCCCCGCTTACCGCTCTCGTTAATAGTTTGCTGAAATAATTTCACCCGACATTCACCTGAAATCGTTTGTGCATTACCGGTGAGCGAACTGCAACTGGAAAAAGGATTAAGACTTCGATATTGAGACTCACCTTTGGTGGGTAATCCATCGGTAATGACATACAGATTGGAAGGTGAAAACTGATTCACCGTATTCAGACCTTTTTGCAGGTTTGTTGCGCCTTCGGGAACGATAGTATTTAAATCACGCATGATAGATGACGCTGTCTGGGATGAACTGGCTTTATGCCAGCCTTTTTTGTCACCCAGCACCTTGGCATCCTCGCTATAGGCGACCACCACCACATCACTGTTTTCCGGCAGTCTGGCGAGTAACCATTCAACCACATTTTTAGTACG
>NZ_JAJAEO010000087.1 GCF_020447225.1 Methylophaga pinxianii | reverse complement strand
GGGGGGGGCTTGCGAAGTACGCCGCCGCTTTTTTTAGAATGTCACGCTCCTCGGTGACGCGTTTCAATTCTTTCTTGAGCCGGTTAACTTCGGCTTGCTCTTCTGCCTTAGTTCGATGCTTATTGGCATCAGGCCCATACTTCTTCAGCCAGGCATACAGGCTATGTGTTGTGACATCCAATCGGCGACGCTGTAACCACGATCAGTTACCTGACGGACCGCTTCGATCTTAAATTCTTCTGGATAACGTTTGCTGCTCATTTTCACCTCCTCTTATTGCCATATTAAATGGCTGAAAGGTGTCTAGTAAATTAGTGGTGATTCAAAATTATTTTTAACTTTAAAAGCAATGCTTCTAATTCCTTGTCATCAAAATCTGGGTTTTCATGACTGTATGGCTCAAGATACTGACTAATCTCAATTAATCTATGCTTTTGTGTCTGCTTTATATAGGGAGGATAGTCATCAACGATAATTACCTTATTGATGTCTTCGTCAACAAAACGTAAATCTTTGTGTTCACCAACCCAATTTATGTAACGTAGTTTAGTGAACCAATCTGGAACCAAATTTTCCCTGACTAACGTATTAGCGATTTCTTTAAACTTTTCTTCACGGACACTCGTGAAAATGCAAATATTATCCTGCCCAAATAGGGACTCGCACTGACAAAGAAATTGCATCAATCCTGGACGTGGAAATTGACTTATAGCATTTGTGACTAGCACTCCTTCTAAGTCTAGCGCTAGGATTGTATCTGTCATAGTTACTCTGGTATATATTGGTGATGGCAAAAATGTTCAAATGAAATAGTTGATATTCATTACGTGAAAAGACCTAGTTACCATTAAACTTCTATAATCAAATCTAAATTGAATGGTTGAGGAAGCATCTCCCTCGAATAGCCTTTTTGATTGCTGACTAACCGACAACCATCTATAACTGTATCGACATTTGCATGTGTATGGCCGAAACACCATACATTCGCAAGTTTGAGTAATTCATCGCAATCGGAGATGAAAGCGGCAGCTATAGTATCCATTTCAAAGTGAGGATGATGAGCTTTCAGGCTTGGTGCATGGTGAGTAACTACAACCGTTTTTCCATCAAAAGGTTCATTTAACTGATTAATTAGAAAAGCTTTCGATTCAAGATGAAGTTCAAGTGCATCTTCAGTTGTGAACCTATCTTTTCCTTTATTGATCAATCTATGATCATTTAGCATAAAGTTAATTAAACTCATGGTTTCAGCTTTATTGAATCGACCATCCAAGACATAATCAGTCCACAGAGTCGATCCTATAAAACGAATACCCTTCATAATTACGGATGAATTATCAAGTAAATGAAGTTTCTGTTTTGACTCTGCGAAATGATGCATTTCGTTGCGGAGGTCATTTATATCGTGGCGATAGAATTCGTGATTTCCAGGAATATAGATTACGGGTGTATTCATCCTATCGATAAGCTCAGCTGCATACTCTAGGCCTCTTAAACCTACATCAATATCACCAGCTAATATGATCAGATCAGCATCACTAGAATTTGGATGGAATGGGTACCCTTGTTCAAGGTGTAAATCAGAAAAAAGCTGAAATTTCATGCATCATACTCTTTGAATGGATAACGGAATTTAGCAGTCCGACCAAATAAGAGTAAGCGTTGACGCGTTACACCCTAGACAGCCTCGCTGACGGCTGATTGTCCAAGATCAATATTCCAGGGCA
>NZ_JAJAEO010000132.1 GCF_020447225.1 Methylophaga pinxianii | reverse complement strand
AAAAAAGCGGTGGCGAAAGAAATTACCGAAAGTATTGCCAGAAATACCGGCGCTGATGCTAATTCGATATATGTCATTTTCGAGGAAGTCGCTCAAGCTGATTGGGCTATCGGCGGAAATTTGTCCGAAGATCATAAGTGACAGGTTAGATTATTAATTAAACTGGATTCCTACTCTTTTGCTTTACTGGCACTATTTCGGCATGGCAGGTTGGATTGAAAAATGAAAGCCAACAATTTTAATCATTCGATTGTTGGGTTTCACAAGCTCTACCAAACCTACATTTTTAATATATAGGGCCAAGCCCTATTGTGTTGCATTTCAATAGGCTTTGGCCCTTTGTTCTAACAAACATTTTTAGCCACCAAACTTTTCATTTTCGCCAATATTCGGCGTGGTGTGTTTGATATTGGCTTTGGCAAATTCATAAAGCTGAAAGGCTTTGCTCTCCTTGGCCATCCAGTGTTCACCCATTTCCACCTTGATTTCCAGTAATGCGACGTCGGGATCGTCTTTACCTTCGGGAAACCAGGCTGCAATGAACGGATTCCAATATTTCTCTATCAGCGCCGGATTATCTGTGATTTGAGCCGTGCCTGAGAGTGAGACATACACGCCCTTTTCCTGCTCCGAAAACGTCAGACAGACATCATGGTCCTGGTCAGTTTCAGAGACTTTTTCGGCACTGCGACGAGTGTAGAACCAAAGGGTGCCATCATACGCTTCCTGCACAAGATGCATTGGTCTGGCACGTGGCATATCGCCATCAAGGGTGACCAACATGCCGACTTTGATGTCTTTTATCATTTCCCAAATTTTTTGTTTATGCTCTGGACTAGACATAAAATTAATCTCCTATAACTCATTAAGCAAATTAGAGTATTAAATCTACGGAATTGAATATAACAATAATCAGTCTTAACTTACTGAGGATTAAACACTTAAATAACCTGAAAACAGAAAATTATTAATCAATATTATGCTTAATTAATAAATAGCCCGGAATGATACCGGGCTATTAAAAAGCGCTAGATATAAAAAACACCTATAGGTATGAATTAAACATTCATCCAACCGGCACTTTTCGCCTCTTCCCATTCAGTTTGATCAATTGAACCGTTATTATTTCCATCGTAGTGGCTATAAAGCCCTTGGTGGAACTCATCTTCAGATAATTGGCCATCGCCATCTTCATCCCATGATTCATAAATCAAATTATAGTTATCATGTCTGCTCCATTCGTCTTCGCTTAACTGGTTATCATCATTAAGGTCCCATTCTTCGAAGACACCACTTTCGCTTACTCGATCAATAAACTCATTTTTGTCCAAGCTTTCGTTAACATTCGTGTCTGCATCATCTGGAGTGCATGCTAAAAGGCTGAAACTGCCAAGTGCAAATATAACGGCTATGGCGAGTTTGTTTTTTCTGAAAAGAAATGTATTTGAGTTAATAAATTTCATATGATATCTCCTATCGATTTATTTAGGACTGGAAAGGTGAAATATTTATAAGATTGATCAGAAAATTCTTAGCATTCGAATTTAATCAAAGCTATTAATAGCGACATTAACTTCACCCTAACATTCATCGGCTACCATTACCAATCCCCTGAAATAATCTCAGAATATAAATGAATCGGTATTATTTAAGTTAATGGATAGAATCAGGCTCTACAAAACCGAATATTAATCAACCCAACTACACGCGATATTCATAGCCATAATGTCCGTAAATCGCATCACGAAAAGTTTCATCGGCCATATCGGGCCAGTTATCCTGATCAAAACCGGGCGCATTATCCAATTTATCTTTGTCTACATTTAATACGAGACACTCTTCTTCTGTGTCGACAGCAATAGCTTGCGGTGGAATGGCAAACAACTTGTTACCCATACCTAAAATACCGCCGAAAGATATGACATAGTATTGGACCTGACCACGTTCTGTATTAATCATGATGTCTTTGACATGACCCAGATCTTCGCCTTTGGCATTTTTAACCTTGTCGCCTTCAATTGAGGATGCCGATAAAACGATATTGTTAAATTTCATGGTGATTCTCCGTTGGGTTAAATTAATGGGTTTCATGTAATCTGTTTTTATAAACTCACGTGCTGTAGTTGTTTATTACAGCCCCTGAGAGGCGGTGGCTTTATTCAATGCATCAATCAGCCATGACTCGGCATATTCCAAGGCTAGTGCATAATCAAACCTGGCCCCTTCTTCCATAAGTTTGCGAAGCTCAACTTGAATATCTTCCTTAGCAGGACTGTCTTTTTTCAGTGCTGCTAAGTAGGCAAATGAAGCGGCAAGCTCTTCTGGGGATTGAGATTCTGTCCCTCCGTTGTCAATAATCTGAACAACTTCTTCAATAGATTTTGCTTGTTTAAGCGCTTCGGGAATCATAAATGTCTCCTTTCTGTTACAAACGCATCTCTTCAGATGAAAATAGGTAAATGAATTTAAAAATGCTCATCAGGGTTCCTGATATCCCATGGGGATAAAGCTCAACTCCCCCTGTGCTGGATCAGATGTGAAATAAAAACCGACCCGCTGTTTTGATTCGGGAGCGAGATAACTCACCTGGCTCGTAGAACGTTGAATGTGTCCATTGGCACTGATCAATCGTCCTTCCAGGTGCAAATCGGAGGCCGTTTTGTCACCACTGTTTTTGACATCAACGAGTACCAGATACTGGTGTTCTAATGCTTCAATATTGACGACACTGAAATGAATACTGGGTGATTGGTCAGTATTGGTGAACGCAGACCACACCAAGTAGATCACCGTAAAGCAAATCAACAGAAACCCCATCAAGCTGACGAGTTTTTCCCACAATGGCGTATTTGATAGGTTATGTTTCATTCCATTTCATGCCTCACTGTCAGTTTCAGATAATCAGCCTAGCTGCGGCCGCACCAATACCTGCCGGAAACAACATCACAATCGTATTGGAAACTATCTGAGGAAAAGCCAGCCCATCGGTGCGTCCGAAGACCCATAACATCAAAATGCTGACCATAAAAGCCACGGCAAATGCGGTACAGCTATAAGATAAAGTCACACTTAATTTCGTCTTTTTAGTGGAGGTTGAACCTGAAGAGAAACTGCCAGCCTCACTAAAAATATACATAATCACTAAGGTGGTAATAAAAAGCGCAAGCTGATGCCAAGACGTCATTTGGATGGCGATGAGTTGGATTTCTTCTGTCGGAGCGACATTAAAAGCGAGATAAATAGCACCAATAGCGAGCACGGCCAGATGATCGATACCACCTCTTTCGGCTGAGCTATCATGCTCACCACTGCCAATTTCACTTCTCGCCAGTAAAGCCCCAAAACTCGCCGGTATGGCTTGTAGCATGACTATCTGGTAATTAATCTCGATGAAATTATTCCACGTGATGGTATTAAAGAGGAATAACGCCATAGCCGAGATAACAAAGCCAAATGCATAAGCAACAAAGACGTCAATAATATTATCGAGCCATTGCCGACTTTCCCTAAAGCCAATGACACTCGAGACACTAATCAGAACGGGTAGACTTATCAGTACTAAAACCAACAAACGTAGTGGATGAATGTAAAACCCCATCCACCACATTTCCATTGTCATCATCAATGGCAAACCAAACACGAAAGCACCCCCAACCGCTCTACCCACCCCAATCCATTGGGATTGACGAGGTGATTTTTCAGTGGGAGAAGTTGGAGGCACTTTAAATGTCACTTATTTTGGGCGTTCGGTTTAACGTCCGTGTTGATCTTTTAATTGTTTTGCCATTTGCAAATGCTCACGCAAGGTCGGCAGCTTTTCACGGGCAAAAGCCTGAATGGCACTGTTGTCTGAATGACTTGCACGTTCAAACAGCTCAATAGTTTGCTCATGCGCGTTGATTTGGTTTTCAATATAGGCTTCGTCAAATGATTCGCCATCTCTGATACTCAACATCATTGCTTTAGCCTTATCCATTAGCTTCGCATCATCGGCGACTTCCAGATCTTGTTGTCTGGCAATATCTTTTAGCTCCTTATTCGCTTTTGTATGATCCTGGATCATACGATTAGCAAACTCGTGAATATTCTGGGTACCTTCATCTAAAGCCATTCTTGCGGTTTCGATCTCAGCAATTCCTTTAGCAGACGCTGTATCAATAAAGTCTTCAACATCAATTGGATCTCTATTCATATCTTCCTCCAGGTTTTGATTAGGTTTATTGGCTGCGTTTTCTGCGGCCTCCGCCGTGATTTCATCTTCTGTTTGGGCTGCTGCCTGATTTTCAGCCGCTTGGATCTGTGCTGCTGTCAATCCCAAAGCCGCTAATATTGCAACGTTAAGTAGTTTGTTTTTCATATCAATTCTCCTTTTCAATTGAATTTCTGGCCCATATCTAAATTGCTTATTAGCGTATTTTCCAAAGTGAAAAATACTTCGCAGGGTCTAAGATAAAACTGCATAAATTTTAGAATTAACCCGCTTGGAAACAAGAAAATAAGGTTAATGAAGTTGATCAACGCAATATGAATGCCAATAGCTTATTGGCTGATTTAAGCTGGTGACTTTTCGGGAGAATAAAAAAGATAAATATGAGGTTAATTAGGCTTTTACCGCTAACAATGAATTTTCATCACGTCTTTTTCCGAAAGCTAACCGAGAAGCTATATCACCTTTAAACACGCAAAAAAGTGAAATAAAATTCAGAGATATATGAATTTTTTACAACCATAACACTCCAAGTTTTCAGCTATAAAATCATATTGCCTGTTTGAGCTGACGGCCTTTCAAGTTCACGTTCAAAGACGTTACAATCAAACAATATTTCACATCCTGCTGTCCTACGCAGGGACTTCGCTATAAATCAATCCGAAAAATACATCATTCTCTAGGAATACTATGGAAAACAAAATCTTATCGACTGGCGCAAAGGCGCTTGAAGTAAATCTTGATGTCATCCGTTACGGTTCCTTCGCTGAAATTGGTGCTGGTCAGGAAGTAGTTCGCTGGTTTTTCCGTGTTGGTGGCGCTGCGGGAACGATTGCCAAAAGTATCTCGGCTTATGATATGAAAGTCAGTGACGATATTTATGGCAAAGCTTCACGGTATGTGTCTCGTGAACGACTGGAAGACATGCTGGATCATGAATATAACTTAATTGTGGAATGCTTAAGTGAGCAACGTGGTGATAACACGGCCTTTTTTGCCTTTGCCGATACAGTTTCCGCCCGCAACTATCAAGGCACAAATGAATGTCATGGTTGGTTGGGTATTCGTTTTCAGACGGAACCTCATGCAGCACACAGTGAAATCATTATTCATGTCCGTATGCTGGATCATGAAAACGCATTACAGCAGGAAGCACTTGGCATTCTGGGCGTGAATCTGGTGTACGGTGCATTTCATCTGAGCCACAATCCCGACTTATTAGTGAAATCACTGCTGGATAATCTGACCACCGATCGTATTGAAGTCGATATGATCGATTTTCATGGGGATGCCTTCCTGCATGTGGATAACCGTGTTATCAGTTTGAGGCTGGTGCAGCTGGGCTTGAGCGATGCGGCAATGTTTTCAGCTGATGGCCGTGTGCTGCAACCCTCAGAGCACTTACGTAAGAAAAACGTATTAGTCGAAAGAGGCCGATTCCGCCCGGTTACCCACGTCAATATTGATATGCTCAATGCGGCGAGAAAACAGTTTGAAGCTGAAGATGATTCCACACCGGAAGAAACGATCTCCATTATGGAAATCACCATGCATAACCTTCTCGATGGCAATAACAGCATCGATCTTGAAGATTTTATCAGTCGTGCAGATGTGTTGGAGGCCACGGGCCATACCGTGATGATTTCAGATTATCCCGAGTATTATCGTCTGGCAACCTATCTATCGCGTTATACCAACCGACGTATCGGTCTGACCATGGGCGCACACAGTTTGATCGAACTTTTCCATGATCATTATTACCAGTCGTTACATGGCGGCATTCTGGAAGGCTTTGGCCGGTTGTTCAAGAATAACGTCAAGCTTTATATCTATCCTTTTAAAGATGCAGCAACCAATACCCTTTACAAGGTCGATAACCTGAATGTCGATGCCAAACAGAAATTGCTCTATGACTATTTAAAAGCAGGCGATCACATTCAGCAGATTGAAGCTTTCAATGAAGAATATCTGCACATTTTTTCACCAGATGTGCTGAAAATGATTACCAGTAATGAAACTGGCTGGGAGAAATTGGTGCCGGATGTAGTGGCAGAGAAAATCAAAGCGCAGCAGTTGTTTGGTTATAAACCTGCAGCTGCGTTGGAAAAACAATAGTTGGGGTTTGGTTTGGTTGGGTTAAGTATGAACCCCAATCTTCACTCAATCACGGGATGATGGTTGGTTTTATAACTTCGGTCCAACACGCCTCTGCAAATATAATGTTTACAACGTTTTGCTGCTGGTCAAGTTCGCTGCTCATTCGCCAAACCATTTTGAACAGTAATTTCTTTGGTCAACCATTAAGCTTGCGTGCTATGAGAAGGTCGTATTGGACTTCAACAGACCGGACATAAGTACTAGAAAACTATCCACCGCTTTGCGCGATGCAGCCTGTGGATCATCAGTATTTGCGATCCACAAAGATGCTCCGAGTAATGCTCCATTAATCAGACGGGCCATGGCGAGGGAATCGACTCTTTGTATTGCGCCCTCTTCCATCAACTTTTCAATGCTTAGCTGTGTACTGCTGATACAACAGTTTTTACGTGGCCACTGCGATGGATCCCCCAGCACAGCAGGTCCATCCAGTAAAATGATTCGCTGAATCTCCGGCTCACTTGCCATATTGAGATAAGCAATGGAACCATTGATAAAGGCATCCCAGGTGGTTGGACCTTTCGACTTTATCGCTGACAGCCGTGTGGTCATTTCTTCTTCAATTTGTTGGATGACGGCTTTCAGCAAGCCTTTTTTTCCGCCGAAATGATGGTATAACGCGCCTCGAGTCAAACCGGCTTCTGCTGTGAGATCATCCATGCAACTTTCCGCGAATCCATGTTGAGCAAAAGATTCTCTGGCAGATTTAATCAGCTTTGCCTGGGTTTCGGCAATCATATCTTCACGTTTTTGCGCCATTATTTTCTCCAATTCTTTACATACGTAGTGCATGTGAGTTGACATACAATACGTATGCGAAATACTATACAACACATACGTCACGTATGAGTAAGTAATTCCGCACGATCGTTAAGGCAATTATACATACGTTACTTACGCCATCTGACATACGAAACGTATGTAAAGTTGCTGAGACAAAAATTGATTGGAAAACACTATTTCCAAACAGAAACTTAAGGAGAACCACAGGATGAGTACAAAAAACACCCTCAGAATATTTTTGTTAGGAAGCATCGCAGCGATGGTGCTGTCCGCATGTGGTCATCCGGAAGCAGCTAATCAGTCCGAAGCGCCTCCAGCCCCCGAAGTCAGTGTGGCGATGGTAGTAAGTGAGCGAATTACCGAATGGGATGAATTCACTGGACGCTTACAGGCACCTGAAACCGTGAATCTCACCCCACGTGTCTCCGGTTACATTGAAAAAGTACACTTTACTGAAGGCGCATTGGTCAACAAGGGAGATTTGCTGGTAGAGCTTGATCCAAAGCCTTTTGCAGCTGAAGTGGCCAGACTTAAAGCAGAGTTACAAAGTGCACAAAGTGCCCTGGTATTGGCTGAAAATGAATATAACCGAGCCGAAAAACTCAGTAGTGCACGGGCCATTTCAGATGAACTGCTGGATACACGTTTAGCACGCAAACAACAAACTGCGGCAAGTGTTGCATCGGTAAAGGCAGCCTTGCAACGTGCTGAACTGGATTTAAGTTATACCCGAATCACCGCTCCTATCAGTGGCAGGGTCTCGTATGCCCAAATAACCGCAGGTAATTATGTGAACGCGGGCCAAAGCCAGTTAACCAGCTTAGTCTCAACAGACAAAATGTACGCCTATTTTGATGTAGATGAACAAAGCTACCTGAAATACCTGCGTCTGACAGAAGCCGGTAAACGTGCGGATACCCGTGATGCCCAGGCAAACCCTGTGTATATGGCGTTGGCCGATGACAGCCGTTATCAGCACATCGGTAATATTGATTTTGTCGACAATAGCGTAAATCAGCAGACCGGTTCCATCCGTATTCGCGCCAGTTTTGCCAACCAGGACAATCGGCTTTTACCTGGCTTGTTTGCCCGGATCAAACTGGTCGGCAGCGATTCTTATCAAGGCATTCTGATTGATGAAAAAGCCATAGGCACTGATCTTAACAACAAGTACGTCCTGGTGGTGAATGATGATAATCAACTGGAGTATCGCCCCGTAATCTTGGGTGAAAAGGTCAACGGCCTGCGGATTGTGCGTGAGGGCTTAACGGCAACAGACAAAATTGTTGTTAACGGCTTACAACGTGTTATGCCGAATATACAGATCCAACCCAAGCTGGTGGATATGGCGACCAAAGATCAATTAGCCACCCTTCGCAACGATCAAAAGTTGCTGGATAACACCCATACCGCACTGACTGCAGAAGCAGACAGCGCGGCAGACAAAGGTTAAGGACAACGTCATGTTTTCACAATTTTTTATCAAAAGACCTATTTTTGCTGCTGTTATTTCATTGTTATTTTTAATCACAGGAGCCATTGCCGTCTGGCAACTACCAATTACTGAATATCCTGAAGTGGTGCCCCCCACTGTCGTTGTGACAGCCAATTATCCGGGAGCCAACCCAAAAGTAATTGCTGAAACGGTGGCCTCGCCACTGGAGCAGGAAATCAACGGTGTGGAAGACATGCTTTATATGTCTTCCCAATCCACTTCGGATGGTCGAATGACACTGACCGTCACCTTTGCCATCGGCTCGGATGTCGATTTGGCCCAGACCCAGGTGCAGGCTCGCGTCGATCGTGCAATGCCACGGTTACCAGAGGAAGTCCAACGCCTGGGCGTGGTCACCGAAAAGTCATCCCCTGATTTAACCATGGTGGTGCATTTAAGTTCACCTGACGATCGTTATGACATGCTGTATTTGTCTAACTATGCGCTGTTGAACGTCAAGGATGAGCTGGCGCGAATTAATGGGGTGGGAACCGTTCAACTGTTCGGGGCCGGTGATTACAGTATGCGGATCTGGCTGGATCCTAATAAGGTAGCCGCCCTGGGTTTGTCCCCTTCACAAATTACTGCTGCAATCCGCGAACAGAATCAGCAGGCAGCCGCCGGAAGCCTGGGCGCTCAGCCCAGTGCCGAAGCTGAGTTTCAGTTGCTGATCAATGTTAAAGGACGTTTATCTACCGTTGAAGAGTTTGGCAATATTATTATCAAGGTTGGCGACAACGGTGAAATCAGCTACTTAAAAGATGTCGCGCGTATTGAGTTGGGTGCATCAACCTACGCACTACGTTCTTTGTTAAACAATAAAGATGCTGTCGCAATCCCAATTTTTCAGGCATCCGGCTCCAATGCCATTCAAATCTCTGATGATGTTCGGGCAAAAATGGCGGAGCTATCAGAAAGCTTTCCTGAGGGTTTGGCTTACGACATTGTCTACGATCCCACCGTGTTTGTTCGTGGATCGATTGAGGCGGTGATAAAAACGTTGCTTGAAGCATTAGTGCTTGTAGTACTGGTGGTTGTGTTGTTTTTACAAACCTGGCGTGCCTCAATTATTCCTTTGGTGGCTGTACCGGTGTCATTAATCGGGACTTTTGCCTTTATGCATCTGCTGGGCTTTTCACTGAATGCCCTCTCCCTGTTTGGTTTAGTCTTAGCGATCGGTATCGTTGTGGATGATGCCATTGTGGTTGTTGAGAACGTGGAACGGAATATCCGCGAAGGCCTAACGCCGATTCTGGCGACACAAAAAGCCATGAAAGAAGTGACCGGACCGATTGTCGCGACCACCTTGGTACTGGCAGCTGTATTTATTCCGACCGCCTTTATGTCAGGTCTAACCGGTCAATTTTATAAACAGTTTGCCCTGACCATCACGATTTCGACCTTTATCTCGGCCATTAACTCGTTAACGTTGAGTCCTGCCCTCTCCGCCCTTCTGTTAAAAGGCCACGGCGAGAAAAAAGACTTATTAACACGTGTCATGGATAAGCTGTTAGGCGGCTGGTTATTTAATCCTTTTAATCGCTTTTTTACTCGTTTATCGAGTGGCTACGGCTGGCTTGTTAAGAAGGTTATCCGTTTTGGGGCACTGGTTGGAATCATGTATGTTGCCCTGCTTGGGTTAACGGGTCTGCAGTTTGCGACCACACCCTCTGGTTATGTGCCAAGTCAGGATAAACAATATCTGGTGGCGTTTGCGCAGTTGCCGGATGCAGCGTCATTAGAACGAACAGATGCAGTGATTAAAGAAATGTCACGAATTGCGCTTGAACAGCCTGGTGTTATCAGTTCAGTCGCGTTTCCGGGATTGAATATTAACGGTTTTACCAACAGTCCGAACTCCGGCATTGTGTTTACCACTCTGACTGATTTCAAAGAACGCACTGATCCGTCCATGTCAGCTGATGCCATTGCAGCCGCACTCAATCAGAAGTTTGCCGGTATTGAAGATGCCTTTATCGCCATCTTTCCGCCACCACCTGTGCAGGGATTGGGCACGATTGGTGGTTTTAGACTGCAAATACAAGATCGTGCAAATCATGGTTACGAAGCGTTATATAACGTCACCATGCAGGTCATGCAAAAAGCCTGGGCTACACCCGAGTTGACCGGCATCTTTTCCAGTTATCAGGTCAATGTGCCACAGCTGGATCTGGACATCGATCGTACCAAAGCCAAACAGCAAAACGTGGCGCTGGATGAGATATTTCAAACGCTACAGGCATACATGGGATCGGTGTATGTTAACGACTTTAATCAGTTTGGCCGTACCTACCAGGTGAATATGCAGGCTGACGAGCAATTCCGTCAGAGTGCATCGCAAATCAGCCAGTTAAAGGTACGTAATGGCGATGGTGAGATGGTTCCACTGGGCTCCTTTATCAACGTTACTGACACAGCGGGTCCTGACAGAGTCATGCATTACAACGGCTTTACAACAGCCGAAATCAATGGCGGTCCAGCACCAGGATATAGCACTGGTGAGGCTCAGGCGGCTATAGAAAAAATATTAGCTGACACCTTGCCAAATGGAATGACCTACGAATGGACTGAGTTGACCTACCAGCAGATTCTGGCTGGTAATGCCGGGATGTTTATCTATCCGCTGGTCATCATGCTGGTGTTTATGGTGCTGGCCGCACAATACGAAAGTTTGAGCTTACCGCTGGCCATTATCCTGATCATTCCGATGACATTGTTATCAGCGCTGAGCGGTGTCTTAATCTACGGCGGCGATAACAATATCCTCACTCAGATAGGCTTGATCGTGCTCGTCGGGCTCGCCACCAAAAATGCCATATTGATAGTCGAGTTTGCCAAAGAACTGCAAGACCATGGCATGAGTGCCATGGAAGCCATTTTGGAAGCAGGACGCCTCCGGTTACGACCAATATTAATGACCTCTATTGCCTTCATTATGGGTGTGGTGCCTATGGTGTTTTCAACCGGGGCCGGTGCTGAAATGCGTCAGGCCATGGGGGTGGCGGTATTCTCCGGCATGATCGGTGTCACCTTCTTTGGTTTAATCCTGACACCATTGTTTTATTACATGCTCGCCAAACGTGGTGATAAAAAAATACAGGCGACTTTTGTTGAGGCAACAGATAAAAAGGAAACTACCCATGCATAACACCCTAAAACTGACAACCATTTGCGTATTGGTTATGTCTCTGAGTGCCTGTGTCGTGGGACCTGATTATCGCCCTCCTGCAAAAGTGGCAGATATTAATGTAAGCCAGACTTACCAGCAGGCCGAGTTAGCACAAAGCTGGTGGCAAGCCTTTGATGATGAATCATTGAACCGGTTGATTAAACGCGCCCTGGACGAAAACCGTACGTTGGCTCAGGCCAGTGCCAATGTGGAACGGGCTTATGCGGTATTTCGAGATACAAAAAATGACATTTTACCCAAAGGTACGCTCGATGCGGAGTATCAGGCCAGTGAAAACGCTACGCTGCAGTCTGATAATAATGTCATTACTCGAGGTTATAGTGCCGGCGCGAACCTAAGCTGGGATGTCGACTTGTTTGGTAAATTACGCCGCGCCACTGAAGCAGCTGAAGCCCAGGCTCAGCAGGCAGATATTCTCTGGCATGATGCTCAAGTCCAGTTAATCAGTCAGGTGGCAACCAGCTATGGCGAATATCGTGGTGCGCAATTACGCTTACAAGTTGCAGAGCAAAATGTGCAAAATCTTCAGCAAAGTCGTGCCATCGTTATGGCCAGGCTGGAGGCTGGCATGGCCTCCGAGCTTGAACTGGCACAAATCGATGTGCAATTGCATCAAGAGCAAGCCGCAATACCCGCTTATCGTGTAACCCTGTTAACGGCTGACGCCACTTTGTCTGCTTTGTTAGCACAGCGACCCGGTCAGCTAGGACTTGATGATGCGCCGCATCTCCCACAATTAAAACAGCCGGTTGCGGTAGTTGAAGGAGAAAACTACTTACGTTATCGAGCTGATGTAGCGAGCAGCGAGCGTTTATTAGCAGCCCGAATGGCAGAAATTGGTGTGGCTACTGCCGATTTATATCCCAATATCTCAGTACGCGGTTTTTTAGGTTTTTTATCGGGTCCAGGCTTATCACTGGGTAGCGATACCAAAAGCTGGTCTGTTGCCCCAAGTTTAAGCTGGCAAGCGGCCGATTTAGGCTCAGTGAAAGCACGTATCCGTCAGGCTGAAGCCAGTTCAGAAATGGCTCTCGCCCAATTTGAACAGGAAGTATTTGATGCCATCAATGAAATGCAACTGGCACTGAATAGTTACAACCTTAGCCGTGAGCAACAACTAAGCACCCAACGACAGTGGGAGGCCAGCCATAAAGCGGTGAACATCGCCCGTGAGCGGTATGATGCAGGCACCGGGGAGTTTCTCGATCTGCTCGACTCTGAACGTGAATTGCTGCGAAGCCGTGATCAGCTGGCGCAACTGCAGCAGCAGAGTTTTATCCGTTTAGTCGATATTTATCGCAGTTTTGGTGGTGGAATCAAGTTAATTTAATATTCCCTGAAGCGGAAAGCCGGACACCTGTCCGGCTTTGTTTTATTAAATTCTCGCTTACCTGCATCAAAACCTCTTCAAATTGACCTGACTTCCGACGTATTGATTTTGCGTCTTAACGCTTTAAAGGTATGCTCTTGTCACTCAATAAATTTGTATGCAAGGAAATCCATCTCCATGAAAAAATGTGTCTGGCTGACTGCCTTTATCCTGTCAATTGCTCTCACCGGTTGTGGTTATGATGAGTTTCAGGGCAGATTTATCGATGCTGAGGGCAATACCAGTTATGAGTTTCAACCTGATGGAACGCTTGAAATCACAGAAGGTGAGGAAATCACTACTGCGGAATATGAATACAATAGTCGGCGGCAAATCATCAAATTGAGTGCTGATCAGGCGTTACCGACCACAATACTCAACGTTAAAGATGATGGAAATCTAGCGTCTGACGAAATAACTCTGACTCGTGGGGTTGATTATGCAATGCTGACAGACACCACTTGGATTGGCCATCAGGGGCAATACACATTTGCTTTAACCTTCAGTATGACGGAACAAGGTCTGGAAACAGTTTCTGAGCTGGTCAGCTATAACGATGAAGATAAAACCTACACCTCTCAGATCGATGACAGTATCACGCGTCTTGACGGGAACATGTTGTTACTCGATCTCACCCCCTATATTGTTTCTGAGGTGTCCCGGGAGAGTTTCAAGATCAGTATTGGTGAGAACAGCATGGTGCTTGAAAAGCATCCCAAAGGCTCTGCAATCGATTATCGTGAAGGCTATCAAGTTGAGGAAGCGCTCTGATTAGCATTGAAATACAAACACTAGACTGATTCTAAATGGATTTGTCTCTAGTATTCCAGGCACTGCCAGGCTTTTAACCTGACAAATTCAAACCCGTTAGTTTTACTTAAAAATGTTTACACCATAAAAAAAGCCTGAGTTAACAATAACTCAGGCTTTTCGTGACATGGCAGTTAAGGGGTTAATCTTCTACCAAAACTTATTGCATAACTGATGGGACGAGCTAACAGAATAGGATCCTCTGTTGGACTGATACCTTCCGGAATCGCCAGAGGGTTAAACATATTGGCTTTTTCGAAACTGGCGCCATCCGTCTTAATCTCGGTAAGTGTGAGTGTTCCAAGCTGTACCACTGCCCTTTCTTTCGGCCAGACGACCGTAGGATCAGTAATGGCATCGCCCGCTTCAGCAATTTGCAAGGCAATGTTGAATTTGGCTTCACCATCATCCTTTAACCTGGCTGGCAGTTCTTCTAATAAATAATCTTTCGCTGCAGCTGCCCGCTCTTCATCTGACAGATACTTCGGGCCATCTACAGGGGTAATAAGATAACGGCCATAAACCGTTTTGCCCTGCTCATTTTCAAATTCAAAGGCATTTATGCCATGAAACTTTTCCGTGGTATAACTCACTGGCGCAGGCTTGGGTAATTGTACAAAGCTTAGTGTTTCAGGATGTTTCTCCAAAAAAGCTTCTATTGGTGTTGGTTTGGTTTGTGCATTGGCAGAATCTTTAATTGCGGTTAATAACTCCAGAAACTCCTCCGGCGTCTTCACCGGGAATTTTTCTACTGAAATCACCACAATATCGGTATATTCTTCTTCGGGTAGCATAAATCTGATTGCCATACCTTTAGGAAAGCCATCGGGGCTGGAATCCGCAATATCAGGAACACCGCTCGCATTGGAAAACCTTACAACGACATCGGTTGTCGGCATATTGAAGTGGGGAGCATAGGTCACATCGGAGGCCTCTTTTGAGGCTTCAAAATAACCTGAAGCCACAATGCCTTTAGCGTGATTGGAGCGAATACCAGGATGAGGGCCTCCGGCAAGTTCCGAGAGCTTATCAACCAACCGTTCGGTCACTGGCAGTTCATCGGCACTCAACGTACAAGACGACATAATGCCGAGTAACAAACCGATATTCATAATTATTTTTTTCATATGACTTTCCTTGTAAATAAATTAACTACAACTGTTATGGTGAGTGGTACAGCTATATTTCAGCAGGTAATTATTAAAATTTTACGATGCTGTTACGCTTTTATGTTCAATTTCAATTCCTTGAAGGCCATTAAATTAAACACTGAGGAATAGTAATCTGGATTTACCCATAACAGCATCATAATTTGGCAACATTGTTAAGCATACAAACACCGTTAATCAGCCCTCTGAAAACGGGTGAGTCGTTGTACAATAGACGATATCTTTCTATCTAAACTTCAAGGGAGCTTTCATGAAGATTCAAAGCCATTTTGCCGATCTTGATACACCGACCGGTGTGATGCGTACTTACATTCACCGTCCAGTAGGCGAAGGCAGCTATCCAGTCGTTTTGTTTTATTCTGAAATTTTTCAACAAACCGGCCCGATAGAAAGAGCAGCCAGATTAATGGCCAGCCATGGATATGCGGTATTAGTACCAGAGGTGTTTCATGAGCTGAACCCTATAGGTACTGTATTGGGCTATGACGATGCCGGTCGTGATAAAGGCAATGCCGATAAAGAAAACAAAGATGTGCAGGGCTATGACACCGATAACGAAGCATTAATCAGGTTTGCCAAGCAACAATCCTGGTGCAATGGTCAGTTTGGTGCCATGGGATATTGTATCGGGGGACATCTGGCATTTCGTGCGGCGTTGCAACCAGAAGTCAAAGGGACTGCCTGCTTCTATGCCACAGATTTACATATTCAAAAGATCCCAAACAAACCGGGCCAGCACAGCATGGAACGTCTGGACGATATCAAAGGCGAATTATTGATGATTTGGGGCAAACAGGATAACCATGTTCCATCAGAAGGTCGCACGCTGATTTACAGCAAATTGAATGCAACTGACATCCCGTTTACCTGGCATGAATTTAATGCTGAACATGCTTTTATGCGGGATGAAGGTGATGGTGGTCGTTATGACGCACAAACCGCACAGATTGGTTACCAACTGGCATTAAACCTGTTCAGCCGTACTTTGCGTTAGACAAAAAACCGGAAGGGGCTTTATTGCTGCTTCCGGTTTTTTTT
>NZ_JAJAEO010000093.1 GCF_020447225.1 Methylophaga pinxianii | reverse complement strand
CGCGTTTATTAAAGCACAGAGCGGCTTGATGCCGGTAAGACGACTCTGCTCCTTGCTTAGTATACATCCCAGAGGGTATTACAACTGGCTAAAGACGCCACTTTCCAGACGTAAAAAACAAGATCAGCGATTAACTGGTCTGATTAAACAGTTCTGGCTTGAGTCTGCTGCGGTGTATGGCTATCGCAAGATTTACAGTGATATTCGTGAGTATGGTGAACGCTGCGGTATCAACCGGGTATATCGTTTAATGCGCCTTTCGGGGATTAAGGCACATGTGGGGTATCGCCGGCCCAGACGGCTTGGTGGTGAAGTCCATGTTGTGACCCCGAATAAACTACAACGTCAGTTTAATGTGACACACTCAAACACTGCATGGGTCACCGATATTACCCATATCCGAACCCATGAAAGCTGGTTGTATCTGGCTATTGTGGTGGATTTATATTCCAGAAAAGTCGTTGGCTGGTCAATGCAAGTCTCGGATCACCAAAGAACTGGTATTGAATGCATTGTTAATGGCTTTTTGGCGGCATAATCCGTCCAACACCGTTATGGTGCACTATGATCAGTGCAGTCAGTACACCAGTCACGACTGGAGCGCGTTTCTAAAGACGCATGGGCTGGAAGGCAGCAGGAGTCGACGAGGTAATTGTCATGATAATGCTGTTGCTGAAAGCTTTTTTCAGTTACTCAAACGGGAGCGAATCCGGCGGAAAACCTACACAAGTCGAGATGAAGCCAGACAGGATGTATTTGATTATATTGAAATGTTTTACAACACCAAACGGCGGCATGGTTTCAATAATCAGCTGTCACCGGTAGAGTTTGAGAATCGATTTTTGAAGCGGCTGATTAGTGTCTAAAGAATTAGTGGCGATTCAGAACGGTCGATTCTTAGTAAATAAATATGGAAAGCATATATGAGTGATGATAACAACATGGATTATTTAACCAAAATGCTATATCCAGATATAAAACATCTAATTATAAGATTAGGGAAATATTTATCCACGCCAATAAAGCGGGAACTCTCCCAGGTTTTCCATTCACCTGAAGAATTACTCGATGCTCTTAAAAAAAATGTAGTCATGGAAGGCGACTGGATTACATTGACATGTATCCCATCTATGTATGGGCCTTTCTTACGGAATCATATACTTTCACCGTTTTATGGTTCTAAATCAACTATGAGAAAAGGGCCGAGAATTTTTTCACCTGATGGAAATCCCACAGGTCTAGCCTTAGATCTTATTTCCTACCTACAACCTGTCGGACTATATCCACGTATTGATGATAATTTATATCAAATTAATTTATATCCTACAAACAGTTCAGCTTTTGGATTTATTTCTCCACTCGGAACCATGACAGGAACAAATATTCCAGCAATATCTAACTCTCAAAATCTACGTCATCAAAATCTAGACTGTACTGTTAGAGGGATTATTAGAATGATTACGCCGGAGCTTTTATCTAATATAGGATTACCCATTGAAAAATGGGATGATCTAAGAGCTTCTGGAGATTTGTGGTTTTTAGATTTATCTGATAACTATTCAACTGTCAACCCATCAACAGAAGAAGCTATAACAACAGAGATGTGGGGAGGATTGTATGCAAATGGTCGGTTGGAAATTAAGCCTGGAAGCAGTATGAAATTCGATTCAATTAAAGACTGTATTTTTGAGTCAATTAAAAAGATAAGTCCAGATGCTGACATCGCATATGGAAGAGATAAAAACAATAGTATTACAGAAGCTTTCATTTTTGCTACCGGAATTAGAGCTAGGCTGGATGCTAAATTGCCTATATATTCATTCCACATGGATGCCGATTTAGCTCTAGATTCCAGTAACTCTAGAGCAAATTTTGATAGCGTAATAAAAAATTATCTTCAATATGTTGAAGAAGCTGCTAAAAATGAATCTGTCGAAATAGCTAATTTACATGATCTTGATTTCTGTAGTTGCCCCCACTAAAACGGACACACCTAGCTTGCCACTTTAAGAGCTCGATACTCCCTCGGTGACATCATTTTCAATCCGCTATGCGGATGATAATTGTTGTAGTCCTCAAACCAATCAGACAACTGCGCCATGACGGTTGCCGCATCTGGTCGGTCATTCAAATACACGTAATCACGTTTGAAGGTCTTCACAAACGCCTCAGCCATGCCGTTGCTCTCAGGGCTTCTCACGGGGGTTGTGCATACCTTAAAGCCCAGTGATTTCGCGAACTGCCGAGTGTC
>NZ_JAJAEO010000074.1 GCF_020447225.1 Methylophaga pinxianii | reverse complement strand
TCGCCAGCAGCAGGAACCCACCGAAGCAACTCATTGCGGCGCGATGCCGGGATGAGCGCCGTAGGAATCTCCGGCCTTTAGGCCGGGGAGGATGTCAAGGTGTGATGACTCTAATGAAGCCTCGCTAGCTGTGGATGTACGATAGAACGACAGATTTACGGTATGAAATAAAATTCTTCAGGTATATATTTCGAGACACCAACCGGTGATGTCGTTGTATAGGTTTTGAAGATGTCCAATGAAAATAACAGGCTGATCGTTAAATCAAACAAGCTAATTGAAGCCAGTTATAGGCTTACATTGAATGAGCAACGTGTTTTGCTGGCGGGTATCTCACAGATTGATTCTCGCAACAGCCTTGAGGAAAACATGACATTTGAAGTGCATGCTCAGGATATTCAGGACTTAGTAGGTTTAGAGGAGAATAAAAATATCTATCGCGCTTTAAAGGCGGCTTCAGAGAAGCTTTATGAGCGAACCGTTTTAATTGATGATCCCGATCCATCTAACCCCGCTATCACGAAACGTAAAACTCGCTGGATCAGTTCAATTGATTACATCCCCGGTGAAGGACGGCTGGTGATGATTTTCTCTGCCGGTATCATCCCCTACCTCTCCAGCCTCACATCCAGCTTCACTAAATATAAATTGACTCATATCGCTCGTTTTGAGAGCGTTTATTCGATTCGGATGTATGAGATGTTTTCGCAGTGGTCTGGTGTTGGGCGATTTGAGATAACACTTGATGAATTTCGAGAACGAATACAGGTGCAAAATCTTTATAAACGCGTCACTGATCTAAAAAAGCGGGTTATCGATCCTGGTGTAAAGGAAATCATTTGGTGCAATCGCATGAAGCGCTCTGACACCATTATCGCTCGGTTTATAACGTCGTTTGCGTCGCGCCATGAGCCCTAGTTTCTGCATCAGCCGAGCAACCCGGTTAACAGAGCAGGTAATACCCCAATCATATAAATCACGCCATACACGCGGGGAACCATAGGTCCGGTCACTGCCGTGATAGCTTTCCTGTATATGGGCTTTAATGATTTGGTTAGCTTGTTCACGACGGCTTGGCTTTCTGACCAGCCA
>NZ_JAJAEO010000003.1 GCF_020447225.1 Methylophaga pinxianii | reverse complement strand
TCATCACCAGATTGAATTGCCGACATGCCACCGTCTTGCATGAGTTTCTTCCACTTAAACAATAAACTTGGGGTGATGCCGTTTTGTCTGGCCACCAGTGACACCGAATACCCTGGCTGCATACTCATGGCAACAAATTTGGCTTTCTCCTGCGGAGTATAGCGACGACGACGCTGTTCGCCAGTAAAAATTTCAATACGTTC
>NZ_JAJAEO010000004.1 GCF_020447225.1 Methylophaga pinxianii | reverse complement strand
CCTTTATCGTTACTCATGTCAGCATTCGCACTTGTGATATCTCCAGCAAGCTTCTCAACTCACCTTCACAGACTTACACAACGCTCCTCTACCATGCCACACAAAGTGTGGCATCCATAGCTTCGGTATATGGCTTAAGCCCCGGTACATCTTCCGCGCAGGCCGACTCGACTAGTGAGCTATTACGCTTTCTTTAAAGGGTGGCTG
>NZ_JAJAEO010000175.1 GCF_020447225.1 Methylophaga pinxianii | reverse complement strand
CAAAACCAAACCTGGCAAGAAAATAAATAAAAGTATCACTCCAAGACGCATCATGAATTGCCTCGTTGCTGCATCATTTGTTTTAGTTTTTCAGCAAAGGAATCAGATTGTTTTATGTGGGTTTCCCTAACAGGGAGAGGTTCTGACAACGTATGTAAGGTATTAATCTGTTGCGGGGTTACACCGAGTAAAAGCTGTTGCTCGCCCACTTGAATCAAAACAGCTTTTTCACGGGTGCCCAGAGAGACAGCGCCCAATACTTTCAATTGTCCATGATGCGCGGCATGAAAATATTGACTTCGTTTTAACAGCCAGCCCAACAACACAATAATGGCCAGTACTAAGATCAAACCAAAAATAGTCTGTAATACGCTACTGGCATTAACCGGAGTTGAATTCACTTTTTCGGCCTGCGCCATCATGGGCAACATTGCTATAAGAGCAGTTGTAATCACTTTCCAGCATTTCATCGCAGTTTTTTAATCCGCTCTGCGGCACTGATCACATCGGTCAGACGAATACCAAATTTGTCATTCACTACGACCACTTCGCCATGCGCGATCAACGTGTCATTGACCAGCACATCCATTGGTTCACCGGCGAGGCGATCCAGTTCAACCACAGAACCCTGGCTTAATTGCAGCAGGTTTCGAATACTGATTCGGGTGCGACCGATTTCCATCGAGATGGTCACTGGTATATCCAAAACCATATCCAGATTTACTTCAGACCGTTGTTTACCCTCATCATTTAATTTATCCAATGGAGCAGGACTGGCCTGAGCCGTTGATGCTTCGACTTCAGCTTGTTCTTCGAGGGCTGCTGCCCAATCATCTGCAGCAGAATCGTTACCGCCCTGATCTTCAAGTGCTGCCGCCCATTCGTCTGCCAGGTCCTGATCTGATTGTTTGGTATCTTCACTCATAATTTTTTAGCCTTTGTCAGCTGATAGCTAGGTGTATTGTCTTTTGGGTGTTCAATAATCGAGGTGATTTTTAACGCTGCTTTTTCGTTATGTTCACCATAAGTTGCACGAAATACGGGGATGTTCTCTACCATAGTGGTGACAGTTTTGGGCATGTTGATTGGAATGATGTCACCGACTTTCAGCTTGCGGACTTCTTCCAGAGTGAGTCTGGTTTGTGCCAATGAGGCTGATATAGTGACATCTGCCAGCATTAATTCTTCCCGCATGGATTTAGCCCAACGGCCATCGTCGCTTGTACGGTCACTTTGCAGACCGGTATCCAGTAGTTCACGGATCGGTTCCAGCATCGAATAGGGCAGCGTAATGTGTAAATCGCCACCACCACCATCCAGCTCGATATGGAAGGTGGAAATTACCACCACTTCACTGGGACTGACGATATTGGCAAATTGTGGATTGACTTCGTGGTTGACGAATTCAAAATTTACCGGCATGACCGGTGACCAGGCTTCAGTGAGATCGTTGAAGCAGAGGTTCAACACCATACGAATAACGCGCAGTTCGGTCGCTGTGAATTCCCGGCCCTCGATTCTGGCCTGAAAGCGGCCTTCACCCCCAAAGTAATTATCCAGAATAGTAAAGACCAGTTTCGGTTCAAAAACGATGAGTCCGGTGCCTCGTAGTGGGTGTAACTGAATCAGGTTTAAACTGGTTGGCACAAACAGGGTATGCACATATTCCGAAAATTTCATGACCTGCACACCACCGACTGAAATCTCAGCAGAGCGACGTAACATGTTGAAGAGATTAATACGCAGATAGCGGGCAAATCGCTCATTTATCATTTCCAGCGTAGGCATTCGGCCGCGAATAATCCGCTCTTCGTTACCAAAATCATAACGACGGGGTTTACCATGTTCATCAAGCTGGGGCTCGTTCTGTTTGATATCGTCACCGCCCAGCCCGTTTAACAGTGCATCGACCTCATCTTGTGACAATATATCGTGAACAGCCATAACTATTGCATTACCAAACTGGTGAAATAAACCGCTTCAAGGCCGGTGACAGAACTATCCTGTTGTTTAAGGAAACTATTGATGGTTTCCAGCGAGGCTTGCTGCAAAGCTTGGGTACCTTCAGTCGTGCTTAGATCGTCATAATTTTGACTATAAAATAACATCAGCAACTCATGAACCAGCGCGGGTTCATGCAAGGCAAACAGATCAATAGTAGCCTGATCACGAGCCATCACTTTCATTTTGATTTGCAGATAGCGAACCTGATTATTACTTTGTTCTGAGAAGTTCACGATAAAGGGGGAAGTGACTTCGTGATACACCGGAGGTGCTTTCTGTGCAGCCATTTCAGTCTCTTCCTCAGCTGGTGACGCATCTTTTGTCAGCCACCAGTAAACGCCACCACCAATCGCCGCTAACAGCAAAACAATGCCAATAATCATGATAATTTTGGTTTTTTTGCTCATGCCCTGCTTAAGTTCGATATCTTTTTGTATTTCAGCCATGTTGTCTATGTCCTATCGATAAATTATTCAAAGCAAATACCGTGCCTGTTCACTGCCAAAGAAAGGTCGTGAAATAGACGGATTCCAGGTTACTGTTACCGGTCTCTTCTTCAAAAATGGCTTTGATACGTTGATAAGCTTCTTCCTGTAGCTGTGTCCGACCTTCAAGACTTTTGACAGTATCCATGTCTTGTTCGGCAAAAAGCATGCGAAGCGCATCCTGAATCATTGGGAGATTATTTTCTGCACTTGTCAGGATGGCAGGGTCGGTAGATTTCAGTGCGACTTTAATTTGCAGGTAGCGGGCTTTCTCATCACTTTGTCGCAAAAAATTAATCGTGAAGGGCTCCTCAATGACGTAATACAACGGTGCTGTTGTCTGTCCACCTCCCGCATAACTGACAAAACAAGTGAAACTGAGCACTGTAAATATCAATGCGTTCAGCAGATTATTCATGACTTGGTATACTCCTTATATGTGAAAGGGCTGGTGATATCAGTGTCTGATTATGACAAGCTTAGGTAATGCGTGAAAGGGGGCAATTTGTCTAATAACGATTTGAAGCAAACCGAGGCGCCGGAGGCAAGCAAAAAAGATTTCTGGCTTTCATTGCCACAATACTGTTTGCCGCAACATTCCTTATCTCGATTAATGCATAAAATCTGCCGGTGTCGAGTGCCTTGGATCAAAAATCTCATCATCTCAACTATTATTCGCCGATACAAAGTGGATATGTCTGAGGCAGTAAACGCCGATATTCATTCTTATGAACATTTCAATGCTTTTTTTACCCGGAAAATCAAATCCCATACCCGACCAGTAGCCGTTGGCCACGATGTCATTGTATCGCCAGTGGATGGCTGTCTCAGTCAAATTGGCTTTATTGAGGATGGCAGAATTGTTCAAGCGAAAGGGCATGATTATTCAACGCTGGAGTTGCTCGGAGGCGATCAGCAATTAGCTGCGTTATTTGAAGGGGGGCAATTTGCCAATATTTACCTCTCACCACGTGACTACCATCGAATACATATGCCGTTATCCGGACAGTTGACGCGGATGCGTTATTTACCGGGAAAATTATTTTCAGTTAATCCACTGACGGTACGTGGTGTGCCACGCCTGTTTGCGCGTAATGAACGAATTGTCACGGTATTTGAGACGGATTTTGGAACGGTAGCATTAATTCTGGTTGGTGCTATTTTTGTTGGCAGCATGGAAACGGTATGGCATGAAGGCGAGATTACGCCACCCTACACCAAAGATGTTCTTGATTGGTATTATGCTGATGCGCATATCCGTTTGAATAAAGGTGAGGAAATGGGCCGTTTTAACATGGGATCTACGGTCGTATTATTACTTCCACCTGGCGCGCCTACCTGCACCGATGATTGGAAAGCTGAAATGAAGATAAAACTTGGTCAGGCTTTAACCTGACGTAATTGACCCGATTAAGTTAAGGCAAAAAAAAACCGGACAGTGTCCGGTTTTTTTTCATTAACATTATCTAGATATTGTTGCGCCATGCATGACATGGATTATCCTGCAAACATTTCACTTCTTCTGGACCCCAGGTGCCTGCTTTGTATGTGTGTACAAAATCCTGTTCCTCTGCCCACTTCTCCAGAATCGGATCAACCGCTTTCCAGGCCAGATTGACTTCGTCGGCACGCAGAAATAATGAACGATCTCCCTGGATAGCATCCAATATTAATGCCTCATAAGCGTCAAGCTTGTGTTTGTTGTCATCGGATTCCATGGTTTCCAGAGCAACCGTATGCGCTTTCATTTCCAGGCCAGGTTGTTTAGCCTGTAACTCAATACGCAATGTGTTGTCAGGTTGCAGACCCATCACAATCCAGTTGGCATGACTTTCGCCCACTTTGGTGTCTTTAAATAATTCCAATGGTGGTTTTTTAAAGCGAATCGCAATCATTGCTTTGGATTCCGGCATGCATTTACCGGTGCGTAAATAGAAAGGCACTCCATGCCAGCGCCAGTTATCGATGTAGACTTTCATCGCAGCATAGGTTTCAGTCACACTGCCTTCCGGCGCATCATCTTCTTCCAGATAACCTTTCACTGGTTTACCATTAATTTCACCGGCCGCATATTGACCACGGAAAGCATGTTGGTCGACGGTGTCTTTAGTGATTGGCCGAATCGATTTCAGAACTTTTACTTTTTCATCACGTAAGGATTCATCATCCATATCTGCCGGTGGTTCCATGGCGACCAGGGCCATCACTTGCAATAAGTGACTTTGAATCATGTCACGTAGTGCACCGGAGCCATCATAGTAACCGGCACGACCACCCACACCTTGCTGTTCAGCATGGGTAATTTGCACGTGATCGATATATTTATGATTCCATAACGGCTCCAATAACAAATTGGCAAAACGGAACACAAAAATATTCTGGACTGTGCCTTTACCCAGATAGTGATCAATCCGGTAAGTCTGTTCCTCAGTAAAGTTTTTGCGCAGGATACGTTCCAGTTCGGCCGCACTTTTCTGATCGTAACCAAATGGTTTTTCGACCACCAGATGACGCCAGCCATCCTGTTCCTGATTTAACCCCACAGCGGAAAGTTGATCGCCAACTACGCTGAATAGAGAAGGACTGATAGAAAGGTAAAAAACGATATTCTGAGAGAAACCATTTTCCGGGGTAGTAATCAGTTTTTTCAATTCGTGATAGCTGAAGGCTTCATTGATATCACATTTGAAATAGTGCACTTTCTTCAGGAAAGTCTGCAGTATTTCATCATTTATTCCTCCACGAACACGAGGAGTAACATACTCTATGACCAAATCCTGCCACTCTTGCTGGCTGCTTTCTTTACGCCCCATACAAATAATGCGTGTATCGTCAGTCAGACGATTTTCGGCTTGTAGATGATACAAGGCCGGTAGCAATTTTTTCTGGGATAGATCGCCGGTGGCGCCGAAAATAACAATAGTACAAGGTTGCATGGTTTCTCCCGTTACAAGGCTGTGACTGTGCCTTTGAGCGTATATAATTTATCAATTGTACAATTTTGGGAGTGCATCGTGCGAAAAATTCTGTTTGCTAGCAGTGAAGTTCATCCTCTGATGAAAACCGGAGGGTTAGCGGATGTGTCAGCAAGTCTGCCACTGGCGCTTTCACAGATGCAACAGGATATTCGCATTATTATGCCGGCCTATCGCGCTACGCTTGATCAGCTGGGTGAACGCGCATTAGTGGCGACCATTAAATTGGAAGGTTACCAACAAGCCATTCGTATTTTACAAACACAACTTCCCGGCAGTGATGTCATTGTCTGGTTGGTGGAATCTGCGGAACATTTTGATCGTGATGGCGGGCCTTATTGCGATACAAAGGGGGCGGATTGGGCTGATAATGCATCGCGTTTTGCGTTATTTTGCCGCGCTGCGGTGGCGGTGGCGTCGAATCAGGCCGGATTAGACTGGCAACCTGAAGTCGTGCATTGTAATGATTGGCAGACCGGTCTGATTCCAGCTTTACTCAGTCTGCAGGATAGTCGTCCAGCCACCGTTTTCACTATTCATAATATGGCGTATCAAGGATTATTTTCGCGTCAGGTGTTTGAAATGCTGAACTTGCCTGATTCGTTATGGCAAATCGAAGGCATTGAGTTTTATGGCATGATGTCCTTTATGAAGGGTGGTTTGGTTTATGCTGACCATATCACCAGTGTGAGCCCGACCTATGCGCAGGAGATTTGTCATTACGAGTTTGGCTATGGTCTGGAAGGTTTACTGTCCCTTCGTGCCCAACAATCACGACTAAGTGGCATTGTGAATGGTATTGATACCCTTGAATGGAATCCACAAACCGATAAGTTCATTGATCATCCATTTAATATTAAAAACCTGCGACCTAAAAGTCTGAACAAAAAGGCATTGCAGCAACATTTCTTTCTGCCCGAATCAGCAGACACGTTGATGTTTGGCATGATCAGTCGTTTGGTGTCACAAAAAGGGGTGGATCTCACTATTGAGGCGATTCACCGTTTGTTGACTGAAGGCAGAGATATTCAATTAGTTTGTCTGGGAAGCGGGGAAGCCGGTTTGGAGCAAGACCTAAGGGTTTTGCGCGCCAGATTTCCTGATAAAGTGGGTATTCAATTTGGTTATGATGAAGCGCTTGCACACAAAATTGAGGCTGGCGCAGATGCGTTTCTCATGCCGTCACGATTTGAGCCCTGCGGTTTAAATCAAATGTATAGTCTGCGCTATGGTACGTTGCCAGTCGTCAGGGATACGGGGGGACTGGCGGATACGGTGGTCGATGCCACAGAAGAAAATCGCAAACAGATGTTGGCAACCGGCTTTAAGTTTGCAGAGCCAACGGTCGAGGATTTGTATGGCACATTGTTAAAGGTAAATGAGTTATTTACACATCCCCGTTTATGGCGACGGATGATGCTGACGGCAATGGTGCAGGATTTTAGTTGGATAAATAGCGCACAAGCTTATCTGCATCTTTATGAGCAATTAGTGGATATTTCATGACAACACGACAAGTTGATTTCAGCAACGTAGCCGCATTAGAGTTGCTACTGGATAAAGACCTGCGAGCGCATGTTCGTTTTCTGGTCAATTTATTAGGCGAAGTCATCGCTGAACAGTCTGGTCCAGAGGTTTACCAAGCTGTCGAACAGTTACGCAAAGGATTTATTCGGTTGCGTAAAGAAGAGGATGCCGAGTTGCGGCAGAGTCTTAAAGATAAAATTGAATCGCTGGATGAACTGACGTTGCGCGATGTGATCCGGGCTTTTAACCTGTACTTCAGTCTCGTGAACACCGCTGAGGAAGCCTATCATCATCATAATCGGCAAATTCAACTGCGTAACGGTGGAAATCTCTGGCATGGTTCGTTTCTCGACACACTGACCCAGTTCAAAAATGAAGGGGTGACGATTGAACAGTTGCAAGGACTGTTAAAAAAACTGGTGTTTATGCCGGTGTTTACCGCTCATCCAACCGAATCCAAACGACGTACAGTGATGGAAATGTTGCGTCGGGTCTTTTTGCTGGACGAGAAACTGACCGAAGGTCTGATAACACCTTACGATCAACAACAGATACGAATGCAGTTAAAGCGCCAAATCCAGCTACTCTGGGCGACTGATGAAGTGAGAGCGGTTAAACCGTCAGTACGTGATGAAATCAAAAACGGCCTGTATTATTTCAATGTCAGTTTGTTTGATGCGGTACCACGTAATTATCGCAACCTGGAAAATGCATTACGGCGAGTTTATGGTGATGAGCTGGACCCGGAAACACCGATTGTTGTGCCGGACTATTTACGCTTTGGTTCATGGATTGGGGGCGACCGGGATGGAAACCCCTTTGTCACTGCTCAAACGACAGAAATGGCGATTGCTTTGCAGAAACGTACAGTAATTCGTCGTTATCTGGAGGATGTAACCAAACTCAGTTTTATTCTGACGCATTCACAACCACTGTGTGCGATTAATGAAGCACTGGCAAACGATATTGAACAGGGTGAACAACGTTATGCAGGCGCTTTTATCACTAACCCGCAACGTTTTGTAAATGAGCCATACCGACGCAAACTCTACATGATGCGATACCGGCTAAAGGATAACCTGGCGGTGCTGGAAGAGTTTTTCCGCCCGGATCTGAAAATTGAAAGCCTGGGCGTGGCTTATCATAACGAAGATGAGTTTCTGGCTGATTTAGATTTAATATATCGTTCACTGGTAGACAACGGCGATATGGCAATAGCGGCTGCTGAACTTACCGATCTGATCCGGCTGGTTAAAACATTCGGTTTTTATCTATACAACCTGGATATTCGTCAGGAATCCTCAAAACATACCGATGCTGTGGGTGAGATATTGGCATTAACCGGGCTCAATCGCCATTATCTGCTAATGAATGAAGCGGAACGTCAGACATTGTTGACTGATTTGCTGGCCGCCCCCAGGTTGCCTGATATTTATGGTGATTTGCAGCCTGACTCTCTCGAAATTATTAATGTTTTCCGACTGATCGCCCGATTGCGGGTTGAAGTCAGCGAAAAAGCCTTTGGCAATTATGTGATTTCCATGACCCATCAGGCCAGTCATATTCTGGAAGTCATGCTCCTGGCAAGGTTTGCTGATTTAATCGGACAGGATGAAAAAGGTTGGTATTGCCATATCCGGGTGGCACCACTATTTGAAACAATTGAGGATTTGGAGCATATCAAACCAGTCATGACGGCACTGCTGGAGAACAGCCAATACCGTACGTTGCTGACCGCCTCTGGCAATATGCAGGAAGTCATGCTCGGTTATTCAGACTCTTGTAAAGATGGCGGCATTCTCGCTTCGGCATGGAATTTGTATCAGGCACAAAAAGCGATCAGTCAGCTATCTGAAAAATATGCCATTGGCTGTCGGATGTTTCATGGGCGTGGTGGCACTATTGGCCGTGGTGGTGGCCCCACCCATGATGCCATTCTGGCCCAGCCGGTGGATACCGTACATGGCCAGATCAAATTCACCGAACAGGGTGAAGTATTGTCCTTTAAATATGGTAATACTGAGACTGCAGCGTATGAGTTAGGTGTGGGGGTATCTGCACTGATCAAAGCCAGCCGTGGTTTAGTGACCGATTCGGCCCAAGAAAAACCCGAATATCTGACTATCATGCAGCAACTGGCCGAGCTGGGCGAACAGCAGTATCGACATTTGACTGAACAAACGCCAGGCTTCCTCGATTATTTTTACGAAGCCTGTCCGATCCGTGAAATTGGTTTGATGAATATTGGTTCACGACCGTCTCATCGCAAAGCAGGAGACCGCTCTAAATCTTCGGTCCGGGCAATAGGCTGGGTTTTTGCCTGGGCGCAATCGCGGCATACTCTCCCGGGGTGGTACGGCATTGGAACAGCGATAGCTTCATGGGTTGCTGACGATCCAGAAAGACGGAATATGCTGCAAAAAATGTATTTCGAATGGCCATTCTTCCGCGCCATGGTCAGTAATACACAGATGTCGCTTTCCAAAGCGGATATGGAGATTGCAGCAGAATATGCTGAGTTATGCGCCGATAAGCAACAGGCTAAACAAGTGCTTTCAGTTATTCGTGATGAATACCAGCAAACAGTCAGTCAATTATTACAACTGACAGGTGCTGATAATCTGATGGCCGAAAACCCTCAATTAGCATTATCGCTGCGCAGAAGACAGGCCTATCTGGATCCGCTGAATCACATTCAATTGATGTTATTGAAACGCTATCGTCATGGCAGTTTTAGTGAAGCTGATGAATCCACCAAATGGCGCGATCCTTTACTGCGCAGTATCAGTGCTATCTCACAGGGTATGCGTAATACCGGCTAATCCTCTTTGGCGGCACGCTCTTTCTTAGGAATATAACGCGGTTTATCGTCCTTATTTTTGGAGCGTGCCTTATTGGCCTTGGCTTTTGGTGCAAGCCCTTTCAATTTGCGAATAGGTAAGCCATGGCCAAGATGGTATTCAATCCGCTCCAGATTTTTCAGATCATGCGGTTCAACCAGATTGATTGCCGTGCCATGTTTGTCTGCCCGGCCAGTACGGCCTATACGATGAATATAATTATCACCGCGAAATGGCAGATCATAATTGATGACATGTGTGATATCCGCAACATCCAGTCCGCGTGCAGCGACATCCGTCGCAACGGTGACCTTTATTTGACCTGCGCGGAATTTACGGATGCGTTCGCGACGTAGTGATTGATCGAAATCACCATGTAACAGCTGAGCAGATATATTCTGTGACTGTAACCAGTCGCAGACTTCTTCGGCACGGATTTTCTTATTACAGAATACCAGCGCACGATGGCAGGCAGGGGCATTTATGAATGCCAGTAACAAAGCTTGTTTATGTTCGCGGTTGTCTGCCAGATAGACTTGCTGTGTGACATTCACTGCAAGCTGATTAGCCGCATTTATATGAATTTCCTGCGGATCATTGAGCAATTCTTCGGCAAAAATCCTGACGCCACTACCTGCTAAGGTTGCTGAGAATAACCCTGCCTGAAATTTGGATTTGATCGCCGCCAGAGCCATCAATACATCCGGGCCCTGTCCCATATCCAGCATGCGATCCGCTTCATCAATTATCACCAGTTCAACGGCAGATAAATCGACTGATTCATCGTTCACCAGACTTAATAAACGACCTGGAGTAGCAATGATAATGTCACATTGGGCACTGGCATGTTGGACCTGCGCCCAAGGCGAAGCACCACCCGTCAGCATGGCTATAGTGGGTTTAAAGGCTTTACCTAACTGGTGAAACACATGTTGAATTTGAAATGCCAGTTCGCGGGTGGGAGCGAGGATAAGGATGCGCGCTTGATCGTGCTTATGTCGTTCATCATTCAGGCGTTGCAAAATTGGCAGAATGAACGCCGCTGTTTTACCGGTGCCGGTAGCAGCACAGGCTAGTACGTCCTGGCCTGCCAACAATGCCGGAATTGCCAGCTGCTGGACTTCAGTAGGTTTTTCAAAACCGCTGTCGCGCACGGCGGCAATCAATTCATCATCAAGGAACAGATCGTCAAATGTCATGGTGTTTATCTTATCAGTCGAAAGGCCTGTGGGATCACAACAGGCGAAGAAGTGGCGGGCAATATACCACAATATGAAGCACTCGCCCGAACGCGGCCGTCTTAAGTTAAGTGGTTAACACCAGCAAACAGCCAGCAATCATCACTCCACAGGCGGCCATGCGGCGAAGAATATGTTTCTCATGAAAAATTCGATAACCGAGAAATACCTGTAGCACCATGCTGAGCTGGAATAACGCCAGCGAATAGGCCACCAATAATTGTGAGAATACCAACATCGTGGTGTATTGCATTAAAAAGATGCATGCCCCCAGCCAGATAAAATGGGTTTGATGCTTTTGCGCCGATTGCCAATCCATACGCCAACGTTTGCCGCCAAATTGGTAATACAGCCCGATAGATAAAGGTAAGCCGAACAAACACCAATACAGTGTGGTGGCTAAAGCGCCACCGCTAACTACGGCTGTTTTGAGGGGCAGGGTGCCAATTGAAAATAACAATATGGATAAAAACCGATACTGCACGCCCCGTTGTTTAAACAATTGCCAAAGCCTATTGGATTGCGTTGTCGTGGCGGGGGGAAATAATAAAAAACTGCCAAGCAAAATAATAATGACACCACTGAAACCTTGCAGGCTGGGTACCTCGCCCAGAAATATCAGGGCAAGCAGCATGGAAAATACCACTTTATAGGCGTTTAGTGGACCAAAAACAGACAAATCCGTTTTCGACAGCGACAACACTAGAAACAGTGTGCCGGCCATATCCAAAAAAGCGGCAAGCAGAATGTTGATCCAGAATTGGTTTTGAATAGCATCATGCTCGACCCATGCCAAAAGTGGCAGGCTCAGCACTGCCAGAACCAGATAGGAAAGCATTACAATAAAAAGTGAATGCAAACCCAGATGAGTAAATTTTTTCTGGAAAACGTTTGCCGCTGCTGAGGCAAATACTCGCCCCAAGACGATCAGTAGCTCCATTACTGAACGGGATTTAACGGCAGATAATTATTTTCATCATTGGTTTGATAAGCATTAAACAGCTGGTACTGGGCATCCTGATCAAAACTGAACACGATAAAATGATCCTTACGTGGCCCCATTTCCATCCCGGGTGTTCCGACTGGCATCTGTGGCACTGAAAGACCTTTTATATGGGCGGGCTGATCAATCAATAACTGTTTTATATCATCAGCAGGCACATGACCCTCAATGACATACTCATCAATCACGGCAGTGTGGCATGAAGCCATATTATCGGGAACACCCAGTTTGTCTTTGATTTGGCTCATGTTATTACTGATGGTATCGATCACGACAAATTGATGCTTTTCAAGATGTTCAATCCATTTGTGACAGCATTGGCAGTGGGCATCACGATAAACGGTAATGGTTTGGGGGGCTTCCAGCTGTAAGCGGGCCTGATCCCATTCGCTGGCATAAAGCGTCGCAGTAAAAGCCAGATTCAGTAGTAAAGTCAGGCCGTATAACAGCCACGATTTAAAGGCACTCAATCATAATCTCCTGATCCTGGCTGTTTTTCTCAACATATTCTAAAGCCCATAAAGTTGACTTATTATTTTCAACATTAATCATCTGTGGCAATTCGATACAGTTAATGCCCTGGCTTTGGAATTGTTCACGTTCCATTTCTGACAATAGCTGTGGGTTAGTCCAGAGGGCCGAGATGTCATCACTGATTTCAGCCTGAAACGCTTCCAGTCCGTCACGGGTAAAAATAATAAGTACCATACTTATGGGATATCCAAATAGGCTTTTTCAGAAATGGTGGCCCAATCTTCATCTTGTTCGCGAAAGTTTTTATACGCTTCATGAACACGTTTGAATTTTGGGTTTTGAGCTGCTTCGTCAGCCAGGGTTTGTTCAGTAATTTCTTTCAGTGTATTCAGCACATCAGAGGGGAAAGGTACAATATGAATATCCTCACGCTGGCGTAATTCTGCCAGAGCAGCCACATTCTTCTGTTCCATTTCGGATGCCATCAGCAGGTTTTCAGCTTTAGCGGCGTTTTCAATAATCGCTTGTAAATCGGGTGGCAATAAATCCCAGGCACGTTTATTAATACTCAGCTCAAGCACGGCACCTGGTTCTTGCCAACCTGGATAGTAGTAATATTTTGCTGCACTATGCAGCCCCAGACGTTGATCATGGTATGGCGCAATCCACTCGGTAGCATCAATGGTATTGCGTTCCAGTGCGGTATAAACTTCACTACCTGCCAATAGAATAGGGTTGCCACCAGCCTTAGCGAATACTTTGCCACCTAAACCGGGAATGCGCATTTTCAGACCCTGTAGATCGGCCGTAGAGGTAATTTTTTTATTAAACCAGCCGCCCATTTGGATGCCGGTATTCCCTAGCGGGAATGGCACGACATTATAGGGTGCGTAAACTTCACGCCACAGATCCAAACCACCGCCATGATATAACCAGGCATTCATGCCGCGTGGGGTCATGCCAAAAGGAACCGTAGAAAAAAACTGCGCTTCAGGGACTTTACCTGCCCAGTAATAAGCACTGCCATGGCCCATTTCTACTGTGCCCTGTGATACTGCGTCAAATGTCTGCAACGCTGGAATTAATTCACCTCCAGCAAATACTTTTACTTTAAGCCGCCCATTGGACATGGCCTCAAGATTCGCGGCAAAGCGTTCAGCGCCTTCCTGTAAAACGGGAAAGCCAGGAGGCCAGGCTGTGACCATTTTCCAACGATAGATTTTACTGGTATCAATTTCTTCGTTGAAGGGGCTCGAGTCGTCCGCACCGCAGGCGGAGAGTAAGCAGATACTTACCAGAATGGCCAAGTGTCGTGTAAAAACAGATAATTGCATTATGGTTTTCCTGAATTACAAGGTTTCAAGGTTGGCGTAGGCCAAAACCAGCCATTTGCTTCCAGCTTGTTTGAAATTCACATGAACCCGAGCGTGGCTACCGTTGCCCTCTGTGTCAATAATGACGCCTTGGCCAAATTTCTGGTGCATCACCTGCTGTCCAGTTCTGAATCCATTATCATCAGCCGATTGGCTGCGACTGGCAAGTGCTGTGAGACCGGAGGCAGCCATATTTTGTTGCGACCGTACCTGGTGAACCCGCTCAACTGGAAGTTCGCTGAGAAAGCGTGATGGCCGGGGATGCATTTCCTGCCCATATAAATAACGTGATTCTGTATACAGCAGGTAAAGGGTTTTACGGGCTCGTGTCATACCGACATAACAAAGCCGCCGCTCTTCAGCGAGTCTGAGAGGATCATCTGATGACTTTTGGCCTGGGAACAATCCTTCCTCCATGCCCACCATAAAGACAATTGGAAATTCGAGGCCTTTAGCTGAGTGCAAAGTCATTAGCTGCACGCAATCCTGCCATTGATCTCCCTGATTTTCACCCGCTTCCAGGGCGGCATGCGCAAGAAACGCATCGAGTAGGGGCATTTCCTCTTCATCATCGGAACGCATAAATTCACGGGTAGCGTTGATCAGTTCATCCATATTTTCAATGCGACCCTGACCCTTTTCGGTTTTATCCTTGGCAAAATGGGCGCGCAGACCACTTTCATCAATGACTAAGCCTGTGAGTTCATGTAATGACATGCTGTCATCTTCTGGCGTTAGTGAATCAATTAATGTCAAAAAAGCCGACAAGGCGTTACTGGCACGCGCGGGTAAAACTTTTTGCTGTAAAAAGTCGATAGCAGATTGCCACATTGACTGATTGGTTTCACGTGCATATTGCCGTAATTGGGTAAGTGTTGCAGCACCGATGCCGCGTGTTGGTGTGTTGACCACACGCTCAAATGCTGCATCATCGCGGCGATTACTGATCAATCTAAGATAAGACAGCACATCCTTTATTTCAGCACGTTCAAAAAAGCGCAGGCCACCATACACTCGATAAGGCACAGCTGATTGCATTAAGGCTTCTTCAATGACCCGTGATTGCGCATTGGATCGATATAACACTGCCACATCGCTGCGTTGTCCGCCCTGATTCATCCAATTGCGTACTTCCTGAACCAGGTAGGCAGCTTCATCACGTTCGTTGTATGCATTGTAGAGCTGAATGGGTTCACCATCAGCATCTTCAGTCCATAATTCCTTGCCCAGACGCTCACTATTATTGGCAATAACAGCATTGGCAGCAGCAAGAATATTACCGGTAGAACGATAATTCTGTTCTAACCGGACGGTGTTCGCGTCAGGGTAATCTTTATGAAATTTCTGAATATTCTCAATTTTGGCACCGCGCCAACCATAAATGGACTGATCATCATCACCGACTATGAATAAGTGTCCGGTCTGGCCGGCCAATACTCTTATCCACGCATATTGAATAGTGTTGGTATCCTGAAACTCATCAACCAGAATTTGAGAAAAACGTTGTTGATAGTGCGCCAGAATATCGGGTCTTCTCAGCCATAACTCGTGACTGCGCAAGAGTAACTCCCCGAAGTCTACTACACCGGCACGCTCGCAGGCTTGCTCATAAGCCAGATAAATCGCCAACATATTTTGCGAATAAGGATCGTCTCCGGCTTGGAGGTGTGCAGCACGCAATCCTTCGTCTTTCTGCCCGTTGATATACCACTGCGCTTGTTTCGGGGGCCACTGCGCCTCATCCAGCGACATACCGCGAATGATACGTTTAATCATCCGTAACTGATCATCACTGTCGAGAATTTGAAAGCCCTGGGGCAATCCCGCCTCTTGCCAATGAGAACGTAATAAGCGATGTGCTAAGCCATGAAAAGTGCCGACCCACATTCCACCAATCGGATAACCCAGCATTTGCTCGATACGACCACGCATTTCGGCCGCGGCTTTATTGGTAAAGGTCACTGCCAGTATATTGGCAGGAGATAAGTTTTCTGCTTGAATCAGCCAGGCAATCCGATGAACCAGAACGCGGGTTTTACCACTGCCGGCTCCAGCAAGAATCCGGGTATGGCCAAGCGGTGCGGCAACGGCTTCACGTTGAGGTTTGTTCAGATCATTTAGTAGTTCAGATACATCCATCAGTTTCGTAACACTTCGGAGTGGTTGACCGGTGCAGCGTATGCTGACAGGAATATGCGAGTTTGAGGTTGGAGCATCTCAGATACAACTATCCCCACACGCGGTGGGGATAGTGCAGCAGGAATATTAAATGTTGCTGTCGAGAAACGCAGCCAATTGAGATTTGGTCAATGCGCCGACTTTTGTTGCTTCGACTTCGCCATCTTTAAACAGCATCAATGTCGGAATACCACGAATGCCATAGCGAGGTGGTGTATCAGGATTTTCATCGATGTTCAATTTGCAGACTTTTAATTTGCCTGCGTATTCTGCGCCAATTTCTTCCAGCACCGGCGCAATCATTTTGCAGGGGCCGCACCATTCCGCCCAGTAATCGACTAATACAGGCATATCAGACTGTAGAACCAGGCTGTCAAAGTCGCCATCGGTCACACTAGTGACGTTTTCGCTCATGTTTTATCTCCAGTGGTATCTAAAGTATTGGACCGCTATACTCGCAAGCCAACATTGAGTAACATTTTTTCTTATCAGTAAAGGTAATGCAAGTATTTATATGAGTGCTCACCTCACCGACACGGCATTTTCATCGCTGCCACTCCATCCTCTCCTGCAGAAAGGCTTGCAGCAAGCCGGCTTTGAATTTTGTACACCGATACAGGCTAAATCTTTACCGCTATTGCTGGCAAACCACGATGTCGCGGGTCAGGCCCAAACCGGTACAGGTAAAACCATTGCCTTTTTATTAGCCACTTTTCAACGTTTACTCGCGACTCAGGATGCGCAAAATATTGTAACAAAGCAACCTCGCGCACTTATTTTGGCACCCACTCGAGAGTTGGCAATTCAGATTGTTAAAGATGCCGAATTATTAAATAGCCATGCCGGATTGCGCATTGTTATCGCGCATGGCGGAAAAGATTATCAACGTCAGCGCGATGCTATCAACGAGGGTTGTGATGTATTAATTGGGACACCGGGACGTTTGCTGGATTTTCATAAACAACGTGTCTTTAACCTCAATAGTGTTGAAGTCGTGGTACTGGATGAGGCCGACAGAATGTTTGATCTTGGCTTTATTAAGGATGTGCGTTTTTTTCTGCGTCGGTTGCCCAGTCCGGAAAAGCGTTTAGGCATGCTGTTTTCTGCCACATTAAGTTACAAAGTAACTGAACTCGCATATGAGCATATGAACAATCCGGAAAAAGTGCAGGTTGAGCCGGAAAAAATGATGGGGGATCGAATTGAAGAGTGGGTGTATTACCCATCTAATGAAGAAAAGATACCGCTTCTGTTAGCCTTGATTAAACGCATCCAGCCCTTACGCAGTATTGTTTTTGTTAATACAAAACAAGTTGCTGAGCGAGTATGGGGTTATCTGGAAGGCAATGGCTACAAAGCGGCATTATTATCCGGGGATGTGCCACAGAAGAAACGTGAAAGTTTATTGAAACATTTTCAGGATGGTGATTTTCCCTATCTGGTGGCTACTGACGTGGCTGCACGTGGCTTGCACATTCCGGAAGTCAGCCACGTCTTTAATTTTGATTTACCGCAAGATGCAGAAGATTATGTGCATCGTACAGGACGAACCGCCCGCGCTGGGGCCAGTGGTATCGCGATTAGTCTGGCCTGTGAGGAATATGCGTTTTCGTTGCCCGATATTGAGCAATATATCAAACATAAATTGCCAGTAGCACAAAGCTCGGATGAGCAACTGGAAACCCCGCAGCCTAGAGTTAAAGCCGAACGGAATCCTGCGCCACGCCATCGTGATAAACCACGTGGCGACAGTAGTAAAGATAAGCGACCTCGCCGCAACAAACGATCCAGCGGGCCAGCTAAACCGGTAAACTCGGATGCAAATCAATAGCAATTTACCGGTACTTTTCACCCCAGCCAGACCAGCGGATGAGTCGTCGGTTCGACTACCGGTGGTGTTTGATAAACAATCCGAATTCAGTCAGGTAAATCGTCAACCGGTTATCAGTCGCCCAGTGATTGAGGTGACTGATAGTAATGATAGTCAACAAGCCAGGTTTATTCGGAATTTTAGCCTGACCAATCGAGAAACCGAACGTGATTTAAATGCACAGACCCGTTTGCCCGCCCCGGTTCAAGCCTACTTACAGATAGAAGCCATCACGGATGTAACAACTCAGGAGAGACTATTTGATGCGATGGTTTAAGCTTGCCTTGATATGCAGTATTGTGTGGTTGATGTCGGCTTGTGTAGCCAATTCGGATGAAGGTTCACCTGCTTTTTCAACTTTCGCCAAAAGCAATATTGACGACATCATTGAGCTACACCAGCAACGGGTGATGCAGGATTTGAAAACGCTGACCATCAAACTGTATCAACGTAATCCTAATCAGCGACATGACCGTCATATGCGGACATTGGAAGATAGTGTGGCCAGGCTCTTTATGTATCCGGCACAGGTCGGTTTCGATAAATGGGATGGCTTTGAACCGACTGAAATTATCCGTCTGGCGCTGACGGAAGATTATGATGGTGACCGGGTGTTGGCTTTTACCGTAGGAATGCGGCGCATGCTCATGGCCTCATATAACAATCAGTCAGAATTTTATTATCTGACGACTATTGACCAGCAAAAGCTCTACAACAGTGCACGTAACATCGAAATTGCGGCGTGGATGCTGGCGGAGAGGCGAGATGTCAACGGGAAACGATTATTACTCAGTGACAGTTTGCAGGATGAGTCCAGAAATTTGAGTTTCCAACGTATTATCGGAGGCATGATTGCCACGCAGGATAATATCTCAGCCATCATCGCGCAGAAAGATGGACGACTGGTCAAAACTGTCGTGGTGCAAGCAGCCTCAATGATGTTTTTGCCGATATAACTGCTTATTTCGCGCCAATTGCCTGCAGCATAATACGGTTTTTCAGCCACTGTGATTTGTTGACTTGTCGCATCCCGGTAGTTCTTAACCAGCTGAGCGGACTGGCAGTCTGGGTAAACAGTCGATGAAAGCCATCCATAGAGAACTGCATGAGTAAATTTTCTGCCAAACGCTGTCGCTGGTATTTTTTTAATGTATGCAAGCTACCAATCTGTCGTTGATTCTGAACGGCCCAGGCAATAGTTTCAGCCAATGCCTTGGCATCCTGCAGTCCAATATTTACGCCTTGCCCGGCCAATGGATGAATGGTATGCGCCGCATCACCCAACAAGGCGAACCCGGGTTTCACGTAATCTCTGGCATGCGCTAATGCCAAAGGAAAACTGGCGCGTTCAGAAATCAGCTCAACTTTACCCAGTTGGTGTTCAAATGCTTCAGCCAGTCTCAATTCAAAACGATTTTTGTCGAGCACTTTGAGGTGTTCAGCCTGTTCTGTCGGTAACGACCAGACGATGGAGCATAAATGTGCATCATTCAAAGGTAAAAAGGCGAGCGGCCCGCCGGGTAAAAAACGTTGCCAGGCAGTCTTCTGGTGCGGGTGTTCAGTTCGAACTGTCGCGACCAGGCCATGTTGCTGGTAAGCCCAGCCTCGGCTGGAGATGCCTGCCTGTTCGCGTAATCTGGAATGTGCCCCATCGGCAGCAATGATTAATTCTGCGGTGAAAACCTTGCCATTTTCAAAAGTAATCTGGCCAGGCTGATAATGCTGCGGTTTTTCGGGGCAAATGAATTCAATTTGCGGATGCTTTCGAGCAACCGTAACGGCCTGTTGTTGAATAAGCTGATTTTCAACAATATGGCCCAGATAATCGATACCGATATCAGCAGCCGAGAATTGCAAATTGCTATGGGGTGTTTCCCATACCTGCATGGTTTCAAAAGGCCCCAGACGTGAAGTAAACAGGTCCTGCCAGACATGGATTTCAGTCAGGATTTGCTGACTGGCGGGATTTATGGCACTGACGCGTTGTAAAGGTGCATCATCGACTGCAACGGTTTCAGGCATGTTGGCTTCAACCAAAGCAATTTTCAAATCTGTTTGTTTTGCCAGCAGCAGAGCAAATGCACTGCCAACCATACCTCCGCCGACAACAATCACATCATAATTTTTTTTCATACCGGCAAACCTCTGGAGAGTCTGGACTGTTTGCCGCTAAGACCCATACTGGTTTTTGCCAAGTGATTTTTTAGCTTGGGAAGTCCATTGAGCAACGCCAGACCAAGTGAGCGGCCATGGCCAACTAAAAAGCTGTTATTACTAAACGTTTTCACCAGAAAATCGGTGGCATTTACGACGTTATCCTGATCCTGTTGTTGCCACTCACGATAGGCATCTAACACGTGAGGATGGCCAATATCTTCAGGATGCGAAGCGATTAATTCTGCCAGAACAGCGGCATCACGCAAGCCAAGATTAAATCCCTGGCCGGCAATAGGATGCAAACTATGCGCCGCATTTCCAATTAACACTACTCGACTTTGTACAGGCTGATGGGTTTGCATTAAGCCTAGCGGATAACTGTTACGTTGGCCGATCTTTTCAAAATGTCCGAGCCGATAGCCGAAGGCTTTTTGTAGTTGTTCCGCAAATTGCTGTTCATTGCTGGATAATAACGCCTTTTCCTCACCTGACTGAACCGTCCACACCAGACTGCAGCGCCCTTCGGACATGGGAAGTAAGGCTAGCGGACCATTTTCGGTAAAGCGTTCGTAAGCCCAATTTTGATGTGCCCGTTCAGCTACTACATTGGCAGTAATAGCTGTCTGCTGGTATTCACGTTGCCAACTGGTTAAACCCAGCAGATCGCGAATAGTGGAAAACTGTCCATCTGCACCAACCAGTAATTTTGTCGTGAAGTGTTGACCGTCAGATAACTGCACATCCACGGAAGTATCAGTTTGTCTAATGGCACGAACCTGAAGTGGTGTCAGAATGGTCAGTGAAGCATGGCGGTGCAAGGCTTGATTGAGTTGAATCCCCAATTGTTTTGCTGTTAACACCTGACCCAATGCAGGCACTTTTTCAGCCTTGGCGCGTAACCGGGTTACACCAAAATGTCCCCGATCTGAAATATGTATTCCATGAATGGCTGTTGCTTTATCGGCTAATTGAGACCAAAGCTGCATGGTTTCAAAAATTCGTTGCGAGCCATATGACAAGGCAATACCGCGATCATCAAAACCCGGCTGGTGATGCTCCAACAGATCCTGCGCTTCCACCAAGGCAATACGTAAGCCACTGTTTTGTAGCGCGAGAGCCAGGCTAGACCCCACCATCCCTGCCCCTATAATCAACAGATCAAAGTCGGTGTTCACGCGCTTCTGCCATCAAAGCTTCGATGTCATCAATTTCTTTGGGTGCGCCAGCGGTTAACACCTCATGTCCATCCTTGGTAACCAACACATCATCTTCAATTCGAATGCCTGTAAAATGCCATTTTTTATCGATATGTTCCGGATCACGGATATATAAACCCGGCTCGACCGTCAGCACCATACCTGGCTCCAACAGCCGCCAGGTTCCGCCGATTTTATAATCACCGACATCATGTACATCCATTCCCAGCCAATGACCGGTGCGGTGCATGTAGAATTCACGATAGGCCTGATCTTCAATTAACTGCTCAACATTACCCTGTAGCAGACCCAGTCTGACCAGACCTTCAGTAAGCACTTGAACGGCGGCTTCATGTGGTTGATTCCAATGATTACCTGGTTTAACCGCATCAATGGCAGCATATTGAGCATCCAGCACGATTTGATATAACTCACGCTGTTCAGAGGTAAATGTGCCATTAACCGGAAAAGTTCGGGTGATATCGGCGGCATAACACTGATATTCGGCACCAGCATCGATCAACAGCAAATCATTATTTTTCAATTTACTGTTATTTTCAATGTAATGCAGAATGCAGCCATTTTCACCGCCGCCGACAATAGAAGGGTAGGCCGGACTACGGCAGCCATTTTTCATAAATTCGTGAATCAGTTCAGCTTCGACTTCATATTCGAACTTACCCGGTTCGGTAAACTGCATCGCGCGGACATGTGCTTTGGCCGACACCTCGGCCGCATAGCGCATGCTCTTGATTTCCTGACTGCTTTTAAACAGACGTAATTCATTAAGGCAATGTTCCAACTCAATAATTTCTGTTGGTGAATGCTTGCCAGAGCGTGAGGCCTGGCGAAGATGATTGAGCCATCCCACCATATGCTGATCAAATGCCGGTTGATTACCCATGGTGTAATAGACTTTTTCCTTATCTTCCATCAGCCCCGGCAAAATATCATCCAAATCGGCAATCGGATAAGAATCGTCAGCATCATAAATGGCAATTGCACCTTCCTGACCAGCACGGTAGCCATCCCAGATTTCTTTATCCAGATCGCGCTCACGGCAGAAAATAATAAATTCTCCATGCTCCCGTCCGGGAATTAACACCAAAACTGATTCAGGTTCATCAAAACCACACAGGTAATGAAAATTGCTGTCACTGCGAAATGGAAAGTCCACATCACGATTACGCGGATGAACCAGCGAGTTGGGCAAAACAGCAATACTGTCGGGACCCATTATTTCCATCAGTTCCTGACGGCGTCTAGCGAATTCTTTTTTAGTCATTAATGTTCAATTATTTTGTCTTCAGGAGCAGCGGGATGGAGCTCGCCATAAAGTAAAAACAGTCCCATTCGGAGATATTCCACTAATTCTTCGTAGTTATTGTCATCATCATCGCTGGGTTGCAACTCAATATCATCAATCTGACTGATTTGAAGCACATCGGTCAGATATTCCTGACAATCTGCTGGCAATTCAGTTTCATTGGTCAGGCCGGAAACCCCTAAGCCAAAGACTAATCCCTGACACCAGTCACTCAAGGCCGCGAGACGTGAACCAATAGGGGCATCATCATCTGGCAGTTCCAATTGAAAATCAAAGTCGAGGCTATTGAGGGATTGAATCGTTTCATCAAACAAACCTAGCAGGTTTTGTTTTTCTTCTTCACCAGGTTGATAGTCTTCAAACAAGTCACTAAACCAGGTGTTGCGGTTGGCCTGAGAATCCATACACAACAAACCGCATAATGCGCCCTGTAATTCGGCTGTGCTGGCCGGGCCGTCGGCTGTCACGTTTTCTGGCGACAGGGATGGAAAATATAATTGAGACATAGAGATACAACCTGAAATTAAAAAACACATCATGCAGTTGTTGACCGGGTCAACGGCGCACGTCTATAGTTAGGCATTATTCTCGCATAGCCAAGACGCATATTAATGGATAAGAACCCGATTCAACAATTGGAACAGCAGCTGGATGAGCTGCTACGGGCCAGCAGACGCTTGCGTGAAGAGAATATGTTACTTCGTTCTCAGCAGGCAGCCTGGCTTAGTGAGCGCGCGCAATTAGTTGAAAAAACTGAAATTGCGCGTACCCGCATCGAGAATATGGTTAACCGTCTGAAGCAGCTGGATGAAGAACTATGACAGTACCCGTTCACGTCACGATACTTGGTAAGGAATATCAAGTTGCCTGCCCGGAAGATCAGCAAGATGCGCTAATTGCTTCCGCACGCATGGTGCATCAGAACATGGAAAAGATCCGCAATAGCGGTAAAGTCGTTGGGGTTGATCGTATCGCGGTCATGGCGGCATTAAATATTGCGCATGAGTTACTGACTTTGCAACAAGACGAAAGCCAGGACATCAAAAAAGTGAATGAAAAGATTTCCCAGTTGAAAGAGCGGGTTAGTGCTTTTATTAACGAAGATAGACAATTGGAATTATAAATTTCTGACGACTTGTTGAACAAATTTGCGTATCATTTAGTTAACCCTGCGGTGAGCGATAGCGACATGTGTTGTCTTGAGCCGATAAGCAAATGCTTTAGGAAACCAAATTTACGGGGTTGAAAAACAAGCCCGCTCCGACGGGAAGTTTGCCATCTCCATGCGGTTTCCCACTTGAACCAACAGGTTCAAGAACCCCGTTCGTAACGCCACTGTGGGGCCTTTCTTAAAGAAGTTTTCTATCATCTTTATCAGCGCATGCCGAGCTGATTTATTTTCATCAATAATTTGTTGAGCATGTCGCGCTCTTCCCGGCTTAGCGCATCGCTAAGTTGTTTTTCGTGCCTTGCCAATACTATCTCCAGCGCTTCCTCAATCAATTTTTTTCCTTTGTCTGTTAATTTGACCAGACGACTACGTTGATCATCCGCACATTGCCGACGACTTATTAAGCCTGATTTTTCAAGACTGTTGAGGACTTTAGTCAAGCCGCCAGAACTCACCAGATTAACCTGGCAAATATTCGACGGTGTCTGTTCATAAGGCGGTCCTTGCAGACGCAAGGAGGCTAATGCATCAAACTCACCAACATTTAGATTAAATTGCTCCATCACAATTTTGGCGTCAGAAAAAAACAACTCACGCGCACGAAACAGCCGTTTGATTGTTTCAGCTACAGCCAGATCTTCTCCATGCCAACAACTGCGCATTTGCTCGAGTGTCTCTTCAATACTTAATATTCGATCTGCCAAGTGATGCCCCTCCTATGTGGCAGAATTATGACAAAAAAATTAACTTGCACGTCAAAGAATCTTGCATTAACCTTTCCAGAAACCTTTCTAGAAAGAATTCTATGCTATTCCACTCGCTTTCACCAGCGAATAACAAAGGATCTGTCATGTCAGACTATTCTTCTCCATTGAAACCCGCATTCCTGCGGAGTTTGGCCATCACTGCTCTGTTTTCCTTCAGCTTGCTCAGTCCCGGCGCCAATGCAGAACAACCATTACCTCGTGTGCAGGTTGTCCAACCTGAAATTCGCGCGTTAACCGAGTGGAAAGAATTTACCGGTCGATTTGAAGCGGTTGAAATGGTTGAGCTGCGAGCCAGAGTAACCGGATATCTGGAAAAAGTTCATTTTAAGGACGGACAAATGGTCGAGAAGGGTGATCTGTTGTTTGAAATAGATCCCCGTCCGTATGAAGCCGCCGTTGCCAGAGCCAAAGCTGAACTGGCTAGAATGGAGAGTCAGCTTAAGTTAGCTGAGCTGGATACAAAACGGGGTGAGCGGCTGTTAACACAAAGTGCTATTTCACAGGAAGAAGTGGATACCCGTCGGGCCCGTTTTCAAGAAGCAAATGCCAATATGGCGTCCGCTGCCGCAGAGTTAAAAACAGCCCAGCTGGATTTGCAATATGCCAAGATTATTGCCCCCGTCAGTGGCCGAATTTCCAATCGACGGGTTGACGTCGGAAATCTGATCGGCAGTGGTGATAGTGGGGAAGCTTTGAGCACCATCGTCTCTTTGGATCCATTGCATTTTGTATTTGATGTCTCCGAAACGGAATATCTTGAATTGATTCGACTGCCAGGTGGGCAGGATCAACTTGCCAATGGCAGAAGCATGCCGGCCGAGCTCAAATTAATTGACGAAAAAGACTGGAGCCGTGAAGGTCGCATTGACTTTGTTGATAATCGATTAGATGAAAACACCGGCACATTGAGAATGCGGGTGGTAGTAGATAATGCCGATGGCGTATTACGTCCTGGTATTTTTGCCCGTTTACGATTGCCGATAAGCCAGAACGAAGAAGCCATGCTTGTTCCTGACAAGGCGATTGTGACCGACCAAACTGCCAAGATTGTCATGAGTGTCGATGCCGAGGGTAAAGTTATTCCCAAGCCAGTTGAGCTGGGCACATTACAAGGAGATATGCGGGTTATTCGCAGTGGCCTGAATGCATCTGATCAAGTTATCGTCGAAGGTTTGCTGAAAGCCCGTCCCGGGGTTGAGGTCAACGCGGTTCCATATCAAGCTGGTGAAGAGGCCACCAACGACGGACAAGACTCATGAAGTTCACACATTACTTTGTCGAAAGACCTATCTTTGCGGCCGTTATCTCCATCCTGATCGTATTGGTTGGCTCAATTGCATACAGTAATCTGCCGGTCGCCCAGTATCCTGAAATTGCGCCACCCAGTATTGCTGTCACCGCCACTTATCCCGGGGCAACAGCAGAAACTGCTGGTAATACCGTAGCAACGGTACTGGAACAGCAAATTAACGGTGTAGAGAACATGCTCTACATGAAATCCGAAAATACTTCAGATGGCCGCACATCACTGAATATTACTTTCAAGCCCGGGACCGATCTGGATACCGCTCAGGTCTTGGTTCAGAACCGGATTGCTATTGCAGAGCCATTGTTGCCAGAGGAAGTGACACGCCAGGGTATTGATATTCGTAAAAACTCTCCTGATTTGATGATGGTTATTCATATTCTGTCATCGGATGGCAGTCGCGATAATCTATATGTATCAAACTACGCCAGAACCCAGGTAGTCGATCGCTTAGCGCGTATTGAGGGTGTCGGTGAAGCGCGGATTGTTGCCGAACGTGCTTATGCCATGCGGATATGGATTGATCCTGAGCGTGCTCAGTCATTTGGTATGACCGCCACTGAAGTGGTGGCTGCACTGCGTGAAAATAATACACAGATAGCAGCCGGTACCATTAACAGAGAACCGATTGAAACCAAAGGCGGTTTTGAGTTGAGTGTGGAAACTCAGGGACGTCTGCTGGAAGAAGAAGAGTTCAGCAATATTATCGTTAAACGTGGTGCCGATGGGCGTACCGTTAGATTGCGTGACTTAGCCAGGGTAGAACTGGCAGCTCAGGACTATAACAATATTGGCTATCTGGATGACAGTCTGGCATTGCCGGTGGTTATTTTTCAGCGGCCGGGTTCCAATGCACTGGAAACAGCTCAGGCGTTACGAGCAGAAATGAAAGATATTGCGCAAAGTATGCCTTATGGCGTCGAATACCAAATCATTTATGATCCCACCGAATTTATTGCTAAATCCATTGAGAAGATTTATCACACCATTTTAGAAGCCATTGTTCTGGTTATATTGGTAGTGATGCTGTTCCTGCAAAGCTGGCGTGCGTCGATTATTCCTATTTTGGCGATACCGGTATCCCTGATTGGTACATTTGCCGTGATGTCTATACTTGGGGTCTCACTAAATAACCTGTCGTTGTTTGGCTTGGTATTGGCAATCGGTATAGTGGTCGACGATGCGATTGTGGTGGTTGAAAACGTAGAGCGTTATATCCGAGAAGGATTAACTCCCCGTGAAGCGGCCCATAAAACCATGGATGAAGTGGGCGGGGCATTAGTGGCGATAGCCATTGTATTGACGGCCGTATTTATCCCTACAGCTTTTATTACGGGAATATCCGGCGCATTTTATCAGCAGTTCGCACTGACTATTGCTACAGCAACGGTTATTTCGTTAATTGTCTCATTAACGCTGTCACCAGCTCTTTCCGCTTTATTGTTAAAGCCTCATGTTGAAGGACATGTACCTGGTGGAGTCTGGGGCAAAATCGGTTATCCATTCCGTGCTTTTGGTAATGGTTTTAACCGTACTTTTGAATGGATGGGTGATCGCTATTCTGCGATGACACGCAAACTGTTACGAATGATGACCATCATGTTGTTAATTTATATCGGTCTGATTGCATGGACTGGATATGAATTTAATAATGTCCCGACAGGCTTCATCCCTGAACAGGACCAAGGTTATCTCATTAACGTATTGCAGTTACCTCCTGGTGCAACTCTGGAAAGAACAGATGCTGCAGCACGCGAGGCATCCCGGCGATTGAGAGATGTTCCAGGTGTTGCACATGCCGTACTATTTGTTGGTCTGGATGGGCCCACCTTTACCAACGCCTCAAACTCTGCAGTTATCTTCACCCCTTTGGATCCGTTTGAAGATCGTATTGCCGCTGGTCTGACGATTGACGATATTGTGGCGAGTTCTCAGCAAGCTCTTTCTCAAGTGGATGCCGCCATGGCATTTGCCATCAAACCCCCACCAGTGCGGGGTATGGGTAACTCAGGTGGTTGGAAGTTGTATGTTCAGGATCGTGGTGGTCTCGGTCTTGAAAGGTTACAGGCGGTCACTAATGAAGTAATAGGTGCTGCTAATCAGAAAGATGGTTTATCTGCTGTGTTTACCTTTTTTAACTCGGGCACACCGCGAATTTATGCCGATATTGATCGGACTCGCGCGGAGATGCTCAATGTACCGGTAGGCAATGTTATCGATACGCTGGAGATCTATCTGGGCTCACGCTATGTTAACGATTTTAACTTTCTGAATCGGACATACCGTGTGGTGGCTCAGGCGGATGGCCCATATCGTGATGAAATTGAAGATATTGGTAAATTACGAACTCGCTCGGATAATGGTGCGATGGTGCCTATTGGAACAGTCGCCACATTTGAAAACATTACTGGGCCAATACGTTTGCCGCATTACAATTTGTATCCGGCAATTGAAGTGCAGGGAAATACCGCTCCAGGCTTTTCGAGTGGTGAATCGCTGGCCATTGTAGAACAGCTGATGGCCGACACCTTGCCCGAGGGAATCAGTTTCGAATGGACCGAACTGGCTTTACAGGAAAAATTGGCCGGTGACACGGCGTTTTTAAGCTTTTCATTAGCGGTAGTGTTTGTGTTTCTGCTCCTGGCAGCTTTATACGAAAGCTGGCTATTGCCATTGGCTGTTGTGCTGATTGTACCGATGTGTCTGTTGGCTGCGATTCTCGGGGTCAGTTTGCGAGGCATGGACAATAATATTCTGGTTCAAATTGGCTTTGTGGTATTGATTGGCTTGGCATCAAAAAATGCGATTCTTATCGTTGAGTTTGCCAAGCAAGCTGAAGATCGAGGGTTAAATCGTCTGGATGCTGCTGTAGAAGCGGCCCGTACCCGTCTTCGTCCCATTCTTATGACATCCTTCGCCTTTATACTTGGCGTGGTACCATTGGTAGTAGCTTCCGGTGCTGGTGCAGAGATGCGTCAGGCATTAGGAACGGCTGTATTTTTTGGTATGTTAGGTGTGACGTTCTTCGGACTTATTTTTACGCCGATATTTTATGTATTTTGCCGTTGGTTAGCCTCATTAAGAAATAAACGGGACGAGGATCAATCCAAGCGCGATGCTTCGATGGTTTCTGATGGTTGAACTCCATGTATCTGGACTAGTCTGATGGGTGTCACATTATTTTAGGAGGAAATATGAAACTATTGACGAGCATGATGATTGCGTTAGCTTCGTCGGCCGCTATCGCTGACACCCAGATTGAGCTTTTTGCGGTGGATAAACAAGGAACAGGTAAAAGTTTAGGAAATGTCTCAGTACATCAATCCGCATTTGGGTTGGTGTTTACACCGGATTTGAAAGAATTGGAACCGGGTCTGCATGGTTTCCATGTGCATCAGAATCCAAGTTGTGATGCGGCAGAAAAAGAGGGTGAAATGGTTCCTGCTTTGGCCGCTGGTGGCCATTACGATCCCTATGAGACCGGTAAGCATGACACGCCATGGGGTAGTGGACATGCTGGCGATTTACCACCGCTTTATGTCGCTGATGATGGAACCGCTACTCATCCCGTTTTGGCTCCGCGATTAACACTGAATGATTTAGATGGTCGGTCTTTGATGATACACGCGGGTGGGGATAACCACTCTGACCACCCTCAGCCATTAGGTGGCGGTGGTGCCAGAGTTGCCTGTGGTGTCATTAACTAATTTTGAATCACGCTCAGCATCAGACAGGAAGGATAATGGATATTTTGCATCCACCTTCCGGTCTGTTCGCTGCAGTGATTTGACCGTCATGAATTTCAATAGCCCGATGGGCAATCGTCAGCCCTAGTCCAATACCATTGTGCTGCTGATTATTGCGACTACGAAAAAAGGGCTGAAATATCTGCTGTAAATCCTGTTCTGCGATACCAGGCCCCTCATCTTCTATAACTATACGAAACTGTTTTGAGAATTTTTCAGCGGTAAGGTGAATCACACCATTGGCCGGGGAATATTTAATGGCGTTACGTAATACGTTTTCAATCGCGCTGTGAATAAGTTCAGCCCGTCCAAACAAACTGATTTGTTCAAAACTATTGTGGGTGATTTGAATATCCTTATTCTGCGCTTCAAAGCGGGCATCCTCAATAATATCCAAGAGTATTTCAGTGACATTGAAAAACTGTCGCTCATCGTTTTCGGTTGTCGGATTTTCTATTCTGGATAGATTAAGCAGATCACCAATTAAGTGATCAATCCGTTCTGACTCACGTTCCACGCGATCCAGCATTTTGGCAGTTTTGTCCGGGTTTTGCTGAGCGAGACCTATAGCAGCCTGCATTCGGGCTAATGGTGAACGCAGCTCGTGAGACACATCATGCAACAATCGTTTCTGGGCATTTAATAATTGACTTATACGGCTGGTCATATAGTCAAAGTTCTGACCGAGATCCGCTAATTCATCACGTCGTTTTCCCATTGCCGGACGAATTCGAGTTTCCAGCTTGCCATCAGCAACATCGTTGAATGCTTTTTTTAGGATGCGAATGGGTTTGGTAAACCACCAGGCCAGTAGGCCACTGAAAAGTAAACCGGATATCATCCACATGGTAAGCAGCATCAGAAATGGCGGTGGCTTGGGCGGTTTAGGCCGATCCATTCTCTGACCCAGTTTTTCGGGGGAGGGGATAAATAATAAAAGGGCTTGGCCATCCTCAGAGATCACTTGACGAACCGACCGCACTTTTTGGTCATCCAGTAATAATTGCCGTGTGGTAGAGAGTAACTTTGGGTCAATTGGACGACCCAGAATATCTTGATTGTCAGCAGTAACGGCAAAAAGCGTAATATTTTTGAGCTGATTCTCCTGTAGGTATTTTTTCAATGGAGCAATGCCGGCAAAACGGGTGATATCGACCGCGCTATCCACCAAATCGGCCGCTTTCCATCCCATTTCTACAGGGATAGCTTCAAAAGACTGGCGCTCGGCATTGTGACGTAACCACATTCCTGTGGCCACACCGATACTGGTGAGCAGTAAGGCCAGCAAAAATGCAAAAAAGAATTTCCAGAATAAGCTTCGCATTATTTAATCAACTGATAGCCTTTGCCACGTACAGTCTGAATATAGGAATGCCCATCTTGCTGTTGTCCTAATTTATGTCGAATACTGCTCATATGCACATCAATACTTCGATCAAAGCGAGCTAATGGTCGGCCCAACGCTGCTTCTGACAGGGCATTTTTACTGACTATCTGGCCAGCATTTCTTGCCAGAGCCTCAAGCAAGCTGAATTCAGTGCTAGTGAGTTCTAATATCGTGTCAAACCAAGCGGCTTTACGTTGGTGTGGCCATAACTGTAAAGGACCAATTTTAATAATGGTATCGTCCTGCTGATGCTGGCGCGTGATTTCACTACGACGTAAAATTGCCTTTATCCGGGCAATCAGTTCTCTGGGAGTGCAAGGTTTGGGTACATAATCGTCTGCGCCTGATTCGAGCCCCATGATGCGATCAACATCATCGCCCTTGGCTGTAAACATTAAAATGGGTACATGGCTTTGCTGACGAATAGATTTTAATACCTCAGTACCACTCATATCCGGCAACATCACATCAAGAATAACGATATCAAAATCACCTTGTAAAGCGAGTTGCAAGCCTTCTGTGGCTGTATCTGCAGTGCGGACTTGAAATTTTTCTTCCTCAAGATAGTCTTGAAATAGACCAGAAAGAATTACATCATCATCGATTATCAATACATTACTCACAGAACTATCCTCATATTGCCTCAACCAATAATACGTACTGCACCATTAATCAGCTAATCAAATAATTGATTTTTACCTGAATTTACATATCAAAACAGTCATTTACAGTTTTTACATCAATACTTTCATTGGTTTGTCTACAGACAGCAAACAATCAAATCTATTTGGAGAACGCTATGCGAAATAAACTTATGATGCTCAGCATGATTCCCACTTTATTTTTAGCCGCACCTGTCATGGCTGATAAACATGAAAGCTGTGAGGATAAGGATAAATATGGCGATATGAAAAACCATAAACAACATGATGGCATACCCCGAATGTTGAAAGGGATTGAATTAACTGAAGAGCAAAAAACGGAAATAAAGAAACTGGTTGAGGTTCAAGAGATCGATAAAAAAGAAGATATGCGGTCTCACTGGGAGTTGTACAAAAAATTAAATCAACTGGCCTTTAATGATCGACTGGATCAAAATAAGCTTGAAAACATTATTAACGAAGCCACTGAAGCTCATGCAGATAAACTAGCCCAAAAAGCCAAATTAAATAATGCTATTTTCAACGTGTTAACCCCTGAACAGCAGCAACAATTGAAACAAAAAATAGCGGAATTTGAGCAAAATAAGCGGGATTAAAAAAAGAAAATTTTTATCAGCAACCTCATCCTGAATGTATCTGCAGGATGAGGTTCTTTTTTAGTTTTTCTTTCGTAACTTGTTTATAACTGGAGTTGTTTGTGGACGGATACCACGCCAAATGTAAAACGCTTCTGCTGCCTGCTCGACCAACATACCCAAACCATCAATGGTTTTTGCTGCCTTCAAGGCCTTAGCCCACTGAATAAACGCCGTATCATTATCACTGTACATCATGTCATAGCAACACACGCCGCTAGCCAAAACTGAGGCAGATAAAGGCGGAACTTCGCCTTGTAAGCTGGCAGCGGTAGCATTGATGATGACGTCGTATGTACCCTCAATTTCACTAAAACCACCACCACGGATGTTGCCTAAATGTGCAAACAATTCTGCAAGATTTCTGGCTTTTTCAGCTGTTCGATTGGCGATGAATAAAGTGTGTGGCTTAAATCCAAGCAGAGGTGCTATGACACCACGCGATGCGCCTCCCGCTCCCAGCAAAAGAATACGTTTACCAGCAAGTTCTACTTGATGATTAATGGTTAAATCCCGACACAGCCCGATGCCATCTGTATTATCACCGAACAAACTGCCATCACGATTAAAGACCACCGTATTGACGGCTCCAGCCAATTCCGCACGGTCAGACTTTTGATCGACAATCTTCCACACCTGTTCTTTAAAAGGCACCGTGACATTTAACCCTTTGAATTTCAGGATGTCTCGTAGCTGCTTCAAACTGTTCTGTAAACCATCCAGCGGGACTTCAATTGCTGTGTACTCAATGTCTTCACCAGTTTGTTTGGCAAACTCGGAATGAATCAACGGTGATTTACTATGCTGGATCGGGTTGCCGATTACGGCGTAATTATCTGTCATGTTCAGCGTGTTAACGTTTGAGCGATATCTTTAGCGAAGTAGGTGAGAATACCGTCAGCACCAGCCCGTTTAAAGGCCAACAGACTTTCCATAATCACTTCTTCACCGAGCCAGCCATTCAGGATGGCCGCCTTGAGCATCGCGTATTCGCCGCTGACCTGATATACAAAAGTGGGTTTTTGAAAGGTCTGTTTTACCCGGTATAAAACATCCAGATAGGGCATGCCCGGTTTAACCATCACCATATCAGCGCCTTCCTGAATATCCAGCGCAACTTCATGTAGCGCTTCATCGGAATTGGCAGGATCCATCTGATAACTGAATTTATTGCCACCGCCTAAATTACCGGCACTGCCGACCGCATCACGAAATGGTCCATAAAAACTCGAGGCATATTTCGCGGAGTACGCCATGATTCGAGTGTGGATATAACCGGCATTTTCCAAAGCATTCCGAATGGCGCCGATTCGGCCGTCCATCATATCGGAGGGAGCAACCACATCTGCTCCTGCCTGAGCATGCGATAAAGCCTGTTTGATTAAGACTTCAACTGTTTCATCATTGATAATGTAGGCATTTTCATCAATCAAGCCATCCTGACCATGAGTGGTGAAAGGATCCAGAGCCACATCGGTCATCACGCCCAAATCGGGAAAGGCTTTTTTTAATGCTCTCACTGCGCGTTGTGCTAATCCATCCGGATTAAAGGCTTCAGCTGCATCAAGTGATTTTTGTTCCAATGGCGTGACCGGAAACAAGGCCATCATCGGAATACCCAACTTATGAATCACTTCTGCTTCCTGCAACAAAAGATCAATACTCAGTCTTTCTACCCCTGGCATGGATGTGACATATTCGCGCTGGTTTTGTCCTTCCAGTACAAAACAAGGATAAATCAAATCATCAACGGTTAGTTGATGTTCCCGGATAAGCCTCCGTGAAAAGTCATCTTTGCGCAAACGACGAGGTCTTTGTTGTGGAAAGCCAGAAAAATTAAAATACTGTTGGGTCATAAGTTATGCCGAGTAAATAAGCTACGCTTCATACTACCGATGGCAGGGTAACTTGTCATCGTTTTTAGCGTGGACGCATAGGCTCTAGATGCGCTAAAATTGCAAAGATTTTGTCTGGGGAGAACGTCAAGCCCCTGTTCCTTTTTTATCTGGTGGAGGTTCCCATTGCGTACAACTGCGCTACTTGCTCTTGAAGATGGCACGGTCTTTCACGGCGAATCAATCGGTGCTGTGGGCCAGTCAGTTGGTGAAGTGGTATTCAACACCGCGATGACAGGTTATCAGGAAATTATTACCGACCCGTCGTATTGCCGCCAAATCGTAACTCTGACTTATCCGCATATCGGTAATGTTGGCGTCAACAAAGACGATGAAGAATCTGACCAGGTATATGCCAGTGGTTTAATCATTCGCGAACTTTCACCCGTCATGTCCAGCTGGCGCGGTGAAGAATCTTTGGATAAATATCTTGAGCGCCAGAATGTAGTGGGGCTTGCCGGTATTGATACCCGTCGTCTGACCCGTCTGTTACGGGAAAAAGGTGCACAAAAAGGCTGCATCGTTGCTGGCGATAATATTGATGTTGATGCGGCAATTGCTGCAGCCAAAGAATTTGCTGGCTTGAAAGGTATGGATCTCGCCAAAGTGGTCAGCACCAAAGAAGTATACGAATGGTCAGATGGTATCTGGCATATTGATAATGAAATCCGTAAGGCCGAACCCCGTTTTCATGTTGTTGCCTATGACTACGGCATCAAGAAAAATACGATTCGTATGCTGGTCGAACGTGGTTGTAAAGTTACGGTAGTGCCAGCGCAAATGTCAGCTGAAGAGGTTATGAAACTGAATCCGGATGGCATTTATTTATCCAATGGTCCTGGCGATCCTGAACCATGTGATTACGCAATCAAGGCGATCCAGTATTTCCTTGAAAAAGACATGCCGATTTTTGGTATCTGTCTGGGACATCAGTTACTGGCACTGGCCTGCGGCGCCAAAACCGAAAAAATGAAATTCGGCCATCATGGGGCAAATCATCCTGTTCAGGAACTGCTTGCAGGGTTGGTGATGATTACCAGTCAGAACCACAGTTTTGCAGTGGATGAATCCACATTGCCGGATACCGTTGAAACCACCCATCGTTCTTTATTTGATGGCACATTGCAGGGCATTCATCATAAAACCAAGCCGGCTTTCAGCTTTCAGGGACATCCGGAAGCCAGTCCCGGTCCGCAGGATGCTGCACCTCTATTCGATCACTTTATCGACCTACTCGAACAAGCGACAGGTAAATAACACATAATGGCTAAACGTACTGATATTCAAAGCATTCTGATTCTGGGTGCTGGTCCGATTGTTATCGGTCAGGCCTGCGAATTTGATTATTCTGGCGCACAGGCTTGTAAAGCTCTGCGGGAAGAAGGTTATCGCGTCATTCTGGTCAACTCCAACCCGGCCACCATCATGACTGATCCTAATATGGCCGATGCGACTTATATTGAGCCTGTTACCTGGGAAGCAGTCAGCAAGGTGATTGAAGTTGAGCGTCCCGATGCCATTCTGCCGACCATGGGCGGGCAAACCGCGTTGAACTGTGCGTTGGCCCTGGAAAAACATGGCGTACTGGAAAAATATGGTGTCGAGATGATCGGTGCTGACAGCGAAGCCATCAATAAGGCTGAAGACCGTGACCTGTTCCGTGCGGCAATGCGCAAAATTGGTCTCGATATGCCGCAATCAGATATCGCTCACTCGCTTGAAGAAGCTCTGGAAGTCCAACAGAAATTCGGCTTCCCGGTCATTATTCGTCCTTCCTTTACCATGGGCGGCAGTGGCGGTGGTATCGCCTATAATCGTGAAGATTTTGTCGACATTTGCCAACGCGGCTTGTATCTGAGCCCAACATCCGAGTTATTGATTGAAGAGTCGATCATTGGCTGGAAAGAGTATGAAATGGAAGTGGTACGCGATAAAAAAGATAACGCGATCATTATCTGTTCCATTGAAAACTTTGATGCGATGGGGGTGCATACCGGCGATTCCATTACTGTGGCGCCAGCTCAGACACTGACCGATAAAGAATATCAAATCATGCGTAACGCTTCATTGGCGGTATTACGTGAGATTGGTGTCGAAACAGGTGGTTCAAACGTACAGTTTGCGGTCAACCCTGAAACCGGCCGTTTGATTATTATCGAAATGAATCCACGGGTTTCCCGTTCATCTGCATTAGCTTCCAAAGCCACCGGTTTTCCGATTGCCAAAGTGGCTGCCAAACTGGCAGTAGGTTACACGCTGGATGAATTGCAAAATGAAATCACGGGTGGAGCCACACCGGCGTCATTTGAGCCGAGTATTGATTATGTGGTTACGAAAGTGCCCCGTTTTACTTTTGAAAAATTTCCATTGGCCGATAATCGCCTGAGCACTCAGATGAAATCTGTCGGCGAAGTGATGGCTATTGGCCGCAATTTTCAGGAGTCTTTGCAAAAAGCTCTGCGCGGTCTGGAAATCGATCGTGATGGTTTTAACGAAATTCTCGATCTCAAAGCGGAAAATACTGCTGAAGTATTACGTCGCGAGTTGAGTTTACCAGGATCTGACCGTCTATGGTACGTGGGTGATGCCTTCCGGTTTGGCATGAGTTTCGAAGAAGTTCAGCAGCTGACGCATATTGATCCATGGTTTCTGATACAGATTCAGGAGCTGGTTGAGATCGAAAATCAGCTTAAAGAGCGTTCACTGAACGATATCGACGAAGCTGAAATGCGATCATTGAAACGTAAAGGTTTTGCGGATTCAAGACTGGCAAAACTGCTACATAAAACCGAAAAGCAATTCCGTAGCCATCGCCAGGCGATGGGTGTACGTCCGGTATATAAACGCGTAGATACCTGTGCTGCAGAGTTCTCAACATCTACCGCGTATATGTATTCCACTTACGATGAAGAGTGCGAAGCCAACCCGACCGACCGAGACAAGATCATGATTTTAGGTGGTGGTCCAAACCGTATTGGTCAGGGTATTGAATTTGATTACTGTTGTGTTCATGCGGCACTGGCATTGCGCGATGATGGTTATGAAACCATCATGGTCAACTGTAATCCGGAAACTGTTTCCACCGATTACGATACTTCTGATCGTCTTTATTTTGAGTCATTGACGCTGGAAGATGTTCTGGAAATTGTTGCCCTCGAAAAACCTAAAGGCGTAATTGTTCAATTTGGTGGGCAGACACCGCTGAAACTGGCCCGAGCTCTTGAAGCTGCCGGTGTGCCGATTATTGGTACTTCTCCGGATGCGATCGATCATGCGGAAGATCGCGAACGGTTCCAGCAGATGGTTGAAAAACTGGGTTTATTGCAACCACCTAATCGTTTGGCTCATTCGGTTGATACAGCTGTTTCCCTGGCCGCCGAGATCGGTTATCCATTAGTAGTTCGTCCTTCTTATGTGTTGGGCGGCCGGGCGATGGAAATTGTCTATAACGAAGAAGAACTACAACGCTATATGTTGACCGCCGTGTCGGTTTCCAATGATTCTCCGGTGTTGCTGGATCGTTTCCTGGATGATGCTATTGAAGTCGATGTGGATGCCATCTGTGATGGTAAGGAAGTATTGATTGGCGGCATCATGGAGCACATTGAACAAGCTGGTGTTCATTCAGGTGACTCAGCCTGTGCTTTACCGCCTTACAGCCTTAGCCAGGAAGTCATGGATCAGTTACGGATCCAGGTGAAACAGATGGCGATTGAGCTGGGTGTTGTCGGACTGATGAATACACAGTTTGCCATTCAGGGTGATCGCATCTTTATTCTGGAAGTTAATCCTCGTGCTTCTCGTACTGTACCTTATGTTTCAAAAGCCATCGGTGTGCCGTTAGCAAAAGTTGCAGCGCGTTGCATGGCTGGTATGAGCTTGGCAGAGCAGGGTGTCACTAAAGAAGTCATCCCATCTTATTACTCTGTAAAAGAAGCTGTGTTCCCATTCATCAAGTTCCAGGGTGTCGATCCTATTCTGGGACCTGAAATGAAATCGACTGGGGAAGTGATGGGCGTTGGCCGTACGTTTGGTGAAGCCTTTGCCAAATCACAGCTGGCCGCTTCAGTCAGCTTGCCTGTTGGAGGCAAGGCATTTATCTCGGTGCGCGATGCAGATAAGCAAGCGGTTATCAAGATTGCTCAAGATTTGTTAGGCTTAGGCTTTTCGTTGCTGGCCACTCGTGGCACTCAACAAACGCTGATTGATGCCGATGTTCCTTGTGAGCGAGTCAAGAAAGTCGCAGAAGGCCAGCCGCATATTGTTGATATGATTAAAAACGATGAAATTGCGCTGATTGTGAATACAACAGAGGGTCGTCAGGCTGTTGCGGATTCCAGAGAGATACGCCGCGCAGCATTGCAGCATCAGGTCAATTACACCACCACACTTGCTGCTGCCCGTGCCACGATTTTGGCCTTGAACTGTGAAGACAGCGTATCGGTGAATCGTTTACAGTCATTACATGGAGAATTGAATTAATGGCCGTACCTATTACAGAACGCGGTGCTCAGGCACTGAAAACCGAATTACATGATCTGAAAACGGTTAAGCGTCCAGCCGTAGTGAATGCGATTTCTGAAGCACGTGCACATGGTGATTTAAAAGAAAATGCCGAATACCATGCTGCCCGCGAACAGCAAAGTTTTATTGAGGGCCGCATTCAGGAACTTGAATCGACTTTGGCGGATTGTCAGGTCATTGATCCCACTGCTTTACCAAAAGATGGTCGAGTAGTGTTTGGTGTGACCGTTGATTTGCTGAATATTGATACGGATGATGAAGTGCGCTATCAGATCGTCGGTGATTATGAATCGGATATTAAACAAAACCGGATTTCTATCTCTTCTCCTATTGCTCGTGCACTTATCGGTAAGGAAATAGATGATATCGCCACGGTACAGGCACCTGGCGGTGCTATTGAATATGAAATCACTGGCATCCACTATCTGGGTTAACTGTTGAACCGTTCAGAAACCATTGGCGAGCGCCTGCTGTTAACACTTTGGGTAGGCGCTTTGTGGTCAATTGGTTATATGGCTGTTCCTTTAGCCTTTGTCAGCCTGGAAACTCTGGTGGCCGCTGAATATGCGGCCAAATTGTTTTTTGCCGTCAATGTGATTGGTCTCATCAGTGGCACACTGATTTTATTAGGCAAGCTGATTATTCAACGTGGCAAGACTATCCATTCCTGGCGTTTCTGGGTGTTGATTGCCATGTTGGTCATTACGTTGCTTTTCAGTATGTATGTTCAGCCGGAGATGGCCAGTGTCAAAGCTATTGAAAACTGGCGGCTGGACAGTGATTTAGCTCAACGGTTTGAACGTTTACATTTATTAAGCCAAAATCTTTACCTGATGCTAAGTCTCGCTGGCTTATTATTAGTGCTTAGTAGCGATAAGCATCACGTCATCCAAAAGGCCTGATATGGCACGAAGTAAATCAAGCAATAATTGGCTGAGAGAACATTTTGACGATCCCTATGTCAAAAAGGCTCAACAGAAAGGATATCGCTCCCGAGCTACTTTCAAACTGGAAGAAATTGATCAGAAAGATAAGTTGATCCGCCACGGCATGTCGATTGTGGACTTGGGAGCCGCGCCGGGGGGGTGGTCAGATTATGCTTTGCATCGTGTCGGCGACAAAGGTAAAGTCATTGCATTGGACATTTTGCCAATGACGCCATTGACCGGCGTACATTTCATCGAAGGTGATTTTCGTGAGGATCACGTCCTTGAACAATTAAATGAAGTATTGGCCGGACAATCGATAGACCTTGTATTATCGGATATGGCCCCCAATATGACTGGTGTGGATGCAATCGATCAGCCTGGCAGTATGCATCTGGTTGAACTGGCCTTGGATTTTGCTATTACTAACTTGAGTAAACAGGGTGATTTTCTGGTCAAAGTTTTCCAGGGTGAAGGCTTTGATGAATTTTTGAAGTCCATGCGAAGTCATTTTAATAAAGTGATAACTCGTAAACCGGATGCTTCCCGGGCACGCAGCCGTGAAGTTTATTTGCTTGGTCGCGGACGGAAATGACAGCAAAACAAACTAACGTTACTAGGGGTAACATACATTGAGTGACATGATGAAAAATATTGTTTTATGGGTCGTCATCGCGATGGTATTGATGTCGGTATTTAACAATTTTGGTCCACAGCAAAGTAAGCAGAGCGAGATGGATTATTCGACCTTTATCAGCAACGTGAAAAGCGGTGCGGTATCCAGTGTTGATATCCAGGGACGAACTATTACCGGTAAATTATCGGATGGAAGTCAATTTACTACCTTCAGTCCTGAATATGATCCTGGTCTAATTGGTGATTTGCTGGATAACGGTGTAGCTATCAAAGCCGAGCCCGTTGAAAAAACTGGTCTGTTGATGCAGATCTTTATTTCCTGGTTCCCGATGTTACTGCTGATTGCTGTCTGGATTTTCTTTATGCGACAGATGCAAGGCGGTGGTGGCAAAAACCCGATGTCATTCGGTAAAAGCAAAGCCCGAATGTTAAATGAAGATCAGGTAAAAGTGACTTTCAAAGATGTCGCTGGTGTTGAGGAAGCTAAAGAAGAAGTACATGAATTAGTGGATTTCTTACGCGATCCTGGCAAGTTCCAGAAACTTGGTGGACGTATTCCACGCGGTATCCTGATGGTCGGGTCGCCGGGTACTGGTAAAACATTGCTGGCTAAAGCCATTGCCGGTGAGGCAAAAGTACCTTTCTTTACTATCTCAGGTTCTGATTTCGTTGAGATGTTTGTCGGCGTAGGTGCATCACGTGTACGTGACATGTTCGAACAGGCAAAAAAACACGCACCATGCATTATCTTTATAGATGAGATCGATGCGGTGGGTCGTCACCGTGGTGCCGGTTTAGGCGGTGGTAATGACGAACGTGAGCAAACACTGAACCAGTTACTGGTTGAGATGGATGGTTTTGAAGGTAATGAAGGTGTCATTATTATTGCTGCCACCAACCGTCCTGACGTACTTGATCCAGCTTTACTGCGTCCGGGACGTTTCGACAGGCAGGTTGTAGTGCCATTACCGGATATTCGTGGCCGTGAACAGATCCTTAAAGTGCATTTGGGTAAAGTACCGGCTGATGAAGATGTTGATCCAAGTGTTATAGCACGTGGAACACCAGGCTTTTCAGGTGCTGATCTGGCCAATCTGGTTAACGAGGCAGCCTTATTTGCGGCACGTACCAATAAACGACTGGTATCGATGGTGGACTTGGAGTTAGCCAAAGATAAAATCATGATGGGTGCTGAACGTCGTTCTATGGTCATGAGTGATAAAGAAAAAGAACTGACGGCGTATCACGAAGCCGGCCATGCGATTGTTGGCCGTAGTGTGCCAGGTCATGATCCTGTCTATAAAGTCAGTATTATTCCCCGTGGTCGTGCTTTAGGTGTGACGATGTTTTTACCGATCGAAGACAGATACAGTTACACCAAACAGCAATTGGAAAGTCAGATTTCCAGTTTGTATGGTGGGAGACTGGCTGAAGAAATGATCTTTGGAGCTGAAGCGGTGACTACGGGTGCGTCGAACGATATTCAGCGGGCAACCGAGCTGGCACACAATATGGTCACTAAATGGGGCTTGTCCGACAATATGGGACCATTGTCTTATGGTGAAGATGAGGGAGAAGTTTTCCTTGGTCGCAGTGTCACCCAGCATAAGTCTGTATCTGATTTGACAGCAAAACAGATTGATGAAGACGTTCGCGCATTGATTACCAGAAACTATGACCGTGCCAAAAAGATCCTGACTGAAAACTCTGATAAATTGCACACCATGGCAAAATTGCTGATCAAATATGAAACTATCGACAGTGATCAGATTGATGCCATTATGGAAGGCCGTGAACCTGGTGCACCGAAAGGCTGGGATGATAAATCATCGACGCCACCACCTTCTGCAAAAGCAGATGAAAGTGGCCCAGAACCAACGGGTAAGCCTGCTGATCAATTAAACTGAGATAGTTAAATCATGATGATGGATTTCGCGGGCAAATCATTAGATTTGTCCGCTCCTCACGTCATGGGCATCGTCAATGTCACGCCCGACTCCTTTTCGGATGGCGGGCGTTTTTTTTCTGCTGACAAAGCCCTTGAACAAGCTCGAAAACTGGTTGAAGATGGCGCTACTATTATTGATATTGGTGGTGAATCGACTCGTCCCGGGTCAGATCCGGTTAGATTAGAAGAAGAAATTCGCCGTGTGGTACCTGCAATAGAAGCTATACACAGTGAGCTGGATGTGGTTATTTCAATCGATACCATGAAGGCGGATGTTATGCGGGCAGCAGTATCTGCGGGTGCCAGCCTGATAAACGATGTGAATGCATTGCGTGGAGAAGGTGCATTACAAGCGGCGGCTGATCTGGCTGTGCCGGTTTGCCTGATGCACATGCAAGGTACTCCCCAGAACATGCAGCAACAGCCTCATTATCAGGATGTGGTGAGTGAGGTCAGGACTTTTTTATTTGAAAGGGTCGCTGTTTGTGAAGCGGCAGGAATTGCCCGGTCGCAGATTATTCTTGATCCAGGATTTGGTTTCGGAAAAAATGCTCGTCACAATCTTCGCTTGATGAAACATTTACTGAGCTTAACCGAATCGGATTTACCCGTTCTGGTTGGAGTATCACGGAAATCCATCATTGGGGCCATGTTAAACGTTTCAGTTGAGGAACGTTTGGCGGGTAGCCTGGCTTTGGCTTCAATAGCCGTTTGGCAGGGAGCGAAAATTATTCGCAGTCATGATGTGCGTGAGACGGTACAAGCGATCCGGTTGTGTGAACATGTAATGCAGGTTAACGATTTTGATTGAAAAAAAACGACGCTATTTTGGTACTGATGGTATTCGCGGACGGGTAGGTGATGGTGCTATTACTCCGGATTTTGTATTAAAACTCGGTTGGGCTGTTGGACGAGTTCTGGCTAAGGAGCGTAATAGTAAAGTCTTAATCGGCAAAGATACGCGAATATCCGGCTATATGTTCGAATCAGCACTACAGGCAGGACTTTCAGCTGCAGGTGTAGACGTGTATCTGATGGGGCCGATGCCGACACCTGCAGTGGCTTACTTAACACGAACGTTTCATGCACAAGCAGGTATTGTGATCAGTGCTTCGCATAATCCTTACCATGATAATGGGATTAAATTCTTCTCAGACCAAGGTACTAAACTGCCAGACTCAGTTGAGCTTGCCATTGAGGCGATGCTGGACCAACCTATTAAAACCGTCGACTCCGATCACTTGGGTAAGGCACACCGTATATCTGATGCGGCAGGACGTTATATTGAGTTTTGTAAAAGTACCATTTCAACCGGTGTTGATTTATCCAATCTAAAAATCGTGGTGGATTGTGCTCATGGAGCGACCTATCACATAGCGCCTAATGTCTTTCGGGAGCTGGGGGCAGAAGTTATTCTGATGGGTGCCGAGCCGGATGGACTTAATATCAATCAAAACTGTGGCTCAACGGAACCCCGGTTGTTACAAGCCGGTGTGTTAGAGCACAAAGCCGATTTGGGTATTGCACTGGATGGTGATGGTGATCGTCTGATCATGGTTGACCATCAAGGTGAACTGGTTGATGGCGATGATATTTTGTTTATCATTGCCCGAGGCAGGCAGCGTGTAGGACTGGGAAGAGGACATGTGGTCGGCACGCAAATGTCTAATCTGGGATTACAGCATGCCCTTGAAAAACATGACATTATCCTGCATAGAGCGAATGTCGGCGATCGCTATGTGATGGAGAAATTACAACAGGTTGACGGGTTAATTGGTGGCGAAGCCTCAGGTCATATTATCTGTCTCGATAAAACCAGTACTGGCGATGGTATCGTCGCAGCATTACAGGTACTGGCTGAAATACAACAAACTGGCAGTAGTCTGCATGAACTGTGTTCAGCAGTGATCAAATACCCTCAGCGACTTATCAATGTACGAATTGATAAGCTGGTCAATATGCAGGACTACCCAGAGATTCAAGCTGCAGTTGAAAGCATTGAGGCCAAGCTGGGTAATGAAGGTCGCGTATTATTGCGCGCTTCTGGCACCGAGCCGGTTATCCGCGTCATGGTGGAAGGTCATGATGCAACGCGTACCAACCAGTTAGCCAAAAGCCTGGCAGAACAAATTGAGAGCATTCTACAGAACCAATCCTGAGATGATTTTGAGTAACAATATAAGTCCTAATGACATTGCTTTATCAACTGTCAGTCGGTAACCTTTATGATTCATTCTTATATAAGAGTAGGTGTCTGTGCGCAAACCGCTGGTCGCTGGTAACTGGAAAATGAACGGCTCTAGCGCAAGCAATAAATTATTGCTTGATGCAATACTGGCGCAAAGAGACTCCTTTGCTTCGGTTGATGTTGCCTTATTTCCACCCGCACTTTATATCCAACAAGTTCAGTCCGCTTTAACCGATTCAGGAATGTTCTGGGGTACACAAAACGTATCCCAGTTTGACTCCGGAGCCTACACCGGTGAAATTTCGGCAGCTATGCTGCGAGACTTTGGCTGCCAATATGTTTTGATTGGTCATTCTGAACGTCGTTGTTTGTATGCTGAGCTGAATCTGGACCAGATCTTTCTGGACCATATCATCGCTGAAAAATATGAGATGGCCATTCGTCACGGAATTACACCGATTATTTGTATTGGTGAAAGCCCCGAAGAACATTCAATGGGGCGCACAGAAGAAATGGTCGCGCGATTGATGGATATTGTAATTGCGCAACAGGGTGTCGAAATGCTGTCAAAATCTGTATTGGCATATGAGCCAGTTTGGGCAATTGGCACTGGCAAGACAGCCAGCCCTGAATGGGCGCAGGATGTACATTCTTTCATGCGACAACGGGTCGCAAAACATGATGCAAAAATTGCTGCATCACTCAGAATACTTTACGGCGGCAGCGTAAAAGGTAATAATGCTGCTCCATTATTTGCCAAGCCAGATATTGATGGTGGATTAATCGGTGGCGGTTCACGTGATGCCGATGAATTTATCAAAATCTGTCAGGCTGCTGCTCAAAATTAGGAAGTTAAATGGATGCGTTGATTTTGGTGATTCACGTTGTGATTTCACTATTGTTAGTAGGTTTGATTTTAATCCAGCATGGTAAAGGTGCGGATGCTGGCGCTGCTTTTGGTGGCGGTGGTGGTGGCGGAGCATCTGCTAGCCTGTTTGGTAGTCAAGGTTCAGCTTCATTCTTGAGCCGGAGCAGTGCCATTCTGGCAACAGTATTTTTCATCACGAGTTTGACACTGGCTTATCTCGCAGGTAATACCGAGCGGGTTCAAAGCGTTACTGATTCCGTAGTGATCGAACAACCTGTTGAAGAAACTCCAGCGGATCTTCCCGAGTTTCCGTAAAATATCCCTCAGTTAATTGCCGTCGTGGTGAAATTGGTAGACACGCTATCTTGAGGGGGTAGTGCCTTAGGGTGTGCCGGTTCGACTCCGGCCGACGGCACCAATTATAAACCCGCCAGTGGTAAACACTGAGCGGGTTTTTTACATTCTGTTCTTGCTATTTCTGTCCATATCTCTAAGATTTAAACAGGCTTTGTTCATCTTGATGTTCTATCAGTTAAGCCTTCAATTCCATTTTTACATGTTTAAAAAGGTCTCTCTTTATGGCTCTACGCGCATATTGGAAAGGACATATCCGTCTCTCACTGGTTTCGTTCCCGGTCAGATTGCATGCGGCTATAACCAGTAGCGAAAAGATTTCACTGCATCAGTATGATAAAGAAACGGGTGATCGTATCCGCTATCAGAAAGTCGATGAAAGCGGTGATGAGGTGGTTGGAGAAGACATTATCCGAGGTTACGAGTACGAGAAGGGGAGTTATGTTCCAATCGAGGATGAGGATCTGGACAAGCTGAAGCTGGAAAGTAAGCACACTATTGAACTGGTGCAGTTCACGGATATTGATGATGTCGATCCGATATATTTTGAAAAATCCTACTATGTGGTACCAGAAGGCGAGATAGCTGAAGAGGCTTTCCTTACCGTCCGCGAAGCGCTTAAGTCCTCTAAAAAAGCTGCAATTGGGCAGGTGGTGTTGAACAAAAAAGAGCGCATTGTCTGTTTACGCCCATGCTGCAATGGCATGATTATGGATACGCTGAGATACGATTATGAAGTACGCGAATCACAGCGTTACTTTGAAGACATCCCTAAAAAAGCCAAGATTAATAAAGAGCAGCTTGAACTCGCTAAACAATTAATTGAACAGAAAACCCAACCTTTTGATCCAAAGGCTTTTAAAGATAATTATCAGCAAGGGTTGCTGGATATTATTGAAGCCAAATTGAAGGGTAAAAAAGTCACCACCTCAGGTAAAAAACCACAAGCCGATAATGTCGTGAATATTGTGGATGCCCTGAAAAAAAGCCTTGAACAAAGTCAAAAAAGTAAAAAACCGAGAAAGAAATCGACTTCAAAATCTAAAGCCTCGTAATATTCTTTGAGGCAAAGGAAGTATCTTTTTATGGTCCACAATGCTTTAAAAAAATACAACGACAAACGAAATTTCGGAATTACCGAAGAGCCACCGGGAAAACTCAGTAAAAAGCGTAAATCCGGACTAATCTTTACGGTGCAGAAACATGATGCAACGCGTCAGCATTATGATTTCCGGCTTGAATGGCAAGGCGTACTGCTCAGTTGGGCGGTTCCCAAAGGTCCCAGTTATTGTCCCAAAGATAAAAGGCTTGCTGTTCGTACTGAAGACCATCCGCTTTCGTATCATGATTTCGAGGGAGTGATACCCGCCAAGCAATATGGTGCTGGACCTGTGATGCTTTGGGATACTGGAGTATGGGAACCACTTGATAAGGATCCGGAAAAAGCGTTGTCACAAGGGAAAATCACCTTTCGTTTAACAGGTAAGAAATTAAACGGTGAATGGACGCTGGCACGGATGAATGACAAACAGAAGGGGCGGGAAAACTGGCTGCTGATCAAGCGTAATGATGACACTGCGATAGCTCAGCCAGATACGAAATTTTTAGAAAAAACAGATTTTAGTGTTAAGTCAGGGCGTGATTTTGCAGAAATTGCGGCCAATATATCCACTCCTGTTTCTGCTCCGGTAACCAACACGCCGAATTTAGCAACTTTACAAAAAAAATATCATTCACCCCAGTTGGCCACTCTGGTAGACAATCCTCCTACTGGAGATAACTGGGTTCATGAAGTGAAATACGATGGCTATCGTATTCTGGTGTTTTTCCGAAACGGAGAGGTTCGCATCCTGACCCGTAATGGTCATGATTGGACAGATAAGTTTCCACTGATCGCGCAGGCTTTTCAAAAACTTGAAACCGGTACATTTGTTCTGGACGGGGAAGTGGTGGTACTTAATGAAAAAGGGGTGAGTGATTTTAAAGCATTGCAGGAAGCACTGACGACCAAAGATGTTCCGATGCAAGGATATTTTTTTGATTTGCTCTATTGGAGTGGCGAGGATTACAGCAAAAAAATATTATCCCAGCGTCGCAAGGCTCTGGAGCAGTTGTTTAAGGAATTCCCGGCAGGTCCTTTGTATCTAAGTGAGATAATTGAGGGCGATGCTAAAGAGATCATCAGTAAAGCCTGTGATTTGAATCTGGAAGGTATTATTTCCAAAAAAGCTGATGCCAAATACAGTCAAACGCGAAATAAATATTGGCTGAAAAGTAAATGTCAGCAGCGACAGGAGTTTATTATCTGTGGCTTTGAACCAGCCAGTTCCAGTGATAAAGCTATTGGTTCGCTGCACCTGGGTTTCTACCAACAAAAAAAACTGCTTTATGCCGGAAAAGTAGGCACCGGTTTCAGTCATCAAATGGCTTTTGATTTATATCAAAAGTTACAGCCATTACAAATAAACAAACCGGCATTTGATCAACGACCAGGTGGCAGTTTCAAATCTACTCATTGGGTAAAACCAGAATTATTATGTGAAGTGGAATTTGCTACCTGGACCAGAAGCGGTAAGGTGCGCCATGCGTCATTTCAGGGATTACGTGCAGATAAGCAGCCTAAGCAAATTATTAAAGAACAAGCTATCAGCACAGCTGAACGATCCAGGAAAGATCAGGCTGATAAAGTTGCCGGAGTCGTTATCAGTAATGCTGACAGACAGATCTTTCCTCAGGCTCAAATCAGTAAAGGTGAATTAGCGTCATTTTATGAGGCGCTTAGTGATGAGATTATGCCATGGTTGAAAAACCGGCCTTTAAGTGTGGTGCGTTGCCCGGGAGGTATTGATCATCAATGCTTTTTCCAGCGTTCCAAAGGCAAGGGCATGCCAAAGCATATCCATACCATAACCATCAGCCATAATGACAAATCGCACGAGTATATTTATTTGAAACAACTGATGGGTTTGATTGAGCTGGTGCAGATGGGCAGCATTGAGATGCATCCATGGGGCGCTAAAATCGATAACATCGAAAAGCCGGATAAGATTGTGTTTGATCTGGATCCCGATGAGGACATTCCCTTTGAAGCAGTAAAATTAGCTGCACAGGATGTTAGGCATCGTCTCGATGATTTGGGGCTTGAATCCTTTGTTAAATGTACTGGCGGTAAAGGCCTGCACGTTACTGTGCCCATTCAACGTCGACAAGAATGGGATACGGTTAAGACGTTTGCCCGGAATTTCGCCCAGCAAATGGTTAAGGCGGTCCCCCTGGCTTATACGATTAATATGGCAAAAAAACAGCGTAAGGGAAAAATCTTTATTGATTATTTACGCAATGATTTTGCTTCAACAGCCGTAATGGATTATTGCGTCCGTGCACGACCGGGGGCGCCAGTTGCGGTACCGCTTCATTGGGAAGAGCTGGATTCGCTGGATTCTGCCCACCAGTTTTCAATAGAGGATGTTCTGCAGCGGCAAGCAGCCAGTAAGCTGTTTGTTTATCCTGCTATTCGTCAGGGTCTTACACAGCAAATGTTAATGGAAGTGGAATGATGGCTAAGGTCCTTATCGGAACGTCGGGATGGAGTTATTCTCAATGGAAAGACAATTTTTATCCTGCAGAAATCAAAAGTCAGGATTATCTGAAACATTATGCCAGTGTGTTTGATACCACAGAAATCAATAACAGTTTCTACCATCTGCCAAGTGAGAAGAGCCTGAAAAAATGGATGGAAGTTACGCCGTCTGATTTTGTCTTTGCTATTAAAGCCAGCCGGTATATTACTCACAACAAAAAACTCAAGGATCCAGAAGAAAGTATTGATAATTTTTTTGAAGCAATAAAACCCATCAAGAAAAAATCCGGACCGATCCTGTTTCAGTTGCCACCAAACTGGCATGCCAATCCAAAGCGACTGGAATTGTTTTTGAAAACTTTACCCGATGGTTATCAATATACCTTCGAATTTCGTGACAAAGATTGGCTTAACGATGAGATTTATCAGCTATTGAAACAACATAACGCTGCGTTATGTTTTTACGATTTTAAAGGTTTTCAATCACCGGAGGTGATCACTGCTGACTTTATCTACATCAGATTGCATGGGCCTGAAAAAGCTTATCAGGGCTCTTATAACGGTCATCGTCTCAATGCCTATGCCGAAAAAATCCGACAATGGCAACAGCAAGGGTTTGATGTGTATTGCTATTTTGATAATGATCAAAAAGGCTGTGCCCCACAGGATGCCCGCCAGTTATCAGACGCCTTAAAAAACTAAAGCCGCTGACGCTGCTGATGTTTTTTCCACATACCTGCGATAAAAAATATTAGGGCAATCCAGATTATTCCAAAAGTTATCAGCCTTTCCGGTGGATAAGCTTCTTTAAGTACAAATACACCAATCACAAATTGAATGGTTGGATTAATGTACATGATGAAACCTACCACGGATAAGTCGACGCGGCTGGCCGCCATGGCAAATAATACCAGTGGCAAAGCGGTGAGCAGACCGGAACCAATCAGTAACAGACTCAATTGGATAGAGTCTCCAAATGCCAGATTGTAATCAGAGTTTGACGCTTGCCAGAGAATCCAGACGAATGCGACTGGCGCTAACCATAGGGTTTCTATTGTCAGACCATTAACGCCATCCACCGGATGTTTTTTACGGATCAGTCCATATAAAGCAAAAGCCAGAGCCAGTGATAACCCAACCCAGGGCAGCCTTCCCAGGCTGAACCATTCCCATAGAACTGCAACAGTGGCCAGAACTCCAGCCCATGCCTGTAATGGATGCAATTGTTCTTTTAGTAACCATCTGGCCAATAGCAGGCTCATGACGGGGGTAATGAAATATCCCAGGCTGGCTTCAAGAACGCGATGTTGTGATACCGCCCAGATAAAGATCAGCCAATTTATGGCGATAAGTAGTGATGATAGCGCCAGCCACAACAGTAATTTTTTATCGGCAAAGGTTTTAATTAATTTACGACCGCGCCCCAGTAATAGTCCTACCAGCATGGTTGCTAATAAAGACCAGAGTATTCGATGCGATAAAACTTCAACAGCTGATACGCTATTCAAATAGCTGAAATAAAGTGGAAAGCTGCCCCAGATAACATACGCAGCAATGGCAAAAATTAGACCATACATAAGGATTCAGCCTTGAAAAACAAGTGGCAGCGATGACATGCCTGTTTAGTTGTACCCGAACATTTTAATAAAGTGGCTATCTAAGAAGCTAAGTTTAAGTAATTAATTTCTTTAAGTGCTATTTTAACGCGCTACAGTGTCACAGGTTTAAACCTCAGTCAGAAATTGTGGAATTAAACAGGGAGTTCATGTGATCAGGACTAAACTGAACCGGCTTCAAAAACGGTTAACAGAATTGCGAAAGCTCGGCTTTTTTGTACCATTAAGAATTGCACTGAGTTACGGTCTTTTTGCTTCACTCTGGATAATCTTTTCTGATCAACTGATGCAGCAATTGACCAATGATGCTCAATTGTTATCTCGTCTACAGACTTATAAGGGATTACTTTTTGTCACCATAACCACTATCCTGATCTGGCTGTTGGTACAACGCTTCTGGCTTTCCCAAACCAAACTGTTCATGGCTTTAGAAGACAGTAAAACTCGTCTAAAAGTGATTTTTGATAATGTGCCGTGTGGAATTCAGGAATGTGATTTACAAGGACGCATCACCTTCAGCAACCTTGCTCAACATGAGATTATCGGTCTTCAACCCAATGAGCTGATTGGGCTTTATATTTGGGATTACCAGCCCGACGAGAGTAGCAGACAGCAATTCAAAAACTTTTTTAATGACTTGGTCACCAACCAGCCTCAACCTGAACGTTTGGTCACGAGTAATCAGGCCAGTAATGGTCAGCAAAAGATTCTGGAATATAACTGGGATTATATTTATGACGATAATAAAGCCCTATCTGGGCTTATCATGGTCATTTCTGATATCACCATGCGTCAGCAACAGGAAGAGCGGATACTCCATTTAGCGCATTACGATACTTTGACCGGTTTGCCTAATCGGTTCTTATCAATGGAACGCTTATCTCAGTTACTTGAACAAGCACGACATAATGACATGTTGATAGCTGTATTGTGTCTGGATTTGGATGATTTCAAAAAAATCAATGAGTCTATGGGGCATGATACGGGAGACCAGTTATTGATTCAGGTTGCTGAGCGTATTCAGGCGCATTTAAGGCCTAGCGATACACTTGGTCGCCTTGGTGGCGATGAATTTCTTGTGTTATTGACCGAAATATCGACGAGTGATCGGATAACCCCTGTGCTTGAAAACCTGATTCAACAATTTCGGCGGCCCTTCATCATTGATGAGCAAACGATAACACTCACCTTGAGTCTCGGTGTGGCCATTTTTCCCCAGGATGGAACGAATGCCTCACAATTACTTCGACAGGCTGATACGGCGATGTTTTATGCAAAACATAATGGTCGCAATACATTTGTTTACTACACCGAGTCGATGAATCGTGAAGCTGATCGTCGATTAAAGATAGAACAACAGATGTATGGTGCATTGGAGAGGGGCGAATTTTATTTGCTTTATCAGCCACAGATTGAATTGGAAACAGGAAACATTATCGGTGCTGAAGCTTTGTTGCGTTGGCAAAATGAACAGTTGGGGCCGATTGGACCGGATGAATTTATTCCTGTCGCAGAGCAAACCGGCTTAATTGTCACGATTGGCGAGTTTGTGATGCATTGCGCCATCAAGATGCTCTCCACCTGGCAGACAACTCAACCTGATTTTCGTATGGCAATCAACCTTTCACCTTGTCAATTTCGCGATCCAGGACTACTGGGATTTGTTGAGCAGCAATTAAGCCACTATCCAGTTCAAGCCAAGACATTGGAACTGGAAATAACAGAAGGTGTGTTATTAAGTGGCTACTTGATGACAGATGACTTATTTAAATCCTTTAATGATATGGGCATCGAGATGGCAATGGATGATTTTGGTACCGGCTATTCATCGCTCAGCTATCTGCGTCGTTATCCTTTTGCAATACTCAAAATTGATCGCAGTTTCATTAATGATATGACCACTGATTCAGCAGATCACGAACTGGTGAATGCCAGCATTGCGATGGCACATAGTCTTGGTTTGAAAGTAGTAGCAGAAGGTGTGGAAACACTTCAGCAAGCAAGTTCACTTAAAACCATGCGATGCGATTACGTGCAGGGATATTTTTACAGCAAACCTATCACAGCGGAGACACTGGAGAAAATGTTACCGAGAGGGGCATTCAATTCTGACGTAATGTGAGCTTCAAATACAGCACGTTAAAGTGTAGTATCGTGAGCTGATCAAATTTACTTTGATTTTTCAAAAACAATAATAATTATCAGGTGTCACAAAGACACTGGAAAGAGAGATTGGAAGGGCGACATGTTAGAGGGATATCTCCCCATTTTGTTGTTTATCATTATTGGCATCGGCTTTGGTGTTATGCCATTGATCGCGGGATTTATTATCGGGCCGCAGCGTCCTGACGCCGAAAAACGTTCCAGCTATGAATGTGGTTTTGAACCGTTTGAAGATACCCACGGCAAATTTGATGTGCGTTATTACCTGGTTGCCATTCTGTTTATCATTTTTGATCTGGAAATAGCATTTTTATTCCCATGGGCCATAGTACTTGATGAAATCGGTGTATTTGGCTTGCTGGCCATGTTTTTGTTTCTTGGTATTCTGGTGGTGGGATTCATCTATGAATGGAAAAAAGGAGCCTTGGAATGGGAATAGAAGGTGTTCTCCACGAAGGCATTGTCACCACTTCAGCAGATAAATTAATCAACTGGGCCAGAACCGGATCGTTGTGGCCGATGACCTTTGGTCTTGCCTGTTGTGCTGTCGAAATGATGCATGCCGGCGCCTCGCGTTATGATCTCGACCGTTTCGGTGTTGTATTTCGACCCAGTCCCAGGCAATCCGATGTAATGATTGTTGCCGGCACTCTGGTCAATAAAATGGCACCTGCATTGCGTAAAGTCTATGACCAGATGTCAGAGCCACGCTGGGTGATTTCAATGGGATCCTGTGCCAATGGTGGTGGTTACTACCATTATTCCTATTCAGTCGTGCGTGGCTGTGATCGAATAGTGCCAGTAGATATATACGTGCCAGGCTGTCCACCCACGGCTGAAGCTTTGCTTTACGGCATTATTCAGTTGCAGAAAAAAATTCAGCGTACCAATACCATCGCTAAAAGCACACAAGCATAAGGTTGTTGCATGGAATCGCTTAAACATAAACTGGAACAACATTTTGCCAATCAACTGGTGGAATGCGAGTTTAATCGTGGCGAAGTCACCATTTATATTGAAGCAGAGCAGATTATCCCGGTCTGTAAAGTATTACGCGATGAGTTTGCCTTTAACCAATTAATCGATTTATGTGGTGTCGATTACTCTGCTTATGGTAATAGTGGATGGGAAACCAAGCAGGCAACGGAACATGGTTTCAGTCGCGCACGTGAACCCTTTTCACAAATCGATCAGGTGGACGAAGGCTTTCGCTATGCCGTGGTTTATCATCTGTTATCAGTGCAGCATAACAATCGACTGCGTCTGAAGGTAGATTTAATCGCAGAAACTCCTGTAATTGACTCGGTGACCAGTATCTGGCACTCCGCAGAATGGTATGAACGTGAGGCCTTTGATTTATTCGGCATTCTGTTCAAAGGCCATCAGGACTTACGGCGTATTCTGACTGATTACGGTTTTGTTGGTCATCCGTTTCGTAAAGATTTTCCATTAATTGGTAATGTGGAAATGCGTTATGACCCGGATCAGAAACGGGTGATTTATGAACCTGTCAGCATTGAACCCCGCACCCTGGTACCCCGTGTGATTCGTGATGATAATCGATATCTGCAGCCGCATACCGAGGTCAAGAAATAATGGCTGAGATCAAAAACTACACATTGAATTTTGGTCCGCAACATCCTGCAGCGCATGGTGTGTTAAGGCTTATTCTGGAAATGGACGGTGAAGTGATTGTGCATGCTGATCCGCATATCGGCCTGTTACACCGCGGTACGGAAAAACTGGCAGAATCGAAACCGTATAATCAGAGCATCGGCTACATGGATCGGCTGGATTATGTGTCGATGATGTGTAACGAGCATGCCTACGTCATGGCAATTGAAAAACTGTTGGGAATTGAACCACCGATTCGGGCGCAATACATCCGGGTATTGTTTGATGAAATGACCCGGGTTCTGAATCACCTGATGTGGCTCGGTGCGCATGGCCTGGATATTGGTGCGATGACCGTATTTTTGTATTGCTTCCGTGAGCGTGAAGACCTGATGGACTGCTACGAAGCCGTTTCCGGTGCACGTTTACATGCCACCTATTACCGCCCAGGTGGGGTGTACCGTGATTTACCTGACAGCATGCCACAATATCAAAAATCCAAATGGCATTCTGAAGCTGAAGTCAAAAAATTAAATCAAAATCGTGAAGGCAGTCTGCTCGATTTTATTGAAGATTTTTGTCAGCGTTTTCCCAAATGTGTCGATGAATACGAAACTCTGCTGACTGATAACCGTATCTGGAAACAGCGAACAGTTGGAATTGGCGTCGTCTCGCCGGAACGAGCCTTACAATTGGGCTTTAGCGGTCCGATGCTGCGGGGTAGTGGGGTGGAATGGGATCTGCGACGCAAGCAGCCTTATGAAGTTTATGACCGCTTGGATTTTGATATTCCAGTTGGCAAAGAAGGCGATTGTTATGATCGTTATCTGGTACGAGTTGAAGAGATGCGCCAATCGAACAAAATCATGCAGCAATGTATCGACTGGTTACGAGCCAACCCTGGTCCGGTCATTGTTGATAACGTCAAAATCGCACCGCCCAGTCGAGCGGATATGAAAGATGACATGGAAGCCTTGATTCATCATTTCAAACTGTTTACCGAAGGTTATTGTGTGCCTGAAGGCGAAGTTTATAGCGCGGTTGAGCATCCAAAGGGTGAGTTTGGCATTTATATGGTTTCCGATGGTGCCAATAAACCGTATCGGGTCAAAATACGTGCTCCAGGGTTTCCCCATCTGGCGGCGATGAACGAAATGGCCAAAGGTCATTTGCTGGCGGATGTGGTAGCCATTATTGGCACCATGGATATCGTTTTCGGGGAGATTGACCGATGACAGCAAACTTACAACTCACCGGACATCGTGATCAGCTGTTCAATGAAACAGTGCGTCAGAAACTGGATAGCTGGATCAGTAAATATCCCCCCGGTCAGGCTCAATCAGCTGTTATTCCCGCCTTACATATTCTGCAGGACGCTCATCAAGGATGGTTGAGTGAGGGCTTGATGCGTGCATTAGCCGAATATCTGGATATTCCGGCCATCAGTGTATTTGAGGTCGCGACGTTTTATACGATGTTTGAACTCAACCCGGTGGGTCAGCATAAAATCAGCGTATGCACCAATATATCCTGTCAATTGTGTGGCTCGGAGGAAATTGCCAGTTATCTGCAGAAAAAGCTGGGTATTGGTTTTGGACAAACCACGGCTGACGGCAAATTCACATTAAAAGAAGTAGAGTGTCTGGGCGCTTGCGTAGGGGCCCCCATGCTATTGTTGGACCGTGACTATCACGAGCACCTGACGCCGGAAAAAATCGATACGTTATTGGGCGGGGTGAAATGATGCAACAAAACCAGGTTTGTTTTCGCACCATGCATCTTGATCAGCCCTGGTCAATGGAGGCTTATCGCAGTGTTGGTGGGTATGAGGTGCTGGAGAAAATCCTGCACGAAAAGACGCGCCAGGAAAGCATTATCGAGACCATTAAAAATTCAGCATTACGCGGACGCGGAGGGGCAGGGTTCCCGACCGGATTGAAATGGAGCTTTATGCCTCGTCGCATGCCTGGTGATAAATACATTGTTTGCAATTCGGATGAGGGTGAGCCCGGAACCTGTAAGGATCGGGATATTCTGCGTTATAACCCGCACCAGTTGATTGAAGGAATGATTATCGCCGGCTATACCATCGGTGCCCAACGTGGCTATAACTATATTCGTGGTGAGTTTTTTGAACCGATTGAACGGTTTGAGCAAGCATTAACCGAAGCACGCGAAGCGGGGTATTTAGGCAAAAATATTCTGGGGAGTGGATTTAATTTTGAACTCCACACGCATCCTGGTGCCGGAGCCTATATATGCGGCGAAGAAACGGCTTTACTGGAGTCTCTTGAGGGGAAAAAAGGACAACCCCGTTATAAACCGCCATTCCCGGCAGGCTATGGTCTATATGGTCGACCAACCACTATAAACAATACGGAAACGTTAGCCTCGGTGCCGGTCATATTACAGCATGGCGCCGACTGGTTTCATGAGCTGGGAACACCAAATAATGGTGGGCAGAAAATTTTCTGTATGACCGGCCATGTGAATAAACCCGGAAATTATGAAGTGCCGCTTGGAATGCCATTTGCTGAATTACTGGAACTTGCTGGTGGCGTGCGTCATGGTCATAAACTTAAAGCTGTCATTCCGGGAGGAAGTTCAACACCAGTGGTGCCTGCTGATGTCATGATGCAAACCGCGATGAGTTATGACGGTATTGGTAAGGCGGGTTCAATGCTGGGAGCAGGATCAGTTATCGTGATGGACGAAACTACCTGTATGGTCAAAGCACTTGAACGTATTGCCTATTTTTATTACGAAGAATCCTGTGGTCAGTGTACACCGTGTCGTGAAGGCACCGGCTGGTTATATCGGGTGATAAAACGCATTGAAAATGGTGAGGGCCGTCAGGAAGATCTGGATCGTCTGGTGGATGTAGCAAACAACATTAATGGCAATACGATCTGTGCGTTGGGAGACGCGGCTGCCGCGCCAGTCATTAGCTTTATCAAACATTTCCGCGAGGAATTTCAGTATCACATTGATCACCAACGCTGCCTGGTCGCTGAACCGGAATTGAAGTTGAACTATGGTTAATATCGAAATTGATGGCATACCACTTAAGGTGGATTCAGCCAAAATGATTATTCAGGCAGCGGATGAGGCTGGTATTGATATTCCACGTTTTTGTTATCACAAAAACCTGTCGATAGTCGCCAACTGCCGGATGTGTCTGGTCGAGGTGGATAAGGCACGTAAAGCTTTACCCGCCTGTGCCACCCCGGTAGCGGAAGGCATGAAAGTGTTTACCCAGTCTGAAATCGCTCTGGCAGCTCAGCGCGGCGTCATGGAATTTCTACTGATTAATCATCCATTGGATTGCCCGATTTGTGATCAGGGTGGTGAATGTGAGCTACAGGACTTATCGCTGGGCTATGGTAGCGGTATCAGCCGTTTTAGCGAGAAAAAACGGGTAGTGAAAGATAAAGATATCGGCCCGCTGGTGCAAACCGATATGACACGCTGTATTCATTGCACCCGCTGTGTGCGGTTTGGCCAGGAGATTGCCGGGATAAAGGAACTGGGTGCTACTGGGCGCGGTGAACATATGGAAATCGGTACCTATGTTGAACATAGTCTGGCATCTGAATTGTCAGGCAATATCATTGATATATGTCCGGTAGGTGCGCTGACCTCCAAACCGTTTCGCTATAAAGCACGGGCCTGGGAAATGACTTCCCATCCTTCCATCGCCATGCATGATGCTGTAGGTTCCAGCGTTGAGATTCATACCCGGCAAAATGAAGTGATGCGGGTTGTGGCCAGAGACAATGAGTCGGTCAACCAAAGCTGGATTTCGGATCGAGATCGCTTCAGCTACCTCGGACTAAAACATCCACAACGTTTGCTGCAACCTATGATCAAACAAAATGGTGAATGGCAGACTACCGATTGGCAAACTGCATTGGAGTTTGCTGTTGACGGGCTCAAGCATGTTAAAGCCAAAAATGGTGGAGATCAGATTGCCGGTCTGATTTCACCTACCGCTACATTGGAAGAAGCCTTTCTTTTCCAAAAATGGCTACGAAATTTTGGCAGCCAGAATATTGATCATCGCCTACGCCAACAGGATTTCAGTGATGAAGGGCATGAGCAGTTCAGTCCTATTGCTCTGGCAGAGGTTGAAGATTGTGATGCGATTGTATTGCTGGGGTGTAATGTTCGCAGTGAAGCGCCTTTGTTGGCCCACCGGATTCGTCAATCTGCCTGTTCTGGTGGGTTGATCAGCGATATTAATTTTTTTAAAACCGATTTGTTGATGCCAGTCGAACGGCAGGTAGTCGTCAATTCCACCCAGTTGTTGTCCTTATTAAGCGGAATCGCCAAAGCCTTGTTACATCTTGATAGTGAGGCAGCAAAAGCGTGGCAACATCTGATGCGGGAAAAAGCGGCATCGGCAACCGAACAGAATATTGCGATGCAACTGACGAATGCCAATCAGTCATTAATCGTTGTTGGTGCATTAGCGAATCACCATCCTCAGGCAGCCGTGATTCGTGCCCTCGCTGCTCTTATCAGTCAATTGACTGGCGCCCGATTGCTGATCCTGCCTGAGGCCAACAGCCAGGCTTTGCATTTGGCAAGTGCTCTGCCGCATGCCGTAACAGGAAAAGATCAAAAACCGGGATTGAACGCCTGCGAAATTTGGCAAAAACAACTTCGTGCTTACGTATTATTCAATGTAGAACCAGAGTTTGATTGTGCTGATCCAGCAGCAGCAAAGTTAGCGCTGCAAAGAGCGGGTTTTGTAGTGGCTATCAACAGTTTTGAATGTGACAGTCTGCGGGATTATGCCGATGTGCTATTGCCATTGGCGGCATTCGCTGAAACATCAGGTACTTTTGTGGGACTGGACCATCAATGGCAATCCTTTACGGGTGCCGTTGTCCCCCCAGGAGACAGTCGTCCAGGCTGGAAAATTCTGCGGGTACTGGGCAACATTTCAAAATTTTCCGGATTTGATTATGTTTCTTCAGAAGGCGTACGTCAGGATTTACAGGATCAATTGAATCGACAAGCTTCTGCCAAAAGCTCCTTATATATTCCTAATGAAATCGCCTCAGCCAAAGGCATTCAACTGATTTCAGAAGTGCCGATTTATCGGACTGATAGTCTGGTCAGACATAGCAAATCACTGCAATTAACCCCGGAAAATCAATTTTTGGATGTTGTGCGTATCCATCCCGCGCTGGCGAAAAAGTCAGGTTTACTCCAGGGTGATTCTGTATTGATTCAACAGGGGGATTTAGCCGTATCAACGACCGTGCTCATTGATGAGCAGGTTGCCGAAGATATGGTTTATCTTTCTGCTGCTTCGCCTCTGGCAGCAAAACTGGGTTCTGCTTTTGGTCAGTTGCAATTATCGGCAATAACGGAGATGGCAAATGCTTGATTTGCTCACCCAGCACCTGCTACCAAATATTGGCAAGATTCTGTTGATTGTTGCGGTTTTGATGCTGGCGGTGGCTTATCTGACGTTGGCCGAGCGAAAAGTGATTGGTTATATCCAGATGCGTATCGGGCCCAATCGGGTTGGACCACGTGGCTTATTGCAACCGATTGCCGATGGTTTGAAGTTATTGCTCAAAGAAGTAATCGTGCCGACGCGATCCAACCTGTATCTGTTTGTATTGGCACCGGTTTTGGCAATTGGACCGGCATTAGCTGCCTGGGCCGTTATCCCGTTTGATGCTGGCATGGTGTTGGCCGATATTAATGCCGGTCTATTATATGTGTTGGCTATTACTTCGATGAGTGTTTACGGGATAGTCATCGCGGGTTGGGCCTCCAATTCACGTTATGCTTTTTTAGGTGCAATGCGTAGCGCCGCTCAGGTGGTTTCTTATGAGATTGCCATGGGCTTTGCCTTGGTCGGAGTATTGATCGCAGCAGGCAGCCTAAACCTGAGTGAGATTGTTATGGCCCAGCAAGGCGGTATTTTGTACTGGTACTGGCTACCACTATTACCGCTGTTTGTCGTGTATTTTATTTCCGGGGTTGCGGAAACCAACCGGGCACCGTTTGATATAGCCGAGGGTGAATCGGAGATTGTTGCCGGCTTCCATGTCGAATATTCGGGTATGGCGTTTGCCATATTCTTCCTTGCCGAATACGCCGATATGATTCTGATTTCGATTTTGGCGGCGACCTTGTTTATGGGCGGCTGGTTATCACCTTTTGAGGGTATACCATTGCTGGAGACCATGTTTTCCTGGGTGCCCGGACTGGTCTGGTTACTGCTGAAAACCAGCCTGTTTTTGTTTATTTATCTGTGGATCCGTGCCACTTTCCCACGTTATCGCTATGACCAGGTAATGCGTCTGGGCTGGAAGGTATTTATCCCGGTTACGCTGGTTTGGCTGGTAATTATTTCGACTATGCAGGTGTTCGATATTGGACCCTGGTTTAACAACATCGTCGAGGTGACAAATCCATGAATGAGTCAATCCGTCACTTTTTTAAAAGCTTTTTCTTATGGGAATTGGTTCAGGGATTGCGTCTGACCGGCCGGCACCTGTTTTCCCGCAAGGTTACGGTGCAATATCCTGAAGAACAGACGCCACAATCACCACGCTTCCGTGGTTTGCATGCCTTACGCCGCTACCCCAATGGGGAAGAGCGTTGTATCGGCTGCAAATTATGTGAAGCGGTTTGCCCGGCATTGGCGATTACCATTGATACCGAGCCCCGCGAAGACGGTACACGTCGGACCACCCGTTATGACATTGATTTATTTAAATGTATTTATTGTGGATTTTGTGAAGAATCCTGCCCCGTTGATTCGATAGTGGAAACCCGGGTATTCGCTTATCACTTTGAAAACCGGGGTGAAAATATCATGGATAAACAGCAGTTGCTGGCGATCGGAGATAAATATGAAGCAGAAATTGCTGCGGACCGGGAGGCTGATGCGCCTTATCGCTAGATCCTAGCCTGGGCCAGATGATTATGGAAAAAATACTGTTTTATTGTTTTGCTGGCATTTTATTGTTTGCCGCGACCATGGTGATCACGGTACGAAATCCGGTGCGTGCAGCATTGTTTCTGGTATTGGCCTTTTTTACCAGTGCCGCAATCTGGTTGATGCTGGAGGCCGAGTTCCTGGCGATCAGTCTGGTCTTGGTCTATGTTGGCGCGGTACTGGTGCTATTCCTGTTTGTGGTAATGATGTTGGACATAGATACCAGCGCACTTAAAGAAGGCTTCACCCGTTACCTGCCACTAGGTTTGCTGGTTGCCGTATTGATTGTGCTGGAACTCATTGCTGTATTGGGTGCCGCCAATTTTGGCTTGGATCAGGTGCCAGCGCCTGTAGCTTCAGATGAAAGCAATACCAAAATGCTGGGTCGGTTGTTGTATACGGTCTATGTCTATCCATTCGAGATTGCCTCGGTCATTCTTACAGTGGCTATTGTCGCAGCAATCACGCTGACCTTACGACCCCATAAACGCAAGACGCAGGATCCAGCCCAGCAGGTTAAAGTGCGTAGTAAAGACAGGGTACGTCTGATCAAAATGGCCTCTGAGAAACGCCAGGACGGGAAAGGAAAACCATGATTGCTTTATCTGACTTTCTGATTGTTGCTGCCATTTTATTCAGCCTGTCGGTCGCCGGTATATTTCTCAATCGTAAAAACATCATTATTTTGCTGATGTGTATTGAACTGATGTTGTTGGCGGTGAATCTTAACTTTATTGCCTTTTCGTATTTTGCAGGTGATGCAGCTGGCCAGGTGTTTGTCTTTTTTATATTAACCGTGGCTGCCGCTGAGGCAGCGATTGGCCTGGCCATTCTGGTGGTGTTATTCCGCAATCTCAGCACCATCAATGTCGATGCTCTCAATCGGTTAAAGGGTTGAAGGTATGACACAATCCTTATTACTGACCATTGTTTTAGCACCATTACTAGGCAGTATTATTGCCGGACTGTTTGGACAAAAAATAGGCCGAAACTGGTCTCATCGCGTAGCAATCGCCGGTGTCACTATTGCGTTTTTGTTGTCACTCTGGGTATTGAAGCTGGTGGTGATGGATGGCGCCACCTATAACCAGGCGGTATATGAATGGTTGCAGGCTGGCAGTTTGAGTATTGAAGTTGGCTTTATGGTCGACTCCTTGACTGCGGTGATGATGACCGTTGTGACTTTTGTTTCGCTAATGGTGCATATCTATACCATTGGTTATATGCATGACGATGATGGTTACAGCCGTTTTTTCAGTTATATCTCGCTGTTTACCTTCTCAATGCTGATGCTGGTGATGGCCAATAACTTTATGCAGCTGTTTTTTGGCTGGGAAGCAGTCGGCGTGGTGTCTTATCTGCTCATCGGCTTCTGGTATAAAAAGCCCACAGCTATTTATGCCAATCTCAAGGCTTTTCTGGTCAATCGGGTGGGTGATTTTGGCTTTCTGTTGGGAATTGCTGCTGTATTGATGTATTCCGGCAGTCTGGATTATCTGGAAGTATTTAATCAGGCGCCAGTGATGGCGGGGCAGACCATCTCAATATTTGATAACTATGCCTGGTCGTTAATGACGGTGATTGGCATCCTGCTGTTCATCGGTGCCATGGGGAAATCGGCTCAGGTCCCCTTACATGTCTGGTTACCGGATTCGATGGAAGGCCCAACACCGATATCGGCATTAATCCATGCCGCAACGATGGTCACGGCAGGTATTTTTATGGTGGCGAGAATGTCACCTTTATATGAATATTCCGAAACGGCACTGTCATTTATTTTGGTGATTGGGGCAATTACCGCTTTGTTTATGGGCTTTTTGGGCTTGATTCAGAACGATATCAAACGGGTAATCGCGTATTCGACACTATCACAGCTTGGCTATATGACAGTGGCACTCGGCGTATCAGCTTATTCCGCGGCAATTTTCCACTTATTTACCCATGCTTTCTTTAAGGCCCTATTGTTTCTGGCTGCTGGCTCAGTGATTTTAGCTCTGCATCATCAGCAGGATATTCGGCAGATGGGCGGGCTGAAAAAATACCTGCCCATTACGTATTGGACCAGTCTGATCGGCACCCTGGCATTAATTGGTTTTCCAGGGTTGGCGGGCTTTTTCTCCAAAGATGCCATTATCATGGCCGTGCATGAATCCTCCATAGCCGGTAGCGAATTCGCTTTATGGGCAGTGATGATAGGGGTATTTGTCACCAGTCTGTACAGCTTCCGGCTTTTGTTTCTGGTGTTCCACGGCAAGGAACGCTTTGATGCCCATGACCATCCGCCTCATGAATCCCCCGGTGTGGTTACCTGGCCATTGATTCTGCTGGCGATTCCTTCGGTACTGGCGGGCTATTTGATTGGTACTTTGGTGTATGACAATTTCTTCAGCGATGCGATAACCGTAATGCCACAGCATGATGTGCTGGCGGCAGCAAAATATCATGGTTTGACTGGATTTATCTCTCATGGGTTGACGACTGCACCGTTCTGGCTGGCAATGGCCGGTTTGGTGACAGCCTGGTTTCTCTATCTCAAACGTCCGGATCTACCCGCCAAAATTCAGCATCGACTGATGTGGCTATGGCAAATTTTGGAAAATAAATACGGCTTTGATGCATTTAACGACAGAGTTTTTGCCGGTGGTTCACGAGGTCTGGGTTGGCTGTTCTCTCGCGTAGGTGACCGAATGTTAATTGATGGTTTAGTGGTTAACGGTACAGCACGGACAGTGGGCTTAATCTCGAGAGTCGGACGCAAACTGCAGAGCGGTTATTTGTACCATTACGCCTTTGTAATGATTATCGGGGTGTGGCTGTTGCTCACCTGGTTTGTAGTTTAGGAGCAAACTGATTAGATGATGGACTTCCCGCTGCTCAGTGTATTGATTTTGCTGCCAATTATCGGCGGCGGCTTGCTGTTGTTGTGTAAACAGAATCATGTTTTGGCCCGTCAACTGTCTCTGGTTATCAGTGTAACGACCATGCTGCTGTCGTTTTTGCTGTATTCCGGCTTTGATGCCAGCAGCCATCAAATGCAGTTTGTTGAACGCTTGTCATGGATTGCCACATTTAATATCGAGTATTACCTTGGCATTGATGGCTTTTCGATGCCGTTGATGATCCTGACCACGATTTCCACGGTATTGGTGGTGATTGCGGGCTGGCAGGTGATTCAGGATCGAGCGGCTCAATATCTGGCAGCCTTCCTGATCATGGAAGGATTGATGCTGGGCGTATTTGCCGCGCTGGATGCCATTCTGTTTTATCTGTTTTTTGAAGCAATGCTGATTCCACTGTTTCTGGTAATTGGTATCTGGGGTGGGCCGAATCGGGTCTATGCCACCATCAAGTTTTTCCTCTATACCTTTTTCGGATCCGTATTTTTGCTGATTGCACTGCTGTATCTGCAATTTCAGGCTGGCAGCTTTTCCATTCTGGACTTCCACAATGTGAGCTTGAGCTTGACGCAACAGATATGGATTTTCCTCGCTTTTTTAATTGCTTTTGCGGTAAAAATTCCGATGTGGCCAGTTCATACCTGGTTGCCTGATGCCCACGTTGAAGCGCCTACAGGTGGCTCGGTGATTCTCGCGGCGATCACGCTGAAAATCGGTGGCTACGGTCTGCTACGTTTTGCGCTGCCGATTACTCCAGATGCCAGTATGACGTTGGACTGGCTGGTGATTACGCTGTCGTTGATTGCCATTGTCTATATTGGTTTTGTTGCCTTGGCGCAATCTGACCTGAAAAAACTGATTGCCTATTCAAGTATTGCCCATATGGGCTTTGTGACGCTGGGACTGTTTATTGTCTTTCGTATTATTGCCAATGATGCAATTAGTCTTGGTATCGGCAATGGTGAGGTATTGGCGATAGAAGGGGCGATGGTACAAATGATTTCGCATGGCTTTATTGCCGCGGCGATGTTTCTCAGTGTCGGCGTTTTATATGACAGGATGCATACCCGTGAAATCAGCGCTTATGGTGGTGTTGCCAACGCGATGCCGAAATTTACCGCACTGGCCGTATTCTTTGCGATGGCGAATGCAGGTTTACCCGGTACATCGGGTTTTGTAGGCGAGTTTATGGTGATCCTGGCAGCATTTCAGGCCAGTTTCTGGTATGCCTTTTTGGCCGCAACAACCCTGATTCTGGGAGCTGCCTATACCTTGTGGATGGTGAAAAGAGTCTTTTTTGGCGAGATCGCCAATGATGAAGTTGCCAAGTTACAGGATATTAATTCACGCGAGATGCTGCTACTGGGTAGCCTGGCGGCTATTGTGTTGCTGATAGGGCTTTGGCCCGATCCGTTACTGAACGTGATGCATGCTTCAGTGGAACACCTGCTGCTGCAAATCACTCAATCAAAGCTTTAAAGGAAACACCGGATGGCGTTTGAGGTTCCTAATATGCTGTTTGCTTTGCCAGAAATGCTCATGCTGGCGCTGTGCTGCATGGTGTTATTGGTCGTAGCTTTCACCGGTAATCGTCAAATCAATCTGGTGCATGCGTTAAGCCAGCTCAGTCTGCTGCTGACCTTTTTGACTGTATTCTGGATGATGGGTGAGGGGGGATTGACCTTCTCTGAGACCTATATCAAAGATCCGTTGAGTGATGTGCTCAAGCTGGCAATATGTCTGGTGAACATGCTGGTATTGAGCTACTCGTATAGCTATCTGCAAGCACGGAAATTATTGCAAGGTGAATTTTATGTGCTGGCCTTGTTTGCAACATTAGGCATGCTGGTCATGGTATCAGCACATCATTTCTTGACCTTGTATTTAGGACTGGAACTGATGTCACTCTGCTTGTACGCCATGGTCGCGATGCAGCGTGATTCTTTTGCCGCAACCGAAGCCGGCATGAAATATTTTATTCTGGGTGCATTGGCATCCGGTATGTTGTTGTATGGCATGTCGATTATCTACGGTGTGACCGGAGAGCTGGGTATTCAGGCGATTGCCGCAGCCATAGCTAATGAAGAACTGAATCAGACAGTGCTCAGTCTGGGTATTGTATTTCTGGTGATTGGTCTTGGTTTTAAGTTCGGTGCGGTACCGTTTCATATGTGGTTGCCGGATGTCTATCAAGGAGCGCCAACAGCCATTACTTTGTTTGTCGCCAGTGCGCCCAAAATTGCTGCATTTGCCATGTTGATCCGTATTCTGACGGAGGGCATGGGCGATATGCTCGGTGTGTGGAGGGATATGCTGATTATGCTGGCGATATTGTCGATTATGCTGGGCAATATCTTGGCAATTGCCCAAACGAACCTCAAACGTATGTTGGCCTATTCCACCATTTCCCATGTGGGCTTCTTGTTATTAGGTGTTTTAGCGGGTTCACAGAACGGCTATGCCGCTGCTTTATTTTATACATTGGTTTACGCGCTGATGACGCTGGGCGGTTTCGGTATGATTCTGCTGCTTAGCCGCGAAGGCTTTGAAGCTGAAGAAATCGAAGATTTTAAAGGTTTGGGGCAACGTCATCCGTGGCATGCACTGATGATGTTGCTGCTGATGTTTTCGATGGCAGGTATTCCGCCGCTGGCAGGATTTTATGCAAAATTAGCCGTGATTAAATCAGTCGTCGATGTTAACTTACTCGCCATTGCAATCGTTGCTGTAGTCATGTCCGTCATTGGGGCTTATTATTATTTACGGGTAGTCAAAGTGATGTTTTTTGATACAGCGAGCGAACGTCCCCAAATTGCAGCCACAACGTCCATGCAATATCTTTTAAGTGGTAATGTATTAGCAGTATTGCTGCTTGGATTGTTTCCAGGCGGGCTGTTTGCGCTTTGCGCCAGAATTTTTAGTTAGGTTTAACGATGTCGATTTGGTTACTGCTGTTGATTATGTTTGTGCTGGCGAATTTGCCTTGGGTGAATTCACGCCTGTTTCTATTGATACCCTTAAAAAACGGTAAAAATGCCTGGTTAAGACTGTTTGAGGTAATGGTGTATTATTTCATCGCCTTATTGGTATCGATTGCCTTTGAACAGCAATTTGCGGGCAATATCTATCCGCAACAGTGGGAATTCTTCGTCACGACGTTAAGCCTGTTTCTGGTGTTTGCGACACCGGGAGTGGTTTACCGGCATCAATGGTTACCTCTTAAAAACAAAGGGTAAGCGGATTAAATGGTTGATCTTACCTTTGCATGAGAGTGAGACAGACCGGCATCTCATCGGATTATCTGGTTGATGCTTCACCTACTGCTGGT
>NZ_JAJAEO010000151.1 GCF_020447225.1 Methylophaga pinxianii | reverse complement strand
AGAGGAACTCAACTACGGAGTCGATCTATCAACCATCTGAGGGTGGTATCAGATTGATGGGGTGAAGGTGCCCCATCAACCATTAAATCCGTATACCCAAAACAAACTTCGTTAAACACCGCAAAATCCTGGACTATCTGAACAATTGAAAACATTCTGACGTTACCAAAGACTGCTATCACGTCACTTACACGCATCGATGTTAATTCGGGATGCATCCCGAAGGATAGTAGTTTAGAATTTGCGGGTTTAACTCCCTGATGATGTAAACAACATCGGTTATTCACACAATAGAGACAGGATTTATGGCTTCCGATTTATCCAAATACAGAAATATTGGTATTTTCGCCCACGTTGATGCGGGCAAAACCACCACAACCGAACGTATCCTTAAACTGACCGGCAAAATCCATAAGTCTGGTGAAGTACATGATGGTGAATCCACCATGGATTTCATGGATCAGGAAGCCGAGCGCGGTATTACTATCCAGTCAGCGGCGACTACCTGTGAATGGAAAGGTCACCGCCTGAACGTTATCGATACCCCAGGCCACGTTGACTTCACTATCGAAGTTTACCGTTCTCTGAAAGTACTTGACGGCGGTATCGGTGTTTTCTGTGGTAGTGGCGGTGTTGAACCACAATCCGAAACCAACTGGCGTTATGCAAATGACTCTGAAGTTTCCCGTCTTATCTATGTCAACAAATTAGACCGTATTGGTGCTGACTTTTATCGAGTTGTAAAACAGGTTGAAGATGTTCTGGCGGCGACGCCGCTGGTTATGGTTCTGCCAATCGGTATCGAAGATGAATTCACCGGTGTTGTTGATTTGCTGACCCGCAAAGCGTGGATCTGGAAAGATGACAAGAGCGCTGAAGATTACACCATCGAAGAGCCACCAGCTGATATGGCTGATGCTATCGAAGAATGGCGTGAAAAACTGATCGAAACTGCTGTAGAGCAAGATGACGATCTGATGGAAAAATACCTGGAAGGTGAAGAGCCTTCGGTTGAAGATCTGAAAAGATGCATCCGTAAAGGTACATTAAAACTGGATTTCTTCCCGACTTACTGCGGTAGCTCATTCAAAAACAAAGGTATGCAGTTAGTACTGGATGCGGTTGTTGACTATCTGCCGGATCCTACTGAAGTCGATCCACAGCCAGAAGTTGATCTGGAAGGTAACGAAACAGGCAAACACGCGATTGTTGATATCAAAGGCCCATTACGTGCTTTGGCATTCAAAATCATGGATGATCGTTTTGGCGCGTTGACCTTTGTTCGTATCTATTCAGGTGAATTGAAAAAAGGCGATACCATTCTCAACACTTTCACGGGTAAAACAGAACGTGTAGGTCGTATGGTGGAAATGCACGCGAATGACCGTAATGAACTTGATTATGCTCACGCCGGTGACATTATCGCTATCGTTGGTATGAAAGACGTACAAACTGGTCATACCCTATGTGATCCGAAAAACCCTGCGACCCTGGAACCAATGGTGTTCCCGGATCCTGTTATCTCAATCGCGATTGCGCCTAAAGATAAAGCGGCTGCCGAAAAACTTGGTATTGCACTGGGCAAAATGATTAAAGAAGATCCCTCATTCCGTGTTGAAACCGATGATGACAGCGGTGAAACCATCATGAAAGGTATGGGGGAACTGCATTTGGATATCAAAGTAGATATCCTGAAACGTACCCACAACGTTGATGTTATTGTCGGTGAGCCACAAGTGGCCTATCGTGAAACCATTACGCAAAAAATTGAAGACAGCTACACCCACAAGAAACAATCAGGTGGTTCTGGTCAGTTCGGTCGTATCGACTATATCATCGAACCAGGTGAGCCAGGCAGCGGTTTCAATTTTGAATCAACTGTAACCGGTGGTAGCGTTCCTCGTGAATACTGGCCAGCAGTTGAAGCCGGCTTCAAGAAAATGATGGGCCGTGGTGTATTGGCTGGTTTCCCATTGCTTGACGTTAAAGTCAACTTGTTTGATGGTGCATTCCATGCGGTGGATTCATCAGCAATGGCCTTTGAAATTGCTGCGATGGGCGCGTTCCGTCAAACCATTCCGAAAGCAGGTCCACAATTGCTGGAACCTATCATGAAAGTAGACGTGTTCTGCCCAGATGATAACGTCGGTGATGTTATCGGTGACTTGAACCGTCGTCGTGGCATGATCAAATCGCAAGATGCGGGCGCCACTGGCGTACGTATTAAAGCTGAAGTACCACTGAGCGAAATGTTCGGTTACATCGGTACCTTGCGTACGATGACTTCTGGTCGTGGTCAGTTCTCTATGGAGTTCTTACACTACCTGCCTTGTCCTCGTAACGTGTCAGAAGAAGTTATTAAAGAAGTTAAAGAGCGCGAAGCTGCAGCCAAGAAATAAGCAGTTTTCTAAAAGCTTGATTGAGAAAGGGGCGTTTATCGCCCCTTTTTTGTGGCTGAAATTTATATAAATCAACTTATCCGATTATAAAATATTCATAATACCGAAGATTAATAAAACGTCATCCTGCTGAAAATTAGAAAACTTTTACAGGTAAATGAAAGCTTCTCTTTGTGAACAGAAATGACGCCAGGTTTTTGGCCTCGTGCTTTGATAAGGGCTTTTTAGTAGGTATGTGGCACAGGGATTACTTATAAGCGGTTTCGCTAACAATGGAGAAGCAATTGGCTAGAGTATGGCAATAAGTACAGACGTCACGACACAGAAAAGCACAGTCCATAAAGCCGAGCGCTTCAAAACAAAAATGATAAAAAAGCCACCAAAGGCAATCAATAAGTCCAGCCAGTGATCGACGCCTTCCGTAAAAATGGGGTCATATAACGCTGCGGCTAATAGACCCACCACTGCGGCATTAATACCCGCCACTACAGCACCAGCATTGCGAAGATGAGCGAGTTGTTGCCATAAGGGCAGCATGGCCAGTAATAATAAAAAACCCGGTATAAATATAGCGAGAGTAGTCAGCAGGGCATTCCAGCCGACTGACAACTGTGTCGGGATTTCAGCGCCAAGGTAAGTCGCCAGTGTAAACATTGGTCCAGGAACGGCCTGAGCCGCACCATAACCGGTTAGAAACTGATCGGTAGTGAGCCATCCTGTTGCAACGGTTTGTTGCTCCAGTAACGGCAATACAACATGACCGCCACCGAATACCAATGCACCGGCCTGATAAAAGCCGGCAAGCATATTGAATACGTTGAGCTGGCTGTCGGCAAACATACTGAGAACAAGCAATAGCATAAAAAGGCTGAACAATAGCCAGGCAGTAAGTTTGCCGTAGTTTACGGGAAACATAAAATCTGCTGATAGCTGTTGTTGTCGACATAAAAACCAGCCCGTGAAACCACCTAATACAATCACAGCGATTTGCATAAACGCCATGTTGAATATCAGCAGCAGTACAAAACTTAACGAAGCAATTACAATCCGCTGCCAGTCAGGTGTTAATTTCTGCGCCATACTGATAACGGCATGCGCCACCACGGCAACCGCCACCAGTTTTAAGCCATCAACAATAGCCATGCCAATCGGATTATCGAGTTGATGAGCAATGCTGGCAAACGCAAATAACAGCAGTGCTGATGGCAGGGTGAACGCAACGAACGCAACAATGGCACCGAGCCAGCCCGCGCGAAATAGGCCAATGGCAAAACCCATTTGACTACTGGCCGGACCGGGTAGAAATTGTGTGACAGCGAGTAATTGAGAAAACTGCTGTTCTGAAAGCCATTGGCGTTTATTGATAAATTCAGTACGGAAATAGCCAATATGGGCAATAGGTCCACCAAATGCCGTCAGACCAAGTCTGAGAAAGGCTAAAAACACGCTGACGATGTTTTGCAGATTGTTTGTTGCCCTCACAATAAATTCCTCTTGTTAATCCGTATGACTGGCTGCATCCACCCGCAACAGTTCCAGTAATCGTTGCATATCTTCTGGTAAAGGAATCTGCCAGCTGACCGGCTCACCAGTGGTGGGGTGATCAAAACCCAATAACCCGGCATGTAACGCCTGACGGCGAGTATTTTGCAAAGTGTTGAGACAGCTTTCTGTCATACCTCTTGGGGTTTTAAACCGGCCACCGTATAAAGGATCACCCAATAAAGGATGACGAATATGCGCCATATGTACACGAATCTGATGAGTTCGACCGGTTTCCAGTTTGCAACGCAGATGGGTATGCGTCCGAAAGCGTTCTTCAATCCGATAGTGTGTCACGGCAGGTTTACCGTTTTGTGTCACCGCCATGCGTTTACGATCAACATGATGACGACCAATGGGAGCATCTACGGTACCACCAGCGGTAAACACACCACAGGCAATTGCCTGATACTCGCGTATTACAGTGCGTTGTTGCAATTGGCTGATTAATGAATGATGTGCTTGCAGACTTTTAGCGACCATCAACAGGCCAGTAGTATCTTTATCAATACGATGTACAATCCCGGCACGGGGGATATGGGTAAGTTGTGGAACGTGCGCCAATAGGGCATTGACCATGGTGCCATTCTGATTACCAGCACCGGGATGAACTACCATGCCAGCAGCTTTATTAATGATTAAGACATCATCATCTTCATAAATAATATCCAGTGCGATGGGTTCTGCCTGCCAGTTATCGTCGTGAATAACCTGTTGCGCGGCAATCTCAATCTGATCACCGGTACGCACCGCATCTTTAGGGCGACAACCCTGCTGATTCAACATGACATCACCGGCTTTAATCCATTTTGTCAGCTGACCCCGGGAGTATTCGGAAAACAGCTGTGCCAGGGCCTGATCTACTCTCAAGCCATTTAATGTCTCGGGAATAATGGCATCTAATTTAATGATCTCGGTCATGAATGGACTTTGCAAAAAGGGGATTGGGTATTATAACGTAGCTTGATAGTTAGCCGTGAAACCGGCAAAAGAGGAATTATGAAACGTTTGCTGATTTGTCTGATTTTACTGCTCAGTTCAACCTGGGTGTATGCAGATCCCAATATTGCATTACTGGCATCCTCCTGTGCCGGTTGTCATGGCACAAACGGTTACAGCAAAGGCGAAATGCCCAAACTCGCCGGCCTGCAGCCTGATTACTTTATCCAACAGATGCAGGCGTTTGCTAACGGAGAGCGAGAGTCTTCAGTAATGCGACATCATGCTCCAGCTTACACCGAGACTGAAATTCGTTTGCTGGCAGAGTATTTTTCCACGCGGTAAACACGGCAAGTAATTGTTTTTCCTCTCCCTATTGGCGATGCTAGGCTTTAACTTTTTGGCATTGCGGACAGAAATAAGTAGCCCGCTGTGACTGTCGAATCAATTCGATGGGATGCCCGCATTGTTTACAGTCCAGGTTCTGCCGTGCATATACCCACAACTCCTGAGCAAAATAGCCCGGCTTACCATCACTATCACGAAAATCGCGTAGCGTTGTGCCTCCTGCTGCAATGGCTTTTTTCAGCGTCAATTTGATCGCTGCCACCAGTTTTTCCGCTTGTTTCCGGCTGAGATTTGCAGCGATGAGCTGGGGATGTATTCCGGAGAGAAATAATGATTCGCTGGCATAAATATTTCCAACTCCGACAACCACTTCGGCATTCATGATAAACGTTTTGATACTTACCTGGCGTTTGCGACTGCGTTTGAACAAGTAGGCAGCATCAAAAGTTTCTTCCAGCGGCTCTGGCCCTAAGTGTTGTAACAATGGATGTAGCAGGGGAGGTTCACTGGTCCATAAAACGGCACCAAAACGACGTGGATCGGTAAAACGCAGAATAATATTATTGGCAAATACAATGTCCACATGATCATGTTTTTCAGCGGGCTGAAATGCAGTCAATACGCGTAACCGACCGGACATACCTAAATGAATGAATAAGGTACCCTCCGTCGTGGTGAGCAATAAATATTTGGCGCGGCGACTGACGGATTGAATTATCTTGCCACAGAGTTTTTCATCAAGTTTATCGGTGATGGGCCACCGAAGTCGCGCATCACGAATAACCACCTGCTCAACCCGCTGATTTTCTATATAAGGCGCAATGCCTTTTCGGGTGGTTTCGACTTCTGGTAATTCAGGCATGTTTTATCGGCTTATCAAAAAGAGGGCATCGGCCATTGCTGCAGGAAACTGATACTGAAGTTGCAGATCGGGATCTGTCAGGGTGAGGCCATTTTCACTCTGACTGACCATCAAACGCCGTTGTGTATTATCCATCAAATCAATGGCGACACTGGGGGTATTGGCTGTCATACGAACTTCGGGTGCAATGACGACTTGCATGGCATAAGCCTGCTGCCAGTTTTGCAATAAGGTCAATAATGCATCCTGAGCATAACTTTCCGGTTTGGATTGCCAATGACCATCATGCTGGTATATCGAGAGTGCGGCAGAATATTGCTCACCATTTTCCTTAAACAATTGTGGCAGGTGAAGTGCCTTAATATTATTGGTGGTGTCGAGTAAACGATTATCGATAAAACTGCTGGCACTGGCGCTCAGTAGGGGTGAAATATCATCATGAACTAAATAAATCTGCTGATTGTGCAGAATATAACGATATCCACTGAGTGATTCTGTATCACCAAACGCAAAGGATTGTTGATTAAACGATAAAATTAAACGAGGTTGGGCTAAACCGAAATCAGCAAGAGGGGTTTTCTCTGTGACCGGAATAGGCGCTTCTACAGGCTGTTCCAAAAGGCTTAGCAAAAGCTTGATACGCGTTTGATTAGCTCGTGCTTTGATGGGCTGAACTAACTGCCACTGTGCGTCGTATTGTAGTGTTATGGCCGGTTGATTTTTACGTTGAATGGTAATTTCCGTCACTTGCGACTGGGAAAGGTTATCAGTAATGAACCTTGTATTCGGCGTCTGGGACTCGGTCATAAGCCATACTAAAAGAACTGCCACCACCAAAAGCAACAGATTGGTCAGATAAGTACTTTTCATCGGCGTTTTCGAATCCACCAGATACTGATACCGATAACAAATATGCAGAGTGGCAAGACCACTAAAAAACCGATACCAATAAGCAGTGATTGTTGATCCGTTAATATCAGTTGACTGTCTTGGGTTTTTACCACCGGAATAGCGATTGAGTCATCATCCGCGACCAGCCAATTTACCAGTGCCATGGCCAATTCCAGATTGGCAGCAGTTCCCAAGTATGAATTTGATACAAAATCACCATCACCGAATACAGCGATTCGCTGTTGTTGATCAGGAGACAAGCGTTTCTCCATTAACACGCTGAGTAATAGCGGCCCGGTAATATCGATATCTTGATCCAAAGCTAACGTATCTAAATTGGCGATATTCATATCGCCTAATTCAGACCAGCTACCACTTTGTGACTGCATCAGTTTGGTGATTTGCCAATCGGTTTCAGCTCCCTGTACCTGGAAGGCATGTGCCCCAGGCAGCAGGGTGACACTGGATGTCGCAGCAGTAACCGGATGATTGGCATAATCAGTCACAATCACAAAGCGAGGATCTTCAAGGCCCAATTTTCCGGCATTAGGATCGACAATCGTGCCCGGTAAACGACTCAGATTAAGTTGTTCAGTGATTGCCGATAGACCGATATCCGTATCAGGCTCACTGAACCACAACAAATTGCCGCCCTGTTGCAACCACTCCTGCAATTGCAAAACCTCACTTTCTGGCCAGGTTTGTTGGGCGCTGGCAATCACTAATACAACATTTTTACCGTTATGCTGTTGTTGCATTGCCTCGGTCATTGACAAAGACTGTACTGCAAATCCGGTACTCAACAATTGCGCTTGCCATTGCGCCATGTCATAAGCTGTCTCACCTGCAATATCCCGCTCATCATGACCGGTAATGAAGATTAATTCAGGCAGGTTACGCCGGCTGACTTTAATGATGGCATTACTGAGTGATTGTTCGGATAAATCAAAAACATGTTGTTGACCCTGTTGACCGGAAACCACCATTTCAGCCTGCTGTTGGATGGCAAGTTCGCGTACACGCTGGGGTTGAGTCACCGGATCAATAAAGCTCACAGTCAGTTGCGAACTATACTGCTGATAACGTTTTAATAAACTTTCTGCAGCAGAGTGATACTGATGTCCAGGACTGATGAAGACTTCAATGGTCACTGGACTATCAAGGTTCTGTAATAATTTACTGGTGGCAGCAGAAAGTGTATGTCGTTGATTGGCTGTCCAGTCCGACTGAAACGTAAACCGATGGGAAAGAACGGCAACGGCAATAACCACCGCCAGTAATAGCAGGTAAAAAATAATCTGTTGCAGGCGATGCTGAAATTTAAACTGTTTTGACATCTTCATCGACTTAGCCTCACAGCATCAAGACGTCGCATAGTCATCAACAGAAAAACAAAACAAAACAAAGCAAAAAAGCTCAAGTCCACACTGTTGATTTGTCCTTCCAACATGGGTTGAAAATGGCCTAATAAGGATAACCAGCCCAGCCAGTTTATTTGCCCTGAAAGGTTGCTGCTTGCGGCAAAATCAATTACCCATAACAAAAAAAGTAAACAGAAGGTCATCACAGCAGCAATAACCGGTTGCGTGGTGAGTGATGAGAGAAATACCCCTGCTGCGACAAAACTGGCTACCAGCAGGATTAATCCAAACATGCTGGCTCCAAGTTGATAAAAATCAATTGCCGACCCTGCCATCAGAGATAAAGGCATGAGGACAATAAGTGTGAGTTGAAGCAGGAAAAAAACCAGATAGCCGATGTATTTACCTAACACAATCTGCGTAGCAGAGAGAGGTGCTGATATTAATAACGGCAAACTGTGATTACGATGTTCATCTGCAAAAGCACGCATGGTAATGAAGGGCGCGATCAACAATAGCACCAGAGCCGCATTGTTCAATAACGGTGCTATAACCATTTCAGTGACGCCAGGAGCCCCCGGAATGGCTGAAATCTGCCCCTGAATCTGAGCAAAATACTCAATATGACTGAGAAATAAATATGCCAGTAAAAATTGCACAAGCGCCAGTATGGCCCAGGCAAAAGGCGATAAAAACAATCGCGAAATTTCAAGTCTTGCTACGCACCACATCAGTTTTTAACCTCTGCAATCGATGCGTCATCTTTGATGAGATGCATAAAAATATCTTCCAGCGAATCCTGTTCACGGACCAGCTCGTTTAATGCCCATTGTTTTGCAACAGCAACGGCTAACAGATTTTCTGTTGGATCCTGTTCAGGTTGATAGACAATCCGGAATTGTTGAGGAGAAATAATCTCAACGGCAGAAATATTCGGCAGTGAGTTTAATTCTGTGACCTGTGGCGGGTTGGCTAAGGTGATTTTGAGGCTGCTGTTATATCGTTGTTGATGCAGGGCTGCCAAACTATCAGCAAATACTACCTGACCCTTATTGATGATCTGCACTCGATCACAGAGCATTTCCACTTCCGGCAAAATATGTGTCGATAGAATAACACTGTGTTCGTTAGCAATTTCACGGATCAGTTCGCGGATCTGCCGAATTTGTAATGGATCCAGGCCGGATGTCGGTTCATCCAGAATCACAACAGCTGGATTGTGCACAATTGCCTGAGCAATACCGGTACGTTGTTGGAAGCCTTTTGAGAGTTGGCCGATCAGTCGTCGTTTTACCTCCCCAAGCCCACAGCGTTCAATTACTGTGTCGACAGCGGACGTTAATGCCTTACCTCTAAGTTGATTGAGTCTGCCGCAATGCTTTAAATATTCGCTGACAGTCAGCTCACGATAGAGTGGGGGATTTTCAGGTAAATAACCCAACTGAGCTTTAGCTTTTTTGGGCTGTGACAATAAATCATAGCCATCGATACGAATTTCACCTCGATCTGGCGCCAGATTACCACTGAGCATTTTCATAGTGGTGCTTTTACCAGCGCCATTAGGGCCGAGAAAGCCCAGAATTTCGCCGCGTTTTACCGAAAGATCAATATTTTGAACCGCAATATTAGGGCCAAACTGTCGACAAAGATTTTGTGCTTCGAGCAAGATAGTCATAGCGCACTATAATACGTTTTTAGTTTAAATCGTCCACTGTGATTTTTAGCAGACTTTTCATCCGGGATTACCAAATCCCGCAATGACATTAACCAGCCATGGCAAACGTTAGAATCATGCTAAAGTTATTTATTCGAACCATAAAAAAACCCGCCTTTAATAGCGGGTTTTTTTAGAAGCAGTTAACGAAAAACTTATTTGATTTTTGCTTCTTTATACATAACGTGTTGACGGATAACTGGATCAAATTTTTTGATCTCCATTTTTTCCGGCATGGTACGTTTGTTTTTGTCAGTAGTATAGAAATGACCTGTACCTGCTGATGAAACTAATTTGATTTTATCGCGCATGTCCTGACTCCTTAGATTTTTTCGCCGCGGCTACGGAGATCAGATAAAACGGTATCAATACCTCTTTTATCAATGATACGCAGACCATGATTGCTGACACGCAATTTTACCCAACGATTTTCAGACTCAACCCAAAAACGGTGTGAATGAAGGTTAGGTAGGAAACGGCGTTTTGTTTTGTTGTGAGCGTGTGAAACGTTGTTCCCGCTCATAGGGCGCTTGCCCGTTACCTGACATACTCTGGACATGTTAATCCTGCTCCTGATGCATTTTTAGTGACTGACGCGTCCTGCCAACGCATCATTCTGAATAAACTAAGCCGGACTTTATACCATATGTGCTATCTGATGTGTAGCAGTTTTACGCTATAAATCAGCTGAGGCCCATTTTTTCGAGCTGTGCTGTAACGCTATCTTTATCAAGCACACCAATTTTGCGCATAACAATTTTACCTTCAGGTGAAATCAGGTAATGAGTTGGTGTTACCCGAACATTATTAAATGCGCTGGAAATTTTTCCTTCACTATCCCAGACAAGCGTGTAGGGAAGTCCCCGGTCCTCACGCATGGCTTTAATATGAGATGGTGTATCATGAGGAAGTGAAACACCCAGCATCACCAAGCCCTTTTCGGCATACTCCTCGTGTAAGGCAATCAGTTCCGGCAACTCCTGAATACATGCCGGGCAATCCGTAGCCCAGAAAATCATTAGAATGGGCTTGCCGGCATAGTCGGCAAATTGATGGACTTCACCATCCACATCTTCAAACTTTAATTCGGTATAAACCGGGGCGGTAGCATTTTTGTATAAAAAAACGATAAACAATAATGCAAACAGGGCTGCTATAAATAGCGCAAATCGTGTTCCAGACTTCATTTTCGCTCTCAAGTTGGCTGAGTTAATTGACCCAAAGATTCTGTCAGTTTGAGATTTTCACGATAATCCACCGGACAATCAATCACCGTCACGGTATTACTGTCCAACGCTTCCTTTAAAACTGATATCAATTCTTCTGTCTTGGTGACTCTGACACCTCTGGCGCCAAAAGATTGCGCATATTGGACAAAATCGGGGTTACCAAATTTCACGTTACTGGTTCGGCCAAACTGATTTTGCTGTTTCCATTCAATCAGACCATAACTGGCGTCGTTCCAAATCAAAATAACAATCGCAATATTTAAACGAATTGCGGTTTCAATTTCCTGGGAATTCATCAGAAAGCCCGCATCGCCGGTCACTGCCACAACTTTGCGTTCTGGATGTGCCAGTTTCGCTGCAATGGCACCTGGTACTGCAATGCCCATACTGGCAAATCCATTGGAAATAATGCAGGTGTTAGGATACTCGCAGCGGAACATCCGTGACATCCACATTTTATGCGCACCCACATCGCAAATCACAATATCTTCAAGGTGCATGGCGGTACGTAAATCCCAGATGATCTTCTGAGGTTTGACCGGAAATTCGGTATCACGGCGATGCTGATTCATTTCAGCAATCAGACTATCACGCAGCGTACGCATGGCTTTGCCTTCGTGCGGCGTAGTGAGCGCGGCAATACGATTCAAACTATGATTGATATTGCCCACTACACCTAAAACCACACTGTAATACGCATCCACCTCAGCATGAGTTGTATCAATGTGGATCAACGTGCGATCACGCGATGGATGCCAAAGGTAAGGGTGATATTCCACCATGTCGTAACCGACACAGATAATCACATCGGCGTTGGCAAAACCGGTATTCACATAATCATTGGACTGCAACCCGACACTACCTAATGACATCGGGTGACCAAAGGGAATAACCCCTTTAGCCATAAATGTGTTGGCGACGGGAATGCCCAATTTTTCAGCAAAGTCTGTCAGGGCTGTTGCTGCTCGCGAACGAATGACACCATTGCCGGCCAGAATAATCGGATTTTGTGCATTGGAAATTAACTCAGCGGCACGTTCAATATGTTCAGCAGCCGGTTCAGGAGGAGTGGCATGTTTGACGCGTAACGGCGCATCATCAATTTCCATTTCGGCAATATTTTCTGGGAATTCAATAAAGCAGGCACCGGTTTTTTCGGTCTGCGCGACTTTAAAGGCTTTCCGGACGATTTCTGGAATAACTTCAGGACTGACAATACGAGTGGAGTATTTGGTGATCGGTAAAAACATCGCTTCCAGATTAAGTACCTGATGCGATTCTTTATGCAAGCGATTGGTTGACGCCTGTCCGGCAATCGCCACCAATGGTGCGTGGTCCATATTGGCATCGGCAACACCGGTAATCAGATTGGTCGCACCGGGACCTAATGTCGCCATACAAACGCCTGCGCGTCCGGTAAGTCGGCCATAAACATCCGCCATAAATGCCGCACCTTGCTCATGTCGTGTGGTAATAAACTGAATTTTAGAGTCGAGCAATGCATCCATTACATCCAGATTTTCTTCTCCGGGAATACCGAAAATATATTCCACACCTTCATTTTCCAGCGTGCGTACAAATAGCTCTGCTGCTTTCATTATTTGCTCCGAAATAGGTCGCCTTGGCGGCAAGCATACCCTTTTTTATTTGTGGCATGCGAGAGGCTGATGTGATTGTTATTGATGCGGATAACAACCGTTAAACATCCTGTAAGTATTTATCAGAATATGTCTTAAAAATAAGGGGCTTTCGCCCCTTAATTATTATTGAAATGCTGTAGGTATTTGTTTATGCCAATCGGTCACTTGCTGATAACGATGAGCCACATTAAGTAAACGTGCTTCATCAAAATAATTACCGATGATTTGCAAACCCGCGGGTAAACCACCAGCAAAACCTGCAGGAATCGACATGCCCGGTAGGCCGGCAAGATTGGTGTTGATGGTGTAAATATCTGCCAGATACATTGCCACCGGGTCATCAGTTTTATCCCCCAGTTTAAACGCTGTGGTGGGGGCAGTTGGTCCCATAATGACATCAACTTCTGCAAAAGCCTGCTGGAAATCATCACTGATCAAACGACGGCATTTTTGAGCTTTGAGGTAATAGGCATCGTAATAACCGGCAGACAGTGCATAGGTTCCAATCATAATGCGGCGCTTAACCTCATCACCGAAGCCTTCGCCCCGTGAACGTTGATAAAGATCCAGCAAATCTTTTGGATCGTCACAGCGATGGCCAAAACGTACGCCGTCCATTCGTGACAGATTGGACGAACACTCCGCTGGGGCAACCACGTAATAAGTTGGGATAGCCAAAGAGGTATTTGGTAAACTGATTTCTTTAATGGTGGCACCAAGTTTTTCAAATTCCTTAATAGCGGCATCGATGGTTGCGGCAACTTCAGGATCCAGACCTTCACCGAAATATTCCTTGGGCAGACCAATGCGCAGACCTTCCAATGAATCATTCAATCCCGCGGTGTAATCTGGAACATCTCGTTCCACACTGGTGGAATCACGTTCATCAAAACCTGACATGACATTTAATAACAGAGCGGCATCTTCTGCATTCGCTGCCATTGGGCCCGCTTGATCCAGGCTGGAGGCAAAAGCAATCATCCCATAGCGTGAAACGCGACCATAAGTTGGTTTGAGGCCGGTTAAATTGCACAGAGAAGAGGGCTGACGAATCGAACCACCCGTATCCGTTCCGGTGGCAACCGGAGCAAGTCGTGCAGCAACTGCTGCGGCTGAACCACCCGAAGAACCACCAGGAACCCGCTCGGTATCCCAAGGATTTTTAACCGGACCATAAAAGCTGGTTTCATTGGACGAGCCCATAGCGAATTCATCCATATTGGTTTTGCCCAACATAACCATGCCGCTGGCAGCGATTTTTTCAACTACGGTGGCGTTGTAAGGGGCAATGAAGTTATCGAGCATTTTTGAGGCGCAACTGGTGCGGACCCCTTTTGTGCAAAAAATATCTTTGTGAGCCATCGGGATACCGGTTAATTTACCGGCAGTTTTGTCCGCAAATTGTTTGTCAGCGGCGGCGGCCTGCGCCAGCGCACTTTCTTCAGTGACACTGATAAAAGCATTTAAATTGCCATTATGCGATTTGATGCGGTTCAAGAAATGTTGAGTCAGTTCCGTACTGTTGATGTCACCGTTGTGCAACAAAGCCGAAAGTTCGGAAAGAGTTTTGTTATGCATGAGCTTGCCTGTGTTGAATTTTATTCGATGACTTGGGGAACCAGATAGACACCCGCATCAGTTTTAGGCGCGATGGACTGGAATAGTTCGCGCTGATCAGTTTCTGAAATGACGTCTTCACGAAGTCTTTGATGAGCATCCAGAGGGTGTGCCATCGGGCTGACGGTTTCGGTATCAACTGCGCTCATTTGTTCGACCAGATTAAGGATATTGTTCAGATCGCGGGCGTAAGCAGGAATACTGCTCTCATCAATAGCAAGTCGCGCGAGATGCGCGATTTTTTCTACATCGGATTTGTCTAAACTCATCAGTCGTTCCGTAAGTTAATTGATTTCACAAAGTTGAAGTTTAAATCATTAGTTGCTTGCCCAACAGACCTGAGCATTGCTAAAGTACTCATTTTACCTCTTCCGGATGTGGTTTCTTCAATGTTTGAACGTTTACGCGGGATATTCTCTAACGATCTGTCTATCGATCTGGGTACAGCTAATACACTGATATATGTGCGAGGACGGGGCATCGTTTTGGATGAGCCCTCAGTGGTGGCAATTCGACAGGATAAAGGGCCGGGCGGTCCTCGCTCTATTGCCGCAGTTGGTGCAGAAGCAAAAAGAATGCTGGGTCGAACGCCAGGAAATATTACAGCGATTCGGCCATTAAAAGATGGCGTGATCGCCGATTTCACCGTCACCGAAAAAATGCTGCAGCATTTTATCCGCAAAGTGCATGAAGGTCGCTTTTTAAAGCCAAGTCCGCGCGTTCTGGTTTGTGTTCCTTGTGGATCAACTCAGGTTGAACGTCGGGCAATTCGTGAATCTGCTGCCGGTGCCGGTGCGCGTGATGTATTTTTGATTGAAGAACCGATGGCAGCCGCTATTGGCGCTGGCATGCCAGTAGAAGAGGCCAGTGGTTCAATGGTACTGGATATTGGTGGTGGTACTACGGAAGTAGCGATTATTTCATTGAATGGTATCGTTTATTCAGCCTCTGTCCGTATCGGTGGCGACCTTTTTGATGAAGCGATTGTGAACTATGTACGTCGTAATTACGGCACTCTGATTGGTGAAGCAACAGCTGAAAAAATCAAAAAAGAAATTGGTTCAGCTTATCCAGGTAACGAAGTCAGAGAAATGGAAGTTCGTGGCCGTAATCTGGCCGAGGGTATTCCGCGTAGTTTCACCCTGAACAGCAATGAAATCCTTGAAGCACTGCAAGATCCTCTGGCGGGTATTGTTGCCGCAGTAAAAACCGCACTGGAACAGACGCCACCGGAATTAGGTGCCGACGTTGCTGAACGAGGAATCGTCCTGACTGGTGGTGGTGCGTTACTAAGAGATCTGGATCGCTTGTTGATGGAAGAAACCGGCTTGCCAGCTATCGTCGCAGAAGACCCACTGACCTGTGTTGCCAGAGGTGGTGGCCGGGCACTAGAACTTATTGATGAACGTGGGAGTGACGTATTTACGTTTGAATAGTCTTCAGTCAGATTGAAGTTAGTATTTGACCTTTACAAATAGCAAGATGATTTGTGAAGGTCTTTTCATTTTGGAACTGAGCCATTAAACCGCTATTTACTCAAACACCGTCGTTAAATACCCGCATGCTACTCGCTGTAGTGGCCTCTGTGTTGCTGTATTTTCTGGATACACGACTGGATTATTTCAAGCCGATTCGAGTCAGCCTGTCGACGGTTGTTTACCCCGTACAAAAACTGGCATCTATGCCCGATGATTTAGTCACTTGGTTTAGTGATTTTTTTCAGGGTCATCAGCAGCTTCGTGAAAAAATCATGACCTTGGAAGCACAAAATCTTACTAACAGTGTCCGTATGCAAAAAATGCAGGCGCTGGAAAGTGAAAATATGCGTTTGCGAGAGCTACTGGGCTCATCATTCCGATTGCAGGAGCGGGTTCAAGTCGCTGAATTGCTTAGTGTCGATTTAGATCCTTTTTATCAGCATGTCATTATCGACAAGGGGAAATCATTCGGCGTTTATGAAGGACAACCCGTACTCGACTCATTAGGTGTGATGGGGCAGGTCGCTGAAGTCAGTCAGTTTTCCAGTCGTGTTGTGTTGTTGACCGACCCCAGCCACAGTATTCCGGTACAAATCGTTCGTAACGGTTTACGTGCTGTCGTCACCGGAAGAGGACTTGGCGAAACATTACAGATGGAGTTTTTACCTCACAACGCCGATGTTCGGGTTGGGGATGTATTAGTGACTTCCGGTTTGGGAGGACGTTTTCCAGTTGGATATCCAGTCGGAACGATTATCTCGGTTGATTTTCCTCAGGGTAAACCCTTTGCGCAAATAGCCGTTGACCCGGCAGCCCGATTATCCACCAGTCGTGAAGTCATGCTGGTACTGCCAGGCGAAAAAATTGATTTTGGTATTACCTTCCCGTTGCAGATCGACGAAGAGGATTTACCCGCAGAAGAGCAACCGGTTGTTGATGATGACGCAATAACATCACCAGAAGGGAACAACTGATGGCAATGGTCAAATCACAACACACTAGCGTGATATACGTTACCTTGTTATTCGCCATATTGTTAATGTTGGTGCCCATCCCAGATAGCATGCGCTATGCGCGCCCAGAATGGGTGGCGCTGACGTTAATCTACTGGGCGATGGCATTACCGCAGCGCGTGAGTATAGGCGTCGCTTGGTTTACCGGACTGCTGATGGATGTGATTACTGGAGGTGTGCTGGGTATTCATGCATTTGCCTATGCACTAGTCATTTATCTGGTAGGTCGTTTGCATTTACAGCTTCGACAGTACCCTTTGTGGCAGCAAGCTATCACTATTTTGTCACTGATATTTCTAGTACATTTCATTACCATGTTTAATACGCCGATATCCTTGAGCTGGACGCATTGGATGACGGTCTTGACCAGCACGCTGGTCTGGCCTTTGGTATATGCCGTATTACGGAAAATACGTCGTGGTTTTCAGGTTAGCTGATCGTGATCGACCCACGCCATCGGCTTAAAGATCATTTTCGTGAAAGTCGCCTGGTCAGTAACCGGCTGATATTTGCCGGAATTTTTTCTTTAATTTTGTTTGGCATCATTATTTTTCGTTTAGTGATGTTGCAAATAGTCGATTATGAACATTTTGATTCGCTCTCAAATCGAAATCGTGTAGACATCGAACCGTTACCTCCACAGCGAGGGCTGATATATGATCGTAACGGCGTGTTATTGGCAGAGAATATTCCTACCTTCAGTCTGGAAGTCATTCCCGAAAAAGTCACTAATCTGGATGAAACCATTGCCGAGCTGGCTGACTTGCTCTCTTTAACGCAAGAAGATATTGAGGCTTTTAACGAACGGCGTAAACGTCACCGGGCATTTGAGGAAATAGTTGTTCGTAATCAATTAACTCAAAAAGAAGTCGCCCTGTTTTCAGTTAATCGTCATCGTTTTCCAGGAGTCGATGTAGTGGGGCGACTGATCCGTCATTATCCTCAAGGTCCGCTTTTTGCTCACGCGGTCGGTTATGTTGGACGTATCAATCAGCAGGAAATGCAGGTGATTGATCAGCAAAATTACAAGGGCACTTTACAGATCGGTAAAACCGGTGTTGAGCATCAATATGAGGATTTGTTGCATGGCACAGTGGGATATCGTCAAGTTGAGACCAATGTCCAGGGGCGTACCGTTCGAGAATTATTCAGTGAACCAGCCACAGCGGGGCAGGACTTATATCTTCACCTGGATATAAATTTACAAAAAGCAGCGGCTGAAGCGCTGGGTGAATACAATGGTTCAGTGGTTATTTTGGATACACGTAATGGTGGCGTTTTAGCATTAGTCAGTAAACCCGATTATGATCCTAATGCGTTTGTTACCGGGATCAGCACCAAGGAATATGCGGCTTTACGGGATAATCCTGAACAACCGCTATTTAACCGGGCATTACGGGGGCATTATCCTCCCGGTTCAACTTTTAAACCCTTTGTGGCTCTGGCCGGTCTGGAATTAAATGTGGTCACAGAGCAAAGCCGAACTTTCTGTCCGGGCTTTTATCGGCTACCCGGTAATGATCATCGATATCGTTGCTGGAAGCGTGTCGGGCATGGTCATGTGGATCTGAAGAGTGCTATGGCGGAATCATGCGACGTGTATTTTTACGATTTGGCACATGCTTTAGGCATTGATCGATTACATGGTTTTCTCGATTATTTCGGTTTTGGGCGGCAAACCGGGATTGATGTGCCCGGTGAGAGCAAAGGGCTCTCACCATCACGGGAATGGAAACGAGCGCAGCGTAATCAGGCCTGGTTCCCGGGGGAAACTTTGATTTCCGGGATTGGTCAAGGTTTTAACCAGACGACTCCAGTGCAGCTGGCACATGCCACAGCCACACTCGGAATGATGGGAACGGTCTATAAGCCCCAGTTGGCTAGAGCAACCAAATCAGACAGTGATGAAGGTATGCAGTTAATCGGGGTTCAGCAGGCAGAAAGCTTACCGATTCAAAAGTCGAGTAATTGGCAGGCTGTGATTGAGTCCATGGTAGAAGTGGTCCACGGAAAACGCGGAACTGCTCGCCATATTGGTGAGAAGTTGCCTTTCAAAATTGCTGGTAAAACCGGTACGGCTCAGGTTTTTGGCATTGCTCAGGATGCGAAGTATGATGCGGATACACTGGCTAAAAAGCTGCACGACCATGCTTTGTTTATGGCATTTGCACCGGCAGATGAACCTGAAATTGCCATTGCAGTGGTAGTAGAGAATGGTGGCAGTGGTAGTGCTACAGCTGCACCCATCGCTCGCAAATTAATTGATGTGTATTTTGGTATAGAAACTAAGGCAGAAAGCGATGAGCCAGTTGATGAATGACCGTCGCAATCCCCCCAGAGCAATGAGCCAGTTATTGCAGGATCGCCGTAAAGTTCCTGGTCTGCAAAGGACCTCATTTTTGCGTCGTGCACACATTGACGGTTTCCTGCTGTTAGGAATAATGGCCTTGTTATTGTTCAGTTCGGTGGTGTTGTACAGCAGCGGCGGAGAGGATATTGGATTACTGATTCGTCAAGCGATAAGAATGGCGATTGCCGTCACGGTGATGATGGCTCTGGCGCAAATGCATCCTGACAGGCTTAAAGACATTGCGTTCTGGGTCTACGGTATCGGTGTGTTGACCCTGATTGCGGTTTTATTGTTTGGCACTATCGGGAAAGGCGCGCAACGTTGGCTTGATCTGGGCTTTTTCCGCTTTCAGCCATCCGAAATCATGAAATTAGCAGTGCCTTTGGTGGTAGCTGTTTACCTTGCTGAACGACCTTTGCCACCCAGCATTTCGCGATTGTTGATTGCCTTGCTGATGATTGCCATCCCGGTGGTACTTATTGCCAAGCAACCTGACCTGGGGACGGCCTTATTGATTGGTAGTTCCGGATTGATAGTCGTCTTTCTGTCTGGTGTTTCCTGGCGATTGTTATTGGGTTTTGTAGTACTCTGCGCTTCAGCTGCGCCAGTTTTATGGTACTTCATGCACGATTATCAGCGTCGCCGGGTGATAACGCTATTTAACCCAGAATCCGATCCATTGGGTGCTGGCTATCATATTATTCAGTCCAAAATTGCGATTGGTTCAGGTGGTTTACAAGGGCGTGGCTGGTTGCAAGGGACGCAATCGCACTTGGAATTTTTACCCGAACGATCGACGGATTTTATTTTCGCGGTAATTGCCGAAGAGTTTGGTCTAATCGGGTTAATAGCCTTGATTACCGTTTATTTGTTAATCACCGCCAGGGGACTCTATATTGCTGCTCAGGCACAGGTTAGCTATATGAAGTTATTGGCAGGCAGTATTGCCATCACCTTTCTGATCTACGTATTTGTCAATGTTGGAATGGTCACTGGCCTTTTACCAGTAGTCGGTGTACCGCTGCCACTTATTAGCTATGGAGGTACATCAATGGTGACCTTGCTGGCGGGCTTCGGTATCCTGATGTCTATACACACCCATCGGAGGATGATGTCACCGTGAAGAAGCACATTGCAGCCACCATGTTAAGCCTGATGTTGTCACCGGCTTATGCGAATCCAGACCTACCGGATTTGGATAAGTTTATTGATGAAATGGTTCAGGATCACGCGTTTGATAGAATGGAACTGGAAACCTTATTTGCTCAGGTTGAAGTCAAGGACAGTATCCTTAAAGCGATTTCCAAGCCGGCTGAAAAAAGTAAGCCTTGGTATGAATATCGCGAGATTTTTCTTGATCAGGCACGCATCAATGCCGGTGTAGCCTATTGGAAAAAACATGCTGATGCTTTGAGCAAAGCTGAAAAGGAATTAGGTGTTCCAGCTGAAATCATTCTGGCGATTCTCGGGGTAGAAACCCGCTTTGGCGGCAATATGGGCAGTTTCAGGGTAGTCGATGCCTTATCAACTTTGGCTTTTCGTTATCCTCCCCGCAGTCCTTTCTTTCGTTCTGAGTTAAAAAACTTTCTGATTTTGACTCGTGAAGAAGAAATGTCGCAATTAGCACCGATCGGCTCCTATGCTGGGGCGATGGGGTTGGGGCAGTTTATGCCAAGCAGCTTTCGCGAGTATGCAGTAGATTTTGATGACGACGGGCATCGTGATATCTGGAATAACCCTACCGATGCAATTGGCAGCATTGCTAATTATCTGCGACGTCATGGCTGGCAGCCAGGCCAAAGTATTGTGCATGCAACAGAATATGCCGGAACGGATCTGCCACAGGACTTGATTGATCGCGGTTTGAAGCCTACGGTGACCCGAGAGGAATTACGCAAATCCGGATTGTCGACAGCGCATTTACCAGAAGGCGAAGATGATATTACGGTGTTCAGTCTAACTCAGCCTGACGGCGAAGAGCTTTGGTTAGGCCGACAAAATTTCTATGCGATTACCCGTTACAATCACAGTCGTATGTATGCGATGGCGGTTATCCAGCTATCTGAAGCGATTCGTGATGGATATGAGTCATCAAAATGAAATGGCGCATGGTGAGGTATTTGACGCTATCGGTAATGCTGACAGGCCTTTGGTCCTGCGGAACAGTAACGGAACAACAGGATTCCGCACCAACAGTAAAACCCGATGTCTCTAAAATTCCAGATGCGGTTCCTCGTGCTGAGCCTCGCAGTAAATATGGCAATCCTGCTTCATATGAGGTCTTTGGTCGAACCTATTACACGCTGGCCAGCAGCGAAAACTATGTAGAACGCGGGCAAGCCTCCTGGTATGGCACTAAGTTTCATGGTAAACGCACCTCGAGTGGCGAACCCTATGATATGTATGCAATGACGGCTGCACACAAAACCTTGCCTTTGCCCAGTTATGCAGAAGTTATCAATCTGGATAATGGTCGTAAAGTGGTGGTGAAAATAAATGATCGGGGACCATTTCACGACGATCGGCTGATTGATTTATCATATAGTGCGGCAACCAAGCTGGGCATTATCGATAAAGGTACGGGAATGGTCGAAGTTCGTGCAATTACCACTAAAAAAGAAGTTGTTGCAATGGTGGATCCAAAAAAGACAGTAGCTGTCGCAAATGCCACTCCAACTGCTTATGCTGTGACAGAACCCAATACAACCATGGCGAAGGCCGCTGTGTTTTTGCAAATAGGGGCTTTTAGCACGTTAAGTCGTGCAGAGCAGATTAAACAACAAGTTCAGCAACAAATCGAAGAACGCGTGCATATATCATCCGTCGAACGTGCACAAACGCCCTTATACCGGGTTCGGGTTGGACCACTGGAAAGTGCCGAATATGGTGATCGGGTAGCCAGTCGGTTAATGGGATTAGGTTTTCCCGATGCCCGAATTGTCCAGGAATAAATGTTTTTTAATTGAGAGTAACTAATGATTAAGATTTTAAAAATGAGTCTGGCGGGCCTGCTGCTCAGTGTATCTACTATCACTTCAGCAGGAATGATCACACCAAATCCTACTGCACCATCGATCGCTGGTACCGCACACATTTTGCAGGACTACGATAGCGGACATATTTTGATGTCAGAGAATGCCGACGAGCGTCTGCCACCGGCGAGTATTACCAAATTAATGACTTCTTATGTGGTGTCACGAGAAATTCATGATGGCAATATTAAACTGGATGATGAAGTTTTAATCAGTGAAAAAGCCTGGCGCATGATTGGTTCTCGCAGCTTTATTGAAGTAAATACCAAAGTCACTGTTGAAGCATTATTACGTGGCATGATTGTTCAGTCTGGCAACGATGCTGCTGTCGCTTTAGCCGAGCATGTTGCGGGAAGTGAAGAAGTCTTCGCGCAAATGATGAATCAATACGCCCAAAAGCTGGGTATGGTAAATACAAACTATCAAAATGCCACTGGCTTGCCAGGACCGGAGCATTACACAACGGCACATGATATTGCCATTCTGTCTGCTGCACTGATTCGTGACTTTCCTGAACATTACCAATGGTATGCCGAAAAGGAATATACCTATAACGGTATTACCCAACATAACCGAAATAAGCTGTTGTGGCGTGATAGTACGGTTGATGGCCTGAAAACGGGTCACACCGAAGAGGCTGGATACTGCTTATCTGCTTCGGCCAAACGTGATGGTATGCGCCTGATTGCCGTGGTCTTGGGAACCGCAAGCGAAAATGCCCGGGCTCAGGAAATCCAGAAAATGTTTAATTTCGGTTTCCGTTTCTTCGAAACACATCAGCTTTATGCTGCAGATGAAGCCATTACTCAAACCAAGGTGTGGAAAGGTCAAACGGATCAACTGAACCTGGGATTAGCACAACCTTTATCGATCACTGTACCTCGTGGTCGTTATAAAGATTTACAAGCCACGACCAATGTACAACAGCCAATTGTTGCACCTGTTGCCAAAGGCACTGAGCTGGGCGAAGTTGAAATTCGTCTGGGTGATGAAGTTGTAGCGCAGCAGAAGCTGGTTGCTATAGATACTATCGAAAAAGGCAGCTGGTGGAGACGCATTCTCGACAGCTTGTTAATGCTTATTTGGGGTTAAAGAAAACGTGCCAACAGTCTATCTAAATGGCGAATTCCTGCCAGCCGATGAGGCAAAAGTATCCGTTTATGATCGGGGATATTTACTCGGGGATGGTGTTTATGAGGTGATTCCGGTGTATGCCGGAAAAACCTTTTTGCTAGCTCGTCATTTACAACGGTTACAGAATAGTCTGGACGGAGTTCGTATTGAAAATCCTTATTCAGATGAACAGTGGACCCAACTGATTGAGGATCTGATCGCCAGGAATAACAGTGGCGATCAATCGTTGTATTTACAGGTTACTCGTGGCGTTGCACCACGTGATCATATTTTCCCGATCGGCGTGGCGGCCAGTGTCTTTATAATGAGTAACCCGTTGCACCCTGTTGCAGAAGGTTGGAAAAGCGAAGGTATTAAAGCGATTACCACCGCCGATATCCGCTGGATGCGCTGTGATATCAAAGCGATCACCTTACTGGCAAATAGCTTGATGAAACAGCTGGCGCAAGATGCCGGTGCTCAGGAAGCATTGTTGATTCGTGATAATTATCTGACAGAAGGTTCAGCCAGTAATGCTTATGCCGTTGTGGATGGGGTAATTTTTACCGCGCCTAAAGATGAAAAAGTGTTACCGGGAATCACTCGGGATTTGATTATCGAGCTCGCCGCTCAAGCGGATATCCCTTTACATGAAAGAGCGGTAAGTGAATCCACGTTACGTAATGCCGATGAAATCTGGATCAGCAGTTCTACCAAAGAAGTTGTGCCTGTCACCTTGCTGGATGGTGAAATTGTGGGAAGTGGTAAGCCGGGCCCCATTTGGCAGCAAATGCATGCCTTGTTTCAGCAATACAAACAAGAGGTAGCTTGATGAGTGAAGCAAGCGGAGAAGAAACCTTACTGGAGTTTCCTTGTGAATACCCTGTCATCGCTATGGGGGAGAGCCATTCTGAACTTGATAGTGTTGTGGTGGAGATTATTCGCCGCCATGCGGGTGATATTGCAGAAGGTGCTGTCACCAGCAAACAAAGTTCGGGAGGAAAATTTACTTCGATTACGGTAGTGATTGAAGCAACCAGTAAACAGCAATTGGACGCGATTTATCAGGATCTCAGTGGCCATCAAGCCATTAAATACGTACTCTGATGAAAATACAGGATCTCGGTTTACGAGATTATCAGCCGACCTGGCACGCCATGCAGCAGTTCACCTTGCAGCGTGATAAACATACCGAAGATGAACTTTGGCTGTTAGAACATAACCCTGTCTATACTCAGGGATTTAACGGGCAGGATAATCATCTGCTGAAACACAACGCGATTCCGGTGGTTCGCACGGATCGGGGTGGACAAATAACCTACCATGGCCCGGGACAATTAATTGTCTATCCACTAGTTGATCTAAGACGTCAGGAAATGGGCGTACGCGATATGATCAGTTTTCTGGAAAACACCGTGATAACGTTATTGGCTGACTACAATATCGATGCCTATGCGCGTGCAGATGCGCCCGGAGTCTATTGTGCTGAGGCAAAGGTTGCCTCATTGGGATTACGAGTAAAACGTGGTGCCTGTTATCATGGCCTGAGTTTGAACATTGATATGGATTTGCAGCCATTTGCCGATATCAATCCCTGTGGTTACGCAGGAATGCAAATGACCGATATGAAAACATTAGGTGCAATGGTCGATATGGCCACAGTAAAACAACAGTTTGTGTCTGTTTTTCTCGCACAGCTGCAACAAGGTAACAACACATGACTGACACGGTTGAACCGGTAAAACGTGATGTAAAAGCACTTAAAGGTGCTTCAAAAGTCGCGCGTATTCCCATAAAAATTGTCCCTAGTGATCCCAAACGCAAACCAGAATGGATTCGCGCCAAATCACAAGGTGCGCCTGAAGTTCAGCGCATCAAACAAATGTTGCGTGATCATGATCTGCACACGGTCTGCGAAGAAGCTTCCTGCCCCAATCTTGGTGAATGTTTTGCCCACGGTACGGCGACATTTCTGATCATGGGCAATATCTGTACAAGGCGCTGTCCGTTCTGTGATGTGGCGCATGGCCGACCCGATGCGTTGGATGAAAATGAACCAAACCATCTGGCAAAAACCATTGCCGCCATGCAGCTTAAACATGTGGTGGTGACTTCGGTAGATCGTGATGATTTACGTGATGGTGGCGCAGCGCATTTCAGCCGTTGTATCAGTGAAATTCGTCAGCAATCACCGGAAACCCGTATTGAAGTGCTGGTGCCTGATTTTCGTGGACGTATGGATGTGGCGCTTGAAATATTAGCCGATAACCCACCAGATATTTTTAATCACAACCTGGAGAGTATCCCCAGACTCTACAAAGCCGTTCGTCCCGGTTCGGATTACCAATGGTCATTAGATTTGATTCAGCGCTTTCAGCAAATGCATCCTGATGTACCGACCAAGTCCGGTCTTATGCTGGGTTTGGGGGAAACCCTGGATGAAGTTAAACAGGTGATGCAAGATTTACGTGATCATGGTTGTCGTATGCTGACTCTGGGCCAGTATCTGCAACCCAGTCGCCATCATCTGGCGGTTGAGCGTTTTGTCAGTCCTGCAGAGTTCGATGAGCTGGCAGTAGCAGGTAAGGCAATGGGCTTTGAACATGTGGCCAGTGGGCCGATGGTGCGATCGTCTTATCATGCCGATCTGCAAGCGCAGGGTGAAAAGGTGCGTTGAACAGATAAACCAACAATTGAGAGCTCTGATATGGCTATCAAACGTCGACAGGTATTAAAAAATGCAGCCTATTTATCGGCAATGGCGGCCTTGCCATTAGGGTTGGCTACCGCATGTTATCGGAATCAAAAACAGAAAGTCGTGGTGGTCGGTGGTGGTTTCGCCGGTGCTACCGCAGCACGTTATCTGGCCATGTGGGCGCCGGAACTTGATATCACATTGATAGAAAAAAACCGTCAGTTTATCTCCTGTCCGCAGAGTAATCTGGTGCTTAGCGGCAATCGCCGTCTGTCCCAACTGACGCAGAAATATGATCATCTTCAGGCTGACAAATCGATTCGTTTTATTCAGTCAGAAGTGACTGCAGTCGATGTGGAAAAGCGGCAGGTATGGTTGGCCGATAATAACCCACTGGACTACGACCGTTTAATAATCGCTCCCGGCGTGGAGCTGATTTATGACCAGCTTCCCATTTTGGCTACCACAGAAGCCCAGCAACATGTTCCGCATGCCTGGAAGGCTGGTCCCCAAACCGTATTGCTTGCCAATCAATTAAAGTCGATGCGGCAGGGCGGGGTGGTGATTATGACGGTTCCTGCAGCCCCTTTCCGGTGCCCTCCCGGGCCATATGAAAGGGCTTGTCAGATTGCGCTCTATCTTAAAAACCATAACCCGTCCGGTAAACTGCTGATATTGGATGCCAATCCGGATATCGTTTCCAAAAAGGCATTCTTCACCGAGGCTTGGCAACAGCTTTATGATGGTTTAATCGAGTATCAACCAATGAATCCGATTGAATCAGTCAATGTGGCAAGCCTTGAAGTCGAAAGCTTTTTCGATAGTTATAAAGCCGATGTGTTAAATGTCATTCCGCCACAGAGAGCAGGCAAGGTTGCCGAGATGGTCGGTGTTATCAATGTGGATAATCGCTGGTGTGATGTTGACTATCTGACCTACGAGTCTACCGCGGTTGAGCGGGTTCATGTCATAGGCGATGCGGTATCGGCCAAAGTCCCCAAATCAGCGCATATTGCTAACCAGCAAGCCAAGGTTTGTGCGGCAGCGGTCATCGCTTTACTTCGTGATAAATTGCCTGAACAACAACCGATATTCAGTAATACTTGTTACAGTTTCGTTGATGGCGAACAAGCCGGACATGTCGCTGCCGTATATCGTTACGATAAAGACAGCAAAGATATGCTGCCACATCCCAGCGGCGGTGTATCCGAAACAGCGACTAAAGAGGAAGGACGCTATGCTGAAGCATGGGCTGAAAATATCTGGGCCGATACCTTAGGATAAGCGCTATTATCTTTGACCATCACCCTCTGTTGGTGATGAAAGTGAATCAGAATTGAGTAGGCATAATCTGCTGCCAAAGGCGCGGGGTTTCGGTCTTGTCCCATTGCAGTATAATGACCCCCAATTTCAATAACTCCACCAGCTGGATTTAAACACGAGGTAGTAGATGAGCGATTTTTTACCCGGCCTGGAAGGTGTGCCTGCCACGAAGTCAGCGATTTCATTTATTGATGGCGAAAAAGGCATCCTTAGTTACCGTGGTTATCCACTGGAAACACTGGCAACCAACAGTACTTTTGAAGAAACCACATTATTGTTGCTGGATGGCGAATTACCCACTAAAGCTGCTTTAAATCGTTTTTCCAAACAACTGCGCAGCAGTTATCGTATTAAATATCACATCCGTGAAATGATGCGTCATTTCCCGCATACCGGTCATCCGATGGACATGTTGCAAACCGCTGTCTGCAGTTTGGGTATGTTCTATCCGGGGACTGAATGTCTGACCGATGCCGACAGCTGTAAAGATATAGACTATGTCCGCAATATGACGGTCAATATCATTGCGCAAATGGCACCTTTGGTCGCGATGTGGGAACACATGCGCCAGGGTTACGACCCAATCAATCCACGCGATGATTTATCAGTCGCGGAAAACCTGTTGTATATGTTTACCGGTAAAGAACCGGACAGCCTGATGGCGCGCATTATGGACGTCTGTCTGATTCTGCATGCCGAACATACCCTGAATGCCTCAACGTTTGCGGCCCTGGTTGCCGGTTCAACGTTAGCATCGCCTTACAGCGTTATTTCGGCCGCGATTGGAACACTGTCAGGTCCATTGCATGGTGGAGCCAATCAACGTGTTGTGGGAATGTTGCAGGAAATCGGCTCACCAGAAAATGTTGAGGCCTGGGTCGATAAAAAACTGGCCAACAAAGAAGTCATCTGGGGTATGGGGCACCGTGAATATAAGGTCAAAGATCCTCGTGCAACCATCCTGCATAAGCTGGTGACCAAACTGGTGGAAGAACGGGGTGGCTCATTGGATAAAATGTTTGCCACCGCGATGAAACTGGAAGAAGTCTGTGTGGATCGTCTGGGGCATAAAGGCGTTTATCCAAACGTGGATTTCTACTCCGGTATTCTGTATTCGGAAATGGGCATTCCTGAAGATCAGTTCACCGCATTATTTGCGGTCGCTCGCTCAGCGGGTTGGCTGGCACATTGGCGCGAACAGATTTCCAATAACCGTATTTATCGTCCGACACAGATTTATGTCGGTCATGAACAGCGTGAATACATTCCAATGTCTGAACGGAAAAAAGCGCCTAAGCAATAATGGTTTTACTGGCTTCACCTTGTTGCTCGCGCACCAGGCGCGGCACAAGGTAGCCGGGTAATTCCCTGCGTATCTCAGCGATTAAAGCGATGCCTTTTGCCTCGTCGACATCAAAATGACTGGCCCCCTGTACTTTGTCGAGCAGATGCAGGTAATAAGGCAATACCTGAACTTCGCTTAATCTCTCACTCAACGCGACTAAACTGTCCGCATTATCATTAACTCCACGTAACAGCACGGCCTGGTTCAATAACTCACAACCGGCATTACGTAAATTTAATAGTGCCTCAGCAGTTTCAGCATCAATTTCATTGGCATGATTGGCATGGGTGACCATCACCACCCGTAAGGAAGAGGCGCTGATCCAGCCCAATAAACTTTTAGTAATTCGCTTGGGCAACACCAATGGCAATCGTGTATGAATTCGCAAACGTTTGATATGGGGAATTTTTTGTAAGTCTTCCACCATTGCAGCCAGTTTTGTATCGGTTAAAGCCAATGGATCGCCGCCACTGAAAATTACTTCACGAATACTGCTATCACCATGCAGTGCTGCTATTGATTGTTGCCACTGACTGGCTAAGGGATTACTCTCGCTATAGGGGAAATGTCGCCGAAAACAATAACGGCAATGAATAGCGCAGGCACCGGTTGTCAGTAATAATGCGCGGCCCTGATACTTATGCAAAATACCGGGTGAGCTGATTGCCAGATGATCTCCTACCGGATCGGCTGAAAATCCATCTACCACTATATTTTCATCAATCAGCGGAAAAACCTGACGCAAAAGTGGATCCTGAGGATCGCCGTAACGCATTTTATTGATATAACTTTGTGTCACGCGCAGCGGGAATTTTTTTAAGCTCTCAGCATCAATCGCGT
>NZ_JAJAEO010000103.1 GCF_020447225.1 Methylophaga pinxianii | reverse complement strand
AAAAAAAACCGTGAGCGATGCTTCAGGCCTGACGTGTAGTGTTGGTGTGAGTGGTGACAAAACTACTGCCAAGTTTGCAGCCAAATTGAATAAGCCAGATGGTTTAACTGTTATCACGCCTTGGGAAGCTGAAGCTAGACTGGCCGATGAACCCGTCACTGAGCTGAGTGGTATTGCTAAAGGCATTGGCACGTTCTTGAATAAGTACGGCGTATATAAATGTGGCGATATGAAGAAGTTGCCTATCGGCATTTTAGCCAAACGCTTTGGAAATCCCGGCAGACGAATCTGGTTAATGGCTCAAGGCAAAGATCCCGAGCCCGTAACAACAATCATAAAACCGCCTAAAACCATTGGGCATGGCAAAGTTATGCCGCCTGGTACCCATGATTTACGAACCGTTTTACTTTACTTGCAGCATATGGCTGAAAAGGTCGGAACAAGGTTACGTCGTCATAACTTTCAATCGAATCATTTTTTCATCGGTATCAAAACCGAAGCGGGCTGGCTTGGTATGAAAACAAAGATTGATTTCACCACGGACGATGGTCAGGTTATTTATGAACTGGGTCGGCAATTTATGCAAAAGTATTGGGTTGGCCAAGAAGCTCGACAGGTACAAATTACAGCATTAAATCCCACAGAGTCTCGGCAGCAGGATTTATTTTTGGATAACACCCATCAAATAAAACGTGAAAAGATTAATAAGGCGGTAGATAAGATTAACCAACGCTACGGCGAATTTACCGTGGCGCCAATGCCTGTGATCGGACGTAGTGAGATGCCAAATGTAATAGCCCCCGCATGGAAACCCACAGGCCATAGGAAGACGATCTGATGTGTGGGGGTGCCTATTTTCAATACGGCGATGAATTCATGCGGATGTACTTTCCTAATCCAAAAGCCATGCTGCCAGTGCTAAAAAAGGATGGTTCGATTGAATTGCTGCCTTGGGGGCGGCGTCAAAAGCAGTCAGGATTTTTACCGGTCACCGGATGGGCAAAGATTGAATCCATTTATGGTGGTGTTTGGGAGCGTTATTATCCTAAACCGGTCAAGATCCCAGTGTTAGCTTTTATGGAAAAAGATTTTGAAGGTCAGAGTCACTGGTATGACTTGCAGAAGGGGCAATATATTCAGGGTTTAATCGCAAGAGAGGGAAATGAACGTCGGGTATATGTCGTGACGTTGGAGCCAGAGCCGGAAGATGCTCAGATCCATAGTCGCTGGCCAAGGGTGGTACAGAACGGAGAAAAATCGATTTATTAGCAAGCTTGGTTTTTATATTTCTAACTGGCTTCTGTCTGGTGTGTTTAGTTAGAGCCAGCAAGTTGTTGAGCTGTTGATATACTGATCAACAGATTGAGGGAAACGTTATTTAAAAGCTTAAAAATTGATTAATCTATTCAAGACGAATATAAATTCCATCTAATATAGATAAGAGTTATTGTAGTGTTAATGAGAATTCATTAATGAACTTTTACATGGCAAATTTATTGTTTGAAAAGTTTGGATTATTGAAAATAAATCCAGTTCTTAGTTGAAAATTATATTGTTATTTTTGCAATGATCACTGTCTCAGCCATTTTTTATTCTGATTTTAAATTTGTAAAAAGCAATTTTGCAGACGCAATGCTGTTAGAAGAATACTAGCTCTATGCTTCAACTTGAAATAGGTGTATTAAATGCTAATTCAAAAAAAACGTATCAGATCATTAAAAAAATACTTTGAAAATATAAAAAGCGAAGAACAAATTTTAATAGGCATCATCGTTGATGATGATAATAAAAAAATAATTCAGATGTTAGGTTTTTCTGATAGTTTAAAACTAGGTGAATCTCTGCTTCCTGAAGTAGTAGGGCCAATTACAAGCTATAACGCAAATGGTAAATATGTAAAAAGAAAAGATCTCCCCATGGAAAAAGCCACGACGCAAATCGAGTGGACATGGAAACAATTTCAAGGAAGAAATAGCTTTAAAGAAGTCACCGAAGTCAGAGATAGAGACTATTTAAGATACCAACGGGATTTTTATCCACCACCCTCGGTAGAGTTAAAAATTGATCTTCTAAATGATAAAAACAAATTACTAGTGAGTCCATCATATATTTTGAATGGAGGAACTGAAGAAATAATTCTTCATACTATAAATATATATCTCGAAATTTTTGGTAGATGCGAAATATTGGATGAAGCATTTCATTCAATTTCAAATACACCTCAGGTTTCTTTAAACTGGGAAATATTACCTACAGGTGAAATTCCTTGGGAACAAATAAACGATCAACTTAAAAAAGTTATACAACGTCAGTCTCTTGGGAATCAGAAGGTACTTCAAAAACGTCAGGATGCGATAAAAGAATTTTCACCGGAGTTTTTTGCTGTAGGTCGAAGCGGATTTAATGGTTATGTTGTCTTTGGCTTTCCTGAAAAACAGCTATACGTTTTAGAAAGTAGTGAAGTTAATAATGCAACCTATATACTCGATAAAAATTGGCAAGAACTGTCAGGTATGACCAAAGCTGAATTACTTAATGCTAATCTACACAAAGCTAGGGTGATTCATACTAAAAATTGGTTTGCTGAGATAGGAAAATTACTCAGTTAGTAATAATTGAAGTTAGCTGTTTCGACTTTAAATCAAGGCTGGTACTTACAATAAAGTGCTACCAACAAAATTACTGCAATCCAAGCTCTCTTTAAATGCTGTTACTTTGTGTCTTGTGCAGTTTAGACGAAAGATTAGCTGGAACAATTCCATTTCTAAAAGCCTCATCCATATAATTAACTAATACAATATTATGGATAACTTTCCCATTAATTTTTTTGTAGCGATTTAGCTGTGTATTTCCATGAACTTTAAGTCCACTGTAAACTTGATAAGAAAGATATAATAGGTCTTTTGTATGATTGCGCATTCCATTAATAGCGTCATTCATGGTTGTATCATGTTCTCCCTTATCGTATATGAAACCTAACATTCGTTTATCACGATTTGTAGAAGTTAGACCTATGGGATTCGAAATGTGTGATTTTATGAATAATTCCCTAGCTTTGATACATTCGTTAAGCAATTGATAAGATTGATTTAAAGATAAAATATCAGTTAGTATTTTCCAATCATCAATAGATATGTTTTTTGTAATGATGTGCTTAAGTTCTTTAATTTCCATCATTGGAATGGGTAGTAATCTCAAATCTAATTCCACCTCTGGTGGTCTCAGTAATGGAATTTTAGGTTGATTATACTGCCTAACTTGATTGAAATTAATGTAAAAACCGGCAATTGCATTTTCGTTGAGGTATTTTGCTAACCTAAAAATTTCTGCAGTAATTACGATAGCCTTATTAGTATTTCTGATGTCATCCAGTATTTCTTTACGTTGAGAAATGTTTTGGTTCATACTAAAAGCTGCGTATGCACCAAAACCCGCCCCTGCTAAGGCTGTGATGAAATTCGATCCAAAAAAAGATTTTAACAATGAAGAGTTAAAATTTTGATAAACATCGAACGTGTTGTTCAAGATAAATATCAAAATAATGTATAAGCCAAACATCAGCCATAGTTTCATTTGGTTTCTCTTTGCTAAAGCTTGTCTATATAATTGTTGTAACCAATGTATGAAAAACAATAACTCGTTTGCCACTGTTTTTTATCGACTAAAATTGTAGGTAAGCTCAATCTGCGTTTCTCAATCTGTGCCAGTCTCTAATCGCGATTCCTACTGGGTTTGAAATATTTTCAGCTAGGCCTGATTTGAGAACTGAATATGCTGTTTCTGAATCAGTATATGAGAAATTGTAATAGCCCCATTTTAAAACGGACACTCAATTATTAAGCGATAGGCTTAGACCTATCTTCAAGGAGTGTCTATGGAACGTATTGAAATTTTTACTGGCGAACAGCGTCGTCGTCGCTATACTCCGCAGGAGAAAGCCAAATTTG
>NZ_JAJAEO010000094.1 GCF_020447225.1 Methylophaga pinxianii | reverse complement strand
GGGGGGAATGGCAACCAAACTCGCAGCGGCAAGACGTGCTGCCCGTTCAGGGGCAACTACCGTTATTCTCTCGGGAAAACATCCGTTAAATTTACGGCATCTGGCCGCTGGACAAGGGGTCGGCACATTATTATGGCCTGATATCAAACCGATCAAAGCACGTCAGCAATGGCTTGCAGGACATTTGATTCCCAAAGGGCGGTTAATGCTGGACGATGGTGCTGTTGCAGTGATCAAACAGCATGGTCGAAGCATTTTACCTGTAGGTGTCCGACAGGTTGATGGGCAGTTTACCCGTGGTGAATTAGTGTTATGTACTGATTTACAGGGCCGGGAAGTGGCTCGTGGACTAGTGAATTACAGTGCCGATGAAGCTGTTAGGATAATGGGGCAGCCCAGCCAGGCAATTCAAAGTCTATTAGGCTATGTTGATGAGCCGGAATTAATTCATCGGGACAATCTTGTTGTGACTTCGGCGTAACACAGTGGCATAAAAAAACCGGCGAGAGCCGGTTTTTTTTAGCTGATTCAGTAGAACAGTCAATTACATTGCGCGGACAGCGTTGTTTAAACGGCTTTTACCACGGGCAGCTGTATTTTTATGAATCAGGCCTTTACGAGCCATGCGATCCAGAACAGGTACTGCAGCTTTAAAAGCAGCGACCGCTTGTTCTTTATCGCCATTAGCAATGGCTTTTCTAAGTGCTTTAACTTTTGTACGCATCGCAGAACGCTGACTAGCATTCAATTGACGGTGAACTTCCGCCTGACGGGCGCGTTTTTTTGCTTGTGCTGAGTTTGCCAAAGTGTTTCTCCTAAGAATCAGCTATTTGTATATGAACCGGGCATTATCCTGATTTTGCTTCCATTTGTAAATGGTATGATGCTGACTTTTTTCAAGCACGAGTGAATGATGCGAATTATAACAGCGAATTTGAATGGGATCCGAGCTGCTGCGCGAAAAGGATTTTTTAACTGGTTAGAAAAACAAGATGCCGATGTAGTATGCATCCAAGAGACTAAAGCGCAAATACATCAGCTGGAAGACAAAATCTTTTCACCTGAAGGTTATCATTGTTATTACCATGATGCGGTCAAAAAGGGCTATAGCGGAGTGGCAATCTACAGCCGTCTTCAGCCGGACGAAGTCATTACCGGCATGGGCAATGCCGAGTTTGATATTGAAGGACGTTATATCGAAGCCAGATTTGGCAAGCTGAGCGTGATCTCACTCTATCTGCCCTCAGGTACCTCTGGTGATGAAAGGCAACAGGCCAAGTATCGCTGTATGGCATTTTTTGAAAACAAAATGCAGGAAATGAAAGATTCCGGTCGGGATTACATTATTTGCGGTGACTGGAATATTGCCCATAAAAACGAAGATATCCGCAATTGGAAAGGTAATCAGAAAAATTCCGGCTTTTTGCCCGAAGAACGCGCCTGGTTAGACAAGCTGTTTTATGAAATGAATTTTGTCGATGCATTCCGTGAGCTGCCGCAAGCTGAACATGAGTACACCTGGTGGTCCAACCGCGGACAAGCCTGGGCCAATAATACCGGGTGGCGCATTGATTACCATATTCTGAGCCCGAGCCTCAAAGGAAAAGTCAAAGCCACCGATATTTATCGTGATGAACGTTTCTCGGATCATGCACCACTGACCGTGGATTATGATTATTCTATTTAAAATTAAATTTGAACTTTAGGCTGCTGGTTGTCTCTGACTAGCACACCATTTAGAGGCAACAAATCATGTTTTCGTTCTTAAAGTCAGACCCGGTCAAAAAACTGAAAAAACAACTTGCTCAGAAACAAGAACAGGCGATGCTCGCCCAACGAAATGGGGATATGCGTAAGTTTGCTGTGCTTACTGAGGAATCTCAGGAGTTGGTGGATAAAATTAAACGGCTTGAATCCTAATTGAGGGTAGATTGAAGTACTAAACCCAACAGTCTGAAACATGTCCTTCATTTCATCGCTGCCGCTGGGCGTTCATTTATTTTGCTTGCCCAAAATAAACGAACCAAACAAAAGGGCAGCCCATGCTCGCCCTGCGGGTTCCCTGTGCTTCTCGATCTGGTCGGGCATGACGGAAACTCCCTACGGTCAAACAGCCGTCATGCTGATCCGACCAGCTCTGCGATGCTCGGCTTCGCATAAGGGCGTTAGGGAAAGCCGTTGAGGTCGGCGATAAAATCCCCTTTTGTGCTGCCGGTAAAAATGGTTAACTCAGGATAAGAAATCGGAATGTTTGAGCGCAGCGAGTTTTTTCGATTTCCCTGAGATAACCATTTTTATCGGGGAGCCGCAGGCCAGCACAAGGGGTGCCTTTTCTTTTGGTTCGTTTTCTTTGGGCAAACAAAGAAAATGAACTCGCCCCATAGGG
>NZ_JAJAEO010000111.1 GCF_020447225.1 Methylophaga pinxianii | reverse complement strand
AAAAAAAAGCCCCAATCCGTAGATTGGGGCTGGCTTGTCTACACGTATTGTAGCTTTTTAACATCAAACGGTACTGCCGCCGGTTCATAGCATGGCGACTCCGTTGCAATGCCGTTTGCATTAATTTTCTCGACTCTATACCAGGCATGCTGGTTGTTATCAAAGAAATATGACAAACGAACTTTCTGACCCAATTTGTTCATGCACACCGTCGTTTCATAGCTGAACAAACTTAAATCGCCTTCAGGCATCCAAGTGCTTTGCTCTGCGGAGGTCTTCGTGCGTAAAGTCGTTAAGCGTTTGAGAAAATATATAAACGGCCAGACAAACACGCGATTCATCACCGTCTGGTGTGTGTCTGGGTTGTACTTTCCCTGGCGCTGCAGACTGGTAATGATCTGCTGATCTAAACAAAAAATCAGAAATGCAAAGGTTAGTATCGTAGGTATGTAATCTTCCATCAGGCTTTCTCCTCAAGGTATAAAAAAACCCATAAGAGAAATCTCGCCCCATAAGGAGAAAGTCTCCCCTTATGGGTGATGGTTCCATGACACCGTAGTGACATGAAGTATTTAGCAGACAGTCATTGAACACCTGCAATTGAGCGCAACATTGAGTGGTTGCGGCACTTCTAGTAACTAAGCGAGTTAGTTACAAAGAAGGATTGATAATATCGCCTAATACTAGGCTTTTCAAGTGATATCTTAAGCTTTAAGGACACAGCGCTATAACCAGCGATTGTTTGGGATATGTGACGCTCTTTCATAAATGCCGTTACTTACACTTGCGTGAAATGCAATGCGTTATACACTTAAACTAAGACACCTAAGAAGCAGTGGTCAGTGTCAAGCCAGCAAAGCATGATTATCCATCATTTTTTGTTGGTCCAGCCTCGGGTGAGAACAACAAAAAAGGACGATAATTATGAGTACTTATTCTACTCTGGTTGAGTATCTAGTGATTTTTCTGCTAATTGTGGCAATCTCAGTAGTTTCTGCCTGGCTGTCGAGATTCGTTTTGCGGATCACCAATGGCTCAGATAAGCAGACGATTCCATATAAGGTTAGGCGTTTTGCAAAATTTCCACCATTTGCGGTTTTTATATTGCTATCCATCCTTGTTGCGCTCGTGGAGCTAGACGCGTCGCAATGGATTGCCTTTGTGTGGCTTTTTGTTTTTTTAAGCGTCGTGCTGGTTCAGCTGGTATCAGTCACCTTAGCGCTGTTTAGTGAGCGGTCCCGCGCTATCGCTATCGCCTCAACCGAAGGTAAGGTTGCCCGCATGGCATTAATCGCTTCAATCATGTTCGCCAAGTTTGCAGCGAAGATCTTGATCGGCTTTGCTAGGTTGGTGGCAGAGACTCAGCAGTCTTCCCGTGGGCATGGTAATCGACGTGGGCCTGGCTATTATGGCTATTTGAGTTATGAGGAAGACGCAAAGCGTAAAAGCGGAGATTGGTTTTAATTTATCCTGCGCACATTATGCGCAGGATGGAGGTTATCTATTTTGATATCGACTTGGTAGCCGCCCCTGTCGCAAGTGACGTCCCTTGCTGTCCAGCTCCTTTACCCTCATTTGCTGCTACCCCGCTTGCTTGAGTAGGCGCCGACGCACCACGTTCCCCTCCCCAGCCCATGATGCTTAGAAAATACATTGGAAGGCCCATATATAGCCCAAGAATTAGTAAGTCGATAATTGAATTCATCATTTGGTTTTGCATAGAAAAGAATCCGCTTACTCCCGTCAAGCCACTTGCTTGGCTCAGTGTTTGGGCAAGCTTGTTATCCAGCAAGTCAGTCACTGCCCAAATAGATGTCCAGAATTTCATTGCAAAGATGGTAATTGTGGCTGTTTTAATGGTACTCCACTCGTAATTTCCAACCAACAACACCCAGGGTAACAGAAAGTAGGTGGCCATCAGCATTGTTGCCTGCACATAGGGAGCCATCTGTTTTACCATGAACAGCATAGGCTGTAGTAGTAACTCGGTAATAAATGCGCCAGCCATCCCGACAACATTTCCAGTCCACTCGTATAAGGTATCGGTCATCGTTCCTCCACCCATATTACTTTCTAGGCCATTCCCGCTGAGATCTAGCCCCTTATAGACGGACTGACCTTCATTAGCCAGCATTTTTCGTATTGCTGCATCCTCTTGCTCTTGTTTTGTTGCACTAGAAGCAAATAAAGTACTCAGTTTATTCATTGTGCCTCTTGGGAATTCTTCAACCAGCCTGACGCGTAATCCAGTTGTTGAATTAGTCCACCAGTCATAGCAGCTTGGATAGCCATATTCAGGTGGTTCTTGGTCATATGCTACGCGACCCATGTCGGATTTACGGCTTCTGTCAAAGGCAAATCCGGGAACTTGGTGTTTTGCATATTCGTTACGATAAAAGCCGCTATTAAAAAGCTCTGATCCTGGCCAGTCGATATCCGTTAACTCCATACCTGCAGGCATTTCACGGCGGTTATTATAGAAGTCAGCAACTGCTGGTTCATAGCATTCTGTGACGAAGCGTTGCATATCCCGTTTTACGTGAGGATCTTCAATGTTCAAGGTAGACATTTCATATTGCGTCTGACGTATGTTTATTTCACACGGCAGTCGGGAAATGACAGCATCATTAACCCCGCCAGTGACTGACATAACAATATAAAACCAAGGTGGTGCTTTGGCATGCTGATTGTTTAAAAGGTTTGACTGGAATGTGTCATCAAATATTGTGCCTGAATTACCGGCAGTTACGGTGGGTGCGGCTGTTCCGGTACTAACCTGACAGGCTTTTGTATAGGAGACAGCACCATAATTAATAGTCATATAGGGTGATACAGCCAGCATCATCATTATGATCAAGCGTACTATGTCAATCTCAAGTCTTCTGAGTGAGGTTACTGCTGCTGCTTTAGCTTCTTGGCTTTCTATCGGTTTAACAACGTTGTCGATAATGACTGCAAAAAAAGGCAGATAGGCAAGGCCTGTACTAGAAATAACCCCCCATACGATTTCATATAAGTGCCACCCGAAGGTGGTCATGAACATTTCAATAAAGCTGCCGGTAGACATAATTGTTTTAGCCCATTAAACGTGCTGGAACGGCTTCTACTACAATGAACTCGAAGGCAACTATGAAAGCAGCAATTCGCCAGCGCATTGTTTTGGCACGCTGTATTTGCTGCTCGTCAAAGCCTTTTACTTTTCCAATATAGTCAACTAAAGAGTCCCAGAACATGATGATCGCACCAAGCAGCGCCCACCTTATGTATCGAGCGAAGGATTCAAAACTGCTTACTGATTGAACCATGGATGCAACATGATTATGTGTGTGCTCAGCTATATTTAGCAGTATTAAAATAACAACCATTCCAGCGGATATAGCCGCAAGAAAAAGCATTGATTTTTTAAGGTAAGTTATTTTGTTTTTGGAGATAGCCATTAATTGTTCTCCGAGCTGATAGTTTCATCAGGAAGAGCCTGACGTGGACGTGGAGTCACAGTCGAATTTCCCACACGTCTTTGCATTGCTTCCACATTATTAATTGTTTGCGAAGTAGTTGAGGCTAGACGTTTGTTCATTTCAAGCTCAAACAGAGCGTCATCAATTGATTGCTGGAGGCGTGCTGAGTATTTTTGAGCAGATTCCTGAGCTGGTCCATTTTGCGCTACGTTTGGCTCTTGGGCTCCAGAGAATAGAAGGCGATGTAACATTAAAGCCTTTTCAACGACTCGTGCCGTTGCCACTTCTTGTATTAATCTACCCTTTAGAATAGTTTGGTCAGCATCGGGTAAGTTGCTTAAAGCCTGTATTGTCCCGGCATTAATAACCATACTGGGAGTGGAGACTGAAAGCATATTTTCACCGCTCGGCTCTACACTACCATCGATTAAGCCATTAAAGATTGGAGTCAAACGTTCGACCTCTTTGTTGATCTCAAACGACATGCCCCGTGCTGGCATGGTCTCAGTTGGACGGTCTGAATAAGTGCGCACTTTTTCTTCGCCAAGCAAAGACCGACTGAAGCTCATTAACTCTTCTGGTGACTCCCAAAGCTCGCTAACTCGACTGCCGTTTTGCGGTGCAGGAGCATCAGAGTTTGCAGCACGGTTTAATGATTGGTTGTAACCTGCTTTAATGATGTCGGATGGTATGTCGATAGGTTGCTGGCCACGGCCACCAGCTTTGGTGCCTCCTACCCATGTAACCCCATTTTCACCATTGTTTTTTTCAACATTCTGTTGAGCCTGGACAACATCTACAGAAGCACTTCTGTATCCACCCGTCCCCATCTGGTCTTGCCAGTCGTGGGTGCGGGATATGTCTATCCAGCCTTCTAAAGGATTACCACCACGAGAGATGGTTTGTTGCATTTGCTGGCAGCTCTGAGTGGAGACTCGAACCCCTTGTTCTGCTCTTGCCATGCTGTTCATGAGAAGTTCGTACAGGCCTGGATTCGCCCGTTGCAGCATCAGTAATGGCAGTGAGGCTATTGCACCGGTGGCTGCATCCGTTACTTGTTGCTGAATGGCATCGGCACCACTCTTCACCTGATTTAAGGTATTTGCAATACCCAGTGTTGGATCGAATGCACTACAGTTAAAGCCACTACCCCAATCAAGAGAGCCACCCAGAATGATGCTGTTTGTTATTGGTGACGCAGGCGCTGTTAAAGGGCGCTGGCCGCCTACTCCGTAGTACCATGCTGAATCTGAGTCAGGTATTTGCAGGTTCACAGCGGACGCGTTCCCAGAAAGGATGAAGGCAGTAGTAATGGCAAGATATTTTAGTTTCACAATGCAGTCCTTATGGGTATGACTTGAAATTTACGCTGTGCAAGAAAAATTGACCCTCTCGCTTGCAGCACTGATAAGGACGCCATAGCGTCCATGCATAATTACCGGTTGAGGCGTTGTTGCCATTGCCATCCCAGCCAGCAATGGAGGTTGTGTCGTTGTCACCAAAAACAGTGCAACTATTAGATTTTTTCGGCACAAGCATCTGCCACTTGCCATTTTTGTCTGTGTTCTCTTCTAAAGCACCTGGGGGCCAGATTCGACCGTTATAGCTTGGTGTGCCCGTTAACGGCTGATATACATGAGGCTGGCCAGTTCGCGTCACAATATCGCCAACACGTTGGGCGATAACCGCACCTGCTTTGGCATCTGATGGTTGAGCGATGAATCCGCTACGTGGGTAAACCGATCCCCATGTGTTGCTTGGGAAATTACCAATCTCTCTTCTTCCAGGAATCAGTGCGTTTGGATATGCGGTTTCCGGAATCCCAAGCCGCCACGCTATAGAGTCCGTTCCTGAGACAAAGTAAGGATTGAACGAGGTGGCTTGTGATGGACAGCTCAAACCCATTGAAATTGAAGCAGCTGGATGGCCAA
>NZ_JAJAEO010000104.1 GCF_020447225.1 Methylophaga pinxianii | reverse complement strand
AAAAAAACTCATTGAGTTCCGGGGAGCGCATGGTGGTAGTGGATATCAATGGTAAAAAATCCAAAACAATGTTTGAGGTAAAACAGAATTTTGCTGGATGTCAGCTGGTTGCCGCCAAACTCTTCACCGGCCGCACTCATCAAATTCGAGTGCATAGCGCGAGCCAGTCACATCCCGTAGCTGGTGATGAAAAATACGGTGACCGCGAGTTTAATAAACGTCTTAAGTCATTCGGATTAAAAAGAATGTTTTTGCATGCCTGGCAACTTTCGTTGAAACACCCGATCACTAATGAACCCATGACCTTTACAGCGGAACTACCCGAGGCATTGCAGACAGTTTTACAACAATTGGATGTAACATCATGAGCCCATATCAAATGATTGTTTTTGACTGGGATGGCACCTTGATGGATTCTACCAGCCATATTGTGTTTTGCATGCGGGAAGCCATTCACAAGCTGCAATTGTCCCCATTAACCGATCATGCCATCAGCCAGATTATTGGCTTGGGATTACCGGAAGCAGTTCGCACACTCTACCCGCACAGCTCGGATGCCGATATTCAGCGGCTGGCCATGGCTTATCGGGAAATATGGCTGGATCATCCACATGAATCACTGATGTTTGATAATGCGGTCGAGTTATTGCACAAACTGGCCGATCAGAATATTTTTCTGGGTGTTGCAACCGGCAAGGGCCGTCGTGGACTGGATAAAGTGCTTGCGGCGACTGGCTTGGGCGATTTATTTACCGCTACACGTTGTGCCGATGAATGCCATTCCAAACCACACCCGCAAATGCTTGAGGAGCTGATAAGCTTCTGCGGAGTTGAAGCAGAATCGACTATCATGGTTGGCGATACCGAATTTGACTTGCTTATGGCTCACAATGCCAGAGCGAAAAGTGTCGCTGTTACACATGGTGCGCATGCCCTGGAGCGTTTACAAGCATGTGATCCACTCCATATCGTGGATGACTTATTTGCTTTGGATGATTGGCTGCATGGCAACAATGAACGCTTTTGATTATGATGTGACCCACTAACTTTTACTGTTCAGGATGAAAAACAATGGCAACTTTTGGCGACTTCCCACCAGAACACAAGCAAGATCCACAGAGTCCTTCATCACAGAATGACCCTTGGGAGCGTAAAGTTTTACAAGATCTTGCTTTCGCCGCCATAAAAGAACAGCGCGCAACACGTCGTTGGGGCTATCTTTTTAAATTTCTGGTACTGCTGTATTTTGTCGCTATCTTCCTGATGACCAGACCTTTTGGTGAGGCTAATCTGCCTTCTGGTGCCCATACCGCGTTGGTCGATGTGAATGGCGTTATAGCCCCGGATATGGAAGCCAGCGCAGATCGTGTTGTTACCGGCATACGCGAGGCTTTCGAAAGTCCACAGGCCAAAGCATTAATTATCCGAATGAATACCCCCGGCGGCAGTCCGGTTCAGTCCGGTGTAATTAATGATGAAATCACCCGTCTACGAGCCACTCGTCCTGACTTCCCGGTATATGCCGTCATTCAGGATGTCTGTGCCTCTGGTGGTTATTATATTGCGGTCGCTGCCAATGAAATTTATGCCGATAAGGCCAGTATTGTCGGCTCAATTGGGGTCAGGATGGACAGCTTTGGTTTCACTGAAGCAATGGACATGGTCGGTGTAGAAAGACGTTCTTTAACGGCGGGCGATAATAAAGCCTTCCTCGATCCTTTTATGCCGCTCAAAGAAAGAGATGTTGAGCACGCGCATGAAATGCTCAGCAATATCCATCAGCAATTCATTGATGTCGTCAAAGCCGGCCGTGGCGATCGTTTAAAAGAAAATGATGAAATATTTTCCGGTTTGTTCTGGTCAGGAGAGCAGGCTTTGGAATTGGGTCTGATTGACGGCTTGGCCAATAGCAGTACCGTTGCCAGAGACATTGTCGGTGCAGAGGAAATTGTCGATTACACACCTCGTCCGAGTTACCTCGATCGTTTTGCTGGCAGTCTGGGAGTCAAAATCAGTGAAATCCTGCTAAGCAGTCAATATTGGAATCTTCGTTAATGGAAACCAGTCATCACAACGAACAACAAACCAAGGCCTTAGCAGAGCGTGAAGAATTATTCCGCTATGCCGATCTGAAACATCCGTTGATAGCCTTGCTCTTTACTGAAGCAACATTGGAAAAGCTGACGCCTGACGAATCGGATCAAACATGGCTTTGACACCACAATCACTGGTCAACAAATCGCTGGAATTGGTCTCACCACCCAGTACCTACGCCCGGCTTGATGAATTAATTCATGACCCCGACAGTGCCATTGATGATATCAGCAAAGTCATTAATACTGACTCGGCGCTGACAACACGATTATTAAAAATCGTCAACAGCCCTTTTTATGGTTTTCCATCGCAAATCAACACGATCTCCAGAGCAATTACCGTTATCGGAACCCGCGAACTAACCAATCTGGTTTTGGCGACCTCGGTGGTCAATGCCTTTACCGGTATTCCCAAGACGCTGATTGAGATGAACACCTTTTGGCGACACAGCCTGGCCTGTGCGATTTGTGCCAAACTGCTGGCAGAAGCCGCCGGACACAAGCAAAGTGAGCAATATTTGATTGCAGGCCTGTTACACAATATTGGCAGTTTGGTTCTCTATCAGTCCGTTCCCGAGCTGGCCGGTGAGTCGATCAAAAGCGCCCGCTTTGGTCACGAAGTATTACATTTGGCAGAAAAACGGGTGATCGGGTTTGATCATACTGAAGTCGGAGAAGCATTAATCCAGACGTGGCGCTTGCCGGAATCTTTAGGATTTGTTGCCAGACATCATCATCAACCCGTGGCCTCAGGTTATGCCGTGGAAGTATGCATCGTGCATGTCGCGGATGTGATGGTCAGCGCCGTCCCCTTCGGTCATAGTGGTGATCAACACGTTCCACCGCTGGATCCCGTAGCATGGGAACGGTTAGGGTTATCGCCAGAAATCATTCCACCACTACTGCGCAAAGTCACCATTCAATTGGAACATTTGGCAGCAAACTTATTATAAATAATTCACTTAAACGAACAGCAAACTAGTAAGAGGCAAACATGAGAACAGTATTACTTGGCGCGCCGGGTTCCGGTAAAGGTACTCAGGGTGTTTTTCTATCGAAAAAATTCGATATCCCACAAATTTCAACAGGTGATCTGCTACGTGCCGCGGTTACTGCCGGATCTGAGCTTGGTAAACAGGCTAAATCTGCAATGGATGCCGGTGCACTGGTATCTGATGAAATTGTGATTGGACTTATTCGTGAACGGTTGACCCATGATGATGCCAAAAATGGTTATATTCTGGATGGCTTTCCCCGCAACATTGCCCAGGCTGAAGCATTGGATCAAATGCTTGCAGATCTTGGGCAGCCACTTCAAGGTGTTGTGTTACTGGACGTGCCCTTTACAGAGCTGATGCAACGCTTGACTGGTCGACGTACCTGTAAAGATTGCGGTGCGATTTTCAATGTGCACCTATCCCCTCCTAAACAAGATGGTGTTTGCGATAATTGTGGGGGTGAATTATTCCAGCGTCAGGATGATAACGAAGCCACCATCGAAAACCGCCTTAAAGTGTATGAGGAACAAACCGCACCACTGGTCGGGTTTTATCAACAGCAAAACAAATTGCATACCATTAAAGGTACCGGTGATATCGATTCCATCACCGATGCCGTCGGCGCTATCTTCGACAAAATCTGATTGTTTAACTGATGGCCGTTATTCTGGCAACCGGCATTGCCACGTTGGATATTATCAATGAGGTTGCCTGTTATCCTGCTGAAGATAATGAAGTTCGGGCTTTATCACAACGCATCAGTCGAGGTGGTAATGCCAGCAATACGCTTTGTGTATTGAGCCAGCTTGGCCATCAAGGTTTTCTGATGGCCACATTGATTGATGAAGCCGATGGGCAGGTGATCGAAGCTGATTTGCATCGCCAGCAAATTGATACCCGGTTTTGCCCTCGTCTGAGCGAGGGCAAAATGCCAACC
>NZ_JAJAEO010000139.1 GCF_020447225.1 Methylophaga pinxianii | reverse complement strand
GATACCCCCCCCCCCCCCCCCAAAGCGTAAGTACTTGAAAGTAAAAGAGAAATAATAACGGTACAAACTGCTGTTTTTTGCTTCATTTTAGTGCTCATCAGTAAGGATTTTCGTGAGGATTTTGAGGATAGTGAGTTTTGAAGCAGAGGGCTATGAATAACCGGATATTGGTCCAAGCCGGTTATCGTTACAAACAAAAAAGCCGCTCCCCAAAGGGAACGGCTCAATTGAATTAAAAACAAATAGCTGTCGGCGTACTGACAGCCTCCTGAGATAAAATCTGAACTGGTTTGGCTATTATGCCAATTGCCTGTGCGACTTCTCGAACATAGCTTCTCGGTAGCTCTAATCCCTCAACAAAGTCAGCCGGTAGGCCTCGCTTGCTTGGCATTAAATCACGATCAGTCTGCCCTTTAGACGCTACGGCTGTAACGCTGCCATCGGGGAGCTTTTTTGATAAACCCACCAGCAGCAAAAGCTGTAGCGAGTAATCGATCTTGCCACCCCCCATGACTTTCCCCCCTGATAGGAAGCTTAATCCAGCATCTCTTGCGATTTGCCAGCCTCCCGTTGGAAGCAAGCCATCACACGAAATGATGGCTCCTTTCAGGTTTGCGTCATATTCAGCCGATATCGGCAACATATTAAAGCCAGTGTCGAAGCTGTATTCCACAATGTCATCAACCAGTGATTTCAATGCGGTTTCCACTTCCACCTCGTCCAACTCAGACAAACTCCACGTTGCTTGCTCGATATCCTGAGCTAACGTGACATTGCCCTTGTCGTCGATACGCGCCTTACCAATCAGTGAGTAACCTTCACTCAGTTTTTGGCTTGAACGCTGAATCAGCTCGCTCCTCGCATCCGTGCCAGGGTTTAATTTAAGCACCCTGGTACGCAGCTTGGAGCCGGTCTTACCAAACATAACGGTAAGCTCGTTTGCTGCTGTGACTTTAACGGCCCAGTCTTTTGTCCCTTGACCAGCTGGACTGTCGTTTCGGTAGAGATCATACAAATCAGTCATTGAATGATTTACCTCCATTTCCAGTCGTTGCTTGAGCAGAACCACTTGTCCAGGCATCACCGATGTGCAATTCAGCAACTTCGATAATGGCCGCTCGGGTTGGTCGGTCAGCTACATTAAGTAGTGCCCGGTCCAACGCGTATGCAATAGGTGAATCTTCTATTGCACGGCTAAACCCGTGATAAGCTTTGGTCATATGTCCCCAGCGTAAAAGCGTCCGTGTACTCATGGTCAACGGTATCCGGTTTTCCCCTTCGGTGTGCAGATTGCGAATGTCATTTGCAACATCAACCATCTTTTCGCACAGCTCGTCGGATAAATCCGGTTCCACTGATTTCAGAATGCCTACTTCCACTTCTTTTTCCGGGTAGCCCACAGATACTTTCCAGAAACGATCAACAAATGCCAGGTCTTGCTTATTGGCATTACTGTAATCATCACTAGCACCGGCCATATTCGTATTACCTGTTGCTGCAAAACAAAATGCATCGTCAGGTTTTACGACATGATGACCAGCTGCATCCAGAACCAAAGGACGCCCTGCTAATACTTCATACAGTCCAGTTAAGACTGCATCATCTGCTCGGTCAATCTCATTGAGCACCAGTATTCCAGGTTCATTTTCTGCACCCATCGCCAATGGCACAACACCATACATAAATACAGTGTCACCACCAACGATTTCAGTACGGCCCATCAGAACGTCAAACTCCATGCCTTCATATATCGTTTTTTCATACATCGGTATATTCAGTAATGCACAAAAGTTCACTAAAGCAGCCGATTTACCCGCGCCCGTAGGTCCGAACAAATACATGCCGTCTTTATTGACGCCTGCCAGGTTCATGTTCCACCAGACCATCAGATCTCGTAAAACACCTTTGTCAAAACGATAATTAGCTTCAGCGACTGGAACATACTGTGAACCCGGTTCGTACCCAGTAATAAATTGTCCCTTTGCTGCCTCGATGCCAAATGTTAAACCGATATCGTATTGCATTGTTTTCATGTGCTATCTCCAAATTGAAATAACACCACCCCCGAAGGGGTGGTGGTATAAAACCACCCCAAGGGGTGAAACGATTTCTAACTATTCACATAGCCAGATATTTTTTAATTGAGTCGCGATTCGCTTCCGGATCTTCGATCCCTATCACCTTGCAACATGTTGCAAAGCTAAAGGGGCGATTATCATTAACGATGGGTTCGTCCAACCAAGCCATTAACTCCTGCCACTGCTCGCCTCCGCGAACAGAATCACGCATTTGCTCAATGCTTCGGATGTAGAACTCTTCGTGCAGCCCCTCAATAAGCTCCTCGGTAATGTCCCAAGATTCTTTGTTGAGAGGTAGAAGGTCGAAATCTAACGCTAATTGCATCATCATCCTTCTTCCTCCTATGCTGCCAGTTGCAGGGCAATCTTCGCTTTGTCTGGAATCTCCAAATCTTCAGTGCATCCCTCACTGCATAACCGGTTAAAGTCACACATTGAACAAGGACTGTTAAAGGCTCCAAGCGGGCTGCGGTTAAACCGCCCATTGTTGTAGTCGTTAACAAACCACTGACAGGTCTGAATGTATTCCGAGACTCGATCTGACGGTCTGCGGTCAACGATTTGAGGAGAATGGATAACCGGGTCTTTTTTCTTGTGCAAGCACATGAAACCAACCTGGTCGGCCTGTTCTATCCCTAACGTCTGCGCATGACTATCTACGAGCAGCTGATACGCCGTTAACTGATCGGATTGACGAACATACAAATCATCATAGGCAACACCGGTTGTTTTGATGTCGATAATGATGACTCTGCCAAGCTGATCCATAGCGATTAAATCCAGATAACCCCGCAAACTATCTCTCGGTGCTATCTGAACTGCGAGTTCGACCTGCAATGCAGGTGAACCATCTGGCATGATAAAAACCATCAGCTCAGACTCCTCCCACGCAGCTGGAAACTTCCCAGCCATCGCAGCACCCATCTCTCTCAGCTTTTTTTCCGACTGTGTAGACGAATACTCAAGTGAAATTGATGACTGCTTTTTCCAATGTCTTAGAAAGACATCCTCAATGGAAGAAATCCGATTCCCCAGCGTTGCTGCCTTTAAGTAATCCATCACGGTGTCATCCACCGCTTTACCGAAAGCAAGGTTTGCTGAAGTAACCTTTGGTCTTATACCCAACTTGTAGTGGTACCAGACCTGCTTCATGCAAGTCTGACCCTTCTGAACTCGGCTAGGACTGAGAATCATTGCTCACTCCTTTGCCACAAAATCCGCTTCTCTTCGAGGAAAGCATGCGAATATTTTTTAGCTCGTTTTTGTTGGGATCTGCTGAAAAGGTTATAGCCCACGACTTTGCGTGCCTTTTCGAGAATGATTACTAACTTGTCACCCGCCCACATGGCGCGAGTAACATGGTCGTCCTTCTGATCTACACGGGATACTTTAAATTCTGCATTTGCACCCGCTTGTTTGATGATCTCTTGCAGGACTTCATCACGTCTCAGCGTCTTAAACTTCATTTGTGCCTCCTTGAATTGATAATCCTTCGGAATGGCACAGACAAAGCTATCCCTACAGGGCAGTTTGTGTGCCCTGAAGGGTGATTGAGTGCTGATTAAACGGTCAGCAAGCCGCTTTCAATCGACAAATAAATGTCGATCAGAAACCTTTGGTCTGGAGGCACGAAAAAAACGTACAGACGTGCAGACACACAAAAGATTTCTGCGTGAAAAAATTTACTTCAATCGGATTTGCTCTTTCGAGCTGAGAGTACGGCCAGTGGACGTATCTTATTGAGCCTGGCGGGAGCCAAGAATCGCAGGAAGCGATATTTGGATACGAAAATACCAATTTAACAGATGGGTGTCAACGCCTTGGATCACGTTGCTCAATATTTAACCAGCGGACTTTCTTTTCGACTGGCCAACGTCCTTATGTGGTTACTGACAGACTTATCCACAGAAAATGTGAATGAAATATGACAGATAGGTATGACCTTCGCGTGGAGGCCAATTCACAACTGCGTAAAGCGGCTTAATAACACTTAACGATCCAAAACGATAAATACATTTGAACAGCCCGGTTGTGGCTGATGTTAAATGAGGTATCAATGGATAATAACAATAAAGAAGTAGAGCGAAATAAAGGTTGGTTCATCATAATCAAGTTCGGATGGAAACTTTACCAGTACTACCATGAAGTAGGATTAATCGACTTTTGGATAACTGGATCAGACTGATAAAAGAAAAACCCCCACCGAAATCGGCAGGGGTTTTAATTTTTTCAAGTGAGTAAAGGTAAACCTTTCAGATGTAACAGTGCATTGCGAAACTCTTCAACAGTATTCACAACAGGGCAATCTACACCCTTCACTCTGGCCAATGATTCAAGCTGGCGTCGTTGTGCGGGCTGGACCTTGGTCGGGTCTGCTTTTACACCGCGACTGGTGCTTGTGTCATTTGTCTGTCGTTGTTGGACAGGCGTGGCTGGTTCCGTCTTCTCCGTAGAGCTGACGGTCTTAGTCTCGGCAGGTTCAGCAGGCTCTGGCTCGTTGCGAGGTGTTTCTACCGCAACAGGTTGCATGACCACTGTCTGACTTTGACTAGGCGCATCACTTACAGTATCAAAGGCAAGGCCTTGGGAATTCATGTCATTGTCTTCATCTGAATCAAAGACATCGCCACCAAATCCCAAACGAGCGAGTAATCGTTGAAAAGCTGCCGTCTCACCGGATTCGTAATCTTTAAGATTCCAAATTGGTTTGATTGCAGAACTCTCCGCGACCACGTTGCCCTCTTTGTCCACTAATTGCGACTTGAAGACAACTTTACGCTCATCCATCAGCTCCTTTATATGCTGCTCAGGAAGCTTCCCTTGTGCTGCCAGTGCAATGCACAGTTCCTTTCGGCCCTGTGCAAAGTCCAGGTAGTCAGTGGAATGAGCCAATACGCGATAGCCTTTATCTGGACCATATACCTTTAAAAACTCAGGTACACGGGCAGAGACTTTCACATACTGATTCGTTTCACCGTTTTGATTTTGGATATGAACTACTTTTGAGTTAGTTGCAGCCATGATGTGCCTCCTTAACCGTAGTAGTCTTCACCGCTACCGTAATCACCCGGATTGTAATCCATATCGTTATGGCCACCAGCTGGTGGTGGCATATCTCCTGCAGATGAGCCTGCATTCGATTTGCTGTCCAACATGGTCATTTCAGATGCGACAATTTCAGTGGTATAAACATCATTACCACCTTTATCTTGCCATTTACGCGTCTGAATACGCCCTTCGATATAGACCTGTGCGCCTTTCTTCAGGTACTGCTGTGCAATTTCACCTAACTTATTACGCAGAATTACCCGATGCCATTCCGTTCTTTCCTGTCGTTCGCCTGTTTGTTTGTCTCTCCAGGACTCAGAGGTTGCAATTCGCAGATTGCAGATACTGCCACCTGTTGGAAATGCACGCGACTCCGGATCAACACCCAGACGACCAACTAAAATCACTTTATTGACTGACATAAACTTCTCCTAAAAAGGGTTTCCTACACTCCCATTGAGGGCAGGACTTGAATTACAGTGTTCAACCTTGGTCAAACACCCATGAGAGCAGTAATTAACGCTACTGCTTAACGTTTCAGCCTGAATAACAAGTATTCAGCGCAGAAACCCTTTTCTTAGTGGCACTGATTAACAATGCATCTAAAAAAAGAGCCGCCGCAAGGGCAACTCTTTAGGACTCTCAGCCAACCTCCAATACATGTGAAAAACTACGCTCATTGGATGACTTATTGCTATTTAACGACACTACATTTACATACGGCATAACATTAATGCGTTTGTCCATGTAGAAGTGAGTTTCATAACGGCTCAACAACACGTAAGCGATATACGCGCTCAAATTGTCGAGTCGATACTCAGTCATGCCTGTCATAGAGGTTTGGGGTTCGAGCAATGCCTTCAGCTTGATGGCAAGTCGTGATAAATCCTTCACCATATCTGCTGAGAGCAAAGCACATAGCCCATCCAATATTTCAGGGTTATGACCTTCCAGCCAGATACTGACAGGACGTTTACGGCCTTCAACCATTGGCTCTGAGATCTTGATGGTGAAAACCGTTTGCGAGTACGGATTTAAGACATCCACACTCCAGATATCTCCCTTATGCTGCTGACGCAGTTCGGGAGTATCCGTCATCATAAAACCACCTCTATACAGAAGTAGTTTTGCAATGGCGCTTACTTGGCCTTTCATCATCTGCTTTTCACCCGTAGGTGGAAAAGCCATTCTGAAACCGATGCCGGCAACACCCGCCAGCATGTTCAGTTTTTCCTGTACTTTGTCTGGCATCTCTTGCTGAAGGTCGAGTGTTAGCAGCTTCGCAAACAGCGCCAAATCGTCATTAGTCTTGCCATCGCTTGCCATAAACCAAACTTGCGTTGGCGTATTGTTTTGCTCTGTCAAAAATAGACGACACGGCTCAGCACTCGGAATATCGAATGTCCAAGCATCTTTACCTAAAGCGGGAAAATCTTCGTGATTGCTCATTTGACGCTCCTTTAAAACAAAAAAGGGGCCAAATGACATTATCCGCCCAGGGCCGATATTCATCTGACCCCGAGGGTAGTGTTGTGAGCAGTTTAGATCACAACGATTGAGTGTCGGTTAGTGCCGACGTTCACTTCACAAGCAACATGAAAATTGCTTGAAAAAACCTTATGGCAAAATCATCCCGCAGGAAGGCTTTGCGATAAGGCCTAAACTTTCTTAAAAAACTATTGGGAACTACATTTCAAATGTCTGTCCTCCGTAGAAGACAGACTCTTTTGTGAAATACTTTGAGGAGTATTGATACATCCGTAGACATATCTAATTGAGAGCAGAAAGTTCGTTCTGCTAGCGATTCAGTCTGCAAATAATTACAGACGAGAATGGTTTCATTCTGGAGGAGTGTTTTTCAGTTGTCAAGCAGTAGATATTATTCACGTCTGCGACTTGGCTCACCTGCTTGAACAACTCTTGGCCACCGGGCATGAATTTGATTATCTTCTAATTCTGGCTCTAGCGTCACGACATACACTCGTCGTTCATTGCTGTTCATTGCTCTTGCCACCAACCCCTGTATAAACTGCCCTTTTTGCAAGTCATACCAATGTCCATGACCTTCAAAGTCTTTCTCCATAAAGCTTAACGCCGGTATTTTTACGGGAATGGGGTGATATTTCTCCCAAATGCCACCATAGATCGATTCCAGTTTTGCCCAGCCGGTGGCAGGCAGAACTCCCTCCTGATTAAGCCTTCTTCCCCAGGGCAGTAAAACCACTTCACCATTTCTCAGAACGGGCAGGACGGCTTTAGGATTCGCAAAGTACATCCGCATAGTCTCGTTCATGAACTAGCTGATCTGCATCCAACATCTAGTCCAACTTTAACTTAGTAATGCCCGTAGTTTTTGAATCAATTTGTCGGATGGTAGCGGCATCGATTGGTTTGAATATCAAGCGGCATGGAGGTTAAAGACAGTCCCTCGATTTTTGTATTGTGAAATTATTGTTGTCTACTCCACCATATTGCTTACCAGAATAAATGAGCAATATGCCTGACAAAAAAGATGAAAAAACCATAGTTCCATCCATGAACCAATCCCCCGCCATCTATAAATCTTAATTATGATTTCATTAGCTTCTTAGCTAAACTTTGCCACCTACGCCTTTAAACTTTTCAACAAACGCGGCGATCTTCTGAAATACACTTTGCTTCTTGGTGAGGTACTGCGGATTCAGCGGACTCATTTTTGGGAGAATGGTATTCAGCTCAGTTCCATTATCGCTGGCGTACTCGCGTTTGAGTGATGTGGTGATGTAGCGCTTGGCTGCTTCTATGTTCAGGCTCTCCTGGTTTATAAGCTCATCAGCCTCCCGCTGCTGCTCTGCTTGGGCAAAAGCAAAGAAGGCTTCAATTACGCCAGACTTATCACCCAGCTCATCGAGGTTGGTCTGATTGATAAAATCGACCACAAGGCTCTCTTTAGCGCGATTACCAAGACTGGCTCTTATCACCCGTCGCACTTCTTCAACCAGTTCAGCTTTGCTTGTGGTTTTCTTGTTGTGCTCGAAGATGAGTTCCAGAATATAGTCGAGATTAATTTCCTGAGATTTAAGCAGGTCGATCTCAAACACCACGTCATCCCAGTCAATCTTAGACTTGGATTGCTCTTCCCCTGCCTTCTCACGGCGCAGCCAGTCTCGTATATCGTTGTAGGTTGATCGGTAATCCTGGACTTTACGCTCAGCCGGCATTCTGATGGTCTGCAGCGCGGCAAAATCCTCATCATTAAGGTAATGCTCAGCCTTAAATGCTACGACCGCTTGTGGATCGCTTATGTCTACATCTTGCAACGCTTTCAGGCTGGCAAACTCATCATAGTTTTGCAGGATGTTTTCAACGCGCAGATATTCACCAAAGAGTTTGGCAAATTCTTTTTTGTCGGCCTCTTTTTCAATGTTGGCTGGGTCTGGAAACTTCTGCTCCAAGTCATGCACCACATCCATAAAGCCGCGTCGGGCCTCACCGGTGACGGCGTCGGTAAACCCTTCCATGTATTCTGTGTAGCTTTTCTCCAGTACTACGTTTTTGGTGTTGCTATTACCAAATAACGTAATGGCATCCACGGTGGCTTTTTCCAAATCGCGGAATGTGACGATATTGCCAAAGGTCTTGGTCGCATCATAAATGCGGTTAGTACGCGAAAAGGCCTGCATCAGTCCGTGGTAGCGCAGGTTTTTATCAACGAACAAGGTATTGAGTGTCGGCGCATCAAAGCCAGTTAGGAACATGCCCACGACAATCAACAGGTCAATGTCTTTTTCCTTAACCCGTTTGGCCAAATCTCTGTAATAGTTTTGAAAGCCATTGCTGTCTACGCTGAAGCTGGTTTTGAAATAAGCGTTATAGTCAGCTATTGCCGCGTTTAGAAACTCCTTGGCGCTGCTATTCATGGCCGAGACATCAAAGCTCTCATCAGGTATAGCGCCCACCATATTCTGCTCCTCGTTGGCTGCAAACGAGAAGATAGTGGCGATTTTCAGTGGTTTCTCACTGTCTTTCTGAAGATTATTCAGGGACTCATAGTAGAGCTTGGCAGCTTCAACACTGCTCACCGCAAACATGGCATTAAAGCCCTTGGCACCAGGTTGCAGTCGATGGGTTTTCTGGCGATAGTTTTTCAGAATATATTCAGAAATTTCACGAATTCGCTCAGGGTGTTGCAAGGCTTCCCTGTTTTCTGCAGCATTGAGTTTTTGTTCATCCTGCTCAGTTTCAATGGCCTTAAACTTCACTCGGACATCGTTGTAGTCCACCTTGAATTTGAGCACTTTTTCATCTCGGATAGCATCAGTGATGACGTAAGAATGTAATTCCTTGCCAAAGACACTGGCGGTCGTTTCAGAACCGGATGCGTTCTCAGGGAAGATAGGCGTACCAGTAAAACCAAACTGATAATACTTTTTGAATTTCTTTTTTAGATTTTTCTGGGCTTCTCCGAACTGACTGCGATGACATTCATCGAATATAAACACTACCTGTTTGTTATAAACGGGCAGATCACCCTCGCTTTTCATCAGATTGTTCAGTTTCTGAATGGTGGTGACGATGATTTTGTTGTCATCTTTGTCTAGGTTTCGCTTTAAACCTGCAGTGCTGTCAGAGCCATTGACGCTATCAGGTGAAAAACGCTGATACTCTTTCATGGTTTGATAATCGAGGTCTTTGCGATCTACAACAAAAAACACCTTCTCAATGAACGCAAGTTCTGTAGCCAGACGCGCCGCTTTGAAGCTGGTCAGGGTTTTGCCGGAGCCTGTGGTATGCCAGATAAAACCTCCACTTTCCGGCTCACTCCATTTTTTGGCCTCAAACGAGCTGTTTATCTTCCACAAGATCCGCTCAGTGGCGGCGATTTGATAAGGACGCATGACAAGCAGCGTATCGCTGGTATCAAATACTGAATAATGTAATAGCACCTTTAGCAGCACGTTTTTCTGGAAGAAAGTGGCGGTGAAGTCTTTTAGGTCCTTAATCAGGTTATTGTCAGACTTTGCCCAGTTCATGGTGAAATCGAAGCTGTTTTTGTTTCGCTGAGTGGTATTGGCAAAATAGCGGGTGTCGGTGCCATTGGAAATCACAAACAACTGCAGGTACTTATAGAGCGAATTATCACTGTTAAAGCTCTCTTTGCTATAACGATGCACCTGATTAAAGGCTTCACGTATCGCCACACCGCGTTTTTTCAGTTCAATCTGTACCAGTGGCAGGCCATTGACCAGAATAGTGACGTCGTATCGGTTGGCGTGGTTGCCAGCTTGCTCGAATTGCTTGATAACCTGCACTTTGTTTCGCGCCACATTCTTTTTGTCGAGCAGGTAGATATTTTGAATACGACCATCATCAAACGTGAAGTCGTGGATGTAGTCATCATGAATTTTGCGTGTTTTATCGACGATGCCATCACTGGGTTTATCCAGAAAAGTCTCGATAAAACGCCGCCATTCACCTTCAGAAAACACCACATTATTGAGGGTTTGCAACTGGGTTCGCACATTGTCCAGCATGGACACAGTGTTACTCAGCTTTGGCAGATATTCATAGCCTTGATTGACCAAATCCTGGATCAGCTCACGCTCTAAGTCACCTTCGCTTTGGTAGCTTTCAACCGCATCCCATTCCCTGGTGTATTTTTCGAGTACGATGAAATTCTTTGACTCGGCGATAGTTTTATATTCGCTCATGTCTTCCTCAGTTATCCGTTTTTAGCAGAATAAAATGCTCAATCAGCCGAATCATCAGCTCTTTCTGAACCGGTTGGCTTTCCGCCACTAATAAGGCCAGCGCTACCAGCGTGTTGTCATTAATCAATTCTTCAACAGGCTTGGCTAGCAGATGCTGGTTAATTCGCAAATACCACAAAAACAAAAAAGAACCGCTGCGTTTATTACCGTCAGCTAAAGGGTGATTCTTAATCACAAAGTACAGCAAATGAGCAGCACGACTCGCGACATTAGGGTAAAACAGATCGTCACCAAAACCTTGCTCGATGGTAGCCAGCGCTGAAGCTAGGCCTTCTCCTCGGAGCTGGCCGAAGAGTTCAGTGGCTTCGCCCTTAGCAATTAGCGTTCTCTTGAGCTGACCAATAGCGGCCAATGCGTCATCCAGCATCAGCGCATGCATATCGCCTTGTTTGTTGGATAGCGCTTGCAGACTTTGTTCATCGTAACCCTGCAATAGGCTCCAACTGCGCGCATAATCGTTAATGACAGCCAGCACAGCTTCGCCCTCATCACTCACCAACTGTTGGTTTGCAAGAGTACGAGAAAGCAGAGCAATCGCTTGTTCAAACTCAACGCCCCGATCTTGCAATCGGCGCTGGTTAAGCGTGTAACCTTCAACAAGATGTTGCTTTAACGTGCGTGTAGCCCATTGCCGGAATTGCGTTGCACGCGCTGAGTTCACACGATAACCCACGGAAATAATGGCATCGAGATTGTAGAGCTTGGTTTTGTATTTTTGCCCGTGATCTGACATATGTTCCAAAATGGAACATGTGTCTTCCTCAGCCAATTCAGCGGCTTTGTAGATGTTGCTTAAATGCTTGGTAATCGCTGGCCGTTTTGTACCAAACAATTCAGCCATTTGCGCCTGTGAAAGCCAAACCGTTTCGTTCTCAAGCGCAACGTTCAGCTCAAGCTTCCCATCATCAGTTTGGTAAATCTCAATATTGCTGGCCATCGGAAACTCCTTTTCCTTAGAAGTGATTAAATCGACTAACGATTTGAACTGGTAAGCAATTCTTAGAAGTTGCAGTTAGCAACCAGTTTTCTGTGGGGCTAAACGCCTCAATCGCTCGGTAAACAACGTTTAATGGGGTAACTTTACCTGGCGACATCAACATATCAAGCGGCCTGCTCGTCTGGCTTCGGAAAGCTTAACAATAAATCACGGTAATACTCGTACTGTTTCTGGCGCAACTCAATTTCGCGGGGCAGGCCTTCGGTGATGGAGTTGGTCAAGGCGTCAAAATTGTCGAGGATGGAGACGATTCGGGCTTGTTCCTCAAGTGACTTTTGAGGATTGTTTGGGTGTGGAATAGGAATCGATAGTTTTCTCAAGTTATTGTTATAAAGCCTTTTGATTGTCCCACCTTCAGATGTGCCCCAGTTTGCAATTTGATAGAAATAAAACAAGAACTTGTTAAGGACTAGTCTTTCATCATTCTCAATCCAGACGATATTACTATCTTGGAAGTACGAATCTGCGCCATCAAATATAACTGTACGCCCGATGGTGCCACTAGCAGAAATCAGGACCTCACCGGTTCTCGGATAGCTATATTTTGATTTGTATTTCTCAAACAGACTTCTCGAAATAAAAGAATCGGGTGATTTCCCAAAAGTACCAATTTTGTAAAAAGGAATGTCTCCTTCGGGCAGCGTCTGAGATTTTAATATTCGCTTACACATACGAACCTGACCAATTTCACCGAGCGGCTTCCACTCAACCTCACCCTCCTCAAACGTCAACAACTTATCACGATAGTAGTTGTATTGTTTTTTACGGGCGGCCAGCTCGGCGGTCAGCTCGGCGGTCAGCTCGGTGAAGGTGTCCAGTATCCGGACGATTTCGGCTTGGATTTCAAGCGATTTTTTGGGGTCCTCAGGGCAGGGTATAGGGATTTTGAACTTTCTAATATTAGCCATCGTTAAATTCTTCATTGATGAAGATGCCAGATAACGATCAATTTGTGACTTTTCGAAATCATCAGTCTGAAAGTAGTACCTCATGAACACAGGATTTATAGATGCATTAGTAAACCTAATTCTGGCAACGTTAGGCGCTAGATAATACCTGTCATCCTCATCAACTAATGCTACTTCACCAATTGTTCCAACATATGTGAAGAGCATGTCATTTCTATATAACTTGCTTCTCGACAATTTTGAGAACTCGCTTCCGTCAATGTATTTAACATTTTTAAGCTCCAGTGAGCCATTTTTAACATTTAGCCCTCTTAAAGCGATAATCTTACCGCTATCTGAGTAGTAAACATGCTTTGTAAATTCATAACCTGCTAATTTTGTAACTTCACCAACATCTCCTAAAAGTTTCCACTCTATTTCAACCCCATCCAGCAGCTTTTCCATAAAACTCACGCTGCTCATCCTTAAGCCTCCTCGCCTTCTATCTCAGCCACAATGGCATCAATATCCATACGCAGTTGGTCGATTTTGGTCACGGTGGTTTTCAGCTCTGCATTGAGCGTTGTGATGTCGATGACTTCACGGGTGTCCAAAGCTGTCACATAGCTGCTAACCGACAGGTTGTAATCATTAGCTGCAATATCTTCATGCGGCACTGATTTGGCCAGATGGTCAACATTTTCCTTGCTGTCGAACACATCCATGATTTTCTGAATATGCTCATCAGTGAGCGTGTTGTTATTGGTTTCTTTCTTAAACAGACCGCTGGCATCAATAAACTGGGTGGTGGTATCGCTCTTATGTTTGGATAGCACCAGAATGGTGACGGCGATGGTCGTGCCATAAAAGAGGTTTGGTGCGAGTGAAATCACCGTTTCGACATAGTTGTTATCGACCAGATACTTTCTGATTTTTTGCTCAGCACCACCACGATAGAAAATGCCCGGAAAGCATACAATCGCTGCACGACCTCTGCTAGAAAGATAGCTGAGTGCATGTAATACAAACGCAAAGTCGGCCTTAGACTTGGGTGCCAATACGCCGGCAGGAGCAAAGCGTTCATCATTAATCAGTGTGGGGTCGTCTGAGCCAATCCATTTCACGCTATAAGGCGGATTAGAGACAATGGCATCAAACGGCTTATCTTCACCAAAGTGTGGGTCTGTCAGCGTATTGCCCAGCATCATATTGAACTTGTCATAGTTGATATTGTGCAAAAACATATTCATCCGCGCCAGGTTATAAGTGGTGTGGTTGATTTCCTGACCGAAAAAGCCTTCTTCAATGATATGGGCATCAAAGTGTTTTTTGGCCTGCAGTAGCAGTGAGCCAGAACCGGCAGCCGGGTCATAAATCTTGTTAACGCTAGTTTGTTTGTGCATGGCAAGTTGGGCAATGAGCTTTGAAACATGCTGCGGGGTGAAAAACTCACCACCAGATTTACCGGCATTGGCTGCATAGTTTGAGATCAAGAACTCATACGCATCACCAAACAAATCAATCTGGCTGCCTTCAAAGTCACCAAAATTTAATGCCGCGACACCTTTCAACACGGCTGCAAGACGCAGGTTTTTATCTTTAACGGTATTACCAAGACGATTACTGGTGGTATCAAAATCAGCAAACAAGCCTTTAATGTCCGGCTCGGACGGATAACCATTGGCAGAATTTTCGATATCCGAAAAGATGTTTGCTAAATCGGTATTCAAACTTTCGTTGGTGTTTGCGCCATTAGCGATATTAGCAAACAGTTGGCTGGGGTAGATGAAATACCCCTTAGTCTTGATGGCATCATCTTTGATGTCATCTGTGATGATGTCATCACTCAGTGCAGCGTAATGAATGCTGTCATCACCGCCCTCGATGTAGCTGGCAAAGTTTTCGCTGATAAAGCGATAAAACAACGTACCGAGCACATATTGCTTGAAGTCCCAGCCATCCACTGAGCCGCGAACATCATTGGCAATTTGCCAGATTTGTCTTTGGAGGGCGGCGCGTTGTTGGGTGCTTGTCATACTGTTTTCCTGTTGTCATACAATTAATACGTTATTTTTGTTGTTGTTTAGTCTTTACTTACTCTATTTTCTGTAGCTTGGACTGCTTTATTGCCCAGATATACATTTTCTGAAAATCGGGCATGGACTCTCTACCCTTTTCAATTTCCTCTAAGAGCTGCTCTGGTTGTTGGCGTGCCAGTTCATGTGAAGCTAGACAAAGATACCGGTACCGACCATCTACCTTGTCCATTACTATCCATCCGCCGGTGTTTTCTTTTTCATTCTCGGCTCGTTCTTCCAACGTCCCCGATACTAATTCGTGTGTAAGTGCTGAGATTTGCTCTGGTGATGGTGATTGACCTTCGGTGATGCCATATTTTTCAATTATCGCTTTCCTGTTTGTATCACTTTGGCTGGCCAGACCCTGTTGAAGGTTTTTGACCATGAAAGCAGTGTCATAGAAATGGGCCTTAAACAGCCCTTCAAGCTCTTTTTGCTGGCTGAATGATGATACACGCCGTCTTGCTTCTGCAGGCACCTTTTCTATATTCTCAATAACATCCAGGACAGACAGAAAATCTATGCCCCGTTGTGGTGACTGAGCAAGTGACACCAATTGCATCACCAGGTAGCCTGAAATAAGTGAATCGCCTAATCCAAGGCGATGAATATCCAGACAGACGAGCTTTACGAAGGGCATTATTTCGTCCGTACTGGACTCGGGATTAAACTGCATCGAGATAAGTGTTGCTCCTAAAGAAATACGCTTTCATTGTCTAACCAAAGCTCTCAGCTCTTGCCTGACGCATACAGCTGGAGCTGTAAAGATATCTAATGCAGCTTTTCTCTGGCCTGTTTTTGATGGATTTTACAATAGCAGTTTGTGTTGGCAGGATGAAAGAGTTTTGTGCTATCTACGTAATGGCCATTTGGGGCATAGGATTTACATTGCACCCCTTGTTGGGTTGTGCCAATACATTGAAATCCATTCCAGAATTCGTTGTAACCCCGAAGCGTCTCTTTACTGACACCAAAACTCGTGGCGATGAATAGATCGGGATCGGCTAAAAAGGGACCCACTTCATCCGCTCTTATGTCGAACGTACCCATCGTTGGATGAGTAGCGGCAAGTTCAATGCCCTGGTCAATTAGTGATTCAAGAAAATCGATTTGATCTGTGGTTACCTTCATTTGTTTCTCCAGATTCGATGACTCTAGTTCTTTTGGTCTTATTCTTTCAGACTGGCAGCTTCCCGCTGCTCAATTCGCTCATAGCATGCGCGTTCGTTTTTAACATCATCTATGATCTTCCGGTGCATGGCCACGGAGATGGCGTCCGGATTGTTAAAACGTCCACCGTGCTTGAATATCAGATCTGCCAGCTCACGTTCACTCATGACCATATATTCATCTAACCGGGCACCTTGTTCCGTTCTGACTTTAATAGCTTCAGGATTAACGCTTCTCATGGTGAGTGAGGCCAGATTGTCCACAAGGATCAATTCGTTTACCGCGTCATCGGAAAGGTGGTTAGGGTTCATGAGGCGCAGATCTACTAACCCTTTAATTTCGCTGTACAGCACGTATACATCCAAAAACTCAATATGGTTTTGTGCAAGGATTTTAAGCGCCTCAAGGCGTGCTTTTGCTAATTTGACGATATTTTGTTCGAGCAATGTCAACCTCCTTGTCAGTCATTTTCGGGTTTTGGCCAGCGTGAAGTATAGCTGTCAGGCAAAGAAATGCCATTTTCTGCAGCATACTGGTGAGTGAATACATCGAGTGCTTTGATTTGCTTTCGTGGCTTGTCGTTCACATCCAGCACTTTGTTCTTGATAGCGGTCTGATAGGCGTCATTGTGCACAGACACCTCTACCGCAACGCCATTGTCAGCAAGCCCGTCACAGTTTGGAGATCCAGCTTGTACGCAATTGACGGCAGAGGCTTTTAGGGTCTTGACGCGTTCACTGTCGCGATATGCTGCATACACCAATACCGTGCGCCAAAAGATAAGGGCAACCGACATGAATAGTATGTGTGTTTAATCATTTTTTCTGCTTCCTTAATTTGTCTTCCGGTAAATAACGATGAATATTCAAAAGCGGGCAATATGGCTCTGCCTCTAGTAATGCATCTGAGCGTCTAACACGGACTCTCTGCTGCCATTCTTTAGGGAGTGGCACGATTACCGGCAATGGATCGCCTTCATTTGCAGGGTAAAACAGCGGTAAATGGGCTGTTGTGACCGGAATACGCTCACCTTCAATGAGGATATTGACCTTGGGTTGAGGCGCAGGCGTGTTCACACGCGCCAGAATTTCACCTTCTGGCAGTAACATCAGCTTTGATTGCTCAGCCTCAAGCAATTTACGTTGCTTTTTGTCCGGCGTTTTATTGATTTTTCGTGCAGCCGACTCGATTGCCTGTTCACGGGAGAGTTTCAGAATAGTTCTTGATTGTGACCAGGTAAAACTGATAGATTCGGGGCGTTTTTCAAGTACGCGAAAGGTTCGACCGGCCATTTTACGATTCAGCCGACGTAAACCGACCTTCTCCAGCAAGTACTTGCTCAAAGGCATACCCTCAAGCGTTGATTCCTTGTCGGTACTGCGAAGAAATCTGGCCAACTCATCACGCAGATCATTTATGGATCGCACCTCCGCCAGCATCTCATACGGTACACCCAAGACAGCAGGCATAGAGCTTGTGCTACCAGCTTGTGCATCGTCATCCAAGTACTCCAACGCTTCGATATACAGTGCCACCGTATTTCTGTCGGCATTCAAATGTGCCCAGAACGGATAGGACGTATCCCCCCGAACAAAGTCAGCGACGGCAAACTGTTGATCGCGAAGTGGCAAATACACCGCTTCAAAGCGTTCGATAAGCCTCATCAACTCAGTGGAGTGTTCCATCAGCTTCCCTATTTCGGTTTTAATAATAGGTATATTATAACATAGACACATTTAAGCAAGCCTAACCTCCCTCTCTCGTAGCACACACCTTTCCAAATTGACCTGCCGATGTGATCGTATCGCGCTCGACTCTTTAGCGGCGAAGCCGTGCAAAGGAATATTCCAACTGCCATGACGACCCGGCGTAGCCGTAAATAAAATGAAATAAGCGATAAATAAAAGGAAAGGAAATCAAAATAGAAAGATTTTCACCGCTCGAAAGATGTGAGCTTTCATGGCGCGGAGTGTCAGGCTGGTTATGGGGTTGCGTGAATATGAATGTGTTATAATATGACAGTCATAAACACATCAAACGGAGGTTTTTATGACATCGCTTACTCTTGAATCTACTAACCAAACACTGGCCACCGCCGGTATTCGCCTACGCCTGTCTCAAAAAGGCCTGGCGGTTGTGAGTAAAGTCCCTTTATTTGCGAAAGCGTTGGAGTATTGCACCAATAACGCCAAGGCGCGTGATGATGTGCTGAGTATCATCGGCCACTACAAAGAACAGCCTGATTTAGTCTTTGTTGCAGACAAGCCGCAGGGTCAACCGATGCTCGATGCCGCCCCCGCACAAAATAATATGGATACACCCCCACCCAGACAGCCACGGCCAGTGGCTCAGTCAAAACCCGTCCAGCAATCGACCATCAATCAGCCAGCACCGGCCCGAACAGTGGCACATCCCAATGCACCTGCAGCAAAACACCAAGAACCTGCTGGTGGTCAGCACCAAGTCGATACTGAAAAACGTAATTTTGTAGGCCATCATGTCTATGGCAGACATTCAGCACTCTATTTTGCCTATGATGAAACCCGTGGCGGGAATGCCACTATTGCCGTTGATGGTGCGATGTCCGTGGCCACTCGCCAGTACAATTGGAATCAAAAATTACGCATTCAGATCACTCGTAGTGATTTACCCAGTGTTGCCGCTGTGATGTTTGGTTTATTACCAAAAGTTGAGCTTACCAACTACGGTGCAGACAATACCAAGCGATTGATGATTGAAAATCAGGGAAAAAACTACTTTGTGAATATGTCTGCCAAAGACCATCATCAAATCGCCGTGCCTATCTCGGCCAGTGACGTTTATGAAATTCGTAGTCTGTTTCTGGCTCAGCTGATGAAAAACCGGCCTGAAATTGGCGTTGAGGGGATTTTAGCGAACCTGAAATGCCATGCCGCCATGCTTAAACAAGCCTGATGCAAAAAAGCCACCTTTCATGTGAAGGGTGGCTTTATCTATCATCTTCTCGGATCGTACTTTGCCTGTTAGATGTTACAAACGGAATGTAAGTCGATCTTGGACAAAGGAGATGTGCCTAAAAGACAGCAATACAGACAATCAGAAAATTGCTTCTATTTTCTGTTTTAAAAGCTTTTACTGTTTTAGCCATCTCGATTTTGTTGCTATATCTGACTTTACGGCTTTTCACCACGACATCATAACGGTTACAAAGCGACAGCAATATGGTACTACAGAGACAAATTCACGGTTTTAGAGCGACAAATAAGCGGCATACAGCGACAAATTGACTGCTGCGTGACACCATAAAAATCAAAAACCCTTTAAAGTGTTTAGTATCAATACTTTACAAACGATAGTGCGACAGATTTACGGCGTTATTTTATCGCCTGAAAACGACAAATTAACGGTACAGTACGACAGAATTACGGTTACCTGTTGTTAAACATAGCAATAGCAAGGCTTTATCTACCTTGAATGACCGTTTCGTAGCTTAGCTTGGCATTTTAATAACGACAAAATTACGGTTCGCCAGGACAGCATTAAAACGACAAATAAACGGTAAATGACGACGTTTTTACGGTTATCTGTACAGATGGCGCTGCTTTACCGGCTTTATTCCTTCATAACGACAGATTTACCGGATTGCGCGAAAAGCCCCGTCGTTCAGGGCGGGGATGAATAGCGCGGACGGCAGCGCCGTCCTTTGAATACTTAATGAGGTGTTTGCTGT